>CBDHYJ010000058.1:0-46221 GCA_965275905.1 Hyphomicrobiales bacterium | reverse complement strand
GTGCTCATGAACGTGCCGGTGCTCAGCGCCTTTTCCAGAACGCCGATTTCGACCGAGATTGCCTCGGGATCCTTGTTGTCGCCGTAGATCACGGCGGGGACGAGTCCTTGCCTGCGTATCGCACGAGAGGCCCCCTTGCCAACCCGTTCGCGTACGACAGCACTCAGCTCATTGGTGTCTGCCATAGTTTCAACTCCTTGAAATGAAAGCAGGGCCGCTTCGGCCCTGTGCTCCGGACATTCCCTCCAGGGGTGCGAACGCCGGGCGCGCGAGGCTTATAGCGCCAAACACGGCCGATGACAATGCGTGTCGGTGTTTTGATTAAGGCTATCGGCCGGTCAGTCGAACAGGCTTGAAACCGACTCTTCTTCGGCTGTGCGCCCTATCGCTTCGCCGATCAGCGGGGCGATCGAAATAACCCGGATATTCTGCGACACGCGCACGGCTTCCGTGGCCTGTATCGAGTCGGTAATGACCAGGTTCTTCAGCTTGGACGCCGTGATCCTGGCAACGGCCCCACCCGACAATACACCGTGGGTGATGTAGGCGGAAACGTCCGTTGCGCCCATTTCCAGCAGAGCATCGGCCGCGTTGCAGAGCGTTCCGCCGGAGTCGACGATGTCGTCGACGAGGATACAGGAGCGTCCCGTGACGTCGCCGATGACGTTCATGACTTCGGATTCGCCGGGCCGTTCGCGGCGCTTGTCGACGATCGCGAGCGGCGCGTCGATCCGCTTTGCCAGACCGCGTGCACGAACCACACCGCCGACGTCAGGCGATACGACCATGACGTTGTTGGTCTCGAACTGCTCGTTGATGTCGCGCACCATGACGGGTGCAGCAAACAGGTTGTCCGTCGGGATATCGAAGAAGCCCTGGATCTGCCCGGCGTGCAAATCCATGGTCAGGACCCGGTCGGCGCCGGCGCGCGTGACCAGGTTGGCCACGAGCTTTGCGGAAATCGGCGTGCGCGGACCTGGTTTGCGGTCCTGCCGGGCATAACCGAAATAGGGGATAACCGCCGTAATGCGGCGCGCGGAGGCGCGGCGCAGCGCATCGATCAGGATCAGGAGTTCCATCAGGTGATCGTTGGCGGGGAAGGAGGTGGACTGGATGACGAATGCATCCTCGCCGCGCACATTCTCCTGGATTTCGACGAACACCTCCATGTCGGCGAACCGACGGACGAGGCATTTTGTCAGCGGCATATTGAGATACGCCGCAACGGCTTCAGCCAACGCTCGGTTGCTGTTGCCCGCAACAAGCTTCATCGATGTTTTCCCTTGCCCCGAACCGGCCTGAGGCCTGCTGTCCCTGTTATGGGGCGGGTTTTAACAAGGCCCTCGGGCGCTGTAAACATGACTCTAGAGTGAATTGGGGTCAGATTGAATCGTTCTGCCGGATTGCATTTTTGTCAGGATCGAGGGTTTTGGCGAAGACCATACCGGGGGTACGGTCGAGACAAAACCCGACGGTAATGGCAAAAAGGGCAACCGGCCCAAAGGGTTGAATGAAATCGACCATCCACGGCGTCAGGTCTCTCGACCGTAGCCCCACTACGCTTCTTGAGACCTTCCTGGTGGACTGGTGCGATTTCATCCAACAGAACTGGTTCAATCTGACCCAAACTCACTCTGGGATCATTTGCCAACCTGTTGATACAGGCCGGTTCGCTGCGCACTAGCGTGCGCGCACGAGCAGGTCGATGATTCCGCCCGCTGCAGCGTTGGCCACGACCGGGGCAATCGGTCCCCAACCGTTCTCCAGCATGCCCGCGGGGACCTTGTTATCCTGCTTGACGGTGCCGACCAGGGTTCCCTTGGTGTCGATCACCTTCCACCGGACTGACACCGGCTGCTGTCCTCCGGCCTTGTCGCCGAGCGAAATCGATCCGGCGACCCTGATGGTCTTCTTTCCGGACTTGCCCTCGACGTTGAAACCCTGGCTGCCGAGCGCCAGCCGTATCGCGGCGGCAAGCTGCTTGCCGCTGGCTTCGTCAACACCTTCCACCGGACTGACCAGAACCGCGCGTTTGTTTGCCGCTGAAGCGACGGAACCGGTGGCAACGACCGGGACATTGCCGGTCTTCGCTGCCGACGTATGCGCTGGTGCGGACTTGGTGCCCTGCGCGCCGGCCGTTGCCAACTTCGGTGCAGGCGCGTCATAGGGCGGCGGCAGCCCGACATGTCTCACGTAGAAGCCGTTCTGGCCGAGATAGGTTGCAAGGCCTTCAGCGGTGCGTGCCGCAATACGCGACATCGCCACGTCATCGACCTGACTCCAGGCGCTCCTGTTGCCCGCCGGCGAGACATTCTCGTCCTCGTCTTCGTTCTCGTAAGCGGCCAGCGGGATCATCTCCCGCCCGGTAATGCGATGGCGCGCGCTGCCGATGGGATCCGTTACGTCCCAGACGAAGATGACGACGGTGCCCCTGGACGTGTTCTGCGCCGTGAACTGGCCGGCCATGCGATAGCCATGCTTGTTCGGCGCCTTACTGTTCACTGTAAAACCGCGCTGCTCGGCTGCCTGTGAGACGTACTGCGCGAGGGCATTGCGTTTGCCGCCGGGGACCCCGTTCGCACTGACGATCGTGACCGGCGGGGCCTTGTCATAGAGTGCCGCGACCGGGGCGTTGCTGCCCTTGCCGAACGGACGGCTCAGGCCGCCGCAACCGGCGAGCAGCACGAGGCTCAAGGTGACGCTGAGCGCAACAAACAGCTTTGGTATATTTACTCGCATTCCACCACGCCTGGCCCCACCGCCAGGACACGCCATTTCAGTCAGATTTGGCCCGCAGCAAAATCTCAAGTCCAGGAACCCGCCTCAGGTCGTTCGATTGCGAATCAGGAATGGTCTTTCGCAAGCAGACAATCTGCCGGTTAATGAACGTTTAACCTTACACCAAAGGTCCGCCACCTGGACTCCATATAGGATTCCCTGTTCTGCAGCGGGTGCCAAGGTCAACCGCGCCGTTATCGCCGTTGAAGGCTCCTTTTAGCACCGGGATTGTGGCAAAACGGGCACAGCCCGGGGCCTGGAGCGAGTCTGACCCAAACTCGCTCTAGCGGCAGACCAGATCAAGGGGGGGCTGCGAAAGCGGCTCGGGAGCGGCGTCGGTCAGGATGTATGTGCGGCCCAGAGTCATGGCCTTGCCGGAGTCGCTGTCCATCAGGATCATATGCGCGAAAAACACCATGCCGGCCTGAAGTTCGGCATCATTGCCATGATAGAACATCGGCCAGTCCATCCAGCTTGGGGTGAACTTTGCGCCGAGGCTGTACCCGCAGGCGTTCAGCCGGTGTGCGGCGAATCCCGCGTCATCCATCACCCGTGCGTGGGCGTCGAACACGGCGCCGGGCGTCGATCCGGGCCTGAGCGCGGCTTCACATGCAGCCAGCGCATCAACGCAAGCCTGGTGCATGTCAACGTGCTCCCGGCTGGGCTCCCCGATGACGAATGTGCGCATGAGGGCAGCATGGTAGTGGCGATAGACGCCGGCAAACTCCAGCGTGAGCTGGTCGCTGGCGTCGAGCGTCCTGCGCCCGGACTTGTAGCGGCACAACAGGGCGTCGCGGCCCGATCCGATGATGAATTCGTTGCCCGGATAGTCGCCGCCGCCACTGAACACGGCGGCCTGCATGTCCGCGAGGATCGCGCCTTCATCGGCGCCTGCGGATGTTGCGTCGATACCCGCCTGAAGGGCCGCATCGCCGAGCTCGCCCGCTTTCCGGACATAGTCCAGTTCGGCTGCGCTCTTGACCACACGCACGCGGCCGACCAGCTCCGACGCATCTTCCAGCGTGCAGAACCCGTCCAGAGCCGCGTCCAGGGCCTTGCCGTGATATGCGGTCAGGCCATAGGAATTGTACTCGATGCCGAGACGTTTGCCGTGCGCGCCGAGGCTTTCCAGCATGTCCCGGAGCTGGGTCTCGGGCCTTGCGCCCTTTTCGTCGGTCCAGATGCGGATGTCGTCAATGATGGACGTGTGTTGCGCCTGACGCAGGTCGGCCGACCGGGTGAGGAGTGCAAGCGTGCCGTCGCTGTCCAGATAGAGACACTGGAAGAAGCAGAACCCGAATGTGTCGTACCCCGTCAGATAGTACATGCTCTCCTGAGCGAACATGAGCAGGCCATCGAGGTTGCTTTCTTCGAGTCGCTGACGGATTTTCGCGATCCGCGCGTCGTACTCCCCGCGGGCAAAATGCAGAGCCATCTGTTCCATTCCCCTGTCTGAACGGCTTAAGCGCCTAGAGTGATCGCCGAAATCTGGCGGCCGTAATCCGGCTCTTCGCGATGAGTGGTCCGGCGGAAACTGAAAAAGTCGCTTTCCTCGGCGTAAGTGCACTTGCCGCACCACTCCACCGATCCGATGCCGGCCGCCGTCATGCGGTGAAGAAGGAAACCGGGCAGATCGAACATGAAGTGGCCGTCGCGGGACGACGGGCCGAAGAACCGCGCAAAGCTCTCGTCGTTTTCGAGGAAGGCATCGTGGAATTCCGGACCAACCTCGTAGTTCCGCGCGGAAATGGTCGGCCCGACGGCCGCTGCGATGTGCTGGCGGCTGGCACCAAGGGCTTCCATTGCTTCCAGTGTCGCTTCACAGACCCCCGCCAGGGCGCCGCGCCAGCCGGCATGCGCAGCGCCGACAACGCCAGCTTCACGGTCGGCGAAGAGAACGGGTGCGCAATCGGCCGTGAGCACGCCGAGTGCCGTGCCGGGCTCGCTCGTAACCATGGCGTCTGCCTTGGGGGCGTCCTGTGCGGACCAGGGCTCCATGACCGTCACCACGTCGGGACTGTGAACCTGGTATACGGTGACCAGCCTGTCGGCGACGAGGCCGAGCGACCGGGCGACGTGACCGCGGTTTCGGGTGACGGTCTCCCTGGAATCGCCGGAGCCGTATCCGCAATTGAGAGAGTCGTATACGCCGTCGGAGTGTCCACCCTTGCGGGTAAAGAACCCGTGGCGAATGTCTGCGATCGTACTGAGATTTTGCGCCTCGATCATCAAGCGGCTCCAGGTGGCGGCGGAAGGTCAGGGGACGTGAGTGTCAAAACCTTGAACATTTCGCCCATCTCATCTTGTGCCGTCAACCGTCTGACATCGCGGTCGATACCGGCCTGCCGGTCCGGCGCAAGCCCGGCCTTCAGCATGCCGGCGCGGGTGTGGATGCCCAGCGCGTTCAGAAATTCGCCCTGGGTGACGGGGCCTTGCACAGCCGCACCGCTTGCAGTCGCCGTCCGGGAAACCGCAGCAAAGTCGACATGAGCCGTGAGATCGCATTCGCCGGGCCGGTCCAGAATGCCGGTATAACGGTGGGCCCGGACGGCCTGCAGCGTCTCGCCGACGTCTGGCGTTGCGTGTCCGTAATCGATGAGGAGAGCCGCGCCGCCGGAAGTGCAGAGGCGTTGGCCCAAGGCGGCTGTCACCGCGGCGACGGCCGGGGAAACCTCGATGACGCTGCCTGGCGACGCGCCGACGGCATGCCGGAAGCAGGATGGCTTCCGGAACGGGTGACGGCATAAGCCCCAGTTTCAGGCTGCCGTCGTCGCTGGTGCCGACCATGCGTTCGCACCAGCCTCCTTCCGTACGCTCGAACTGGCGAACGGGAAGCGCGTCCAGGAATTCGTTGGCAACGATGATCGCCGGGCCGTCCGGGACGTCTTCAATCCTGTCGTACCAGCGGATGGCATCGCGGTGAGCAGTCAGGCTCTCGGACTGCCGCTGCCGAAGCACCGGACTGTTTTCCACCAGTGCGACGGACGCGGCGTCGATGAAGCCCGGCACCTTGGCCGCGGCCCTCAGGAGATCCGCCATCAGCGTGCCGCGGCCCGGGCCCATCTCGACCAGGGTGAAGCGCGGCGACTCCATTGTTGTCCAGACCCGGGCGCACCACAGGCCGATGAGTTCTCCAAACATCTGGCTGATTTCCGGGGCCGTAGTGAAATCGCCGGCCTCGCCGAACGGATCGCGCGTCGTGTAGTAACCCGCTTCCGGGTGGCCAAGGCACAGTTCCATGTAGCGGTCGATCGGGATCGGGCCGTCCAGCTCGATCATTCGCCTGAGAATGGTCTCCAGCGGCGTCGGCCCTTCAGCGGTTTCTCCAGCGGGCATCACACCGTCTTGCGCCGCGCATTGGCGACAAGGGCAGCCCCGATCGCCAGCATCGGAAGGGACAGGATCATGCCCATCGAGATCCAGCCGGCGAACAGACCGATGTGCGCGTCCGGCATGCGGAAGAATTCGACCGCAATGCGGGAGAGGCCGTAGCCGATGGCAAATACTCCGGCGACGAAACCGGGGCTCAGGAGTTTGAGCCGGCTGTGCGTGAGATAGCGGAGGACGAAAAACAGCAGGAGACCTTCAAGAGCGGCCTCGTAAAGCTGGCTCGGATGCCGGGGTTCGGGCCCGCCGCCCGGGAACACCATCGCCCAGGGCACGTCCGCCACGCGGCCGAACAGCTCACCATTGATGAAGTTGGCGATCCTTCCGAAGAACAGGCCGATGGTCACCGCCGCCGCCGACAGGTCCAGCATGGTCAGGATGTTGAGGCCGCGCTTGCGGCAGAACAGGATGACCGCCAGGATGACGCCCAGAAACCCGCCATGGAACGACATGCCGCCCCGCCAGACCGCGAATATTTCGGTCGGGTGCTGAACGAAATATGCGGGGTTGTAAAACAGCACGTAGCCAAGCCTGCCGCCGAGGATCACGCCGAGGGCGACCCAGAGCAGAAGATCGTCGATGTCTACCTGACCTGGCGCCGGCGTGGTGCCCCACAGGCGGTCATTGGCGACGAGGCGCTTCATGTAGAGCCAGCCGAGGATCAGTCCGCCGATATAGGACAGTGCGTACCAGCGGATCGCGAACGGGCCGATCTCGATCAGAATCGGATCGATTTGCGGAAAGGGTATGGCGAGGGGCAGCATGTCATCCATTCTTGCGGCGGGGCGGAATGCAGGGCGGGACAATGGGGCTGCGCCAATTTGACGTCAAGGGTTTGCGCTTGAACCACCGGCATGGCGCGCTCATAGTTGTGTGAAGACATGACCGGCGCGTGATCCGCGCCGGCACCAACGAACGAGTGGCAGACAGAAATGACACAGACCACCAACCGCATTTTCGACGATCTGGCGAAATTCATGACGAATGCTGCCGGTGCCGCCCAGGGTATGCGCCGGGAGATCGATACGCTCGTGCGTTCGCAGGCCGAGCGGGTACTCAACGACCTGGATGTCGTCAGCCGTGAGGAATTCGACGCCGTCCGGGACATGGCCGCGAAAGCCCGCGAGGAGAACGACACCCTGTCGGAGCGAATCGCTCAGCTCGAAGCGCGTCTGGCTGCGCTTGAGCCTGCGCCGGCGAAGAAACCGGCTGCCCGCAAGACGGCCTCCAGATCGACCTCGACCCGGAGCAGGACGAAAGCTGGGGACAAAGCCGCGAGCGCAGCGAAGACTTCGTCATCAAAAAGGCCGCGAAAGACCTGATTCTTTTGCGTTTTCGTCATACTGCTGTCACACGAAGCTGTGGATGTGGACAGTGTTGAACAGGGCTTGCGCTCGCGTTCGGCCTTGGGCAACCTAGCACTGTTAGTAGTCCAACTGATTCGTGCCACGAGATATGGTGTCGTTGCGTCAGGTGCGGATCAGCTAGGCATCATCACTATGTGAGCTTACGGCATGGCTTCGGCGCAACTTGCACTTGAACGGACAGCTCATCCTCTAGACACGATCGAACATCTCGCGGATTTGCAGAACTGGTCTTTCGACCGGAGTGCAGACGACGAGATCAATGTGACGGTCTCGGGGAATTGGGCTGATTATCATATTTCCTTCAACTGGCGTGAGGACCTTGAGGGGCTGCACGTCGCCTGTGCCTTTGACTTTAAAGTGCCGGCGAGACGGCGCGATGAGGTCTACAGGCTGATAGCGATCATCAACGAACAGCTCTGGCTCGGACATTTCGATATCTGGGCGCAGGAAGGGGTGTTGATGTTCCGCAACTGTCTGCTGCTTGCCGGCGGGGCGGAGGCCAACTGCGCGCAGTGCGAGTCGCTGCTGCAACTGGCTGTTGAGGCGTGTGAACGCTACTTCCCGGCCTTCCAGTTCGTAATCTGGGCCGGAAAGAGCGCAGAGGAGGCTGTGGAGTCCTCGCTGTTCGAGACGCTGGGACACGCATGACCTTGCAGGTCGACGGCCGGCTGGTGCTGGTCGGCGCCGGCAAGATGGGTGGTGCCATGCTGTCCGGCTGGCTCGACCGTGGCGTCACGCCGGAGCAGGTCGCGGTGCTCGATCCCGCGCCACCGACGGAGAGCGCCGACATGATCGGCGCGGCGGGTGTGGCACTCAATCCCGACATCACCACCATTTCGGATGCGGCGGTCCTGGTCCTCGCCGTCAAGCCGCAGATGATGGATCAGGTCCTACCGGACGTTATTCCGCTCGGGGCCAGCGGGCCGGTCGTGCTGTCGATCGCGGCAGGGCGGACCATTGCATCGTTTGAAAGTGTCTTCGGGCCGGGAACCGCCGTCGTGCGGGCGATGCCCAACACGCCCGCCGCCATCGGGCGCGGGATCACCGTGGCCTGCCCGAATGGCGGGGTGACGGATGCGCAACGGTCGATGTGCGACAGCCTGTTACAGGCGGTCGGCGAGGTTGCCTGGGTTGACGATGAATCCCTGATCGATGCGGTAACGGCCGTCTCCGGCGGCGGACCGGCCTATGTCTTTCTTCTGACCGAGTGCATGGCAAGGGCGGCGGTCGAGGCCGGTCTGTCCGAGGATCTCGCCATGCAGCTCGCCCGGGTCACGGTGAGCGGGGCAGGGGAACTCATGCGCCAGTCGCCTCTGGAGGCATCGACCTTGCGCGAGAATGTGACGTCTCCGGGGGGTACGACCGCCGAAGCGCTCAAAGTCCTGATGGCCGACGGCGCCCTGCCTGACCTGATGATCAAGGCGGTCGCGGCCGCGACCGCGCGCTCGAAAGAGCTTGCCGGCTGACATTCACTATCTCTGCTCTGCGCATCTTTCCAATTGCGCCGGCCTGACCTATCTTGCTGTGCAACAAGGAGATTTTGTCATGGCACAGCGTAAGGATCCGAAGAAGAAGATTGTCGAGGCAGCCCTCGCTCTCGCGGCCGACCGCAAGTGGCACACCATCGGCATGCGGGATATCGCGGCAAAAGCGAAGGTGCCGCTCGGCGACGTCCGCCAGGTATTCGGCTCGAAGACGGCCATTCTCGTTGCCTTCATGCGCGACATCGATCGCGAGACTCTCAACAGCGTCGAAGAAGATGTCGAGTCGAGCGCCCGCGACCGCCTGTTCGACGTGATCATGAGCCGGCTCGAACTGCTGGAACCTCACAAGGATGCCATGCGCAATATCGTGGCCGGAGTGCGCCGCGACTCTTCGGCCTGGCCGTGGCTTGCAAGCACGACGTTCGCCTCGCAGCGGTGGATGCTGATCGGCGCGGGACTGGAGCCGTCAGGTCTGCGCGGCGAGATCAGGGTTCGCGGTCTTGCCGCCGTCTACTTGCGTGTGATGAGTGTCTGGCTCGATGACGACGATGCGGGACTTGCCAAGACCATGTCGGCACTCGACCGGGAGTTGCGCCGCGGTGAAAGCTGGCTCAGGCGGATCGACGGACCGATCATGCTGCTCGGCGGTCTCTGCGAACTTGGCCGCGCGGCGCTGAGCCGGGCGACAAGGCCGAATGCCGCGGAAGCCGGCTGAACCAACCAGAAATGTTAAACCGGAGTGCAGGGGATGAGTGGGGATGCCGCCCAGACGATCAGTTTTGACGATTTTCTGAAAGTCGATGTTCGCGTGGGCACAATCGTCGAGGCGGAAGACTTCCCCGAGGCGCGCAAGCCGGCCTACCGGATGCTGATCGATTTCGGCCCGGAAATCGGCGTCAAGAAGTCTTCGGCGCAGATCACGGTCCATTACGCCCTGGATGAGCTGGTGGGCCGTCAGGTCGCGGCCGTTGTCAACTTTCCGCCGCGCCAGATCGGTCCGATCATGTCCGAAGTGCTGACGCTCGGCTTTCCCGACGAGAACGGCGAGGTGGTGCTGCTTGCCATCGACAAACCGGTCTCCAACGGCGCGCGGCTGTTCTGATCCGCGCCAGGCGGTGTAATCCGGTGATTTCGATCCAACTCCTGTAGAATCCGTCATCGCAGGCCGTTAGTCTGCCTGCGAAGGGAGACCCGATTTGGAGCGCCGGCTTACCACCATCCTGATTGCCGATGTCGTCGGATACAGCCGTCTCATGGCGGCCGACGAGCCGGGCACGCTCGCCGCACTCAAGGCGCACCGCACCGAAGTCATGGACCCCAAGACCCCCGAGTATGGCGGCCGGGTGGTCAAGCTGATGGGCGACGGCACGCTCATGGAATTCGGCAGTGTGGTTGATGCCGTGAGCTTCGCGGTCGATGTGCAGCGGGCCATCGCCGAACGAAACCGCGACGTACCGGAGGACCGGCGCACCGCGTTCCGCATGGGCATCAACATCGGCGATGTTCTGGTTGACGGGAACGATATCTACGGCGACGGGGTCAATGTCGCGGCGCGGCTTGAGGCTTTGTCGGAGCCGGGCGGTGTATGTGTCTCCGAGACGGTTTGGGAGCACACGCACAACAAGCTCGACCTGGCTTTCGAGGATCTCGGCGAACAGCGGTTCAAGAACATTGCCGAGCCGTTGCGCATATACCGGATTCCGCTGGGCGAGGCGCGCTCTGTGGACGTACCCACGGCGGAGAACGCCCCGCCACGCGTGGAGCAGGCGCGCGGGTCCATCGCCGTCTTCCCGTTCGACTGCCTGTCACCGGACCCAGAGGACACCTATCTCGCGGACGGGATCGCCAGCGAGATCATCAATATGCTGTCGCGCATTCCCGACCTGAGGGTCGCTTCGCGCTCTGCCATCTTCTCGTCCCGGGACAAGGGGCGGGATATCTGGGACATGGTCCGCGACCTGCAGTTCCGTTATGTGCTGACCGGCAGCGTCAGGCGCGCGGGCGACCGGGTTCGCGTGATTGCGGAGCTGGCCGAGGCGTCGACGCGGACGCAACTCTGGTCAAACACCTACGACCGCGAACTGGCGGACATTTTTGCCGTCCAGGAGGACATCGCCGAGGCCATCGTTATCGCCTTCGGCGGCGAGCTGCTGCGGGCGGAATGGCAGAGGATCAGGAAGCGGAGCACTGACAACCCGGATGCCTGGGAACTGGTGCAGAAGGCGCAAGCGCTGAATCTCCCGGTAAACCGCGATGCCATCGAGGAGGGGCTGAGGCTGGCGCGCGAGGCGGTGGCCCTCGATCCTGGCTATGCCGGAGCGCACGCCCGTCTGGGCTCGGTGCTGACACAGCGGGTCATCAGCGGCCTGAGCGACAATCCGGATGCCGACCGGGCCGCGTCCCTCGAAGCGGTGGAAAAGGCGGCTGACCTTGCGCCGGACGATGCCGCGGTCTTGCGGATCATGGCCAAGGTGTTCAGCAACAGCGGCCGGCACCAACAGTCGGTTGCGGCCCTCAGGCGCGCGGTCGAGATCGCGCCGTTCGATTTCCACAGCTGGGGGCGGCTCGGACGGACACTGTGTTACGGCGGAGACGAGGAGGGGC
Source organism: Hyphomicrobiales bacterium (assembly GCA_965275905.1). GTDB lineage: Bacteria > Pseudomonadota > Alphaproteobacteria > Rhizobiales > JAJFHC01 > CBDAQD01. Next base: position 34,601 of record CBDHYJ010000058.1, on the reverse strand, counting down.
TGCGCGAGGGGCACGCGATCCTGGACCGCATTCTTGCGAGCGCGCCCAACCATCCGATGGTGCCGTACTGGCTCTACTTCAAGGCCAACGCCTGCGTGCTTGAGGACCGGTTCGAGGACGCCGTGCGCTTTGCAAAGAAGAGCGTGGAGATCCAGCCAGGCTACGCCGGCGCCTGGACGGCTCTGGCGAACGCACTCGGATCTCTGGGGCGCGCCGATGAAGCGAAGCAGGCACTCGACCGGGCGCTGCAGGCCAACCCGGCGATGACGCCGCAGCATCTGGCCGAGCAGATCAGGATTGCGTCGGAGGGCTACGACGGGGAAGCGGACAGGGCCCTGGCCGGGCTTCGGGCGGCGGGTCTGCTGTAGCCTCCGGCCTGATCTGTCGGTTCACCGCCGGCCGGCGTGCATCGTCATGACAAATCCACAACGGTGTGTTACGCCGCGCCATGCCTGCTTCCTACGATACGATCGGGGTCAAGTATTCCGATCTGCGGAAACCCGATCCCCGAATAGAGCGGAAGGTCTGGGATGCGCTAGGCCCGGCGGAAATGGTTCTGAACGTCGGGGCGGGGGCCGGGTCTTATGAGCCCACAGACAGGCATGTCACGGCTTTGGAGCCATCGGCTGAAATGATAGGGCAACGTGGTGCGTCGGCAGGTCCCGCGATACAGGGCTTTGCGGAAGACCTGCCCTTCGACGACAAGTCCTTCGACGCGTCGATGGCGATCCTGACGGTTCATCACTGGTCCGACAAGGCAAAGGGCTTCAGTGAGATGCGTCGCGTGACGCGCGGTCCGATCGTCATTCTGACTTTTGATCCGGCGCACCGGGACTTCTGGCTTCTGGACTATTTTCCGGAGCTTGCGACATTGGACGACGGGCAAATGCCGCAGATGACGGATTACGAGGCGTGGCTCGGACCGGTCGCGACTTCAAAGGTGCCGGTTCCGCATGATTGTGTGGACGGTTTTCTTTGCGCCTACTGGCGCCGTCCCCGGGCCTATCTCGATGAGAGAATCCGGGCAGCCATGTCGCCCTTCTGGGCACTGGGCGATATATCCGAGGCCCTGGAAAAGCTGGCAGGCGATCTGGACAGCGGCGTTTGGGCCGAGCGGAATGCGCACCTGCTCGAACTGGAAGAGTATGATGCGGGCTACCGTCTTGTTACGACGAAATGAAAGCGATCCGCCGGGCTGACGCTAGAGCTAGGACTTTCGTCCCAGACGCGATTGCTTCTGGAGACCGCCCGCGAAGGCTGCGGCAATCGCCGAGCGCCCCTGCCGGCAGCGCTTGCGCACGATACCGGCGATTTCGATGAACGGAGTCAGGTAGATGGTCCGCAAGCTTGTGGACGACGTGCCTTCGGCCTCGCCCAGCCCGAACTCCAGTTCCTTGTCACCTACTGAAAGATGCAGTGACCCGAAAAGCCAATCCCAGACAGCCAGTGCGGCCCCGAAATTCTTGTCGAAGTGTTCCTCGGCGACCGAATGGTGCAACTGATGCTGTGCCGGCGAGATGAAGACATGCTCCAGCCAGGGCCAGTAGCTGATGTTGATGTGCGAATGGCGGAGATTGGATCCGGTCACGTGAAAGATGAAGACCAGAACATTGACGCCGACGACGGTGTAGAGATCGACGATGCTGCCGAAAAGGTAGAGAAAGAAAGGAATGGTGATGCCCTGCGCGACCGCGCTCCTCGATGCGTAAATCACGCCTTCGAGGGGATGGACCCGGTACACGGTAACGGGCGTCAGGGTTTCGGCCGAATGATGAATCTTGTGGACGGCCCACAGGACGGGAATGCGGTGCATCCAGCGGTGCATCACGTATTTCGTGAAATCGTCGACGACGAACATCGTGACGGAGAACAAGGCGATAACCGCGGCCTTGTTGGCGTCCTTGAACTGTCCCGATTGGACGAAATCCTGATTGTGAAGGGCGAGAAAGATCGCCGTCGCAATCGAGACCTGGGTGATCAGCACCGGCGAAACCACTGATGTAACCAGCCGGTTTATAATGAAAATCTTGTAGTCGGCGACGGCCGAGCGCGAGAAGAAAACCCTGCGGTCAAATATCCTCGCAACGGCGCTCGATATGTTCACGCGTTTGATGAGGATCAGCCATGCAAACGCTATGAATACGGACAAAAGGAGATAGCCGGCGAAGACCCGTTTCCTGGGTTCAACGAAATCTGAAAAAAAGAAGTAAAGCTGATCCAGAACGGCCATCGTCGCATAATGGAGTTGAAAAACGGGCGGCGCAAGATGGGCCACACGTTCTGTATCAAATCAGCCGGTTTCAGCGTTCTTATCCTCGTCCGGCTTTTGAATCAGTGCGACTTCCGGCCTCAAGAGGATTCGTCACCGAGGAGCGCTGAAAAATCCTCGTGAGCAGCGGCATAGGCGACAATGATGTCAGCCTCTTCCATATGCTTTCTGTAGAACGCCCGGGCGCGGTCGTTCGTGCGGTGTGCGGTGAGCCAGATGTAGGTACCGCCTCCGGCGTCGATGGCGCGGGCGGCCGCACATAGCATCCGGTGCGCAAGATCCGAGCCGCGATGCGGTTCCCGAACGTAGAGGTCGCAGATATAGCCGCCGCGGGCCGCCCAGGACGACTCATAGGCGAAATGCCAGAGTAAATAGCCTGAAAGGGATCCAATTTCCCCGGCAACGAAACTCTGCAAGGGTGCGTCAGCGGCGATGACGTCCCGGAGCGCATGATCGGTGGTGAAATGCCCGGTGGGATCGCCCAGGTGCAGGTTGAGTTCGTCGACCATGGCCGTCAGGTCTGCAGCATCCTCTTCGGTCGGGCGGCGGATCGTGATCATGGTGCGCCGTTCTACAGCGGAATTCGGACCGTGGCCTTCAGCCCTCCGGCCATGCTGTCGGACAGTTGGATGTCTCCACCGTGGCTGCGGGCAATGTCCCGGGCGATGGCAAGGCCGAGGCCGGTGCCGCTTTCATCCTGATTGCGGGCATTGTCGAGCCGGAAGAACGGCCGGAACACCACCTCGCGCATGTCGGCGGGAATGCCGGGACCATCGTCCTCGACCGTAATGCGCATGTAGCGCTCATCGTTGCTGACCTTGATCGCGATCGCGTCGGCGAAGCGGCAGGCGTTGGTGACCAGATTGTAGATGCAGCGCTTGAAAGCGTTGGGCTTCACCGAAGCGACAAGATCGGCGGAAACGTCGACATCGATCCGGCAGTTGGAATGCTCGGCCTTCTGCGCGATGTCATGCAGAATGGCGGCAATGTCCGTCTCGACGGAGATTTCGCCGCTGTCGCCGCTGACAAACGCCATGTAGTCCTCGAGCATGTGCTGCATCTCGTCGACATCGTTCTGCAACTCACGGGTCTGTTCGCTTTCGCCCAATACGGCCAGTTGAAGCTTGAAGCGTGTCAGCATGGTGCGCAGGTCGTGGCTGACGCCCGCCAGCATGGCCGTTCGCTGGTCGACGTGACGCTCGATGCGCTGGCGCATCTGCAGGAAGGCGAGCGAGGCTCGCTGAACCTCGATCGCGCCGCGCGGCCGGAAGTCGGGCACGTCGCGGCCGACGCCAAAACTCTGTGCCGCCTCGGCAAGTTGCTGGATCGGCCTGATCTGGTTACGCAGGAAAATGACCGCGACCGTCAGAAGAACCAGCGATGAGCCGATCATCCAGAACAGGAAGATCTCGGAGTTGGACGCGTATGTGCGGCTGCGCCGCGTGATGACGCGGAATATCGCGTCGTCGACCTTGATGCGGATGTCCACGTAGTTGGAGCGTCCGACCGTGTCGATCCAGAACGGCCGTCCGATGCGCTTTGTGATCTGCTTGGACAAGGTGTTGTCGAGCAGGGAGAAAAACGGCTTCGGGTTCGGTGCGGGCAGTTCCTCGCCTTTGGTGATCGACAGGCTGATATCGAGCCGCTCGCTCGCCATGCGGATAAGCTGTTCGTATTCCTTGTCCTGCGGATAGGTCTGATAAATATCGATCAGGGTGGCGATTTCGGAGGTCGTCGCCCGCGATAGACGCTTGGTGACGGTATCCCAGTGGCGCTCCATGAACACGAACGCGACGATGGCCTGCAACAGCACCATCGGGGCGATCACGATAATTAGCGAGCGCGGATAGAGGCCTTCCGGCAGGTGGCGTTCGAGAAAGCGGGAGAAGCGCCTGCGCAGAGTCAGCTGTTCTTCGAATTCAGGATCGCGATCGTCTGTTATGGCTACCATGGCAGGTCCGATGTGGTTTCCTGTCAGACTAGTCCGTATAGAGGATGTAACCCGCGCCGCGCACCGTCTGAAGGTATACCGGCGTCGCCGGATCGGGTTCTATCTTCCGGCGCAACCGGTTGACCTGCACATCGACCGCACGTGCGCCGCCGCCGGAGTTGTCGCCAGAGAGCTCCGAACGGCTGACCGCGCGTCCGGGATTTGAGGCGAAGATGCGCAGCAGATCCCGTTCCCGTGTTGTCAGGCGTATCGTGACACCGTCCCGGCGCAACTCGCCGCGCTCAATGTGAAAACTGCACTCTCCCATCGCCACTTCATCGGGAATGGCCACGGCCGGTTCCTGGCGGCGCAGGATATTGTTGATCCGAAGGACAAGCTCGCGTGGTTCAAACGGCTTGGGAAGGTAGTCGTCGACACCGGTCTCCAAACCCGCAATGCGGTCATCGCTGCCCGTTCTCGCCGTGAGCATCAGGATGGGGATCGTAGACCGGTCCCGCAGACCGGAGGCAAACTCCAGTCCGGTTTCGCCGGGCATCATGACGTCGAGGATCAGCAGGTCGAACTCAAGACCGCGCATTCTTTCTCTTGCCTGGGCCGCCGAATCTGCGGCCGAGACGCGGAAACCGTTCTCCGTCAGATAGGATTTCAGCAGCTCGCGGATCCGGCGGTCGTCATCGATCACCAGGATATGGGGCGTGTCGACATCCGGACTTCGGCGGGGCAGGGCATCTATGGCCTGTAGTGTCACTGTCGTACTGCTCCGGTTTCCGATCGGTTCTGAACACGGCGCGCTAACTGGAACGGGCGATCAAGGCCTCGACGCGCGAACGGTCTCTTTCATTGATCAGGTTATACAACACCTGCCGGTAACTCGTCTCGCCTTCCGCGCCGGCTGCGTTAACCGCAGCCACCACACGGTCGATCTGCGGCCTGGCAAGTCTGCGCGCCAGATCGGTGCCCTGGTCGGTCAGATAGAGCAGGCGCTGGCGCCGGTCGGTATGGCCCTCACGCTGTTCAACGAAGCCCTGCTCGATGAGCTGTTTGAGGACCCGGCCGAGGCTTTGCTTTGTAATCCGCAGGATCGCGAGCAATTCGGTGACGCGAAGGCCCGGATTTCGGCCGACAAAGTGGATTACGCGATGGTGCGCCCTGCCGAATCCGAATTCCTCGAGGATCTCGTCCGGATCCGCCGTGAAGTCCCGATAGGCAAAAAACAGCAGTTCGATCAGCTCAAGAACGGCTGTTTCCTGCGGTTCGTCGGCCAGCACGCTTTGGCGAGCAGAAGATTCTGCACCATTCTTCAATAAATTTATGTCAGCCATATTGACTTATTTTGATCAGATTGTTACCTTTACGCGGTCGCTGACGAAAGGATCGTTCCAACGACGCCCTTTGAAAGGTCGAAAATTTCGCCACAAAATGTAGCGAAATCAATGCTTGAAGGGTTTATAGGCCGAGTTGGCCTGATGTGCAAAGTGTGACAAGACGGTGGTGGTGGCTCCGCGGCGAAGCGCGGGCGCCATTTCGGAGGTATAGGAAAATGGCCGGTATTCCGTTCGACCAATTTGAAGGAACCATATGGCTTAATGGAGAGCTCGTTCCCTGGAGCGAAGCGAAGCTGCACGTGCTGACCCACGGTCTGCATTATGCCAGCAGCGTGTTCGAGGGCGAGCGGGTGTACGGCGGCGAAATCTTCAAGCTCAACGAGCATACGGAGCGTCTGTTCAAGTCCGCCGAGATTCTGGGATTTGAAATCCCCTATACGGTTGAAGAGATCAACGACGCCTGCCGCGAGGCGGTCTCGGCGCAGGGCATTGTCGATGGTTACGTGCGTCCGGTGGCCTGGCGCGGTTCCGAAATGATGGGCGTGTCGGCTCAGACCAACAAGATCAACGTCGCAATCGCCGTGTGGGAATGGCCGTCCTACTTCGACCCGGAAGAACGGTTGAAGGGCATTCGCCTTGATATGGCAGAGTGGCGCCGGCCGGACCCGGCGACTGCGCCGTGTCAGAGCAAGGCGGCCGGCCTCTACATGATCTGCACACTGTCGAAACACGCCGCCGAGGCAAAGGGGTATGCCGATGCGCTTATGCTCGACTATCGCGGCCAGATTGCCGAGGCGACAGGCGCAAACGTGTTCTTCGTCAAGGACGGCGAACTGCATACCCCGACGCCGGACTGTTTTCTCGACGGCATTACCCGGCGGACGGTCATCGGGCTCGCGCAAGAACGCCAGATAAAGGTTGTCGAGCGCCCGATCATGCCCGAAGAGATGGCGGAGTTTGAACAGTGCTTCATCACGGGCACTGCCGCGGAGGTTACGCCCGTTTCCGAGATCGGGCCGTACAAATTCGAAGTCGGCGAGATCACCCAGACGCTGATGGAAGACTACATGCAGGCCGTGCAGCCGAAAGTCGCCGTCGCCGCGGAATAGAGACCAGCTTCAGCTTTTTCGAGATTTTCCCGTTCGTCACCCGCCGGTGACGGGCGGGAAAAACGCGATCTCGCCCGCGCCAGCGATGGGCGTGTCGAGCTGGGCGTGGACCTGGTCGACAGCCGCCCTGATGACCCGGACGTCTTCGAAGGCGTGCTCGAATTCGGGGCCCCGCGTTCGCATCCAGTCGATGAGATCGCCGACCGTGACGACCGTGTCCGGAACGTCGACCTGTTCTTCGGCGATACCGGTCTTCTGGCGCACCCAGGCGAAATAGAGAATCTTCATTGCGGATGTTCCATCAGGTGAACGATCCCGGCACGGAAATAGTCGTAGCCGGTATAGAGCGTGACCAGGGCGGCGATCCACAGGCCGGTAATGCCGACGTCGGTCGTGTAGGGGAACACTTTGTCTCCGGCGGTGCCGGCAAGCAGGAACCCGATGGCCACCATCTGGATGGTTGTCTTCACCTTTGCGACCTGGCTCACCGGGACAGAGACCTGAAGTTCGGCCAGGAATTCGCGCAGGCCGGAAACAAGGATCTCGCGCGACATGATGATCACCGCCGCCCAGACGCTATAGCCGGCGATGGTCCCGCTGCCGGTCAGCATCAAGAGACACGCCGCCACGAGCAGCTTGTCGGCAATCGGGTCGAGCATGCGTCCCAACGACGTCTGCAGCGACATGATGCGGGCGAGATATCCGTCCAGGAAATCCGTAACGCATGCCGCGACGAAGATCGCGAGCGCGACCCAGCGGGCGCTGTCGCCATCGAAGAAAAAGCAGCTCACAAGCGCCGGAATGGCGAGTATGCGACCGTAGGTCAGCAGGTTTGGGAGGTTTGTGAACATAGATGTGTCGACGGCCAACAGGTGTGGGTATGCCCTTAAGATCATTCCAAGGCGATTGCGTCAATCCGTTTGGTTGTGGAAATGGCCGTAAATCTGCTGTGCGAGTGCTGCGCTGATGCCGTCGACTGCCTCAAGATCGGTCAGCCCGGCCCGGCTTACGGCGCGCGCCGATCCGAAATGACGCAGCAAGGCGCGTTTCCGTCCGGGCCCGACGCCCGGGATTTCGTCCAGTGGCGATGAGCCGATGGCCTTCTTGCGCCGGGCGCGATGGCTGCCGATGGCGAAGCGGTGCGCTTCGTCCCGCAGCCGCTGGAGGTAGTAGAGGACCGGGTCGCGCGGCTCGAGCATGAACGGCTGGCGGCCGGTCATGAAAAACCGTTCGCGGCCGGCGTCGCGGTCCGGACCCTTGGCAATGGCGACCACGGGCAGCGTGTTCAGGCCGAGTTCGTTCATGATCTCCATCGCCGCCGACAGCTGACCCTGTCCGCCGTCAATGAAGACGATGTCGGGCCAGGGCGGCGTCTCCGTGGTTTCTTCGTCCGCTTCGGTGGTGTCCGGCCGTTCGCCGTCCTCCTTGAGCAGTCTTTTGAAACGCCGGCTCAGAACCTCGCGCATCATCGCATAGTCGTCCCCGGAACTGATGTTCTCGGACTTGATGTTGAACTTGCGGTACTGGTTCTTCAGGAAGCCTTCCGGACCGGCCACCACCATGCCGCCGAGTGCATTGGTACCCTGGATGTGGCTGTTGTCGTAAATCTCTATACGACGCGGCGGCGTGTCGAGACCAAACGTTTCCGCAACCCCTTCCAGCAAGCGCCGCTGTGACGCCGATTCCGCCATGCGACGCGCCAGCGCTTCCCGGGCGTTGGTCTGAGCGTGGTCGACGAGTTCCTTCTTCTCGCCGCGCTGGGGCACCGTAACCGCGACCTTTCTTTCGCTCTTCACCGCCAGGGCGTCGGCCAGCAGTGCACGTCCCTTAACAGCGTGACTGAGCAGAATCAGCCTGGGCGGCGGCTTGTCGTCGTAAAACTGCGCCAGAAATGCTTCCAGGATTTCAGCGTCGGAATGGCTCTTGTCGGCGCGCGGGAAGTAGGCGCGGTTACCCCAGTTCTGGCCGGCCCGGAAAAAGAAGACCTGGACGCACGACTGGCCGCCTTCCTGATGCACCGCGAACACATCCGCTTCGGACACAGTGCCCGGATTGATGCCCTGGTGGGACTGGATGTGGCTCAGTGCTCCGATCCTGTCCCGGTACACAGCGGCCCGTTCGAAGTCGAGCGCCTCGCTTGCCTCTTCCATCATGGCAACGAGATTGTCCTTCACCGCCTGACTGCGGCCGGACAGGAAATCCAGGGCGTCATTGACCAGGAGGTCATAGTCGCCTTGCGAGATTTCGCCGGTGCAGGGCGCGCTGCACCGTTTGATCTGGTAGAGCAGGCAGGGCCGCGTCCGGCTTTCGTAGACCGAATCAGAGCATGACCGCAGCAGGAACGCGCGCTGCAGGGCATTGAGCGTCCGGTTGACCGCTCCCGCCGAGGCGAAGGGCCCGAAATACTCTCCGTTGCGGGACCGAGCGCCGCGATGTTTGACGATCTGCGCAACGGAATGATCACGGGCAAGAAGGATATACGGGAACGACTTGTCATCCCGCATGAACACGTTGAAGCGCGGCTTCAGGCGTTTTATCAGGTTGGCCTCGAGCAGCAGGGCTTCCGCTTCCGAGGCGGTGGTCACGAATTCCATGTCGGCGGTTGCGGCGATCATCCGGGCGATACGGTTGGTATGCCCCATCATCCGCGTATAGCTCTGGACTCGCTTCTTGAGGTTGCGGGCCTTGCCGACATAGAGCACGTCGCCGTCGGCGCCAAACATGCGATACACGCCCGGCTTGCCCGGCAGGTTCTTGACGAACGCCCTGATAACGTCCGGACCCCTGGGCCGGTCCGGTTCGGTGCTGTGATCGGTATCCATTTCCTGCATTGTAACCACCGGCGAGGCCGCCAGCATTGCGTGCCTACCGATGTGAATACCCGATTCCACGCGCGGTTGCGATTCCGGGACCCGTTTCGGGCGGCCGGGAGTATGCAGGATCAGGTGACGGGCTGTGTGCGTTCGATCTCGACGCCGACGCTGCCAGCCTCGGCGATCACATCGGGCTTTTCAACACGCACGCGGGCGGCAAGGACGCGCGGATCTTTCAGACAGAACGTTGCTATTTCCTCGGCCATCGTCTCAACCAGATTGATGTGGCCGCTGTCGATGATCGCCTTGATGCCGTTCACCACCTTTTCATAACACACGACATTATCGATGTTGTCGCCGTGACCCTTGCCGGCTTCGCTGACCGTCATATCCACATTGACGATGACGGTTTGGGCGCCGCGCTTCTCATGGTCATAGATGCCGATACGCGCCTGCAGCACGAGATCGCGAACGAAAACATGGCGGACCGCCCGCATCGCGTCGGCAATGTGGCCCGGCGTGTTGTGAAATGCCTGGTTCATGACAAATGCATCCTGACGACTCAGATCACGGATCTGGTGAAACGTTGGAAACCTTCTCGCAGAGCGGATCGTCTTTGCCGTTGAAATGCGTAACTCTTCGCACCAAAAGCGACTATTCGTTCGCTCCGGTGATGTCGGGGGTTTCCCAGGACAGATGCTGGCCACCATCGAGTGTGAGCATCTGGCCGGTCATGGACCTGGCGGAGAGTATGAAGCGGATCCCGGACCAGATGTCGTCCGGGTCGACAGACTGTCCAAGCGGGATCGCCCTGTACTGGTTTTCAAAATCCTCGAGGCGTTGGCGTTTGTTGGCGAGAGTCGGCCCTGGTCCAATCGCATTGACGCGAATCGCCGGCGCGAGGGTCTGCGCCATCGTGCGGGTCGCGGCCCAGAGCGCCGACTTGGCGATCGTGTAGGAAAAGAACCGGGGGTCGGGTTTCAAGACGCGCTGGTCGATAATGTTGATGATGTTGCCGTCTTCGGTCGCCGGCAACTGAGCGGCAAACGCCTGGGACAGGAAGACCGGTGCCCGCAGATTCACGTTCTGGTGGGTCTCCCAGCTCCGCGCAGTCATCGTTTCAAGCGTGTCATCCTCAAACAGGCTCGCGTTGTTCACGAGGCAGGTGAGGGGTCCGATTTCGTCCGATGCCGCGGCAACGATTCCGACGGCCGTCTCCTGTTCGGTGAGATCGCCATGGACCGTCGTCACAGCGGCTCCGGCGTCTCGGATCTCGGCTGCCGTGTTTTCAGCCGCTTCCGCCGACTCATTGAAGTGGACGGCCACTTTCCAGCCGTCACGAGCGAAGCCGAGCGCGATGGCGCGGCCGATACGGTGCGCGGCTCCGGTGACGAGAACGGCTTTGTTGGTGGTGGTATGTGTCATGGCCAAAGTTGCGCCCGGCTATGTCGCACCGGCGCCGTGTGCCATCAAGGTGTGACCGCGGCTGCGACGGCGTCCGGGTGGGGCGCGAACACAAACGCGATGTAGGCGACGTAGCAGGTCACGAAGGCCGCCGCAGGCACCCGGGTGATGCTGCCGCGCATGAGCGCGAACGGAACGATGGCAATCGACGCGGCGAGCATGATCCAGAGGTCGTAGCGCAGGAAGGTTTCGGGGATCGGCACCGGCGCCAGCATGGCTGTTACGCCCATGATGACGAGCATATTGAACAGGTTGCTGCCGAGCACGTTGCCGACGGCCAATCCGGCATGGCCCCTCATCGCGGCTGACATCGTGGTTGCGAGTTCGGGCAAAGACGTTCCGAGTGCGATAATGGTCAGGCCGACGGCGGCCTCGGAGATGCCGAAGTTGATGGCGATCGTTGTGCCGCTCTCGACAATAAGATGTGCACCGATCGGAAGTCCGATCAGACCGGCTACGATAAATCCGGTGGTGACCGCTTCGGTCTCGGGCAGGCCGGCGACGCCGTCGATGTTTTCGACCTCTTCCTCGGCTTCCTCCATCAAAGCCTTGTTCTGCCGGCCATTGCCGGCCCGACGGCCGGACTCGATCAGGAACAGGATGATCAGGGAAAAAAGAAAGGCCCCATGCCACATCGCGAGGGGCCCGTAAAAACAGAGCACGATGAAGAGAATGCTCGCGCCGACAACGTAGAACGTATTGCGGCCGATAAACGGTTCGTTGCAGCGGGTCGGCGCGATCATCGCCGGGAGCCCGAGCACAAGAAGCACGTTAGCGATGTTGGAGCCGACCACGTTTCCTATGGAGATGCCAGGAGAGCCGGTGACCGCGGCCTTGACCGAAACGACAAGTTCGGGGGCGGATGTGCCGAACGCTACAACGGTCAGTCCAATGATCAGGGCCGGAATGCCAAGGCGTACAGCAAGCGCAACTGCGCCTCTTACGAGGAGATCGCCGCTGAACAGCAGGATCACAAAACCTCCGAGGAGGCCCAAATAAGCCATGCGCCGAGCCCGTAGCCAATTGTTACACTCCGCCTTAGCCGGACGGCGTGTGCCCTCATTTGTCGTCGCCAGCCTGCGCGCGCCCTGCCCCGGGCGATGCGCAGTCGCGCCCCGATTGCCTCTATATAGGATTTAGTGACCGAAACAAAAGAACTTGTCTCTCATAAATATGTTGAAACAAGTCCGATTCGACTAAATCGAGGTGATGAAGTGTTGCATATCGGTCCCACGCGTTTGTGATCGTCCTTAACAGGCCGGAAATCATTTCTTTTTTGATTTTGAGGTGGCATTGTCGGTATCTATCAGGGGCGGGTAACGGCGAATCGAGGCGGCTGCAGCTTAATGTCGAGATTGTGTCTTTTGGCGACAGGCCTTTTGGCGTTTGTCCTGGGGTCTGGAACGGCGCCGGGAGCGAACGCGGCCGATCTTCCGCCGGAGTTGCTCAAGACCACCGATATTGACCTTTCAACCCGCCTGGAGCCCGATCGCGGCGGTGAGTGGGCTGTAACGGTCTATGGCGGTTTTGCGTCCGACAACAAGTTCAGCCGGATCGCTCTTACCCCGTGGGACGCTGAAATCGACACGGATATCCCCTGGCTTGCCGGATCCGTTTCAAAGCGCATCTGGTCTTGGCGGCAATCAGTAACGGTAGAGGCGGAAGGCGGCCTCGGTTACCGATTCGGCAGCGAGGATACCGGCGAGATCTGGGGTGCCATCTACGTGCGCTACGACGATTTCCCCTGGAATCACATTGTATATACGACCGTTGCGGCGAGCACGGGGTTGAACTACGCGACCAAGATCTCGCCTATCGAGCGCAACAAGACCGGCGGCAGTTCCCGCCTTCTGCATTACTTCTCGCCCGAATTCACGTTTGCCCGGCCTGAAGACAAGAATCTGGAACTCGTGCTCAGACTCCATCACCGCTCCGGCGCGTTCGGCCTGTTCAACGGTGCGTCCAGCGGCACCAATATCGTTACCCTGGGCGTCCGCAAGCGTTTCTGAACTTCAGATTATCCGATCATCGCCCTGACCTGCTTCGCCGCAAAAGCGTAGCGGCCGTCGCCCGGCGCTTTTGTCATCGCGCTCCGCGCGAGGGCCCGTATCATGGCGCCACAGGCACGAATTGCGGCGTGACGAACCGAGGTATGAGAAAATGGCGGTTTCGCGTTCGGAAATCGGAATAGATGAACTTTCAGACCTTGTGACAAAGGCGCTCGCGGCTCTCGGGCTGGAAGGGCGGGACCTGGAACAGGTTCGCGAAGTGCTGTTCTATGCGCAGCTGCGCGACAACAGCCAGGGGCTGCAGAAAATACTCGAGCGTGCCGTCGCTCCGCCTGCCGACCGCGGGTCCATTGAAATCGTCCGTTCTGTCGGCGCGACCATGCGGATCGATGGCGGACAGAATCCGGGCATGGTGGTGGCCACGCTTGCCAGCGACCATGCCGCCGCTCTGGCGCGGACCCACGGGATCGGTCTGGTGGGGACGTTCAATACCTCAACATCGACCGGCGCAATCGGCTTTTATGCGGAACGCATGGCGTCGCAGGGGATGATCGGGCTTGTTGTGGCCGGTTCGCCGAAGGTCATGGCCATGGCGGGAGGCATCGATCCGGTATTCGGCACCAATCCCATCGCCGTGGCCGTCCCGACATCCGGCGCGCCTGTTGTCCTCGACATGGCAACCGCGTCGATCGCCTGGTTCGCTTTGATCGAAGCAGCCAGGCGGGGGGAACAGGTCGCAGGCGGCCTTGCCGTCGATGGCAACGGTCAGCCGACAACGGACCCGGAGGCGGCCATGGCCGGCGCGCTGCTGACATTCGGCGGGCACAAGGGTGCCGGACTGGCTCTCATGGTTGAAATGCTGACCGGTCCACTGACGGGGGCGGGGGTGGTAGGGGACGCCGACGCGTCGAGCAATCGCGGTCTCGCCTTTGTCGCGATCAACCCTGCCGCGTTGGTCGAGCAGGACGTGTTCGACGATGCGGTCGAGCGCCTGTGCCGCCGGATCCGGGATGGCCGGCCGATGCCTGGCGGCGGTCCGGTCACGCTTCCCGGTGACCGCAGCCGTGCGCGTCTGAAGCGGTATCAGGACGCAGGCACCATCGAGATCGATACCGCCTTGCTGGAGGGATTGCGCAAGGTGGCCCGGGGAGAGACTGATTAATTGCCGTACTGCGAAAAGGATTTCCGGTTGCGTCCGGTGATGTGCTCGCCGGCGCGCACGGGCGGATAGCGCGCCTCGGTGCCGGCCGGAAGGTTCAGGTCTCTCGGATCGACGAGCGCGTCGGTGTGCGGATCGAAGAAGATCGGGATCGAATGGCGCTTCCTGCCCGAGCGGTTGATTACGCGGTGAAGCGTCGATGTGAACCGGTCGTTTGTCCAGCGTTGCAGGAGATCTCCGATATTGCAGACGAGCGTACCGGGAATCGGCGGTGCCTCGATCCAGTCGCCCGCAACATTGCGCACCTGAAGCCCTCCGTTTGAATCCTGAAGCAGGAAGGTCAGCACGCCGAAATCCGTATGCGCCGCCGCGCCGAACCGGTTTTCACTTTCGTGGTCCGCATCGGATGGCGGGTAATAGACCAGCTGGCCACGGGCGAGCGGCGTCCTGTAGCGGCTGTCGAAGAAGTCGGCCGGCAGTTCAAAGCCGATGGCAATGGCGGAAAGGACTTTACGGCCCAATCCGCAGACCGCGTCATAGTACGGGATCAGTTCCGTTCTCAGATCCGGCATGACCTCGTCCGGCCATTTGTTCACCGCCATGAGCGGCCGGCCCGCGACGATGTCCGGGTGGTCGGTGCCGACATCGAATCCCCAGAAGAATACCTCCTTGAGGTCGTAGGTGGCCGCGCCGTCCATCGTGGCCATTCCGGTACGCATCCAGCCCCGTTGCGTCGTGTCGATGGCGATGGTCGATTTCTGCTCCTCGGCCAGGGCGAAGAATGATTCCGAGGCAGCGAATGCCCGTTGGGCCAGTTCTTCGGGAATGCCGTGATTGGCGAGATAGAAGAACCCGACGCGTGTTGCGGCATCGTGAATTGCCCTGGCGACCGGCTCCGGGTCGTTGCCGGCGACGAGGGCGCCGACATCCACGACGGGTATTTCGGAGAAGGGGACTGATTTCGCAGCGGCAAAGTCGTTGTCAGGAGCATTCATGGGCCACGCATCCCAGGTTGGAGCCAGCGATATTCAACGCAAACACTGTGCGCCAGCCTAAGCCGGCGATCAATGACATCAGGGCCGGGCGCGCGGCCGGGGCATGGCAGGCATGCCGATTCCGCAATTGTCTTTGCGTCCACTCGGCGCGATGATCACGAATCCGACTCTGAGACGGCGTTCGTGTTTCCGTGCGCTGTGCCCAAATGAAAAAGCTTGGCGAAATCCTCCCCATTCTTCTCGCTGCCGGCATTCTGCTCGCCGGCAACGGCCTGCAGGGCACGCTGCTCGCCGTTCGGGCCAACCTTGAGGGGTTCGATGCCACCGCGATCGGCCTGATCGGAACCACCTACTATCTCGGGTTCATGTTCGGTTGCCGGTATGCGCCGCAGCTTATCGCCAATGTGGGACATATCAGGGCGTTTGCAGCCTTTGCCGCGATCGGCGCCGCCGGCGCCCTGATGCTCGTGCTGTTGATCGATCCGATCGTCTGGATGGTCATCCGCTGCGCCATGGGCGTCGTATTTGCCGGCCTTTCGATGGTCATGGAAAGCTGGCTCAACGAACGTGCGGACCGGACCGACCGTGGGCGCATACTCGGACTCTATCGCACGGTCGATCTCTGCGCGGTGACGGGCGGCCAGTTTCTGCTGCCGGTGTTCGGGGCGGAAGGCTTTGCCCTGTTCGCCATCGTCGGAATCCTGTTCTGCCTGGCGCTGGTGCCGGTGTCCCTGACGCGCGGGCCGTCACCGAAACCGCCGGAGCAGCCCGACTTCAACCTGCACTGGGCATGGACTATCTCGCCACTTGCCGTCGCGGGCTGCCTGACTATCGGGCTGACCGGCAGTGCGTTCAGGCTGGTCGGTCCGATCTATGCCGCCGAGATCGGGCTCGATGTTGCGCAACTCGCGATATTCATGAGTGCCGGGATCGTGGGCGGCGCGCTGATGCCGCTCCCCCTGGGCTGGCTCTCCGACCGATTTAACCGGCGCTGGCTCGTCGTCGCTGCGACCACGGGTGCCGCATTCGCCGGACTGTTCCTGTCCCTGATCCCGGCCGGGGAGCCGAATCTCATCTATCTCGGCTCATTCCTGTTCGGGGCGTTCGCGATGCCGCTCTATTCGCTGTCTATCGCCCACGCCAACGATCTGGTTGAGCCCGGAGAATTCGTGCAGTCATCTTCCGCGCTGCTGTTCGTGTTCGGCGTCGGGGCGACGATCGGTCCGTTTGCCGCCGCTCTCGTACTCGACTGGTTCGGGCCGCCGGCGATCTTCACCTACACGACGGTTATGCATACCGCTTTCGTGGTCTTCGTGTTCTACCGCATGGTGCGCCGGCCGACCGTGCCTGCATTGCGGCGGTCCGTTTTCACGGCGTTCATGCGGACCAGTCCCGCCATCTTCCGCCTTGCGCGCAAGAACGGACAATCTTCGCCCGACTGATGCCGGCTGCCGGATCATGGCCGGGATCTGTCCGGGACAAATGCGCGCAAGCCGCGATCCGTCTTGCCGCTTGCCGAAAAAGCGGCAAGTATCTGCGTCGATGAATACCGACACTCAAAACGCCATTGCAGAGCTTGAGCGCGCTGCCGACGCACATATAGATGCAGGGCGAATTGACGAAGCGCTCGGTGCTGCGGCCGAGATTCAACGTCTGGCCCCTGACGCACCCGATGCCCTGGGTGCTGCCGGCGCAATCGCCATGAAAGCCGGCCGCCGCGGTGAAGCCGCCCGATTCTTCATGGCGCAGATGGAGGCCATGGACCAGTCCGGTTCGGCCGATGCGATGGACTATAACCGCCTCGGTCACACGCTGAGGAACCTCAATGCGCCGCGCCTTGCGATCAACGCGTTCAAGCGGTCTGCGAACCGGGCGCCCGAGATGATCGAGAACCACGTCCTGCTCGCGGATCTGCTCGAAAAAATCGGCGAATACGACGTCGCGGAGACCGCATGCCACCATGCGCTCAAGCTGTCCCCCGGCAACCCGGATGTCATGGCGACGCTGGGCGTTGTCGCCCACAGGAAGGGCCGGCCAGCCGAGGCTGCTGACGCCTATCGTGTGGCGCTGGCAGCTCGCCCGGAATGGGACTTCCTTTACAACAATCTGGCGGCAGTCCTGATGGAGGCGGGCAACGCCGATGAACTGGTCGCGGTTTGCGATGCCTGGCTGGAGAGGATGCCGGACGATATCGAAGCGCTGTCGTTCAAGGCGCTGGCGCTGAACGAAGCGGGGAGGCGGGACGAGGCGCGGCAACTGCTCGATTTCGACCGTTTCGTCAGGACGCACACGATCACGGTGCCCGAGGGATATGCCGACCTCGACGACTTCAACAAGGCACTGGAAGCGCATGTGCTGGCGCATCCGACACTTGAGACGCCGCCGGAGGACCATCCGACGTGGCATCATCCCCGACTGCAGATCACCAGGGAGATACTGGACGAAGACAAGGGACCGGTAGCGGACCTGGAACGCCTGATGAACGAGGCGATCAGCGCCTATCAGGAGGCGGTGCCCCGGGACCCGGACCATCCGTTCCTTGCCAATCCGCCGTCCGACTGGTCACTGTCCGCCTGGGGGGCCGTGCTCAACGGCGCCGGCAATCAGCAGCCGCACATCCATGAAGACGGCTACCTGAGTGGTGTCTACTACATCCGGATTCCGGACGAGGTCTCAAGCGAGGACAATGACGAGGATGCCGGTTACGCGGGCGGTTTCGAAGTCGGGCGCCCGCCGGATGAACTGCACTGCCGCGCGGAACCCGAGATCCGGGCGATCAGACCTTACGAAGGCCTGATGCTGCTGTTCCCGGCCTTCATGTATCACCGCACAATTCCGTTCGAATCCGATACCAAGCGGATCTGCATCGCTTTCGATGTCGTGAGGAAATGATCCCGGGAAGACCTACTGTCCGAGCGTCCGGCTGACCGTCGGGGCGCCTGCGCGCGCGATCATATTGCGCAGTGACTGGTCGTCCTCGGGGGCCTGCGCGAACGGACAGGCGCCTTTGGTAACTTCCCAGCTCGTGTTGTTGAGCACCCGGACGCATCGCGCCATGCGCGGCCCGTTCGCCGTGTTGATGCAGACAGATTGTCCGAGCTGAATGTCCTGGCCCTGGAACCGGCAGGTGCAGTTGGGCGCAGCCTCGACAGCCACATGCGCCGACACCATCAGAAGTGCCGCGGCACAGAGCAAGCTCCCCGATATGCGCACCGCTATCCCATTGACGTAGACAATAGCAGATTCACGGCATCTTTGGAATGGCGGCGGCCCCGGGTCAGATCGGCTCACCCTTCTTCAGCAGATTCTCGATCAACTGGCGCTGAATGATGCCGCGGCTGTCGCCGGCCCCGAACGACAGGACACCCGAAGAAAAGGTGCTTCCGTAGGTGGTGGCGAGGTTGACGGTCTGGCCCACCGCGGTAATGAACTGGCGGTCGTGAAGCTCGCTCAGCGGGTGAATGAACGTTGCCCAGACGATATCGTGCGCAATGGCATATCGCGCGTCGAGCGCGGTGTCGAAGTTGGCCTGCATCATGCGGGTCAATTCATCCGGCGAGACGTCGCTGGTCTTGCGGATCGCGATGAGAATGCGCATCCGGTTGTGTTTCCTGTCGGTCACGACAACCACGGGCACTTTTTCGACAGTGAACTGCCAGCCGTTCTTCTGCCGTTTGGCGCCGTCATCCAGCCTCCGGATGATCTTGCCCATTTTCTCCAGCGTCATGGTGCCTTCGGCGATCTTCTTTTTCTGTGCGTCAGGCGTCGCCGGCGCAGATTCCGGCTTTGCGGCTTTGTCCTGATCCTGATCGGTGCCGGTCTGCGGGTTGACCTTCTGCTGCAGTTCCGGCTTGGCGTCCTGCGCAAGGACCGGGGACGAAAAGGCGAGCGCGAAGGCGGTCGCGAGGAAGACTGGAGAAAGTCGTGTCATGTCTGCTCCCTATTTCAGCAACGGGGCGGCTTATCTATTAAGAGTGTGTGCTCCCACAGAGGTTCTCAAGGGCGGCCGCGGCCTTGCCAATCAAAAATTCGGGATGACCGGCAACTGCGCGAACGAAAAAAGCCCCCGACCAGGTCGGGGGCTTGTTCCTAACGTGTGATTGTGGCCTCAGTATCTCCACGGGCTGCGGCAGTAGTGATAGTAGCCGTCGTAACCCAGGAACTGGTCCGTTCGCGGATTGTAGGAGCGATAACGGTTCAAGCACCAGCGCACGTGACGGCTGCCACGACGGTAGTGGCGGCGCGGAGCGTAAGCGTAACCGCCCCACCATCTGCGGGGATAGTACCAGCCGCCGTAATAGTGCCAGCCGGGACGATAGTAGCGATGGCGCGGCCCGTGCCAGTGACGCCAGCCGCGGCGGTGCACTTTCTGGGCCTGGGATGTATTTCCGTTCAGTTCCGGCAGGGCGGCCGCCGTGCCGGCGTTAACAGGTGCTGCTGAAGCCTGGCTGGTCAGGCCGGCGGTCGCGATGGCGCCGAACATGGCTGCAGCGGCGAGGGCAATCATTGCGGGTCTTGGCATTAATCGTACTCCTCGTTTCCCGCCCCTCCTGTGGCTCAGGTAATGGCTGAGTCCGCGTGTTCAAGTCTTCGTGACCGGATTGATGCTAATTGAGGCTCAAGCCTGTCGCATTGACCGCAATCAATGCCGTCAGCGGACGGGAGGCATGACCAACTGGCGGGCGCGGCAGGACCGCCGCTCGTTTTCGCCGCAGGACCGTGGTTTCAGATCGCGCGTGAAGCAGAGCCGGATTTCCCGGAGACGGGCCCGGTCGCGCTGATTGCCGCAATGCACGGAGATGCCGTCCGGCTTGAGCCAGCGGTTGGTGGACAGGAAATCGCGGACAAGCTGTCCCGGCGTGGTGATGATCGCATTGCGCGGCGTGACGTATCGCGCCGGCTTCCGGATCGCTTCGAAGAGCTTGCGCGTGGCGTCGAAATACTGCCGCTGTGAAAGGCCGGAACAGGTGCCGTGCTTCTTCCATTCGTGGATGACCAGGCGCTTGGACGGCATGATGTCGAGCATGGCGCTGATCTGCCGGTTCGGCACGTATCGCTCGCGGGTCTTGCAGTAATCCGGCCAGCCGCGCCGGTACTGGGGCCAGAGGCCGTGCACAACCAGGTCATATGCCCGGGCACCGCCGCATTGCTGCCGGTCCTTGCGGCCCGCATTGGAAGCGCAGTAGGTGGGACTCCAGGACAGGGAGAGGACGTAATAGTCGAAGTCGCCGGCCTGGTCCCGGGCATAGGCCTGATGGCCGGCCAGGCTGAAAGCCAGCGTCAACAGCGCCGTCAGCAAAAACGGCTTATGGGAAATGCGCTTCATGCGGGCGACGCTAGCCCGGATTTCAGACAGTGTCACGACCGTCGTCACGATCGGCGGCTGTCCTGCTATCTCCTTCATTTCTGCAGTGCGAGGCCGCGCAGGGTCGATCTGACCACGATCTCGATCTGCGAACGGATCTCGGGCAGGGGCACGGCGACGAAACGATGTTCCATGCCGAGAACGATGATGCCGTGAACGGCGGAGAACAGAGCGCGCGCGAGAGTCTGGATTTCCTCATGCGACGCGTCCGGCAGGAAGTCCATCAGCGGAATCGCGATGTGCCCGATCAGCTTCGCCTGTTCAACAAGATGCCACTCCGGCGTCGGCCGGCCGTCGGCGAACTGATGTTCGAACAGGGCTGACCACAGTCGGGGGTTCTCCGCCGCGAAGTCCAGATATGTCATGGCGAGTCCGACCATGACCTCGACCGTGTCATCGTGCCCGATTTCGGCGATCCGGGACGAAAGCTTCTCGTCGAGGTGGCTCAGGGTCCGGGAAGAGACGACGAAAATCAGCTCATCCATATCCGCGAAAACATTGTAGATCGCGCCCAGCGCGCAGCCGACATCCTTTGCCAGATCGCGCGCCTTCAGAGTCGCCAGTCCGTTTTCCGCAATCCGTCTTTCAGCAGCCTCTACCAGGTCATTCCGCAGTTTGCTGCGGCGCAGTTCGGTTTTTGTCGCCATTTACCAGTTCTTCATCGAAACATGAACATCGTTCAAATAATTCTTGAACATCGTTCAAAAATGCCTATCATAAGATCGTGAACAATGTTCATACAAGGAGACGATCCCATGTTCAAATCTTTGATTACGCTATTTCGCGGCACGGCGCACGAAGCAGTCGCGGGCGTGGTCGACGCCAACATCATGACTGTTCTCGATCAGCAGCTGCGTGACTGTGCATCCATCGTCGACAAGGCCCGCAGGTCGGTCGCGCTGGCGATCGCCCAGAAGCGGCAGGAAGAAGACCGGCTCGCCCGTACGCTCGATCGCATCAGCGATCTGGAGGACCGTGCCCGGGCGGCTCTTGAGAAGAACAACGCGGATCTGGCGCGCGAGGCGGCGGAAGTGATCGCCAATCTCGAAGCTGAGCGCGATGCGTCGAAAGAGGCAGTGCAGACCTTTGACCGGGAAATCCGCAGGTTGAAGGCGATTGTCCGCAACGCCGAATCCCGCCTGCTGGAGCTCAAGCGCGGACAGCGTCTCGCCAAGGCAACGGCCAGCGCGCAGAAGCTGGGAGACCGGGGCTTCGGCCGGAGCACCGATGACATCAACACGTTGAGCGATGCCGAGGAGACGCTCGAGCGGCTGCGATCCCGCCAGAAGGAAATCGACGACGCCAATCTCGCGCTCGACGAGATGGACTTCACCACCAACCCGGATCGCGTGGCCGAGAAGCTGGCGGACGCCGGCTGCGGCGCGCCGATCAGGTCGACCGCGGATTCGGTGCTGGATCGTCTGCGTAGCAACGACTCATCGTCGAATGACGGCAACTGACCCCAACCCTCAAGTCCAAGAAGGAGGACCGAAATGAGTACGCGTTTTCAACAGCATTCCCCGGCCTGGGTGAATTTTTCCTACGCCATGTTCCTGTTTTCCGTCGCGGCCACGATCTTCGGAATCATGTTTCTGCAGATCGACCTCGGCAGCCGCGGCTACCTGCTGATGGGCGTTCTGATGATCGTTCAGACGTCCATCAACGTCACCAAGACTATCCGCGACAACCACGAAGGCGACAACCTGATCCGCAAGATCGAGGACGCAAAGACCGAGAAACTGCTCCTCGACGCGGAAAAGGAAGGTTCGAACCTCTAACCGGCAATCAACCGAAACACGAACCGGCGAGCAGCCACGGTCTCCGAGTAGGAGTGCTGTGGTCTGCTTGCCGCCCCGAGCGAGGAGACAATCGGATGACCAATGCTCTCATGATGTCCCGGAAATTTGCGCCGCTGTTCTGGACGCAGTTTCTTTCCGCATTCAACGACAACTTTCTCAAGAACACGCTGGTGTTCCTGATCCTGTTCTCGCTCGCCGGGGCCGGGGAGGCGAGACTCATCACGATCGCCGGTGCGGTATTCATGGCCCCGTTCCTGTTCCTGTCAGGGCTTGGCGGCGAGATCGCCGACCGCTTTGACAAGGCGGACGTGGCAAGACATCTGAAACTTGCCGAGATCGGGGCAGCGGGTATTGCAGTGGGAGGAATCGCCCTGCAATCCATCCCGCTCCTGATGGCGGCGCTGTTCCTGTTCGGCGTCGTGTCAGCCCTGTTCGGACCGATCAAGTACGGCATTCTTCCCGATCATCTTGATCGCAGCGACCTGCCCAAGGCGAATGCCTGGATCGAGGCCGCCACCTTCATCGCCATTCTCGGCGGAACCGTCGTGGCGGGTCTGGCTTCCGCGAACGGCATCAACGCCCTCGTCATCGGGCCGATGATGCTGGCCCTCGCTGTGGGTGCATGGTTCGCCAGCCGGTATATACCCTCGACCGGGGCGGCCGCGCCTCATCTGCGGATCGACACCAATGTCGTGCGTTCGACGTGGCGACTGCTCAGCGAACTGCGCGGCGACAAGCGGCTGTTCCGCGCCAGCGTCATGACCTCGTGGTTCTGGATGGTCGGCGCCGTGGTGATGTCGCTGCTGCCGTCGATGGTGACGGAAACCCTTGGCGGTCCCGAAACCGCCGTCACGCCCTATCTTGCCGTCTTTGCCGTGGCCGTCGGCGCGGGCTCTGCCGCCGCTGCATGGCTTTCAGCCGGACGCATCATCCTGCTGCCCGCGGTCGCCGGAACGCTGCTGCTCGCCGTGTTCGGTTTTGACCTGGCCTGGGCACTGTCGGGGGCGGTCGCCACGGCCGGTGCCACGACGCTGGCTGAATTGCTTGCTACGCCGGTTGCGATCCGCGCCGCGATCGACCTCGCGGGCATGGCGTTCTCCGGAGCGCTGCTGGTCGTGCCGACATTTTCCGCGGTTCAGGCCTGGGCGAAGCCGGACAGGCGATCGCGGGTCGTGGCGGCGGTCAATGTCCTGTCGGCGGGTTTCATGGTCATCGGAGGCTGCGTGGTTGCCGGTCTGCAATCCATTGAAGTCACGATCCCGATGCTGATGGCCGGCCTTGCCCTGATCAACTTGGTGGCGGCGGTCGTCATGTTCAGGTTTCTGCCCACCAGTCCGATCCGTGATTTCATTTCGATTCTCTTCCGGGCGTTTCACCGCCTCGAGATCGAGGGCCTGGAGAACTTCGAGAAGGCCGGGAAGAATCCGATCCTTGCTCTCAACCACGTAAGCTTTCTCGACGGCCCGCTGGCGCTTGCCCTGATGGACGATGACCCGGTCTTCGCCATCGACTACACGATCGCGCAGCGCTGGTGGGTGAAGCCTTTCCTGAAGATGACGCGGGCACTGCCGCTCGATCCGTCAAAGCCGATGGCGACGCGGACGCTGATCCGGACCGTGAACGACGGCAATCCGCTGGTGATCTTCCCGGAAGGGCGGATCACGGTCACGGGCAGCCTGATGAAGGTCTATGACGGTGCCGCCATGGTGGCCGACAAGACCGGCTCCAAGGTGGTTCCGATCCGCATCGAGGGCCTGGAGAGGTCGTTCCTGTCCAAGCTGACGCCCGAACACGGCCGCCGGACGCTGTTTCCCAAGGTCAAGGTGACGGTCCTTGAGCCGGTCAGGCTCGAGGTGTCTCCGGAGCTGCGGGGCCGCAAACGGCGCATGGAAGCAGGCGCGCACCTTTATCAGATCATGTCGGAGCTGATTTTCCGGACCACGTCCACGGATCGGACCGTGCTCGACGCCGTCATAGCGGCGGCGCGGGAGCAGGGCATGAAGACGCTCGCGGTCGAGGACCCGGTGACCGGCTCGCTCAGCTACGGCAAGCTGCTGACCGGCGCTTCGGTGCTGGCACGCAAGTTCGCCGCATCCTGGCCGCAGCAGGACACGCTGGGCGTGATGCTGCCGAACGCCAACGGCGCCGCGGCGACCGTGCTCGGTGTCATGTCGGCCGGCAAGGTCCCCGCCATGATCAACTTCACGGCCGGCACGGCCAATATCCTTGCGGCCTGCAAGGCCGCCCGGATCGGCACGATCCTGACGTCACGGGCATTCGTCGAACAGGCGCGCCTGACGGACGTCGTCGAGGAACTCGGCCGGACGGTCGAGATTGCCTGGCTGGACGACATTCGCGAGACCGTGACCCTTGTCGACAAGATCCGCGGCCTGTTGACCAAGACGTCTGCGCTGGTAGAGCGTCAGGCCGACGATCCGGCGGCGATCCTGTTCACGTCAGGCTCGGAAGGGACGCCGAAGGGCGTCGTGCTGACGCACAGGAACATCCTGTCGAATGCCGCCCAGGCGGCCGCGCGGATCGACTTCCACAGCGGCGACAAGGTGTTCAACATCCTGCCGGTGTTCCATTCCTTCGGTCTTACGGCGGGCACGATCCTGCCGTTGATCTCCGGCGTGCCGGTCTATTTCTACCCGTCGCCGCTGCACTACCGGATCGTTCCGGAATTGATCTATTCGTCCAATGCGACGATCCTGTTCGGCACCGACACGTTCCTGAACGGCTATGCCCGGATGGCGCATCCGTACGACCTCCGGTCGCTGCGCTACTGCTTTGCCGGTGCCGAGCCGGTCAAGGCCTCGACGCGCGAGACCTATATGGAGAAGTTCGGACTGCGCATCCTCGAAGGCTACGGCGTGACGGAAACCGCTCCGGTGATCGCGATCAACACGCCGATGTTCCACCGCTCGGGCACGGTCGGCAAGGCGCTGCCGGGCATGGAAACGCGGCTTGAGCCGGTTCCGGGTGTGGACGAGGGCGGACGTCTGTTCGTCCGCGGGCCCAACGTGATGGCCGGCTATCTCAAGACCGACAAGCCGGGTGTCCTGCAGCCGCTCGAGGACGGCTGGCACGACACGGGCGATATCGTCACCATCGACGAGGACGGATTCATTGCGATCCGCGGCCGGGCCAAGCGCTTCGCCAAGATCGGCGGTGAGATGATTTCGCTGGCCGCAGTGGAGGCGATCGCCGGCGAGCTTTGGCCCGGTGTGCTCTCGGCCGTTGCCTCAGAACCCGACCCGCGCAAGGGCGAGCGTCTGGTACTGGTCACCGAAGCCGAGGGCGTGACCCGTTCAGACTTCCAGGCCCTCGCGCGATCGAAGGGCGCATCGGAGCTGATGGTCCCGGCCGAGGTCATGATCGGCAAGGTGCCGGTGCTGGGCTCCGGCAAGGTCGACTTCGTCGCGGTCGACAAACTGGTGCGCGGCCGTAACGGCCTGGTAGATCGGGACGCGGCCTGATCAATCGACGAAAACGAGAGCCGGCCCCTTCGGGGGTCGGTTTTCATTCATCGACGGGTCTGACTACCGCTTCTTGCCCTTGAAGGTGCGTGTGCCGGGCTTGCCGCCTGAGGAGCGGCCACGTCCGCTTTTGGGTTTGCCCGGCCGTTCGGTCTTGCCGTGGCGGCCGGCCTTGTCCTCGATGGCCATCTGGCGGGCGAGCGGGTCGTCGGCGACCATGAGTTCGGTTTCCTGCAGCCGCTTGATCTCGTCGCGCAACCGGGCCGCCTCCTCGAATTCGAGATCGGCGGCGGCGTCGCGCATGCGCTTTTCGAGGTCGGCGAGGTGGGCCTCGAGATTGTGGCCGATCAGGTTGCCTTCCTCGGCGAAGCCGGCGTCGACCGTCACGTGATCCTGCTCGTAGACGCTTTCCAGGATGTCGGCGATGTTCTTGCGCACGCTCTCCGGCGTGATGCCGTTTGCGGCGTTGAAGGCCTCCTGCTTCTCGCGGCGGCGGTTGGTCTCGGCCAGCGCCCGCTCGATCGAGCCGGTGATCTCGTCGGCATAGAGAATGACACGGCCGTCGACGTTGCGCGCGGCGCGGCCGATGGTCTGCACCAGCGAGGTTTCCGACCGCAGGAAGCCTTCCTTGTCGGCATCGAGAATGGCGACGAGCGCGCATTCCGGAATGTCCAAACCCTCGCGCAACAAGTTGATCCCGATGAGGACATCGAAGGCGCCCAGCCTCAGATCCCGGATGATCTCGATCCGCTCCAGCGTGTCGATGTCCGAATGCATGTAGCGGACACGTATGCCCTGCTCGTGCATGTACTCGGTCAGGTCCTCGGCCATGCGCTTGGTGAGCGTCGTTACGAGAATGCGCTGGCCGGCTGCCGCGACTTCGCGGCACTCGGCGATCAGGTCGTCGACCTGGGTCGATACGGGTCTGATGTCGACCTGGGGGTCGGTCAGGCCGGTGGGGCGGATGACCTGCTCGGCGAACACGCCGCCGGTGCGGTCCATCTCCCACTTCCCGGGTGTCGCCGACACGTAGACCGACTGCGGCCGCATGGCGTCCCATTCCTCGAACTTGAGGGGGCGGTTGTCCATGCAGGATGGCAGGCGGAAGCCGAATTCCGAAAGCGTCGCCTTGCGGTTGAAGTCACCGCGATACATGCCGCCGAGCTGCGGGATGGTGACGTGGCTCTCATCGACGAAGACGAGCGCGTTGTCGGGCAGATACTCGAATAGCGTTGGCGGCGGCTCGCCGGGACGCCGGCCTGTGAGATAACGGGAATAGTTCTCGATGCCGGCGCAGGAGCCGGTCGCCTCGATCATCTCCAGATCGAACGTGGTGCGCTGCTCCAGCCGCTGTGCCTCCAGCAGCTTGCCCTGGTCGTTCAGCTCCTCCAGCCGGACTTTCAGTTCCGCCTTGATCGACTTGATGGCCTGCTGGAGCGTCGGGCGCGGCGTCACGTAGTGCGAGTTGGCGTAGACCTTGACCGTCTTGAGCTGGTCGGTCTTCTGGCCGGTGAGCGGGTCGAACTCGGTGATGCCCTCGATCTCGTCGCCGAACAGCGAAATGCGCCAGGCCCGGTCCTCAAGGTGGACCGGAAACAGCTCGACGGTGTCGCCGCGCACGCGGAAGGTGCCGCGCTGGAACGCCTGGTCGTTGCGCCGGTACTGCAGCGCGACGAAATCGGCCAGGAGCTGGTTGCGGTCGATGCGCTCGCCGGCCTCCAGCGAGAAGGTCATGGCGGTATAGGTCTCGACCGATCCGATGCCGTAAATGCAGGACACAGACGCCACGATCACCACGTCGTCGCGCTCAAGCAGGGCGCGGGTCGCCGAGTGACGCATCCGGTCGATCTGCTCGTTTATCGAGCTTTCCTTCTCGATATAGGTATCGGTGCGCGGGACGTAGGCTTCCGGCTGATAGTAGTCGTAGTAGGAGACGAAGTACTCGACAGCGTTCTCCGGAAAGAAGCTCTTGAACTCGCCGTAAAGCTGGGCGGCAAGGGTCTTGTTCGGTGCGAGGATAAGGGCAGGGCGCTGGGTCGCCTGGATGACCTGCGCCATGGTGTAGGTCTTGCCCGAACCGGTCACGCCCAGCAGCACCTGGTCGCGTTCTTCGGTGTTCACGCCACCAACCAGTTCGGCGATGGCGTCCGGCTGGTCGCCCGCCGGTTCATACTCCGAAACGAGCTCAAGCTGGATACCACCCTCGGATTTCTCCGGGCGCACGGGACGGTGCGGCACGAAGGCGGCAAGTTCGGCGCCGGTGATCGGCTGGGCTGGGGCTTCGGACAGTCCGCTCATGGGCGGTAATATAGTTTCCGCCGCAGACAAAGGCCACGGCTCCGGCGCCGGTTTCCAACGACTTCCTGACACCTTATGTCAGGAGCGTGTCGGTGTGTCGGGTGCGAATTGTCAGAAGCGTCCGCTACTACCCTTCGAGTCGCAGATTTCGGCTTCGCCTGCGACCTGCCGTCCTTTCTGGAGCTCTCTCAGGACACACCGGTTCCACTTCTGAATCTTGGTTTCTTCTGCATCGTTATCGCGCGTGATGTTGCCGGAGATCCGGCGAATGCGCTCACACGCCCCGTCGTTCCAGAGATGGCACTCGATCCGGTCAAAGGTCAGGCCCGAAAGCGTCCATCCGAGCGTGAAGCTGCGCGTGGTGTCGTCCAACCGCAATGTTGAATACCGGAACCGGCCGCCGCTTTCGGCATAGGCGCGACGTTTGGCGAGTTCACCCCGCGCACCCCGCGCTGACGCGAGGGTGCGCACCGGTGCGGCAAGTTCGTCGAAACTGGTCGATCTGTCCTGCGGTCGCGGTCTGCGGGGAGGAAAGGCCATGGCAATGAGTTCGATGAATTGTCGGGGCTTGGAACTGTCATCCTTCGGCATTTCGATGCCGCGGATAAAGTCCCGGGCCGTCTCGACGCCGGAATTGTCGAAGTAGCCACCGTCAGCATATCGCGCCGTTGACGGAATACGCTTCGTGGTGCCGTCCTCCCAGTCGTGCACGGCGAGTGTGGCGGCGGGCGTGACGTACGGAAACCGCGCGCTGACGATGCCTGCGGCCAGTACATCGGGTCCGGTGCATGGGCTGCCGCTGGAACACGCCGTAACCTCGGCAAAGGTCGAGGGAGAACTGCGTCCGGTATTGTTGTTGTCGAAGGTGCGAAGCGGCGTCATGACCATACGCTCACCCGTATCCACATCCGTCGCGTTCAGGAGGAGCAACGGGCCGTCAGAGTACGAATGCGACAGCACCGGCGTGTCCAACAGTTCCTCGATTTTCTGCGAACTGACACCGTGCTTGCGGGAGAGTACGTCGCGCAGCGCGTCATCGAATGCGTCCTCCAGACGCCTGGCCCTGCTCAGACCTTCCGTCCAGCCGTCCACATTGGGGACAATGCGGGTGAGGAGATCGGGAAACAGCATCGAGCCGAGCACCGGAGACAGGAAATCCCGCCGCAGCACGTCGCGAACGGTGTCGGTATAACAGTCCCTCACTGCACTGCCATCACCGACTTTTTTGCAGACACCGCTGCGGTGGATGACGTTGAACACCGCGGTGCCGACGGCTCCTCCGGAAACACCGCTCACCGCGAGAACGCGCGCGCCGAGTTCAGGGCCGGCATCGTGAAGCCGGGCCAGAACCATGGCGGCGTGGTAGGCGGCATAGAGACCACCGCCTTGCGCTGCAATCACAATGGGTGCCCCATCCGGATTCAGGCTGCGCCAGCTCCTGTAGACCTGTGTCGGCTTTGGGAGGAAATCCGCCTTCTCGCTTGTTGCGGATTGCGAGAGTTGATCGTTGTCGCTCCAGCCCGTGCAGGACTGCAGAAGAACAAGCGCAATGAGCGTCCCCGTCCACGGCCAGCGAATCCGGCGGCTAAGGAAATACAGCGATGTGAGCACGAACATCACGGCATACGCGAACCCGCACAGAATGATGATCGGGCCGCGGGACACGGCGAATTCGGTGCCTTCGGAAGCAAAAACGTAGGCTATGTACAGAAACGGGAGCGGTGCGAAGTAGGTGATAAAGGAATCAACAATTCTGGCAGCCGGGTCGCCGAGGCCTGCCAGCGCCTTGCTGCTCGAGAACACATTCAGCAGAGGCCTGCCATAACGGTTCCAGACCATGATGAATATGACGTACAGCGTGGTGACCTTGGACGAGGCGTCTGCCAGTGCCGCCAGTTCACGGGAAACGGTCGTGCCGGCATAGGACTGCGATGTCGAAGACGTACCCCAGAACAGCCCCAGCAGCGGAATAATCCCCAGAAGCCGCGGCATCCAGACGACCGTCAGATCCTGAGCATTGGCGACAAAGGGATCCTTGTGGTGATTTTCAATCGTCCGGTAGCCGATCCAGCGGCCGCAGGCCCAGACGCCGAAGCAGACGATCAGAACGTAGATGAAGTTGCTGTAGAGGTCCCAGTTGTTGATGATGTCGGCGAAAATCGCAAAAAAGTCGGCCTGACCGACGATCCGCTCCTGCGCCGTAAGGGCCGCGGCCAGCACGTGGTCCTCGGCGAGCTTTACGTAGATCTCGCGTGTCTGCTCGGGTACGGCCAGGAACAGGCACATCAGGAGCGCGGAAATTGCCGGGGCCCTGAATTTCAGGACGGTCACCAGAACCGCGCGGCGTGCTTCCGGATGAAAAGGGATGCACAGCAGATTAATCAGTGACCGTAGAAATCCGGATTTCTGTTTCGGCGGAGCGGGCGGGTTCGGGCCCGGCTGTGGCGCAGGTGCCGCGGCGGTGGGCTGTGTCCGGAAGTCATCGCCTTGGACTGACAAGTGCTTTTTGACCCAGTGCTTCAGTTTGGAAACACCTTTCGGGTTCGATCGTGTCTGCGGCTCGATGGCCCCGCCCGATTCCGGTTCGCCGTGTTCGCCCAAAGTCAGCCCTCCTGTCCGATCGGAGCCCGCAGAGGCAGTGGAGTCCGATTCCCCCATTTTGACCTGGCACCGTCAAGGCCCGGTTCCGGCAAACGTTCTCCGATCAGGATTTGGCTTGCGCGGCGTGTCGGGCCGTGTCTTCAATCCACGGCCGGAGCCGAATAAGAGCAGGAGCCCGAAATGACCGATCCCGTAACCTACCTGACCTTTGTCGCCGCCTGTATTGCAATCGTGATCGTCCCCGGGCCCTCGGTCACTGTGATCATCGCAAACAGCCTGCGCCACGGGACGCATGCCGGGCTGCTCAACGTCGCCGGCACGCAGGCCGGTCTCGCGATCATGCTGGCCGTTCTGGCGGCGGGCCTGACGACCGTCGTGGCCTTCATGGGCGTGGCGTTCGAATGGATCCGGGTTCTCGGTGCCGCCTATCTCATCTGGCTCGGGATCCAGCTTTGGCGTTCCCGCGGTAAGCTGGGCGACAGTTCCGAAGCGCCAAAGCCGCGCGGCGGCTTTTTCTGGCAGGGACTCCTTGTCGTCTTGTCCAACCCGAAGGCGCTGGTGTTCTTCGGCGCATTCATTCCGCAGTTCATCGACCCGGCCGGAAGCGCGTTCTGGCAGACGCTGTTCCTCGGGGCCACATTCATGGTCGTGGCGACCATTCTGGACAGCGCCTATGCGTTTGCCAGCGGCGGCGCGGGGACCTGGCTTACCGGCCGGAACGTCCGCATCGTCGAGCGCATAAGCGGCTCGTGCCTGATCGGCGGCGGGGTCTGGCTGGCCTTTTCAAGGCAGAACTGACTGTGGTATCCGCCGCGCTTCGGGGCGACGGATAAACCTCGGCCGGAACAGTCCCGTGGTCCGCACGGTGTCTCAATTTCGCCTATTTGCCCCACAAGACTCCGTGTCCAGATGAAGATGGAGGCGCGGTTTGTGCGGGGCGCGTCCAGCGGACTGCCGATGAAGGGATGCAACCATGTCGATCCTGAAGACCATTGCGGGTTTTGTCATCGTCCTCGCCGTTGCCCTGGCCGCGGTCGGGACACTCCTGCCGCGCGACGTCACCGTTGACCGCAGCGTCGTCATCGCGGCGACGCCGGACCAGGTGTTTCCGCACGTCAACAGCCTGAAGAATTTCAATGCCTGGTCGCCATGGGCGAAGCGGGACCCGGCCACGCGGTACGTGTTCGAAGGGCCGGATCAGGGTATCGGCGCCAAGATGCTGTGGAAGAGCGATCATCCCGACGTCGGATCCGGCATCCAGGAGATCACCGAAAGCGTTGCCAACAAGCGCGTAAGGATGGCGCTTGATTTTGGCGACATGGGTACGGCCGTCGCCAGCTACCGGCTTGAGCCGGAGCAGGGCGGGACGAAAGTCACCTGGGGTTTCGAGACCGACCTCGGCAACAACATCATGTGGCGCTATTTCGGCCTGATGATGGATCGCTGGGTCGGGACCGAATATGAGAAAGGTCTCGCCAACCTCAAGCAGCTCGTGGAGAACCGGAGCGGGTAACCGACACTCCGGATCCGGGCCGGATCAGAAGTTCCTCGCCGTCGTTCCGAGCGCAAGGACAATGTAGGCGATCGTCATCACCCAGAAGCCGTGCGCGGACGCATAGGGGATCGGCGTGAACTTGCCGGCAATTGCCAGCACGGCAAGAACCAGCGAAACAATGAAAATGATTCGTTTGGGAGCGTTGGTCGTTATGGCCATGTGCTGAGCCTCCTCGGTACTTTTCCTCAGCCTTTCCGCGCCGCTGCGGTCCGGCTTCGATCCGTTGCGCTGTTGGTGTAATCTTCAGTCATGGATGAGTCGATCGGATTACGGCAAGACGGGTTTGACGGCAGCGTCGCCGGCGAACCGGCGGTGATGCGCAAGGGTGCGCACTGGTCGATATTCATGCCAACGCTCCTCGTCGCGCTGCTTTACGGCGGGACGTGGCTGCTTCTGGCCTCGTACGGCAGGGAACAGGGCGCCCTGGGCCGACTGCTGATGCTTGTCTGTGCGCTCGGCGTGCCCATGCTGCTTGTGCACGCCTTCCTGCGCTATATGTCGACATGCGTGACGGTGACGAAGTCTGCGGTGATTCTCGAAAGAGGCTGGCCGCGCCGCCAGCCGATCACCGTCGTGCTGGGCGAGGTCTCCGACGTCGATACCCGGCGCCCGTTTATGGGCCGGCTGTTCGGATCCGGCGCCTTTATCGTCAGCACGCGCAAAAACAGACGGTTGGTGGTCAACGATCTCGACGACCCCGACGCGGTTGCCGAGACGGTCCGCCTGCTCTCCCGGTAGATGCCGTCCGCCATCAGGTCTGCTTCACCTCCGGGCGGTTCCACAGCGATACCGTGAAGACGAACAGAATTATCGCAACCGCCATTGCGGAAAGGAGTGACGTCGGAACTGTCGCTCTCTCCGGCTTGGGCATCGGGTCCGGTGCGCGCGGCGGTCCGTGCATGGCCAAGAAAATCGGCGCGGTCGCGCGCATCGCGATGGCCACGTCGACGTAGTGAGCGGGCGCGACTGCAGCAACACGCAACGGTCCGGCGTGCCCCCGGGCGAGGAGCGGCGCGGCGGGCGATTCTGCGTCCACCGACGCCGCCCACGTGAGCCCGAAGTCGCGGTCGGCGGGTAGTATGCCGTCTCCGGGCATCATCGTTTCAACGTGATGACCTTGGACCGCCGATCCGTCCGCAACACTCGCTTGCGCTGATCCGGTTCCGATCCATGTCAGCATCAGAGCAATCAGGCCCCATACGGCGTGGGATCCGTTCTCCGAAGTGTTGCCGCTAACGGTGCATAGCTGCCGGACCTTGTTCCGTGCGTATGCCAAACCGGGAATCCGGTCGAAAATAGATCTCCGATACTCATACTTCCCCTCGGAGTACCGGTTCGCATTCATGGCCTGCTCCCCCACATCAGTCACTCCTGCGAGGGAGTTCACCGCCTGAATGCGGCCATATCTTTGACGGATTGTGCGGCGGAAAAGGAAATTTAATGGCGATAATGTGTCGCAACTCGGGGTTGCGCGACCGCCCCGTCGATCAGGCCGGCTGCACGATCATGCCGACGTGCCCTGATTGTCCCGCGACCCGGTCGATCCAGGCGCGGACATGATCGAAGTCCCGGAGACAGAACCCGCCTTCATCCGCCACGTGCGTGTAGGCGTAAAGCGCGATGTCGGCGATGGAATAGGACTCGCCGACAAAGTAGGCCCGGTCGGCGAGATGCCTGTTCATGACGCCGAGGGCTGAGTAACCGCGATCCATCCATTCGGGGAACCGGTCCTTTTTCTGCTCCTCGCCGTCGGCCACGAACTTGCGCCAGAACCGGGCAACGGCAATGTAGGGCTCGTGGCTGTATTGCTCGAAAAACATCCACTGCAATGCCTGGGCGCGTCCGTACCTGTCTTCGGGCAGGAGCGGCGTTCCTTCGGCCAGATAGAACAGTGCCGCGTTCGACTCCGGCAACAGTCTTTCGTCGTCCAGCCGGAGCACAGGGACACGACCGTTCGGGTTGATCTCGAGGAATTTGGCGGTGCGGGATTCGCCCTTGAGCGTGTCGACATCGACCTCGTCGTAGGGGATGCCCAGCTGCGCCATCGCCAGCCTCAGCTTGTAGCAGTTGCCGGAATCCTGCATGCCGTAAAGCGTGTACATGGAATGACTGTCCTTCAGGCCTCGAATGGTCCGGGTTCAACTGTGCCGCGAGAAAACCGGTCTTCACAAGTGGCATGAATGACAATATACGTAAATATCGTGCCAACGAGGTGTGCTGAAATTTGGCGGAGCGACCCATGGATCGCAACAGGCGAATCACTGTTCTGGCCTATGACCGCATGGCCGCATTCGAATTCTCCATCCCGGTTGAGGTGTTCGGCTTGCCAAGGCCCTACCTCGATCCTTGGTACGATTTCGAGGTCTGCGCTCTGGAGCATGGACCCCTGAGAGCCACCGGCGGCATTGCG
>CBDHYJ010000057.1:0-36809 GCA_965275905.1 Hyphomicrobiales bacterium | reverse complement strand
CAAGAAATTCGGTAGGGAACGTGGCAGACGGATCCTCGAATATACCGGCGGATTCGCCGACACGGTATTCGAGCTTATCGAACGTCACGGGATTGAGTGTGAAGCAAGCCGCTCAGGGTGGATCCAGGGCGCACATTCCGCCAGGTCGCTTGAAACGCTGGCGTCCTGGAGTGAGAGCTGGAGTACTATCGGCGCCGACGTCGAACTGGTCGGCCGTTACGAAACAGAACGTTTGCTGGGAACCGAGTGGTATTGCGGTTCAATGCTCGATCGTCGGGCGGGCCGGCTTCAACCTCTCAGTTATGCCAGAGGCCTCGCCAGAGCCGCGATCAGTGTCGGCGCTACCGTGCATGGCAGCACGGTGGTGACGTCTATCGAGCCTGGCGACAATTGCTGGCGTGTGATCTCGGATCGCGGTGCGGTGAATGCCGAGCAGGTCATAATCTGCACCAACGCCTATTCCGATCTCGCGGGGCAGAACCGCCCGTGGCCGGGCGTGGCGCAGAGTCTGGTTCCGGCATTCACGTATCAGGTCGCGACCGTCCCGCTCTCCGACAATGTCGCGCGCACAATCCTTCCCGAAGGCCATACCGCGGCGGACGTCAAGAGACTGACCAACTATTTCCGGCTTGAGAGCGACAATCGCCTCATTATGGGAGGGCGTGGCGGGTTCGGCGACGGCAACGAAGAGAGTCTATACCGCGACGTGATCGCGAAACTGCTCGAACTCTTTCCACAAGTCGGACGTCCTGACCTCAGTTTCAGCTGGGGCGGGCGAGTAGCCATGACACCCGATTACGTGCCCCGTTTGCACAATCCGGCGAAAGGCATTTGGACGACATTCGGATACAACGGTCGCGGCGTGGCCGCGGCAACCTCGCTCGGCAAGGCGCTGGCTGAGTTGACGCTCGGTGCAAGCCGGGACGATTTAGCCCTTCCGGTCACAACGATGCGGAAAATCCCGTTTCATCGATTCAGGCTGCCGGTGATACGCGCCATTGCGTGGTGGAAGGGTGTCCAGGATCGTCACGAACACCAACGTGGGTGAATTCCTTTGAACGCAATTCTCAAAAAATGGCATGACTCCCCTTTCCCACTAGTCTTTACGTACCTGCGGTCCACGTCTTCCCGCCTACCTCGATAAGTCGAAATGTTGCCTCTCTCGATCATACGCGCCAATTGGGCATTGCTCGCCTTCGGTTTTGGCATGGCGTTTTTCTCAAGCGTTGGGCAAACGTTCTTTATCTCTCTGTTCAGCGGTGAACTGCGGAATGAATTCTCGCTCACTCATGGCGAATTTGGATCGCTCTATGCAATTGCGACGCTTTCAAGTGCGGCGCTCCTGGTCTTTGCAGGAAGGCTGATTGATCACTGGAGACTGGCGTTCTTCTCCGGCATCGTTCTCGCGGGACTTGCAGCGGCTGCCATTTCCATGGTCGTCATAAGCGGGGCAGTTGCGCTTGCCATCACTATCTTCGGCCTGAGGCTTTTCGGTCAGGGCCTGACCAGCCACGCCTCCATTACCACGATGGCGCGCCACTTCGATGCGGAACGCGGCCGTGCACTCTCGCTTGCATCCCTGGGGCACGCCGGCGGCGAGGCCCTCCTGCCGCCTCTGGTTGTCATTGCACTCTCAGTCACTGCGTGGCGAAATGTCTGGCTTGTAGCGGCATTGCTTCTTGTCTTTTTTGCCATCCCGCTCGTTTGCTGGCTGCTCAGAGGTCATCAGAGTTCCCGACCGCCCGGCACGAACGAGCGCCAGGAGAACGCCCAGCCGGACTTCACGCTCGGCCAAACGCTCAGGGATAATGGCCTGTATCTTCGCCTGCCCGCAATACTGGCGACACCGAGCATTGGCACCGGGCTGGTTTTCCATCAGGTCCATCTGGCATCAACCAAGGGCTGGCCCCTGAGCCTCATGGCCAGTTCCTTCAGTCTCTATGCGGCAGGTGCCGTCTTGCTGTCCCTGGCCACCGGTGTTCTCGTCGACAAGGTCACGGCACGGCGCCTGATGCCCTTTTTCCTTTTCGCGTTGATTTGCACCTGCATTGTTGCGGCGGAGGTCGACGCGCGCTGGGGAGCACCGGTATTCTTCGGCCTGCTGGGCATCGCCTCGGGTATTCATGCAACAATTCAGGGAACGATCTGGGCCGAACTCTATGGCATCACCCATCTCGGTTCGATCCGTGCGTTTGCCCAAGCGGCGATGGTGTTCGCGACCGGGGTCGCGCCGGCCATCATGGGACTGTTGATTGATATTCACGTGCACATGTCAGCCATAGCGTGGGGTTCGGCGATATTCTGCATCGGCGCTTCAATGCTCGCCGCTTTGGCGGATCCCCGAAGGGTCACCCTGACCCACTAGGCGGAATGTGGTTGCACTACGGGCAACTCGGCAAAAAAATACCCGCCTGGATGGCGGGTAAGGAAATTCTGGGATGAATGCATCAAAAGGGTCGAAAGAGGATCTTCCCTTGTCTCACTACCCAATGTGGTAAGCCTCGGCGTCATTTCAAGGCAGAAAACTCTTATCCAGTTCATTCTAAATTCTCCGCCGTTTTCATCGTTTGAAGTGGACACGACGATTGATCGGAAAAACAACATTCAGAGTGCTTAAGATGACCGCCATGATGCTGGCCATCTTCAGCGTCGTAATCGGCGTTCAGCCGCTTGCCGGTGAGCAAGTCGGCCCAAATGCCTCGAAGCGCACTGAACACGCCCACGCTTGCCTGCAGCCGAAGCCAGCACCCGATGATGCGTCATGTTCCTGGGTGACTCACAAGAACTCCGGATGGGGCGTCGAATTCAAGTACCCGACAACGCTTTTCGTGCAATTGCCTATATCGGCTCGCGGAGTCAGTGAGACGTTTCTTGCTTCCGGTGGTAAAATGTATGCAGCCGTTTGGGGTGAAGTCGCCAACCATGTAATGAAGCCAAGCGAGGCAATGGCGACCGACATCTACAATATCGGCCTTGGGGAGATCACCAGCCAAAACGCAGGCGACGTCGAATACACCTTATTCGGAACACATGGATCGCGCTCCCTGTTGAAGCGGCGCGTATATCTCGGCTCCGATCCGCACGTGAGCGCCACGATCTGCATAACGTGGCCTGCGAATGCGAATGAAGAATGGGCCGCACTGGCCTTCAGAATTGCGTCCACGCTGCGGCTCACCCAGGATGAGCCGGCGGACACTCTCCGGCGCGGAGCAGAGGACGCGCGCACCGGTTACCGCTGTGAAGGGCTTTAACGTCCGCGCAGGAAACATTGGGAAGCATTATGTCGACAGCAGTCACGATAGAACGCACCGGCTCCATCGCAATTGTCAGGCTCGACCGCGGCGCGCGTGCCAACGCGATGTCATTCTCCATAATGGCCGAGCTCACGGATGCGGCGCGATCGTTCGAAGGCGATCCGGATCTGGGCGCGGTCGTTCTGACCGGTACTTCGTCGATCTTTTCAGCAGGCATGGATCTGCGCGATGAGGCGTTCGACCGGATGGACACACTGACCCTGCCGGAGAAGCGCGAACTGGCCGAGCATGGACCTCGTCTGGCACGAGCCTGGGCCGGGCTGGAGGCTCCAACCGTCGCCGCGATCGACGGCCCCTGCCTGGCCGGTGGTCTGGCGCTCGTCTCGATGTGCGATTTCAGGGTCGCCGGAGATGGCGCGCTTTTCGGGGCACCCGAGGTTCAGGTCGCACACAACATGGGCTGGCACTCGGTCCCCAGGCTCGTGCGCCTCGTGGGCCCGCAGGCCACAAAGAGAATTCTGTTGGCCGGCGAAAAATGGAACGCGGCTGAGGCAAAGGATTTGGGTTTCGTCGACAGAGTCTGCGCCACGGGAGGCGCACTTGAAGCTGCACTCGAACTGGCAGAAAAACTGGCGTCCAATCCCGTCGTCGCGGCGCGGATGGTGAAAAGGCAGATCGACGCAGCAGCTCATGGCGATGACTGGGCGTTGAGTGCGTTCGACAAGGACCAGCAGATTGTGGCGTGGATGTCGGAGGAATTTGCGCAATTGCGCCGGGGCTTCAGCAAGAAAAACTGAAGCGCAATGTGTGCAAATCAGAATGGTCTGTCGATCAGCGGTGCCCAGCCGGATTTGAGAATCTGCCCTCCGATTCCTTTCAGAACGAAATCACGTGTCGATTGCAGTGCCTGCCCCTGCATCGAGATCACCTTCATTCTCTTGACCGATTGGCTCTGTACCCAGGTCACCCGCGGACGGCGGCGCGCTTCATACTTTGCCAGCTGGTCTTCCACGCTGCCCTGCCCGGCACCAAGTTGATCGGCGAGGCTTAAGGCGTCTTCCATTGCCATCGCGGCGCCCTGAGCCAGCGTCGGCAATGTTGCGTGTGCGGCATCGCCA
The DNA here is from genome assembly GCA_965275905.1 of Hyphomicrobiales bacterium. Taxonomy (GTDB): domain Bacteria; phylum Pseudomonadota; class Alphaproteobacteria; order Rhizobiales; family JAJFHC01; genus CBDAQD01. The sequence goes on along the minus strand of CBDHYJ010000057.1, from coordinate 32,437 downwards.
ATGATCACGATCCGGCCAACCGACCATCGATCCAAACTGACCTGTTTCAGGGTGTCAGCGATCATCGAAGCGGGGTCATGGCGAGCGAGAACGGCCGGAACAACACCACCGAAGTCTTCGAATATCCGGGACAGATTGTCCGGGTCATCCTGATGCTCCTGAAGCGCATCTGAACAGATCATCCCATAGCAGTAGGCATTGCCACCATCGATCGGCATTGCGAGAAAAGCCCTGCGGTCGCCGATCATGTATTGCGGCGTCGTCAAACTGTTGGGGCAACGCACGATGAAGCGCCAGCAATGAAAACCCAATTCACTGGGTGCGGCATCCGGACCGAAATTGTTCGTGCGGGTCGTTGAATTTATGCCATCAGCACCAACAAGCAGATCAGGGCACTCCACTTCGCCGCTGCTCAAAGTCACGCCCACGCCCTGATCGTCCCGGCCAATGCTGACGACTTCGCAGCCGTAGCTGATCTTTACGCCCTGCGCTCTCGTCAGCAATATTTCGTGAAATGTCTTGCGATGGAGCGCAAGAAAGGGCGGCCAGGCGGCAGTCGGGCCATAACGCTTCGTCAGATCCAGCGTGGCAAGGTTTTCGCCCGCCTGGTTGGAATACTCGATTTTGGGGATTCGAAATGCGCTGCGCCGCAGGGCATCCTCCAGCCCAAGCTTCATCGCGGCCCGGACAGCATTGCCAGGCAGATGCAGGCCGGTCCCCTCGTCTGTCGCCTCAGGACGCTTCTCAACAACACGGGCCGATATTCCCTTCTCGCGCAGGGCGATGGCCAGCGATAGACCAGCAATGCCCGCGCCGGCAATCAATACCGACCGTACCCGCATTAAACTCTCCTTCTGTCTGGCAGTCCTTCGGACCACCGAAACGCCCCGGCACTATAGCTTCAGTCTTTGAGTCCCCGACGTCAGCCCCAGGGGACACGTAAACGGACCGACCCAATTCATGGTGCTGGTTCGACTTTTAGACTCATTGGAATACGAGCGGAAGTGCAACTGCGCGCGATCGTTCTTTTGATGGATTACGGGACAGAGAATGCCAGCAACAGCGTCGCCCGCTTGCCTTCAAGATTCCTCTTATTAGCCTTTCAAGTATCAAAATACTCACATTCTGATTAACCAATCTGCCCACTATTCTCGCCAGGCGCGAAGTCCCTGACGATGTTCATAAAGCAATGAAATCCGCAAAATTCATTTAATGACGAAATAACCGCAAATCGGACAAATATAGTTAATTCAGACGGAGTAATTCATTTCCCGATTGCACAATGGAATTACAATTTTATTATTTTTTTATTGTGTCGCACGAGGTCACCGACACACCGGTCAACAGGAGTAGGCCGGAACCACTGCGGAGATGCGGCCACTAGAACGCAAGGTCCCGGCTTTCGAGTCAGTTGGAGTTTGCGTAATGACCTCAAAGAAATCTCTTGCCACTTCCAATCGTGGCGAAAACACCAGTCCGACAACCGAAACCGAAAAAGCAAGCAGGCGAACAGCGCTGCGCATCCTGTGCCTTGGCGGGGCAACAGCATTGGTTGCACCTGCCCTACTGATTCCAGGAGACGCAATTGCCGGCAGGGCCGGAAAAGGCATGGGCGAGGCTGCTGGCGATTCCGAAGGTGGTCACGGTCTCAATGGAGAGTATGGTTCCCAGACGGACGGCGAAAACGGCAAGAAGGGCAAGAAGGGCCGTAAGGGCAAGCACAGCAAGAATGACGGCGAGCACGGCGAACACGGAGAGAATGGCAAGAAAGGCGGCAAGGGCAAGAAAGGCGGCAAGAAGGGTGGCAAGGGCAAAAAAGGCGGACGCGGCAAGAAGGGCCGCGGCGCACCAGAGCCCGCCCCTTCGGTCGGCCTGGCGAGTGGCGGCCAAGCCAACGGCGTAGGGTCCTGTAACCGGTTCTCAATTCCGTTCGGTGATTGCGAATAAACCGCGTCGCCTCGCCATATCGGATGGCGATTTCAATATGGATGACGCCGTCGGCTTGATTGCCGGCGGCGTTACGCTTTCACGTTTACTTTGCTTCCAAGACCAGGCGGTGAAGAGGACGCGGCGTCCTGCAAAGCCTTGGAGGTTTCAGCGATCAAATTCGCGAAGTCCTGCTTGGCCTGAAACTGTTTCTTGGCGATCGCGTTATTGATCGATCCCGTCGTCTGCGCCTTTTGCGTCGCCACGGCTTGCGCGGCCAATGAAGATATGTCCATCGATATCCCCTCTTCCCGTGATCGAGGCTATGCGAAAAGCCTTAACGAGAAATGACCCGGGATAACGAGGCGGCGGAAAAGGACCGGATGATCGAACTCCATCCGGTCCTGCTTCCATCGTCAGCTAATATGAGCCCCGCGCGTTTCGACGTATACGGCGTAGAGCGACTGACTTGCCGTCATAAACAGCCGGTTTCGCTTGGTTCCGCCGAAACAGACATTGGAGCAGATTTCCGGGAGCCGGATCTGGCCGATACGTTCTCCGTCGGGAGCAAATATATGCACGCCATCATAGCCGTCACCGACCCAGCCCGCGCTTGACCAGATATTGCCGTCTTCGTCGGCACGGATGCCATCGGCAAATCCTGCCTTCCCGTCCAGTTCCATGTCGGCGAAGGTCCTGGCATTCTTCAGGCTCGTGCCCTCAATGTCGAATTGCCAGATAATGTTTTTGGCGTCCGGATAATGAGAGGCTCCGGTGTCGGCCACGAACAGCTTCTTGTAATCGTGGGAGAAGCAAAGCCCGTTGGGCTTGAATGGTTGATCCGCAACCTTCGCAACGCTGCCCGTCGTCCCATCGATGCGGTAAATGGCCTCTTTCTGGAACGGTTGAACCGATCCTGTGTTCACTCTCTCTCCCTCATAGTTCATCAGGCCGCCATAACCCGGATCCGTGAACCAGATCGATCCATCATTGGGATGCACGACCGCGTCGTTGGGCGCGTTAAATGACTTTCCGTCGAATCCCTTTGCCAACTCCGTTATCGAGCCATCCCACTCGTAGCGAACGACCCGGCGATTGCCATGTTCACATGCAATCTGCCGTCCCTGAAAATCAAAGGTATTGCCGTTCGAGTTTCCCGACGGAGACCTGAACCGGCGCGCGACATGCCCGTCCTCCTCGAGCCATCTCAACTGTTCGTTGCTTGGTATGTCGCTCCACAACAGATAACGGCCTACGCCGTTCCAGGCGGGGCCCTCAGCCCACATCGTGCCGGTGTAGAGACGCTGGAGCGGAGCATTGCCCAGTTTGTACTTGAACCTCTTGTCGAGCACGACAACATCCGGTTCCGGGTAACGGACCGGCGGTGCGTCCGGACCGAAGTTTCGGGCGAATGCCTCCGGCGCCATCGCGGTTGCGGCAGCGGTGGCAGTAGCAGCCGCCAGAAACGCGCGGCGATCGAAACCACGTGCCGTGCCGCCAGAATTCGGTTTGCGCGCCGAGACGTCAACAAACCGTTGTTGCTGGATTCTGTGCATCTTTGGGGTCCTCCAATTGTCATTGTTTTGGAACCCCAGCCCCTCCGGCGGAGCGGCACAAGTTGGAGATCAGATCGATGAAGCACCCCAACAACCCGCCGGCTCCCGCCACAATACCAAATACGGGCGTTGCATAAAGTGGAACAATGAAAGGAAAAGTCGCAACGCCGAAGGGCGCGGCAGGTACCGGGAGCCCGACGGAACGCGAGACTACTCGATCAGGGCGATCGTCTGATCAACAACTGACCCTTGCCTGACTGAGGACTTCAGGCCAGCGGACGCCTCGTACTCGAAGCTGTGTTGTAGGGATCCGTCCCTGTGAATTACTGGAAACTGATCGTCAAAGAGCGGGCGTTGACAGATGGTCACCTCGACATGTTCGCCAGCATCAACCGCGTGCAGGCTATCGGCAGGGACAAGAAAACAGGCCGGGTCCCACCCTGGTCCGTGCGCGCCTTCCGGGCCGGCCGCAAATACGAAACCCGGCAGAGAAAACATCAATGCCGCTGCAGCGACGGTGGGCAGCTTGGAATTACGTTTACTGCTGGTCATTTGAGGCCAGTGTCGCCAGGATCTTTGGCGAACCCACTCCATCGCCTTGCCAGGCGCTGACAAATTGCGCGTGCCGCATGCCCAATTCGGCGTATTCCACGGGAAGACTTGCGTCCAGCGGATCCATGGCCATCGCTTCCGCGAGATACGTCCTCGCTATCAATATTTCGGCGCGTTCAGCACGCACACGAGCGACCCGCTTCGCTACTTCTTTATGGACTTCGGGGCGCATGGATGCCGAAGCCAGCAGATCCTCGCAAAATGCCAGGTCGATCGCGCCATGCGCGAGTTCAACCGGTGCAAGGCACCGCTCAACCGAAGCGAACGCCAATCGTTCGCTCGTTGTTGCCAACGAGAGCGACACCGCGCAGAACAGAATCAGAGCCGATACATACCTGAACATTGTCTCGCTTCCTTCCGCATTTCTCCGGGCGTGATGCCCGGCGGACGGATTCCCTAGGCCCGCAATGATAATCGGGCGGCTTTAAGGTCACGCGAAGGACGAGTGAACAGTTTTACCGATTTGAGAAAGACCGCATTAACCCTCGGCGGGTTGCAGGAAGGCGCTAATTCGCCGTTCGACGCGGGCGGCGGACCCTTTGTCTGAAAAAGAGCGCTTGATTTAGGGCCATTGGATGACAAAGTGAGGTTTGATCTGTCTCAGCCTTGGTAGTAGCGCTTTGGCCTCCGGTCGAAAATCCACAATCCGCATAACAATCCTGCTCACTGTCGCGATCGCCGGATTCGTTTTTCTTTCAACCGGCATCGTCCTGGTGCTGTCGGGCCAGGCGGCATACCGCAACACGTGGGAGCTGTTGCGATCATTTGGCCAACTCACCATTGAGCTGGTCGAGGACGAAATCCGTGCGCACGTGAAGCCCGCGGAAGAAATCGCCAAATACCTGACAAAACAGGTCGCCGACGGAGAGATCGATCCCGGCAACCCGGAGGAAATGTTGGGCGCACTCAAGGGCGTGTTGGCTGCGGCACCCCAGATCGCCGGCATTGTCCTGTGGGACAAGGACTTCAGGGAAACCGAGATATTGCGGTCCCCCGATGGCAGCCTGACCACGGTGCAAAAGGACCGCCCCGAGGAACCGGATTTTGCCCGCTTTATCAATGCCACACGTCAGATTGGCAAAACCCGTTGGGCGCCACCCGGCGCCGATGAGGATGGACAAACCTACGTATACGTCGTTTCACCCCTCAACCACCAGGGCACGTATTGGGGGGTAATTGCGACGGGCGTTACTCTGAGTGAACTCTCCAGGTCAGTCGAAGACGTCGGACAAGAGGTGGGCATGACTGGCTTCGTCCTCTATGGCGAACAATTCGTTCTGGCTCATCCTGAACTCGAGGCTCCTGCCCCGGACCAGGCCGGCCGAGGCCAGGCTCAGCTGACGCCCACAAACAAGATAAAGGATCCCGTGGTCCGAAAGTTCTTTGAGGTCGACCCAGAAGAGACGCCGAAAGAAGTCGGTTTTGAGGTCAGAGAGATTGAAGACAACGACCAGCACTATCTGGTTCTGTCTCGCACCAACAAGGAATTCGGCGATGTGCCCTGGCACATAGGCATCTATGCACCCGTAGAAGACATCTACACTCAGGTGATACGCCTCTTCATCTCGATTGCCGCCGGAATCCTCGTGCTTATTGTCGCCGTGATTGGAGCGATCCTTCTCGCACGGCGCATCGCCTACCCGATACGCACTCTGGCGGCTGCAGCGGAACAGATCGGCCGATTTGACATCGGCAACATCAAGCCCCTGCCCTCTTCCCGCATCCGGGAACTCGACGATCAGGCCTCCGCCTTCAACACCATGCTCGATGGCCTCAGATGGTTCGAGACATACGTGCCAAAAACGCTCGTCACTCGTCTCATAAGCGGCCACCAAGCGGATTCGGTTCAGTCTCAGGAGATGGAACTGACCGTGATGTTCACTGACATAATCGGCTTTACCGCGATGTCCGAGAGCATGACGCCAACCTCAGTCGCAGAAATGCTGAACGACCACTTCGAGGTTCTGGCTCAGTCAATCGAGTCCGAGAACGGAACGCTCGACAAATACATTGGCGACGCCGTCATGGCGTTCTGGGGCGCACCGGACAACCAGAAAGACCATGCGGTCCGTGCGTGCCGCGCTGCACTCAATATTGCTGACGCCATGGATGAGGCCAACCGGCGTACCGGCGCCGATCACCCTCCAATCAGGATCAAGCTGGCGCTTCACAGTGGACCGCTTCTTGTCGGAAACATCGGCGCGACCACCAGGATGAACTACACCGTCATCGGAGACACTGTGAATACGTGTAGCCGGATCGAAAACCTGTGCCGCGAATTCGATGACGGCACGAGCGCCGCCATTGTTCTCGTCAGTGAAGATACCGCCAGGCTCGCCCGATCATATGACGGGTTCCAGTTCACCCAGGTGGGCGAGTTCGACGTAAAAGGGCGTAATGAGCCTGTTCGCGTCTGCAGACTTGAAAGATCGTCATGAGGGGCGGTATCGGACGGTTCTAGCTGCCGAAGGGAATACGATAACTCACCGGCGCGCCGTTCGGCATATCATCAAAAAAGACCAGCAACTCGATCTGCTTCTTCTTAACATCATGAGTCAGCAGCTTGAGCGCCTCAGGCTTTATGGTCTTCTTGGAGAACAATGCTATTGGAAACAGGTTATCCGGATCGATCGGCCCGCCCCAATAGTACAGTGCCGGACGCACCCTGCTCTTCCGCTTCATCTCTGCGCATTCACCGTCTACCGCCTCTCTCGGCTGCGAGGTTCCGGTGAGAACTATAAAGCCGTCTCCAATCGGTTCGATTGCCCGAATTCCAGAACCTTCCGTGAAGGGCAACGGGTAGATCGTCGCGTCCTCTGCACGTCCTCCAAGGAATGCATTCAAGTTACCCGCAAGTACAAATGAAGTGCTCTTGATAACAGGACCGCGGAGGCCGACGAGGATTTGGTCCTTGGACGCGGCAAGGCCTTCAATGTTAAATCCGTTGTCCTGAAGGCACTGATCCCAAGCGGATTGTACAGGCTTCGACTTGCCAGTCTCCGCCTCTGCAATCAATTGAGCGATCAAACCATCTTCGAGCGGAGTCTCGGATTTGCCCAACCGTTTCACCCCCTTGGCGGTCTTGCGCTCCGAATCATCGCCCGAACGTTTCTCCGGCCAAGCTGACAGGGCGGGCTCTGTGAGCGACACCGCATACACGGAGAACCTCTCCGGTTGAGTTCGTCCATTGCGCGAACGCCCGTGCGAGCCGATCAGCACAACGGTATTGCCGACTGCGGCCGCAGCTTCGACATCGAGTTCCTTCAGGGACTTCTTGTCGTTACCCTTGTTCGTAATGCTGGTGTCTTCCAGATAAACATACCGCTCCGGTCTAACGACGAAGCCATCGCGATCGAGGCGCACAACCTCGGCAAAACGATTCTCATCGGAAATGGCCAGGCACAAATCGTTGCCCACGCAGGCGATACCACTAACATCGTCGCCCACCACATCCAGCTTTCGATCACTCAACGAGGGAACCACACACCAGATCCGACCCGGCACTGGCTCACCGCGAGCTTTCAGCGTGGGCACATCCGTTCGCTCGCACAGAACCGCCTCGGCACGAACCGTTTCCGGCGTGAGTTGAAACAGGGTCAAACCCGCCGCGGCCGCGGCCGCGGCCGACAGCAGACAGGTTCGCAAGCCGCCGTTCAACCCAAATCTCCGGTGAAAGGGAAAGTCCACAACCACCACCACGCTAAGACATTAACCCGCCGACCCCGCGCCTCCACAGGTCCAATGGCCACCGTGATCAACGGCAACACATTGCCCTTGCACAGCTTTCCGCGCTGAGGATCGCAAAGTTTACGCAAATGTGCATGATTTCCAAGTAATTCAACAAGGGTTGGTTATTGCCGTCTAGAGACCGTAGTGGTCCGCAAGCATGTCAAGACCGATCTTGAGCGCGTCCGTGGCTGAAGCGCGTGCCTGGGGACCGTCTCGCCGGCCAAAGTGCTTGCGCCCGGTATCGAGCAGTTCCCGCTCATCGATCAATACGTCCACAACAATGCCGTCGAGATAGGCGCCGATCCTGGAGCGGGCTTTTCGAACCCGCTGCCTCGCATCGGCCTGACGCTCGGTTTCGGCCATCGCTCCGAATTCCCGCCTCGACCGCGGCGCATCAGAATAAGTTGCAACCACACGTTGGGCGATGCCTGCCCGAGACCATTCTGAAACAAACCGAAGCCCGGCCTTATGCTGACGTTCGGACAGAACGCCGCGCCTTCTCAACCGTTCCAACGGATCCTGATCAAACATGCGCCGGACACTGCTTTGCCCCTCAACAGTTTCCGCATCCGACATATCTGCATATTCGCGGCCGGCTTGCTGAAACCGCTCTCTTGTCGGCTCACCAGCACCTCCCGTACGCGCCAGCCGGATCATCTCCCGACTATTCGGCTTTTCTCCCTTGCGCCGCCTCATCCATCCGCCCTCGTAGACGGATCGCTCATGATCTGCCGCGGTAATCGCTCAAGCCCTTTATCCAACGCCCTCTGCATTGCAGACACGAACCGCGCATTGTTGTGGGCAAACCATTCGGCACTGACATACCGCTCGGGGTATTCCGCCCTGACCAAACCAAGGCGGGCGGCGCGCGCATTAACGGCACCCGCTGAACATCCGATCCTGGCCGCAACTTCTTCGGCGGTAAGTCCCTCAAGCCAGAATTTCTCAAGCCGCTCTTCGTCCCTGAGCGACCAACGAAACCATTGCGTTCGTGGAATCCGCGGTCCCGTTGTCTTTGCGGACCGTCGTGGCCGCCGGTAACCGGTTCCCGTTGCCGGCTTTCCGTTTCGTTTGAGTCCAAGGCGGCCGATCTTGCCCAGAACCGCGTTTCTGGACTTGCCCAGAGACCTTGCTATCGCGGTTGCCGTCACCCCGGATTTCCAGAGTTCAGCGGCTTGTTCGGCCTCTTGGTCCGTCCATGGGGAGCGGGCGACCGGTCTTACATATCGACCGTTTCGGGAACATTCTTCGTTCATTCAGTCGTTTCCTTCATTTCTGCCTGTTATCCGGACGCGGTTTTTCGCCGAATTTGCCACCCGTTTAGGATCGGATTCGGCGGTGACACGCATTGCGGGCCCGCAGATCAATGCAAGGTCTATGAATACAATATTTGCATATCTGACAAGATGAACGAATACATTTTTTGTATGGACACACGACTTTTTGCATGCCATACACGTTGCATGGCTGGACACGCATCGACATTGGCGGGCAATATCCGCCGGCTCCGGGAGGCCTTGGGCGAGACGCAAGGTCAATTCGGCAGAAGGTTTGGGGTCGAGCAACCGACCGTTAGCCGCTGGGAACGAAGTTTGTCGCCCCCGGAGCGGAAGTACCTCTCAGCGATGTCGGCTTTGGCAAATGTGGACGAGTCGGCTTTCGTTTACGAGCCAGGCACTGCAAACCTGGTGCCGGTCGTCGGCTATGCCGCCGGTGGTGACGAATGGTTGCCAGTGGATGATTATGCTCAGGGAGATGGCATGCAGCCCGTGGAACTCTCTCTGGGCGACGCGGATCCAATAGCCATCATGGTTCGAGGAGATTCGATGGCACCGGTCTATCGTGACGGAGATATCCTGGTTTGCTCACGTCAACGTGGTTCGGATCTGTCTTCGGCGTTGAACCGCGACTGCGTGGTCAGGACCGTGGACGGAAGATGTTACATTAAGTTTCTTCTGCGTGGAGACAAAGGTGGGCGCTTCAGGTTGCGGTCCTATAATGTCTCCTATCCGGACCTCGAAGATGAGGTGCTCGATTGGGCGGCACCGGTGATGTGGGTTCGTCGCGGACTCTGAATTTCTCACTGCACCCTCAGGTTTTTCGCCGAGTTCGGGTTTCCGGACAAGCCGACTCACCCATACATATTCTGAATTTGACTAAGACTGTGTTATACAATTTTTGTATTATTTTTGATTTTCGCTTATGAATCCAATTGCTCCCGGAAAATAGGAATGCGCTTTCGTTCAACCCGCCGTAACTGTCCCGACTCCGGCTTTGCCTCCGGATCGTGCCCTCTTTCCAAAGAACGCCATCGCAGGGCGATCTCTCCGCGGTTGGGCCCGGTCTGGCAGGATGCAGGCATCCGTGCCGGCGAATTCGATGACGAAATTCAACTGCAAAGCGAACTCCACAAGTCAGCGATGGATGTCTTGTCTGAAGCTGAGGAGGCGTTGGTCGAAATCGCCAGACAGTCACAGCGCGTGCGTGTTCTGGTGTCCTGCGATCAGGAGGACTGGCCCGCAATCATCGTTGACAGTCTGCATGACCTGAGTGGCGATACATTCGGCTGCCTGCCTGATGCGATAGACAGGGCCACGCGCAAACGCGTCTATGATCTTTGACGACCGTGCGCCTTAAGATGCATCCCAGACGGTGTAATCGCCTCAGTCAGCTTTGTAGCGCGACAGCGCTTCAGCCCATCCTCTTTGCAACTGCTCAAATGCCTTCAATGAGGCCGAGCTGATGTCGTTCCAGGCTGTCTCGTTGGCCGACTGAACCTGCTTCAACATCTCCTGGCCCTTGTCTATCTGGCCTTGCAGTTCCACGACCGACTTTTCGTAATCTGCACGCATCTGCGTTGATGCGGATTGCATCTGCGCCTGGTATTCGCGGATCTGTGCTTCCCAAATCCGCATCTGGCTTTCGAGTTGCCGGGTGAAATCGAATTGCATCATTGAGTTGTCTCCCAATCCTGTTTTGGTCCGCCCGCGAACGCGCGACGACTGAATCTACGACGCGTCCCTGGAATTTGCCAGCGAGTTCGCCGCGCCCCTGGTCATGATTTGCTGTCAGGCGGCAAGATCGAGCTGCCCCACAGTGGCATCCAGTTGCAACCAGGCATCATCATCCAGAGGTACGAACGGCGGCCTTGACTGCGACCATTCGGGTTTGCCCAGACGTTCCGCAATAAGCCTCTTCATTGCGGGAATGACCGGAAAGTTCTCGAATTTGCGACGCAGCGCGGTGGCGTCTTCCTGCAACCGGTCCGCACTCCCGTCGCCGGAAATGAATGCGTCAATGATGGCGCGTATTCCTGAAGGATTGACATTTGCAGTGGCCGAAATGCAGCCGACCCCGCCAGCGCGCAGCCCCTGCAACGCAAAAACCTCTGATCCGGGGAACACATCCAGTTCGGGGAACGAACGGATAAATGCTTCCGTCTGTGACCAGTCGCCGGAACTGTCCTTGATACCGGCAATCACTCCCGGATAGGCATCACACAGCCTGGCGATGACGTCGTGGGGCACAGGAATCTGGGACATCTGGGGGATGTGATAAAGCAAAACCTTGAGACGATTGTCCCCGACCCTATCGATCACACCGGCAAATGACCTGTACAATCCTTCAGCGGACGGATTCTTGTAGTAGAACGGCGGCAGCATCAGCACCCCCCGGCAGCCGAGCGAAACCGCCTGCTTGGTCAATTCGACAGTATCCGGCCCCGCACAACATCCAGTCCCCGGGATCAGCAGATCCGGCTCGATGCCCGCTTCCACAACAGCATCGACGGCATTCAGGCGCTCGGCGACGGAAAAGGAATTCGCTTCTCCAGTCGTGCCGAAAGGAGCAAGACCGTGGCAACCGTTCGCCAACAGGAACTTACAATGGTCAACGAATGCCGAATGATCGGGCGCAAAGGTTCGATCAAGCGGTGTAAGCACCGGCGCCCAAAGGCCGTTGAACCGTCGATCTTGGGGAAACGCAATATCAGTCACAAGCCACCTCTGTGGTTGGATTACGGGATTTCACAATAGATTCCGGCAATTGCTAGGCAAAGATCAAGTCCTGATTGCAAAACTTGATCGAACTGCCGTCGCCGTTTTCCACAAGGCCGGCGTCAAGCTCCTGAACTCGTCACGTCAAGGTCACGAAATTGCCCAAGCCGAATTGTACCCGGATTGCATCAAGAGCACGTTGATTCGTGCCCGCCATGAAAAGATTCGGAGATTCGCCCCCATGCCCGAGTCCCTCATCAAACGTCTCAGCCGCTCACCGCAAGTGATTGTCCCGATTTCTCCGGACGCCCCGATAATCCGGCGCTGGGCGACACCGTTCGAACACGGTGCGATTGAAATCATGAAATCCGGACATAGCCTCCGCGACAGTCGCGAAGCCCGCCGCGGGGTGCATCGCGTCGAGGTTACTCTCGCCCACTATGCTACCCGGGCGCTCTATCTCGTGACCTTCGAAACTGCCCTGAGCATGCGGCTTCTGGGCCCGGGAGATGCGCTCAATTATTGGGAAGCCCGTGCGGGCATTCCAGTTTCTGAACCGGAAAAGACAGCCAACAGCTTTGCCGTTGAAAACGCATCCTGGCCCAAGGAAAGCCCGCTTCTCTGGCGCGCCGTGGAGAGTGGCAGCGCGACACATTACGTGATCGCCGATGACGACCGCTTCGTCGAGGTCGTGTGTGAGACCGTTCCGTGTGTTCGCGAAATCGACTAGCCGATCTTTGCGTCAGGCTCTGCGCCAGACGGCGTTATCCGGCCCGGAATCTACACGACCTTCCTGCTCTCGATCTTCACTGGCAGGTCGCAACCAGCGCCTTGGCATTGATGCCGGCCATCCAGTTCTGGAAGAAGCAAATTGCCTGTCGCCTCCAGGCCGGCCCGCCACCGGTTGAACCCAGCTTCACGGATCGGTCCCGGAAGGGCGGCCGTGTGGCCTCACCGGAATTCAGATCCCTGGCATACTCACGTTCGAGCGTATCGGCGTCATATTCAAAATGATTGAACACACAGATCGCGTTTGAGATTGTGTCCTCGACAACGCACAACCCGGCGATTTCTGAAGCCGCAAGGATTCTGATTGCCCGGCCCGACGGCAGTTCGCACTCTCGCACCTCGCTGTGGCGCGAAACCGGAACCGCAAACTCTGGTCCAAGGCCGGTCATCAGACGGTTGGGTTCAGCGCTTACCTGCTGCGAATAAACTCCAAACCGTTTGTCGCGCAGCCGATGCTTGGGCACTCCATGATAATGGTAAAGCGCGGCCTGCGCCGACCAGCAGACGTGCATGGCCGGGAGCCGCCGTGTCGCACACCAGTCCAGAATCCGGGTAAACTCCTCCCAATACACGACCGATTCATAGTCCAGCTTTTCGACCGGTGCCCCCGTGACGATCAGCCCGTCCAACGGATCATCTCTGATCTGCTCCCAGACGCGATAGAAACGCCGCAGATGGTCCTCCGGCGTGTGGCGGCTGTGATATCCCGACGGGCGCAGGAGCACCAATTCAGCGTTAAACCCGGTCAGAGCGAGCAGCCGGCTGAACTGAGTCTCGGTCGCAACCTTGTCCGGCATCAAATTCAGCAGCCCGATGCGCCGGACCGAATGCGGCCTCAAATCCAGACCGGCTGCAGAAACTCCCTCTTCCTGCAACCGTTTCAGTGCGGGCAATCCGCTTTGCAAATACAATGTCATCAACCCAATCCTCGGCGGGCATGGATGCCGAAGAACGGCTCCCATGCCCGCCATTTGCTCATCAAGCGGCGCGCGGAACGGAAGTTGCCGCCGTCAGAGCCTGTTGCAGATCCGCAATGATGTCGTCGATATGCTCGATACCAACCGAGAGCCGGACATAGCCCGGCGTAACGCCTGTGGCTGCCTGCTCTTTCTCGGAGAGCTGCTGATGGGTCGTGCTCGCAGGATGGATGGCGAGCGTGCGGGCATCACCGATATTTGCGACGTGATAAATCATCTGCAAAGCGTCGATGAAGTTGCGGCCGGCTTCCACGCCCGCCTTCATTTCGAATCCGACCAGACCGCCAAGTCCGCCTTGCAGGTGTTGGTCCGCCCTTGAACGCGCCGCTCCAGTCATCAAGGACGGATGAATGACCCGCTCGATCCCGGGATGGTTCGACAGGAACTCCGCCACCGCCTGCGCATTGCGGCAGTGTTCCCGCATGCGCAGCGGCAGCGTCTCAAGTCCCTGAATGAACTGGAAAGCGTTGAAGGGACTGACGGCATAGCCAAGATCCCGTTCAAGGGTACACCGAAGCTTCACGATGTAAGCAACCGGCCCCATCTCCTTCGTAGCCTGTGTCCACACCGCCCCGTGGTAGCTGGGATCCGGCTGATTCAGCATTGGAAAGCGTTCGGCATTCGCCTCCCAGTCAAACCGGCCACTGTCGACAACGACACCGCCGATCGACGTGCCATGGCCACCGATATACTTGGTTGCCGAATAGACAACGATGTGCGCGCCATGATCTATCGGACGGCAGATGATCGGCGCGGCCGTGTTGTCCATTATGAGAGGCAGCCCAAATTCGTCGGCGATGGCCGCGACCTGTGCAATGGGAAAAACCTCGAGCTTCGGGTTTGGAAGGGTTTCCGCATAATAGGCCCGGGTCCGCGCGTCGGTCGCCCGGCGAAAGGCGTCCGGGTCCGCCGGGTCCACGAACCGAACTTCGATGCCCATCGACTTAAAGGTGTTGGCGAAAAGGTTCCACGTTCCGCCATACAGATCCGTGGAACTGACGATATTGTCTCCTGCACTCGCAATGTTCTGGATCGCGAGCGCTGTCGCGGCCTGACCGGAACTCACGCACAGTGCGGCGGCGCCACCCTCGAGCGCGGCAACGCGTTGCTCCAGAACGTCGACCGTCGGATTCTGTACACGCGTATAAATGTTGCCGATCTCCTCGAGCGCGAACAGCCGTGAGGCGTGATCCGTGCTCTCGAACTGATAAGACGTCGTCTGATAGATCGGCACTGCGACGGCTCCAGTGGTCGGGTCACTTCTGAAAGCCGAATGCAAAACGATGGTTTCGGGGTTTTGTGATGTCGTGGTCATGTCATGCTCCTCTGTCGACACAACGGTTCCGTTTTGAAAGTCCTCGTTTCACGAGGCGGTTTGAGATTGAGGTTCAAGCGGCGATTGTTCCGCTCTTGCTTTTCCGCCGCCGCGCATCCAGGCCCACCTCGGCGGCAAGCAGATGTCCGGCTATGAGCGGGTTCACAATGTGTGCGTGGGTGATGGGCAGCATATGACCAGCGTCGAAAACCATGTGCAGCTGCCCGCGAGGCGATGCTTCCGCGATCAGTTCGCTCAGTCTCTGGGTTACATCGACCGAATCGACGCCCATGATCGAAAGCACCGGAAACTGAAAGGCCATGCATGCCTCGATGCTCCAGTCCTCTCCAAAGAGGCCTCTGAAATCCGACAAGATCGAGCCGACACCTTCAATCAGACGCTGCCTGTCATCGAGCAACGTCGTATCCCACGCCCCCTTGCCGTGCCAAAAGTCGATGAAACGTGCGAGAGCGCTTTGCGGGTCGTCGACCGCCACGTCCGCTGCCACCGAGGCGGCAACGCCTTCGATCCTTGCGAAGAGCTTTCTTTCCGCTTTGCCGCCATCGCGCAGGAGGTGGAATGACGCCGGCTCAATAACCGAAAGGCTCGCGATTGCGTCGGGAGCACAGGCGGCAACGCTAAGCGCAATGGCACCACCGAAGGAATGACCGACGAGATGAACCGGTTCGCCGGCGGTCGCCATGATGCTTCTCACGGCACAGACATATTCCTTGAGGCCGTCCGCCGTTGAAACCGGCGTCTCCCTGGCAAGGCCGTAGCCGGGAAGGTCCGGCGAAAAGACCCGGAATTTTTTTTCCAGATGCGCTGCCAGAGCGGCCCATTGCCGGCCGGAACTGACCGACCCGTGCAGCAGGATCACCGGTGGCCCTTCCCCCTGCTCCCGCTGGAACAACTCAACGCGCGCGCCGTCAGTTGTCCGCATAGGAACGTCTCCGATCCGCCGCACCGCCGAAAATGACGGACTTAACCTCGGTCCGGTGCATACCGAGATCCTTCATCGTTCGGTGATCAAGCATGTAGAGCTGCCGCATCGCACGCCTCCGCTGTAACCAGCGATCGATGCCATGCACGACGCTCGCCCAAACAAAGCGAAATGAAGGAAGCGTTCGCGCACTCCTCAGAGATTGGACCGCTTCCGGAAATGCGGTTGTCATTGATCTGCTCCTCTGACTGACTGCCCGGCGCAATCACCGTCGCCGGGATCCCGGCCGGGCGAGAGAGGTAGATAGCCCAACGCAGTCAGCACAGCGTCATTTGCGGCGTCAAAGGGACGTCAAAAAAGCCGCCGCTGATGTCAAAATTCTCTGGCAGGCGTCAAACAGTTGATGATGCGCTGACTCAGCCACGCGACCACGTTGCGAGCGGGCAAAATGCCGGGTCCGATGTTTCACTCGCCGATCTTCCGGCTGCGCGCAAAACTCCTGTGCCCGAAGACCGCGGCATCGATGTCGGACCTTGCAATGCCGATATCATCGAGAAGATGATCGCTGCAGGACAGGAGATGCCGTCTTGCCCGATTGCACTCTATGTTGCGCCTGGCTGCCTGCCACAGTTCGCGCAACGCAAGGGAAACCGGCCCGGGGCTGCGGTCGCCGCTGACGATGCGAATGAACTCAATGTCTGCACTTTTCATTGGACCTGACCTTTGCACTGGGCCGCCGGCGAACCCGTGTCCCGAAGGACCCGCGCGGAGCTGTCGGCATCGCCACAGGTTTGAATATGGAGTTACGACGTCATTCAGCCGTCACGTCTGCCGTGACCGGCTCGTCATTTCGTTGTGAAGCGGAGCAAGACTTGATCCAGATCAAATCCTCCGCAACGCATTCGGGTCAGACTGACCGTCTGAAAAACAGAGGAGATCGGGCTATGACACCGAATGAGATCTGGTTTCTGACACTGGCCATCGCCGCAGCGAGCATGTTCGCAATGACACTGGCCTACGTATCGTCCAAGTAGTCTGCCGAGTCGGCATTGAACTCAGTCGACCTCGAACCGCCGTCGCTGGTGCCCGTCGCCATGCACGATTGAAGTGATCTCTGACCGATCAATCCCGATGTCCTTGAGCAAATGGGAATCAAGGCCACGGAGATGGTGGATCGCCCGATTGCGCCGCCGCCTGATTTTCGCGGCGGCGAACAGTCCCTTCATGTACAGCTTCGTGCCCCGGATGAGACGCACGGCAAGCGACGCGTTATCGAACCCCGCTGTCGATGACTTAGGCATGGCAATTCTCTTAAAACTGGATGCAACCGGACACAGAATGTCCTGCCAAACTCCGGGAGATCAAAGAACCTGTGCGGCACCGTTGTTACGCCGCCTTCTTGAGGCCTTCGAAAAGACTGTCTTCGGTTGCCGCGGCATTGCTGAGGGATCTGGCAACCAGAGCGGCGGTCTCCACGGAGTGTGTCGAGGGAAGCATGTGGCCGGCACCTGCAATTGAATGATGTTTAGAACCAGACGCAGCACCGACGATCACTTCTGCGGCTCGCAGAGCTGGAGCCGGGCTCTCTGTGCCTGATATGACGACCAACGGCGACAAAAGTTCCCTTATCTGTTCAACGGACCAGTTTTCCGCAAGCCCGGCGGCAAAATCCGCCATAATCCGGCCGATGTACTGTGAGGCCTTGATACGCTGCGACGATTGCATCATCGCCCAGGCTCCCTGCCCGTTCCAGTAATCGATAAAACGGCGCATTCCGGCATTCACTTCACCGTCTACCGCCGCCGCCGCAATTCTCCGGGACAACGATTGTATCTCCCCGAAGAGTTCCTGGTCCTCCCTGCTACCCGAACGAAGCAGATGGAAACATGTCGGCTCGATCAGCGTCAGGGATCGGAGGCATTCCGGAACGCCGACCGCCAGGCGCATCGCCACGGCACCGCCCATTGAATGACCGACGACATGGGCCTGGCCACCGAAGTGATCGATGAGGTCAAGAACTGCGAGAGCCTGCGGCTCCAGTCCCCGGCACCCGGCCGCGACCGGATCCTGCGATCCGCCATATCCCGGCAGATCAGGGACGATTACCTTCCAACGCTGACTGAGTTGATTGACGAGCGACTTCCACTGGCAGCCATTGGAGGCTGATGCATGGAGCAATATGACCGGGGCACCCGATCCATGCTCGCTGTAGAACAGCCGTGCGCCGCATGCCTTAATATTTGCCATTGAAGCGCCTCCTCATCGAGGCGTCTCCGAACGTGAATGCATTCACTTCGCTGCGATTCACACCGATGTCGGTCAATGTCTGGCCGTTGACTCCGTAGAGGCGCTGGATCGCGAGGCGCCGCTTCTGCCAGCGATCGAACCCGTCTAGACACCGCCACACGAGGGCAACAAAACCATCGCTGATCGCATAGATTGCGCCTGATTGCGGCGTAACAGTCAGATTTGCGGCTTTCATCGGTCGGCTCCCTGAACTCACTCATTCGTGTCTTGGTCAAGTTCCCTCTTGACGATCGCGGATCGAATGATTTCATTTCCCGCACCCGATCCGATCGCGGCTATGAATTGGAATATCGGGAGCAACGGTCAGCGGCGCGTCAAAAACCGCGTCAATCTTGCGTCAATCTTGCGTCAATTTTGGTGCAATTCGGTATGCCTGAGCCTAAAATGACGTTGAGGCTAACCGTGCCAAATTGTTGTGGGTATCAGGAAAGATCGGAGGCCCAGCCTGAATGGCGTGCCTGACCATTAATATTCTAGGCGAACCCAGAGTTTTCGACAGCACGGGTACCGAGGTGACGGTGCCCAGCAAGAAAGCCATGGCCTTGCTTGCCTATCTGGCACTGGCGCCCGGGAATGGCCGGCCGAGAGAAGAGCTGGTCGGTCTGCTTTGGGGTGATCGCTTCGAGCAGCAGGGCCGGCAAAGCCTGCGACAAGCCCTCTATGCGGTACGCAAAGCTCTTGGCGAGGAGTGTTCGCAGGCGATCCTGATGGACGGAGAACTGATTTCGCTTTGCGACAAGAACACCAGTTGCGACGTCTGGGAATTTGAGCGTCTCGCCGACTCTGAAGAAGAGGAAAGTCTGGCTGCTGCCGCAGCTCTTTTCCGAGGACGGTTGCTGTCGGGTATCGCCCTGCGTGACAACGCCTTCGAGGAGTGGATCAGTTCCGAACGACAACGCCTGAAGGACCTTCTTTGGCGTACGCTTTATCGCATTGCGAAGCATCAGAAGCGGACGCGTCAGTTTTCCGGAGCCCTGGATACGACCAGGCGGCTTCTGGAACTCAACCCGCTACGCGAAAAAACGCATCGGCTCATAATGCGCATTCATGCCCAGAGCGGAGACCGCGCCGCGGCGCTCGCGCAGTATCATCGGTGTGTCGATCTTCTGCGCAAGGAATTGCAGCTGGAGCCGGATCTGATGACGCTCCGCCTCTATGAAGAACTGAAGGCGACCGGCGCTGAGGAGGACGAGGACGAGGATCAGCCGGATTCCGAAAGCCAAAGCGAAGAAACGCCAATGGACCCGTCCCGAGAGGGACGTTTCTTCGCTCCGGAACGGCCTGCCGTGGTTGTCTTCAACTTCGAGAACCTCGGAGGCAGCGGCGAACAGGCCTACTTCGCACAAGGCATTACGAGCGATATCACCAATGCGCTGTCGTACTGGCGCTGGTTTCCGGTTATCGGACACGATTCCGCAACCTTCGCAAACAGGAATGGGCAATCCGTTCCCGAAATTGCTAAGGCTCTCGAGGCACGCTATGCGGTCACCGGATCCGTGCGACTTTCGACCGATCGCGTAAGGATCGCGGTGCAGCTTATTGATGCCGATTCCGGTCATCACCTCTGGGCACAGCGATACGATACTCCCCTGGGCGACCTGTTCGACGTGCAGGATGAAATCACCGAGCAGATCGTTTCGGCTATCGAGCCCGAAGTTCTGAGGGCCGAACACAACCGGGCCATGCGGAAGCATCCTTCGAACATGACAGCGTGGGATCATGTCATGCGCGCTGATGCCTGCAAGAACCAGATGTCCCGGCAGTCCATCGCGGAAGCAATCAGCCACCTCAACAATGCGATCTCCATTGATCCCGATCTCAGCATCGCCTGGTCCCAACTGGCGCATTGTCACTGGTATGAGGGCATAATCGGCTGGGCCGACGATGTCGAAGAGGCGTTCGGTCAGTCGGAACAGGCCGCGCGTCAGGCGTTGGCGCTCGACGAGTCAGATTGGTTAGCGCACACCATGCTCGGTTTGTCCGACATGTGGAGCAGGCACGACTACGAGCTTTCGATTTCGCGTATTAATCGCGCCTTGCAGCTCAATCCCAGTGCCTCGGTTGCACATCATTCGGCGGCGTGTTCCCTGGACTTCGCAGGACAGCCCGAAGATGCCATCCGGCATATCATGACGATCATGCGCCTTGATCCGAACTACGCGAACAATGCTGCTCTGTTTTCCGATCTGTCGCTGTCATACATCCAACTCGGGAAGTTTGATGACGCGGCCCTCTATGCACGAAAGTCCGCGTCGCTGAGACCGGACTACCCACGCGTCTATCATCGCCTTGCCTGCGCGCTCGGCCACCTGGGCCACGACGATGAAGCCAGCTCGGCGCTGAACCGCATTTTCAAGTTGCATCCCGGTTTCAATGCGGAATATGTGCGCTCCACGTACCCCTTCAAAGAACGCCGTCATCTTGAGCTGTTGCTTGACGGTCTGATGAAGGCCGGGCTTGGCGATTAAGGCGTGTCGCCTTTTTGCCACGATAAATGGACACATCCGACTTTCGCCACTTGATCCAGGTCAATTCTCGTGATCAATATGCCGTGATATTGGGCGGTGATAATCTGCGCTACAAACGAGTCGGCGCACGTGCCTAGGGGAGTCGCCAAACATGACCGTTGGAACGGCCGAGAATAACCAGCGCAGCCGTCTGGATTACTGGAAGCAGCGCCGCCGCAAGTGGGTGAAGCGACAGGGCAAGAATTTTATTCGCGGCCTGTCGGACTTTATCGGCCGTCAGTCCACCGTCGGCGACATGCCGGTTTATGACAAGACCCAGTTTGCCTTCGTCGCGGAGATGGAGAAAAACTGGGAAGCGATTCGCGACGAATTGAAGGAAATTCTCCAACACCGCGACGCCATTCCCGCGTTCGTTGAACTGTCCAAGGACCAGAAGCGCATTGCATCGGACAAGCGTTGGAAGACGTTCCTGCTGTTCGGATTTGGCGCTCCGATGGAAAAGAATTGCGAAGCGGCGCCAGTGACCGCTTCTCTGCTGCGAAAGGTGCCGAACCTTCAGACAGCCTTCTTCTCGATCCTCGGTCCCAACTATCACATCGCACCCCATCGCGGCGTCAGTAAGACGATTATGCGGGTCCATCTCGGTCTGATCGTTCCGAAAGATCGCGAAAACTGCACAATACGAATCGCGGACGAAGTTGTGGCATGGGAGGAAGGCAAGGCATTCGTGTTCGACGACACTTATGAACACGAAGTGTGGAACAATACAGATGAAGAACGTGTGGTTCTGTTGTTCGATTTTGACAGGCCAATGCGGTTCTGGGGACGTGTTGTCCACAAGACCTTTGTAACCGGCCTCAAGCTGACCGCCTATTACCGCGAGCCGAAGAAAAACATCGCCTCGATCGAGGAGCGCTTCGAGGCTGCCGTCAAGCGGGCGCAGGATATGACCGAAAACGCCTGATTCACGGCGCGCGCACCAATTCGGCTTTTCGAATTCTCTATCTCCGGTGATTCCGATCCGGTAACGCAATGCAGCGTAATCAGGACGTGCGACACTTTGCGCTGCACCCAGATTTTCACCGAAATTGCCGGAAAATTTAGGGTTTGATCCAAACCCGAGAATACGCGTATATATTGCAGTGCAATATAGGTTATGTGGCGTCGCAATATTGCCACATTTACCCCTGATAGACGG
This sequence comes from Hyphomicrobiales bacterium, assembly GCA_965275905.1. Taxonomy (GTDB): domain Bacteria; phylum Pseudomonadota; class Alphaproteobacteria; order Rhizobiales; family JAJFHC01; genus CBDAQD01. Next base: position 10,622 of record CBDHYJ010000057.1, on the reverse strand, counting down.
GGCCGACCAATGGAAATGGTGTGATAGCGCCATCAATTTGCGAAGCGAGTTTCATGCGTCCCGGCCGGTGGTCCGGGAATGAGAGCAAGAGAACTGAGAGGTCAAGTCGCCGCAGGACTAAACAAGAAGAGCAGCCACACACCCGGCAAACGTTTAGTTCCCAATCAATGGCGCCTTATCCAATTCAAGAGATCGAGAGAGGCCAATAAGAGACATGAGAAGTCTTGCGATAACGGTGTGCGTTGTGATGGGCGCAGCCATTATGACGGCGAGTGCAGAAGCGGTGGACAACCTTGCTGACGCCGCCGAGACCAAGAAGTCTGCCAAAGTTTCCAAGAACGGCAAGAAGGTCCGCCGGACCAAGTCCGCAAAAAAGAACCCGGTCGCCATCTATTCCAAGCGCCGGGCAAAGCTGATGCCCATCGTGAAGTCCGCGAAGGTCGGCAACCTCCCGATCGGCCTTGTGGATGCCGTGATTTCCAAGGAAAGCAAATACAACGTCAATGCCAAGGGGTCCCGCGGCGAGATCGGGCTGATGCAGCTTTTGCCGTCAACCGCGCGGCGCATTGCGAAAACACTTGGCCATAAGCGCGTTGCGAAGATGTCGAACAAGGACCTTCGGACGTACCTGACCAACCCGAGGAACAATATCCGCTACGGAACGACGTACCTTGCCAAATGCCACAAGATGGCAAAGGGCAATATCGGCGCGACGATCGGTTGCTACAACGCCGGCCCTGGCAACATGTGGCGCTGGAGCAAAATCAAGATCACGAACAAATACGTTCAATACGTGCGCCGCCATATGGCCGGCAATTCGTAGTCAGCCGTCACAGATCATTGAATCAAAAGCGGGCCCTTAAGCGGAGCCCGCTTTTTTGTTCCAGACGACCCACGCTCAAAAAGACGTGTGCGGACGCTCGTCAAAATCGTGTAGACCACCACGGCAAGCGCCGCGAGGCTGGCCAGCACTATAAGAAGACTGCGCGAAAAAAGGCCTTCCTTCTTTTCGAGCAGTTCGGGTTCCTCGTCCTGCGGCTTCATTGGTCCTCATTCCTCTCGCCGGACCGAATCCATTTGTTGCAGTTATTCTGACGCCTTTGGCGAGACCTGTCGATTCAACATCAAATGAAAATTTGGCGCGCGGTACGACAAATGGGCATCCCGTCTCCATTCACAGGCGAGTGCCGTTTCACCGCGCACAGATCAGCGGATGCCAAGCACTACCATTCAACAACCATTTATCGCCATTCGAAAACTCGACAAGAGGTTGAAACTCCGACCTTTCCCAAGCCACGACGCCTGTGCCAAAGTCGCGCCGTAACGAACTTGAGCTCTTCGACATGGCCTCACACCTACAGCAGCATTTCGAGCATAACGAACAAACCTGGATAGCCCCAGGCGGTCCGCAGGACCTTTTCTTCAGCCGCGACAGCGAGTGGCCCATGCCGCGCATCGTGCGCGGAGAAGATATCTATCTTTGGGATGACAGGGGCAACCGCTACATCGATGTTTCATCCGGCCCCGTCGCCAGCAATCTCGGCCACGGCAACAAGCGCATCGTCAACGCTATCAAGCAACAACTCGGCAAACTGGAATTCTCCTATTGCCGGGTCAGCCGGACCGACGAGAACATTGCACTATCGGATGCTCTCGCTGCACAGGCCGGGTCGGGTTTCGAACGCTCGTTTTTTGTTTCCGGCGGTTCCGAAGCCATCGACATGGCCATCAAGTTTGCGCGCCAGCTTGCATGGTCGCACGGCGAGCGGAAACGCAGTCGCATATTCAGCCTGATGCCCTCCTATCATGGCGGCACGATGGGGGCACTGGCTCTATCAGGCGATCTTGCTGTCCAGGAGATCTTCGCCGATATGGTTGTCGTTCCGGAAAGGATCGACGCCCCCCTCACCTACCGCCCGCATGACGGTCTCTCGCAGGAGGAAAACGAGGACCGAATTCTGTCGGAATTGAAGACCGCATTGAAACTGTCGGCCCCGAGACCTGCTTGCCCTGTTTGTTGAGCCCGTAGGGGGACTGGCAACCGGCTGCAATGTTCTCACCGGGAGATTCCTTCGCGCATTGCGGGAGATCTGTGACCGCCATGGACTTCTGCTGGTTTTCGACGAAGTCATGGCGGGAGCCGGACGCACGGGCAAGTTTCTCGCCGCACACCACCATATGGACGCTCTGCCGGATATCGCCGTTCTCGCCAAGGGGATCGGTGCCGGCTACACACCGCTCGGTGTCATGATGGTGTCGGCTGAGGCTGTCGACTCGCTCGCCGCGTCGTCGGGTTTCAATTTCGGCCATACGGCGGCTGCCAACCCGATCGCATGCGCGGTCGGGCTTGCCGCGATTGAGGAGATGGAGGAGCGCAACCTCATTTCAAACGCGGCCGAGACCGGCGATTACTTCCGCAAAGGCCTCGAGACGCTGGCGGGATCGTGCCCAGTCATAGGGGACGTACGCGGCAAGGGCTTGCTGCTGGCCGTAGAAATCGTGTCGGACAGGACATCCAAAATGCCATTCAGCGGCACCGTCAAAGCTCCGGACGCCATCAGGCGCTGCGGCTTCGACCAGGGCCTGACCATATACGCCCGCCGCACCAACAACGGACGGTTCGGCGACTGGATCATGACATCACCGCCTTTGATCACGACCCGGACACAAGCTGACGACATTCTCAACCGGCTCGAAAGGACGTTTCGTGCCTTTGCCGACGAGATGGTCAGTTCCGGAGAGAGGGTTTCATAGTGTCTGCCACAGATGACAAGCCGACCGCCCTGGTTACCGGCGCCTCAAGCGGCATTGGTGCGGCGTGCGTATTGGAACTTGCTCAACGCGGGTTCAATGTTGCCGTGAACTTCCGGCAGGATGCCGATGGTGCAAGACGTGCGGCAGAGGCGGCGGACGCTGCCGGCGCGACGACGATGCTGGTGCAGGGCGACGTCTCCAGAGACGAGGCCTGCAGAGAGATCGTCGGAACGGTCAGCGAAGCCTTTGGGGGGCTGGACGTTCTGGTAAACAACGCCGGCACGACGAAATTTGTTGGCGCCCGGAATCTCGATGGCCTTTCGCGCGAAGACTTCGAGCATTTGACGGCGGTCAATGTTGCAAGCGTGTATCAGATGGTCCGGGCCGCCCGCACCGCACTGGAAGACTCGCCGATCGCTTCGGTTGTCAACATTTCCTCGCAGTCCGGCATTTCGGGCATCGGATCGTCAACGGCCTATGCCGCCTCAAAAGGAGCGTTGAATACGCTGACGCTCAGCCTGGCACGGGCTCTGGCGCCCAAGATTCGGGTCAATGCGATTTGCCCCGGATTCGTCGATACGCCGTGGCACGAAAAAGCCCCTCAGATGACGGAAGACAGGCTCGGGCTTTTAGAGAGAAGATGGCGGAAACCGCGCCGCTCAAGAGGCTGACGACCGCTGAAGACGTTGCGGAAACCGTCGCCTGGTTCGCCTGCGGCGGCCGAGCCATTACCGGTCATCTGCTGTCTGTCGACGGCGGAACGCATCTCACCGTCGGGTCACCTTTCTGAAACACGCGAGGACACAACGAACATGCCACCCAACGAGAAATTCCAGCCAGTCGACCCGAGTGTGGTCCCGCGCTTTTCCGATGTTGCCACCTTCCTCCGAACACGGCGCCATGAGATTTCGGAGGAAGTCGATATTGGCCTGTGCGGTGTTCCCTTCGACCTCGGTGTCAACTTCCGCTCCGGTTCACGCGAGGGTCCGTCCGGTGTAAGGCAGGCCTCGCGTCTTATTCGGCAGGTCCACCCGACAAGCGGCACGAAACCCTATGAACTCTGCAATGTTGCGGATCTGGGTGATGCGCCGGTCAATCCGCTGAGCTTTGAAGAGTCGATCACCAGGATACAGGGCTATTTCGAGTCGCTGACCGCTGCCGGCATTCGCCCAATTGCCGTTGGAGGAGATCATACGATCCCGACACCGATCCTGCGGGGGATCGTGAAAGACGAGCCGGTCGGAGTGCTGCAGATCGATGCTCATCCCGATACGCTGGACGAACTCTGCGGAACCAAGGTGAACCATGCGACCTTCATGCGCAGATGTCATGAGGAAGGGCTGATCGACGCCGGTCGCACGGTTCAGTTCGGCCTGCGCGGCAGCCGGTTCTCGGAGCATGACATTCAATACGGCATCGACGTCGGCTTCACGGTCATCACCTATGACGACTACGAGGAAATGGGCCGTCCGGCCGCAATTGAAAAAATACAATCCGTGCTCGGGGACGGCCCGATATACGTAACGCTCGATATAGACGGTATTGACCCGTCATATGCACCAGGGACCGCGGTACCCGAGATCGGTGGCTTCCTGCCGAGAGACATCCAGGTCCTCTTGCGGTCTCTGAGCGGAAAGAACATAGTCGGCGCTGACATCAGCGAAGTCGCACCCTGCTACGATCCGACGGGCATCACCAGCGTGACCGCGGCGAACATGATGTTCGAGATTCTGTGCGTCATGGCCGAAGCGATTGCGGCGCGGCGATAACTCCGAGGTTGGCCGATGAAATACGCGTCCCTTGTCGACCGGGTCTCCGGTCCGCGATCCAAGGCCTGGAGCATCATGGACAGGGCCGCGGCCCTCGAGCGGCAGGGTCGCCATGTTATCCACCTGAGTATCGGTGACACGGATTTCGAAACACCGCTTGCCGTGAAAACTGCCGCCGAAGCGGCCATGTCCGGTGGGCGAACCCACTACTCGCCGCTGTTTGGGGAGCAGCCGCTGCGCGAGGCAATTGCGCGTCATGAGTCCGAGCGATGCGGCGCGACGGTGTCGCCCGACCGGGTCATTGTACTTCCCGGAGCGCAATGCTCCCTGATGGCGGCATTCCTCTGCCTGACGGAGCACGGTGACGAAGTCTTCCTGCTCGAACCGGCCTATTCCACTTACGATGCCGTAGTCCAGGTCGGTGGCGCCAGTCTGAAGCGTTTCGGTCTGGACATAGAAAACAATTTCGCACTGGACGTGGACGCGCTGGAGGCATCGTTCGGTCCCAATACCCAGGCGATCCTGATCAATTCTCCGAACAATCCGGGCGGTTCGATTTTCGACGCGGAAACCCTGACCCGCCTGGTGTCCGTCTGCCGTGAGCGGGGCATCTGGATCGTTATCGGACGAAGTTTACTGGTCCTGCACGTATGACCGGCCCCACTGCCCGCTTCTCAGCATCGAAGGAGCGCAGGAAATCTCCGTAACGGTCAACAGTCTCTCCAAGTCACATGCCATGACGGGATGGCGTCTCGGGTGGGCCATCGCGCCTGAGGAACTGACCGCGCACATGGGGAGTCTCGCCCAATGCCTGCTGTTCGGCGTCAGCCAGTTCATACAGGACGCCGCCGTGACCGCGCTGAATGAAACGCAGTCTGATACCAAAGAGATGATGGCCGAACTTGCGCGGCGGCGCGACCTCGTGGTCGAACGCCTGGCCGCTCTTCCCGACTTGCGCGTGATCCCCCCAATGGGCGGAATGTTCGTCTTCATAGATGTATCGGCGACAGGTCTGACCGGAGAGGAATTTGCCAACAGACTGCTGGATGAAACTGGCGTCGCCGTTATTCCGGGCTTTGCCTTCGGAGATTCCGTCGCCGGCTTCATTCGTCTGGGATTGACAGTGGATCGCGATCTGCTTGCGGAAGGCACAGACAGAATGCGGGCGTTTGTCGCGTCGCTTCAGATTTCTGCCTGACGGACCATCGCGCCGAAGAGCGCAGCTACATCTGGCTGAGCAGCCAGTCTCGAAGCAGCTTGACCTCGTCCCGGACGGGTTTGCCGAGCGGCACGACCACGAAGTATCCCCGCTCAGAGCGCAGTTCATATGCATTGAGCTGCCGGAGGCTGCCGGCCTCGAAAAGATCGGCCAGCATGTGCGTCCAACCCAGCGCAATACCTTTTCCGCTGACGGCTTGCAGGATTTCAACGCTATAGTTGGAGAAGATGAGCTTCGGCTCGACTTGATTGCCGTCGGGCATCCATCGGGTCCGCCAATCCTCCCAGGTAAACCATCGATTCTCATCGTCCTCCTGATGCAGCAGGGCCGGGTCGGACCAGATGCGTTCCGCGGTCCATTGTTCCTCGGCTCCGCCATAACCAGGCGAGCACACCGGCACCACAACTTCCGGCATGAGCATGGTGGATTCCGCGTTCGACCAGCCGCCATCGCCGAACCTGATGGCAATGTCGAGATCTTCCAGCGGGAGATTGCGATCCCTTTCGCTTGTCAGAACCCGCACTTTCAATTCGGGATTCGACTCCTGAAATCGCGAGAGTCTGGGCATCAGCCAGAACGCGGCCACACCCGGATTGGTTGCAATTGTAACCGTTCCGCTGTCGGTCGCCTGGCGAATCGACCTGCTGACATCCGCAATACGGCCGAGGCCCTCGGAGATCGAACGGAAGAATTCCTGGCCCGTGCTCGTCAGCGCGACCTGACGGCCTTTGCGCTCGAACAGTCTGACACCCAGATCACCCTCCAGCATCTGAATCTGATGACTTATGGCAGGCTGCGTGACATTCAGTTCCTCTGCCGCGCGCGTGAAGTTCATGTGCCTCGCTGCGGACTCGAACGCAATCAATGCGGTTAGTGGCGGCAGGTCGCGGCGCATGTGCTCCCTCAGCGCAAATCGGGACTGCATAAATAATAAAGAGGTCTTATTAGAACATGAATCTTTAGGACTGGCGAGGAACAGGAATTCGATGCGAAATACGGCCTGTATTTGATCGCGTGAGTCCTATGGGGAGGGACACTGTTCACTGCGGGTGGGAACAACTTCCGTGGCCAAACGCCGCAAAGTCGACGGGATCTGTGCATCGCTTCCTGTCAAGTTCTCTAGGTCAGCGCCTCGTGCGTGACACCGGAACGGTAAACGCGATCTTTGGGACGGAGATGACTGAGGAGCACATCTCCGTCCCTTTTCATTTCTGATCTTCGTGCAGCTAATGCAGCGCCCTGAGCGTGTCGCACCATATCGCGTCATTGACGTCGCGGTTTGAAATTTCGATAAACCAGAATAATCAATACATGATAATTTCGAACCCCCAACGGCCTCACATGACGCTACGAAATCTGGAAACGTTGAGATATGAGGAGCATATTCGCATCGTCACTTGGGCATGATTTCGATAGAAATCACTAATAGCAGTCTGCCGAGGCAGGAGCCTGCCGAAGGGAACCATCATGACCAGTTCGCTCATAAACTTTGGTCCACGGGTCAGAAAGTCACCTTTCTTCGACGCAACCCTGCGGGCGGGATGCAAGGCCTATTCCGTCTACAACCACATGTATATGCCGCTCTATTACGAGTCGCCGGTCGATGATTTCTGGAACCTGGTGAACGGCGTTACACTCTGGGATGTTGCGGTTGAGCGACAAGTTCAGATCAGCGGACCGGACGCATCGGCATTCACGCAATTCCTGACACCAAGAAACCTCTCCAAGTGCTCCGTCGGCCAGTGCAAGTACGTGCTCTTGACCGATGAGAACGGCGGCATCGTCAACGACCCCGTGCTGCTGCGACTGGCCGACGACATGTACTGGCTTTCGCTGGCAGACTCGGATGTGCTGTTGTGGGCCAAGGGCCTGGCGCACGCCGGCGGATGGAATGTCGACGTGAGCGAACCGGATGTCAGCCCCTTGCAGGTGCAAGGGCCCCGCTCCACCGATGTGATGCGGGACCTTTGCGGCGACTGGATCGAAGACCTCAGGTATTTCTGGTTCCGGGAGTTCGAGATATCCGGAATCCCGGTTCTGGTGTCTCGCACCGGCTGGTCGAGCGAGCGCGGCTACGAGGTGTTCCTGCGCGACGGATCGCAGGGAGAGCGGCTTTGGGACCTGATCATGGAGTGCGGCGAGCCCCATGGTATCCGTCCCGGCGCACCGAATACGATCCGGCGCATCGAGGGCGGCATGCTCTCCTACGGCTCGGATATGGGACTGTCGGAGAATCCCTTCGAGCTCGGGCTAGACCGCCTCGTCGACCTCGACATGGACGCGGACTTCTGTGGCAAGGAAGCGCTCAGGCGTATCCAGGCCGAGGGGATTTCCAGACGGTTGGTCGGTCTCGAGATTCAAGGCGAACCGATTGCAAACTCGGATCCCTGGCCGGTGCTTTCCGGAAACACAGTCGTCGGCAAGGTGACGTCGGCAATACATTCGCCGAGGCTGGACAAGAACATCGGGTTGGCCATTGTCGCTCTGCCGGCGTCGCAAATCGGAACGGAGCTCACCGTCGAAACAGACCGTGGCGAACGGTCCGCGACGGTCGCGCCTTTCCCGTTCTACGACCCCAAAAAGTCCCTGGCGGCCGCCTGAGTCGCATCCGGAACTGATTTGTCCCCGATACGGCTCGCATGGCCGATAACCGTCAGTGAAGATATCGCGGGACGAACGTCATATTTTCAGGCAAAATCACCTTGCAGGTTACGTTTGCTGGCGTTGACTTACTGACAAGGTCAAAGTGATGATGAAGGATCCGTGCGGTATTCGACACGGTGACGAAGGCAGCGGATCGATCGTGCCTCAGCGGATCGGCTTGATTGTTCTGCCTGGGTTCGCGATGGGCGCGCTAGCCGGCGCTCTCGAGGTCATTGACGAAGCAAACAGGCTGCTTCCCGACAAGGCGTATCGTATCAAGCTGTGGACCACGGACGGCAAGCCGGTCCGTTCGCAGGGCTGGCTGTCCATCGCCGCTGATGCGACCATGAACACCAAGTCGGAACTGGACCTTCTGATCGTCTATTGCGAAGAACAGCCCGACGAGCAGACCATCAACGACATTCTCCCGATAGTCCGGTATTTCAGCCGTCACGGAGTGCCGATCGGCGGAGTTGGCGCTGGCGCGCTGCTGGTGGCCAAGGCCGGAATACACGAAGAGTGCCGCTGGGCCGTGAAATGGACCTACCGCGATGCATTCACGGAATTGTATCCCTACTCGGACCTTTCACTCGGACTGTTTGAGGTCCACGAGAACGGTTTCACGTGCGTGGGCGGCCACGCATTTGCTCATGTCATTCTGAACCTCATCGAACGCAGGTTTGGAAGTGAAGTCGCCAACCGGATCGCATTCCGCCAGCAACTCGGGCCGATGCGCCGTGCCGATGATATCGAGCCGCAGTCGCTGCATCTTGTCGCCCATCACCTGCCGTCCAAATTGAGGGCGATGATTTCGCTGATGACGGAGAACCTCGAAGAGCCGCTTGAACGCGGAGAAGTTGCTAGAGCCGTGGGCCTGTCGCCACGGCAGATGGAGCGGCTGTTCGTGCGGTATCTGAAAGTTACGCCGAAACGTTACTACAACACGCTGCGGCTGGAGCGAGCCCGCAACCTGTTGCGCCAGACTGACATGAGTCTGGCAGAGATTGCCATCGCGTGCGGGTTCGAGACGCCCACGGGCTTCTCCAAGACATACCGCAAGATTTTCGGCTGTCAGCCGCGCGAAGACAGGAAGGCCGCACTTAACCACGAGTGGCCACCGACGCTCGTCGACCTCTCGGAGTAGGCTCAGCCGCTCTTACCGTCTCCCACCCGCGAGTTTCACCGCATCTGGATGGCGCCGGAGCCGCAGCATCGCGGCAGCACCGAACAACCCCGGCCCCAGAGCCAAGGCCGCGAACGCGTACTTCCATCCCAGCGCATCCACTGCATACGGCATGAGGTGAATGGTGATCAGGGTCAGCAGAAATCCCGCAGACGTCTGAACCGTCAGCATCGTGCCGACCCGGTCGGGCGGTGACAACTCCGCAATGGCCGCGGAGAACTGTGCGGAGTCGGCGATGATGGTGACACCCCAGATCGTACAAACAAGAAGCAACAGATATACCGGGCCGCCGAAGAGGAAACCGACAAGCACGGCACAAGAACCGCTGATGCCCAGTGCCCAGGACGTCAGAAGCGTTCGTCCGAAACGATCGGCAATCCGCCCTCCTGCAATCGCGCCAACTGCACCGGCAATCCCCATAACCGCGAACGTGGAGGCACGCGCCAGAAATTCCGTGTCGCCTCCCGGATTGATACGCATGCTGGCGTCAAGGAAAACACCGATGAACGCCCACATGGCGTACAGTTCCCACATGTGCCCCAGATACCCGAAGTTCGCGTATCGCAGCGCCGGTGAACGGAACCCCTCGAATGCGGCAGCAGGGTCGAACGGCGCGGACGGCCGAACATCTGGACCGAGCCGAACAAGGTTGATCGCGATCGCAGCGAGGAACGCGGCCACTGAGGACAGCAGGATCGTGAATCTCCAGTCCACGCCACCAAATGCATTGAACAGATGCGGCGCGGCCGATCCCAGAGTTAGTGCACCGACAAGCAGCCCGACCAGAAGACCCATGTCGCCTTTTGCCCAGGTCGTGACCAGCTTCATGCCGACCGGATAAATGCCGGCCATGCAGACGCCGGTTACGAAACGGAGGCCGATCGCCCACGCACTCTGAATGTCGATAACGAGCAGGCAGGCATTCGCCAATGCGGCGATCAGGGTCGCGGCCATGAAGAAACGTCTGGGATCGAGGCGATCGGCCAGACCGAGTATCGCGCTTACGAGCGTGCCAGCCACGAACCCGGCCTGCACCGCACTGGTGAAGAGCGCC
>CBDHYJ010000056.1:0-41094 GCA_965275905.1 Hyphomicrobiales bacterium | reverse complement strand
ACCCGCGTCACCCGTGTCGCGGGCGACGAGGTCGAGGTCGGCGAAACCATTTTCTACGCCCTTGCCGGCGGGCAGGAGAGTGACAGCGGCACGATCGGCGGCCGCTCTGTCCTGGAGGCGCGCCGGGACGGGCTCGACATCCGCTACCGGCTTGACCCCGATCATGGCCTTGCTGCCGGCGATGCGGTGCACATGGCCATCGACTGGACGCGGCGCTACCGGCTCATGCGGCTGCACTTCGCGGCCGAGATCGTCCTGGAGCTGGTCTACCGGACGCTCGGGCCGATCGAGAAGATCGGTGCACATATCGCCGAGGACAAGGCGCGGATCGATTTCCTGAGGGATACGAACATCGCGCCCGAACTGCCTGCATTGCTGGAGCAGGCGCACGCATTGATCGAGGCTGATCGGGACATTGTCTCGGCCTTCAGCGACGAAGCCGCCGAGCGGCGTTACTGGGACGTCGAGGGGTTCGCGCGCGTGGCCTGCGGCGGCACGCACCTGAAGCGGACCGGCGAGGTCGGGCAGATCCGGCTCAAGCGCAACAACATCGGGAAGAACAAGGAACGCATCGAGATCCGGCTGGCGGATGCGCACGCCTGACGGTCCGCGCGCAGCGGCCCGCGTCCACTGCTGGAAGACAACATGACCGAACACATCGAGATACGCGAAACCCGTCCGGACGACGCTGCGGCGATCGAAACGCTCTATCCGGACGCATTCCCGGACGAGGATCTGCTGCCTGTGGTGACGGCGCTGCACGAAGAGGACTCCGGTGTCCTCTCGCTCGTCGCAATGGTGAACGATGCGGTGGTGGGGAATGTGATCTTCACGATATGCGGCATCGAGGGGAGATCTGAAAAGACTGCGCTTCTGGGGCCGCTTGCCGTGGCGTCCGCGAAGCAGGGCCAGGGCGTTGGAACGGCCATCGTTCAAGCAGGCCTGCAGCGCCTCAAGGACAGCGGCGTGAGCCATGTCTTCGTGCTCGGCGATCCCGCCTACTACCGCCGGTTCGGGTTTGAGCGCGAAGACGGCGTCGCGCCGCCCTATCCGCTGCCGGAAGAATGGGACGGCGCGTGGCAGTCGCTCAGTCCCGGAGACGGCAATCCGGATCTCCGGGGCAGACTCTCCGTGCCCGGACCCTGGTGCCGGGAAGCGCTCTGGTTGCCCTAAATCAAACCGCGAATCAAACCGTGCGCCCGCGTGCCGGTTCGTCTATTGGTTCCGGTTGCAACACCTTAAAGTGGAAAGCGATCGGATGAACGGCGCGGAAAGTCTCGTCAAAACCCTGCTCGGCTCGGGCGTTGACACCTGCTTTGCCAATCCCGGGACGAGCGAAATGCACTTCGTGGCGGCGCTTGACCAGATCCCCGGCATGCGCTGTGTGCTGGGCCTTCAGGAGAATATCGTGACCGGCATGGCCGACGGCTATTACCGGATCGCGGAGAAGCCGGCCTGCACGCTGCTGCACTGCGGACCGGGGCTCGCCAACGGTCTCGGCAACCTGCACAACGCGCAGCGCGCCCGCAGCGCGATCGTGAACATCGTGGGCGATCAGGCGACCTATCACCGGCAGCACGATGCGCCGCTTACGGCGGACACGGACGGCCTTGCGCGGACTGTCTCGGCCTGGCAGCGGACCAGCATGGCGGCGGCAGATGTCGGCCGGGACGCGGCGCTTGCGGTTCAGGCGGCGCGGACCCATCCGGGACAGATCGCGACCCTGATCCTGCCATCGGATGCGTCATGGGACGAGGGCGGGGCGGTTGCTGGCCAGCTCAACGTTCCAGGCCCGCCGCCGGTCGACGCGGATGCGGTCGAAAAGGCGGCCCGCATCCTGACCGAAAACCGGGATGTCCTGATCCTGCTTGGCGGCGGAGGTGTTCTGGCCGAGGCACAGGCGCTTGCCTGGCGTGTGGCGAAGGCGACGGGTGCGGCGCTGATGGGTGACTTCGTCATTCCGCGGGTGGCGCGTGGCCGCGGGCGGCTCCAGATCGCGCGCATTCCTTACGTGACGGACACGGCGATCGAGGCGTTTTCCCGGTTCAGCCACATCATTCTCGTGAATGCCAAGCCGCCGGTGGGCTTCTTCGCCTATCCGGGCAAGCCCTCGACCCACTATCCGCCGGACGCGGAACTGCATGTCCTGTCTCGGCCGGAACAGGACGCCGGGACGGCGTTGACAGCGCTCGCGAAGGCGCTCGGTGCGCCTGAGGCCGGGATGCCGGATCCGGGTCCGCGGCCGGAGCCTGCGGCGGGGGCCGTGACGTCTGAGGGGCTGGCCAGGACCCTGGCTGCGCTGATGCCGGAACATGCCATCGTGTCCGACGAAAGTGTTTCCTTCGGACGCGGATTCTACGAAGAGACATATGCGGCTCCGCCGCATGACTGGCTGCATCTGACGGGCGGCGCCATCGGGGACGGCCTGCCGGTCGCCACCGGGGCGGCCATCGGCGCTGACGGACAGCGGCGCGTCATCAGCCTTCAGGCCGATGGTTCGGCCATGTATTCGCTGCAGGCGCTCTGGACCCAGGCACGCGAAGGCCTGCCATGCACGACCATCATTCTGTCGAACCGGAAGTACAACATCCTGATCGGCGAGTTCCATCAGGTCGGGGCAACGCCAGGTGAGACGGCCATGAACATGCTCGACCTGGGCAATCCTGATCTCGGCTGGGTGCAGATCGCAAACGGGATGGGTGTCGAAGCCGCAAGCGCCGCGACGCTCGACGAATGCGCCGACCTGATGAGGCAGAGCTTTGCGCAGCCGGGCCCGTTCCTGATCGAGCTGCAGATCTAGGCTGCCAGGCCGAAGCGACCGGTGCCATTGGCGGTCTTGAGCAGGCCCCTTTGCGCCGCCTCGATTGACATTGACATGCCCGGCTTGTGTTCGGGCGTGCCTTGCAGGACACTGTGAGACGTACAATATTGTACAGCACGTGTGCACAAGCCCGGGCGAATCATGAGGCTGACCAAGCAAACCAACTATGCCATTCGCATGCTGATGTATTGCGAATCGAGCGGTGGATTGAGTCCGGTGGTCTCGATTGCGAAGTTCTATGACCTGTCCGAGCTATCGCTGCTCAAGATCCTGCAGGTTCTGACCAAGGCTGGATTCGTCGAAGCGGTCAGAGGACGCAACGGCGGAATAAGGCTCGCGCGACCGGCGGAAGAGATCGGTCTCGGCGAGGTGATCCGGGCGACGGAAGACAATTTCGCCCTCGCGGAGTGTTTCGAGGAAGGCGACGTGGCCTGCCCGCTGGTCACCAATTGCGGTCTGAATCAGGCCCTGCACGAGGCGCTCGAGGCGTTTTTCAAGGTCCTCGACGGCTATACGCTTGCTGATCTGACCGACAAGAACCGCAATCTGCACGTTCTGCTGCAGCTGGACGCTGCCAAGAAAGTGCCTCTGGACAGCTGAGTTCCTGATTTTTCAACGCTGGCCGTCATCCGGCTCGGCGGGTGCTTTTGCCCGGATTTGCGCGCATTTGCGCACGTCGCCTCTCCTGCATGCGGAGGAAAGATTGCTGTCTCGCACATTAAATCTTGACTCTAAATCTCCACTTTGATTATCTCTGCACATAAGTGGAATGTATTTTTCCACTTAAGAAGCGGACACCAAATCCCTTTGGGAGATCGGTTCCGCGGAGGTGCGTAAGCGGTTCCTGCCCTTCCAAGCCAGCGGCATTTCCTGGGCATCGCTTGAGTAACTCCTCCCGTCCGTGCGCCGGCAGTTCGCTTTTTCCACCGTCCGGCGAACTGTCCGGTGCACGGCGACGGGCCTCCTGGGTTCCAACGAAATCGAGACCAGATACGATGGGATACAAGCGTCATACACAGGAAGACGTCGACCGGATTCTGCGCGAGATCGAACAGGATCGGGCCAACGGGATCCGTCTTCTCCCCGCCTGCAACCGGGCAAATATTACGGACACCACCTACTATCTCTGGCGAAAGCGGAAACAGGCTTCCGGTTCCGCTTGAGCGGCATCATCTCCGGTAGCCGGTTTTCATCATTGCGCGGATGGCTGTTCCGGCGCAGACCAAGGCTGCAACCGCCCAGGCGACTGTAACGAGCAGTTCCAGGTCCGGACTGTAGTGCACGTCAAAGCAGGTCTTGCCGCATCGTGCTTCAAGCTGCGCATGCCGGTACCAGTAGAGCGCAAGTGTTGCGGCATAGGTCACGGGCGGGAACACAAGCGGCAGGAGCGACAGATTTAATCGGCTTCGCCGCGCGCCGATCAGGCTCAGGACGAAGACAAGCAGGATGGCCGACAGGGCCGCTTCCAGAAGGAAGAATTCCAGCGCTCTCTCAAGGGCCGTGTCCATCGGCAGCGGCCCGCGCTGGCACTTCGCGCAGCCGTAGAGCGCGATGTCCGACATTATGACAAAGCCCAGTTTCACTGCGCACCAGGCGAGTGCGAGAACCGCAAGACCCGCGACCCAGGCCCGGAATCTGCGTATCGACCAGGGGTCTGCGGATGCCGGCGGCGTTTCGCTGTTTTCCGACACGGCCGCCGTCATGCGTCGTCTGCAAGTTCCGGGTCGTCGAGATCGGTCTGGATCCAGGTGTCGTTCAGATGGATGTCTGTGGTCTCCAGCAGGCCGGGCCCCAGATTGACGAACTTGTGCGGAATTTCCGCCGGACCGAACAGCACATCGCCGGCTTCGGCCTCGATTTTCCGGTCGCCGATGGTGTAGAGCGCGCGGCCCTCGCGCACGATGAAGATCTCGTCATAGGGGTGCACGTGCCACCTGGCCCCGGCACCCGTCTCCTCGGTTGCGTAGAACAGGATGGTGACGTCCGTTCCCATTGTGCTGCCGTCCAGGCGGCCCTTCCAGAGCCGGTCGTGGCTGGCCCAGTCTGCGCGTTTGAAGCGGGCGGGTTTTCCGGTCATGACAGTATTCCTTGGTGTTGTCTGCGGGGGCGTTCCATTCTCTTCTGTCATGCTCGTACCTGATACGAGCATCTTGGTGCGGCGGGCTGTAGATCTTTGGGTCAGGCCCACTGTTGTCCGGTTTAGATTTTGTGGACAAGGCGCATGGTCTGGATTCAACTGGGTTTTGCAACAAACACCGGAGTTGAAGCTCGAATTGGGAGCCCAGACCATGCCGTATCAGGATACGATTTTTGGCGCGCTTTTGAAGTTTATTCCCCGCCACCGGTTCAAACATCTTGTGGAACAGACCAAAGCCGGCCACCGGGTGCGCCGGCTTGATCCCTGGAGCCATTTGGTGGCCATGCTGTTTGCGCAGTTGTCGGGCGCTCGTTCTCTGCGCGACGTAACCGCCGCGCTTGATGCCGTGCCGGGCACGCACAGCCATCTGGGTCTGGCCAAGGTGCGCCGCTCGACCCTTGCCGATGCCAATGCCGGCCGTCCGGTTGCCCTGTTCGAGCAATTGCTGGGTATGCTGATCGCTCAGCTTGATCCGGGCAAGGGCCCTCGCGAGATGCTGCGTCTGATCGATGCCACGCGCATTCTGGCCGGCAGGCGGATCGAAAGCTGGTCACCCAGCGGAGCCGTCAAGCTGCATGTGGTCTATGATCCCGGCAACGACCGGCCGACCTGCTATGCGGTCACCACCGACAGGGTCAACGACATCACGCCCGCCAAGGCCTTCGCGATCGAGCCGGGGGCGACCTATGTGTTTGATAAAGCTTACTATGACTTCGCTTTCTGGGCCGATCTCGATGCCCATGACTGCCGCTTCGTGACACGGCTGAAGAGCAATTCGCCGGTCCACATCATAAAACGCCTGGACGTCGGTCCCGACACGGCCATCGTCTCGGACGTCATCGCGCGGCTGTCAAAGCGGCTGTCCGGCAGCAGGCAAAACCCCTATGCCAAGCCGGTGCGTGTCGTCGAGGTTGGTATCGATACAGGCAAAATCCTCAGGCTCGTGACCAATGATCTCAGCTCTCCGGCCGAGCACATCGCAGCCCTCTACAAAGCCCGCTGGCAGGTCGAACTGTTCTTCAAGTGGATCAAGCAGAACCTTAAAATCAAACACTTCATGGGCACCAGCCCTAATGCCATACGCATCCAGATCCTTACCGCACTGATCGCCTATCTGCTGCTGCGTCTGGCTCAAAGACACCGGTCATCATCACCCAGCCTGCAAACCCTGGCACGGCTCGCAAACAAGATGCTCATGATGAGAAAGCCGCTCGAAGATCTGTTCAGACCGCCAAAACACCAAACACAAGCGCACTCCCCCGGGCAGTATAAACTTCAACTCCAATGCTAAACCGGACAACAGTGGGTCAGGCCCGAGGGTGACAGTAAGGAAATGGTTGCTATCGTTTTCCTGGCGAACGCACGGCCCAGCGGGCCGTGACCCGGAGACCCTGGATATTGGGTGCCGCGGCGGCGGTTTCGAGTCCCGGTAATTGACAGTTCTAGGACGATTGTCCTAATATCAGAAATAGGACATGTGTCCTAATCGCTGTTCATGTTGGTTCATCGGGAAGATTTGCGCATGGCCGGAGTCACGACACGCGACCGCATCGTCGAAGCGGCAGACGACCTGTTCTACCGTCAGGGCTACGAGCACACCTCGTTTGCCGATATCGCCGGGGCGGTCAGCATCTCGCGCGGCAACTTCTATCATCACTTCAAGACCAAGGATGAGATCCTTGATGCGGTGATTTCGCAGCGGGTGGCAAAAACGAAGGCCATGCTGGAGCGCTGGGAAGGCGAGGGTGATACGCCGGCGGACCGGATCCGGTGTTTCATCCGGATCCTTGTTGCCAATCAGGCCGACATCATGCGGTTCGGCTGTCCGGTGGGCACACTGGCGACGGAGCTTGCAAAGCTGAACCACGTGTCGAAGGACGAAGCGGGCGCCCTGTTCACGCTGTTCCGCGAGTGGCTCGCCGGGCAATTCGTCCAACTCGGTCTCGCCGATAAGGCTGACGAATACGCCATGCATCTGCTGGCCCGCAGCCAGGGGGTTGCGACGCTCGCCAGCGCCTTTCACGACGAGGCATTCATCGCCCATGAAGTCGACCAGATGTGCGCCTGGCTGGAGGACCGCATTGCCGGTGATTCCGGCCCTGCCGCTCACAAAGTTCAATGAGGAGTCTCAAGTCCATGTTCCTGATCCTGCTCAAGTTTTCTGAAAACAAGGCCCGCGCCGGCGAATTCATGGAGGGCCACAAGGACTGGCTCAAACGCGGCTTCGACGACGGCGTCTTCCTGTTGGCCGGCAGCCTGCAGCCCAATCAGGGCGGCGGGATCGTGGCGCACAATGCGTCGCGCGACGAAGTCGAAGCCCGCGTCGCTGGCGACCCGTTCGTGGTTGAAGGGGTGGTTGTCGCGGAGATCAATGAGATCACGCCGTCGCGCGCCGATGCGCGGCTGGATTTTCTGGTCGCTTGACGGGGCATCGACGCATGAGCAAGACCATTCCCGGCCCCGACGGCAATCCGCGTTGCCGATGGAGCGGGGCGGCACCGGAGTTCTTCGCCTATCACGACGCCGAGTGGGGCTTCCCGGTCGATGACGACCGGCGCCTGTTCGAGAAACTGTGCCTCGAGAGCTTCCAGTCGGGCCTGAGCTGGCGCACGATCCTTGCCAAGCGCGAGAATTTCCGCGCGGCGTTTCGCGGCTTCGATTTTGACAAGGTCGCTACGTTTACTGAGCGTGACGTGGACCGTCTCCTGCAGGATGAGGGCATCGTCCGCCACCGCGGCAAGATCGAGGCGGTGATCAACAACGCCCGGCGGGCCCGGGAGATGGTCGAAAGCGAGGGGTCGCTGGCGGCCTTCTTCTGGTCTTACGAGCCGGACCCGGACGGATTGGCCGAGCCGCAGTCCGCGTCGACGTCGGCGGAATCCGTCGCGCTCTCGAAGGAGCTCAAGAAGCGGGGCTGGAAGTTCGTCGGGCCGACCACGGTCTATTCTTTCATGCAGGCCATGGGGCTGATCAATGACCATGCGGATGGCTGCGTGATGCGGGAGCAGGTTGCCCGCGCCCGGAAAGGTTTTGCGCGGCCGGGTGTGTGAGGGACGGCGATTCAAGACATTCCTTTCGGCCTCTTCCTGTTTTTCTGTCTCCAATAGTCTGCTTCTTCGTCGTCCCCGCGAAGGCGGGGATCCAGCGCGTCACTTGATTGCCGTGCCATGTGGCACTGGATTCCCGCCTCCGCGGGAATGACGTCGGAGAATTGAAGGATAGTCCCAGTAACGATCGCTGCGTGGTGCCCTTCAACCCTCACGCACACCCGTGAGAAAGCTCGTGGCGATCTTGCCCTTACCCTTGATTTCGACCTCGCCGCGCGGTTCGAACACAAAACGGTCCTGCAACGTGGATGCCAGGTCGTCGGGCACCTGGATGCGGCCGATCTCGCCGGTCGATTCCATTCTTGAAGCGACATTGACGGCGTCGCCCCAGAGGTCATAGGCAAATTTCCGGTTGCCGATCACGCCGGCCACAACCTTGCCGGCATTGATGCCGATCCGAACGTTGACCGGATTTTCGGTGCCGGGTTCGGTGAACTGCGACACGGTCGCTTGGATGTCGAGGGCGAGGCGGGCAATCGTGTCCTCCGGAGCGTCGATGCGGTTGGGCACCCCGGCCACGACCATGTAGGCGTCGCCGATGGTCTTGATCTTCTCCACCCCGTATTTGGCCACCAGCTCGTCGATGGCGTTGAACACCTCGTTCAGCAGCGTGACGATCTGTGCGGGCTGCAGTCGGTCCGACATGTTCGTGAAGCCGGCGATATCGGCGAACAGGATCGCGACCCGGTCGTAATCGTCGGCGATCATGCCGCTGGTTCGCTTCAGCCGCCTGGCGATGGGGGCGGGCAGGATGTTGAGCAGGAGGCGCTCGCTCTCGCCGTAGGCGGACGCCAGTTCCTTTTCCGCGCGCGCGGACGCCCTGATGAAGGGCAGCACCATGGCGAGCACGTAGAGGGGCCATGTGGTGACCGCCAGCACCTTCAGGAACGTCTGCGATTGCTCCGGGATGAGGTAGATCGGCGGATTGTTGAGCGCGTAATAGGTGACCAGGCCGGCGGCCGCCAAAACAACGGCGGACATCAGGGCGGAGAACCGCCAAGAATAGAACGGCTGGATGAAGAGCAGGATGACGACCAGAAACGGAAAGTTCTGGAAGCCGTACTCGGTTCCGACGCAGATGGCGGCGGCGATACCGTGCAGCACCAGTTCGGTGAACGCGCCCCAGTAGGCGAGGCGGTAATAGCCCCGGCGCAACAGAATGGACGCCGCGGCGAAGACGGAGACGCTGAAGACGTTGAACGCCGCCATGAAGGTGACGCCGTTCTGCAGGAACATCAGGAGCGTCATGAAGTGCGACACGCCCGCCAGAACGTAGAAGATCTTCCAGTAGACATAGTAGCGGGCCAGATTGTCCGGCACGTGCTCCGGGACCGAAGTGATCCAGCCCGCCGTCGCGGTGGCGCTTTCCGTGGTGCTCATGCGTCTGTTCCCCTCGTTCCGGACGCGGCGGCAGGGCCGCCAAGCCGATGCACTGAATTAGAACCTTACCCCGGTGAGTTCCTCGGACCGCGCCCAGAGTTCCCTGCCGGTTGCGGCGTCGCGGGACCGCTCGTTGGAATCGACCTTTTCCGGCGTGCCGTGCATCTCGAAGAACCGGGTCGGCCCGTAATAGTCGCCCGATCTGGCCGCCGGATCGAACCCCGCCCGCAGGGTCGGCAGCGCGCCCTTGTCGACGCCCTGCGCGAAGAACGTGTTGAGGGCTCCCATCAGGCTTGAATGGCGCTGGAGGTCGGTCCCGGTCCAGCCGGGGTGAGCGGCCGTGACGACCGGGTTGCCGCCATTCTGCTTCAGCCTGCTGGCCAGCTCGTAGGTGAAATAGAGATTGGCGAGCTTGCTGTCGCCATAGGCCCGCCTGGTATCGTAGCTGCGGCGGTCCCAGTTGAGGTCTTCCAGGTCGATGTCGCCGAACTTGTGGGCGATGCTCGACACCACGACGACCCGCGAGCCTTCGGTTTTCTTGAGCAGGGGCAGGAGGCGGCCGGTCAGGGCGAAGTGGCCGAGATGATTGGTGCCCATCTGGATCTCGAAGCCGTCGGCGGTCTTCGCATAGGGGCACATCATGATGCCGGCATTGTTGATGAGCACGTCGAGCGTATCGAAGTCCTCAAGCACGGAATCCGCGAAGGCGTTGACCGATGCGAGGCTCGAAAGATCAAGCTCGCGAACCGAAATGTCGGCGTCCGGAAACGCCTTGCGGATCTCCGCGGCAGCGGCGTCCGCCTTTTCGAGATTCCGCGCGGCGATGATGACGGATGCGTTCTTGCCGGCGAGCACGCGTGCGGCCTCCTTGCCGATTCCGCTGGTGGCGCCGGTGATCACCACGCGCCGGCCTGTCTGATCTTCAATGTCGTTTGCTGTCCAATTTGCCATTTCGACTACTTTCGAAACTGAGAAGTTACATGTGTTTCCGGCAATCCGGCCTACGCCGCCAATGTTGTATTCGGCAGACACGCTGGCACCGGATTGCAAAGACTTGAAGATTGCGTCAAAACGACAAATCAAGTCGTTTTGTCTATATTGACACTTGGGCATAAAATGTCAATATGCGACTTATGGATGAGAGAGAGCAGAAAATCGTCGACGCAGCGATCGCGGTGATCTCGCGCTACGGCGTGAAGCGCACGACCATGAACGATATTGCCGGTGAGGCGGGCGTGGTGCGCCAGACGCTCTACAATGTCTACGCCAACAAGGACGAGGTTCTGCGCGCCGCGATCCGCCTGCACGCGGACCGCTCGCTGGCGACGATCGAGGCGGCCTGCGCGCGGACGCCGGACCTTGGTGACCAGCTCGATGTCGTGTTCACACATCTGGCCGTGAAGCCTTACGACATGGTGCACGCGACGCCTCATGCCGACGAGATCATCGAAGGTTTTAATGCCGCGGCGAAAGAAGAACTGGTCGTAGCGGAGGACCGCTACCGGTCAGCCATGGAGACGCTGCTCGTGCCATATACCGAAGCCCTAGGGAAGGCCGGTCTCGGTGTTCCGGAATTCGCGGACTTCATCGTCACTGCTTTCACCGGCTTCAAGAAGCGGGCGAAATCGAAAAAACACCTGGTGGGGCTGTTGGCGACCCTCAAGACCATGGTGCTCGGGGTGACCGCGGCCGGATAGTGCACCGGCACCCGCGGCCATTCCTTCAGATCAGCATCTCGATGGCGTTGCCGGTGTTTGTGTATTTGCTGTCGATGCAGCTCGCGGCGGTTGCCACCTTGCGCGCCATGTCGCGGCCGAGCAACGACTCCACGGCGATCATGAGTTCCGGCTTCCTGGCCATGATCCGGACCAGCCGGTCGCGCGGCCACTCCACGACCTGGGTGCCGGCCTTGGCATGGGCGGTGGCTGAAGCCGGCGTGCCCAGCATGAGCGAAACCTCGCCGATGAAATGGCGCGGAGGGATGCGGAAGCGGCCTTCGCCCTGCTCGATCTCGATGTCACCCTCGATGACATAATAGAGCCGGTCGGGCACCTCGCTGACGGTGGTCAGCACCTCGTCCTTCGACAGGCGCCGCACCTTTGCGTGCTTCATCAGGGCGCGGAACTCGCCGGGCTCGACACCGCCCATCATGGCGTATAGCGAAAGCTGATGTGCCGGGATGAGGCGGACGTTCTTGCCGAGCAGATGCGCGGTAAGTCCGACCACATTGGCGCAGGCCATGGCCAGCGTGGCGATCATGGCCTCCCACAGGGGCTCGTCGGCCGCCAGCGTGTAATAGGCGATGTAGGTGAGGGATCCGATCAGAAGAATGACGCGAATCTTCGTCTGGCCCTGAAAAAGAAGCGCCGCCGCCTGGATGGCCGCCGCGAGGAAAACCAGGTTGTCCGGCTCGATCAGAGCACCCGCAAATCCGTACAAAGCCAAGTCCTTTTTTCATTCTCCAGCGTGGCAAACATAGTTGACCCAGCGGCAGCGCGATGTGGGGAAAGACACACCGTGCATTGATCGGATTGCACAAATTCGGGTGGCGCAAAAACCGGTCGGCCGGACGAACTGGTCCTTAAGGGTCCGGTCCCCGGAAGCCGATCTCCGGTCTTAATGCTTTTGCGGTGTCCGGTCGGCGATGTGCTGGACGACCTGCAGAGCGGTCATTTCGATCATATGCGCCAGAAACGGCAGTTCGTTGTGTCTCGCGAATGCCATGAATTCGGCCAGACCGCTCAGCATCTCGCCAAGCCCCGAGTCAAGGTCGCGCTGCAGCAGGGGTGATGTCTCGACCGACGATTGCCCCTCCAGTTCCTGCATCAGCTCCAGTATACGAGCCCCGTTGTCCCTGCTCATCGAGACGCTCTCCCGTTCGCCAGTTCCGTGGCGCGGAATCGTATCGTCTGTGTGAGCAGTGCGTCCTGTCTGCCGCAGTCCCGCATCTTCGGTTTCTCCGAAACACCGCCGCTTGAAAAACGTACATGGTACGCTTTATATACGTACCCTGTACGCTATTTGATCTGTCTATGTCAAATGACATCTCCTGGAGGGAAGGATGTTCTTGCCGGAAATTGTGCTGATCCCGGGGCGGCCACCGATGCCCGCCAGGCCCGCATTCCGGTCGTCGGCTGAATAATGGCCGGCGGCAAGAAAGCCGGCAGGTTGGCGCCCGATACGGCCGATGCCCATAGACGCTTCGGTTCGGCGCGCCGAGGTCATATACTCCCGACCCCCAGGGAACCAAATTCGCGCGAGATGGTGTCTTCTTATCGATCCGCTGATACAATAGATCATCGTCACGTGCGGATGGCACGTTCCGGCCTCGGGCTGTCAGTCAGGGAACTGGCGGAACTTGCGGGCGTGAACAAGGCGACGATCGTGCGTCTTGAAGCCGGAACCTCGGTCAGAGATTCGACGCTAGGGGTGGTCCGGCAGGCCTTGGAGAGTGCGGGCGCGGAATTCCTGTCCTGTGAAGAAGTCGACTTAGTCGTCGTTGGCATCAAGTGAGGCTGCAAGAAACCCGTTCGGGTCTTGCGGAGGTAATGCCATGCACCTGATCGTCTATACCAGCGAGGCGACGTTCCCCGCGGACCAGATTGAAGACGTGCTCGCCGAGATCGTCGCCAACGCGAAGCATCACAATGCCGACAACGGCATCACCGGTGTCCTGTTTTACGAAAACCGGCACTTCTTTCAGGCCCTCGAAGGGGAGGAGGCGGCGGTCCGCGGCACGTTCGACAAGATTGCGCAGGATTCGCGCCACCGCAATCTGGTGAAGCTCAAGGACGCGCCGATCGGGAAACGGTCGTTTCCGGACTGGTCGATGGACTCGTTCTACATCGAATCGACCGAACTGATCGATGCCGAGACGCTGGGGTTCATTCACCGCATCTATGACCAGAATTTCGAACTGGACACGCGGGATCTCGTCGAGTTTCACAAGAAGATCATCGACGAAATCGACACGTTCAAGATCCTGCGGTTCAACGCCGGGCGGTAACGGAAAACGGCGCCCCGGGAGGTCCCGGAGCGCCGCGTTGTTGTTCGGGCTGTTCCTGTGCGCCCTGATCAGGCGAGGTCGAACCGGTCGAGGTTCATGACCTTGCCCCAGGCGGCGACGAAGTCGTTGACGAAGGCGTCCGGGGAGTCGGCGCAGCCGTAAACCTCCGAAATCGCGCGGAGCTGGGAGTTCGAGCCGAAGATCAGGTCGGCGCGCGTTCCGGTCCACTTGACCTCGCCCGACGTGCGGTCGCGGCCCTCGAACACTTCGTCATCGTCCGACGTCGGCGTCCATTCGGTGCCGAGGTCGAGCAGGTTGACGAAGAAGTCGTTGGTCAGCGTGCCCGGGGCGGTCCGTGAAGCACGCCGTGCTTCGACTGGCCGTAATTGGCGTCGAGTGCCCGCATGCCGCCGACGAGCACGGTCATCTCCGGTGCGGTCAGGGTCAGCAGCTGCGCGCGGTCGACCAGCAGCTCCTCGGCCGTGACGGCGAACTTGGCCCTTGCTGGTAGTTGCGGAAGCCGTCGGCGCCGGGCTCGAGCACGGCGAAGGACTCGACGTCGGTCTGCTCCTGGCTGGCGTCCGTCCGGCCCGGCGTGAACGGCACGGTCACATCGTGGCCAGCGGCCCTTCGCCGCCTGTTCGACAGCCGCGCAGCCGCCGAGCACGATCAGTCGGCGAGCGAGACCATCTTGCCGTTGGCCTGGCCATTGTTGAACTCGCTCTGGATCGCCCTCGAGCGTTTCGAGCACCGTTGAGGCCAGCTGGGCCGGCTGGTTGACCGTCCCAGTCCTTCTGCGGCGCCAGACGGATGCGGGCGCCGTTGGCGCCGCCGCGCTTGTCGGAGCCGCGGAAGGTCGAGGCCGACGCCCAGGCGGTCGAGACCAGCTGGGAGACGGACAGGCCGGAGGCTCAGGATCTTGCCCTTGAGCGGCGGCGATGTCGCCGTCGTCGATCAGGTCATGTGCGTGACGGCCGGGACCGGGTCCTGCCAGATCAGCTCCTCGGCGGGGACTTCCTTGCCGAGGTAGCGGGCACGCGGGCCCATGTCGCGGTGAGTCAGCTTGAACCACGCCCGGGCGAAGGCGTCGGCGAACTCTTCCGGGTTTTCGTGGAAGCGCCGCGAGATCGGCTCGTAGATCGGGTCCATGCGCATGGCCATGTCGGCCGTGGTCATCATGGGCGCATGGCGCTTCGACGCATCGAAGGCATCCGGCACGGCGTCGGAGCCGGCCGCCGTCCTTCGGTGCGTGCCACTGGTTGGCGCCGGCCGGGCTCTTGATGAGCTCCCACTCGTAGCCGAACAGGGTGTCGAAGTAGCTGTTGTCCCACTGGGTCGGGGTGGGCGTCCAGGCGCCTTCGATGCCGCTGGTGATGGTGTCGCCGCCCTTGCCGCTGCCGTGGGTGCTCTTCCAGCCGAGGCCCTGCTGCTCGATGGGGCGCCTTCAGGCTCCGCGCCGACCAGGCCTGCGTCGCCCGCGCCGTGGGCCTTGCCGAAGGTGTGGCCGCCGGCGGTGAGGGCGACGGTCTCCTCGTCGTTCATGGCCATGCGGCGAAGGTCTCGCGGATATCGCGGCCGGACGGCGACCGGGTCCGGGTTGCCGTTCGGGCCTTCCGGGTTGACGTAGATCAGACCCATCTGGACGGCCGCCAGCGGGTTCTCCAGGTCGCGGTCGCCCTGTAGCGCTCTTGTCGCCGAGCCAGGTCGGTCTTCGGAGCCCCAGTAGATGTCCTCTTCCGGCTCCCAGACGTCCTCGCGGCCGCCGGCGAAGCCGAAGGTCTTGAAGCCCATCGATTCAAGCGCGCAGTTGCCCGCAAGGATCATCAGGTCGGCCCACGAGATCTTCCTGCCGTACTTCTGCTTGATCGGCCACAGCAGCATGCGGGCCTTGTCGAGGTTGCCGTTGTCGGGCCAGCTGTTGAGCGGCGCGAAGCGCTGCGTGCCGGAGCCGGCGCCGCCGCGGCCGTCGGCGATACGGTAGGTGCCGGCACTGTGCCAGGCCATGCGGATGAACAGCCCGCCGTAGTGGCCGTAGTCGGCAGGCCACCAGTCCTGGCTGTCTGTCATCAGGGCGTAGAGGTCCTGCTTGACCGCATCGAGGTCGAGGGTCTTGAACTCCTCGTTGAACGTCGTGTCCATGGGATCGGACATGGACGAATTCTGGTGCAGGATCTTGAGGTTGAGCTGGTTGGGCCACCATTGCCGGTTCGACATGACCCCGAATGTATGTATGTGCGAGCCGCCCGTTACGGGGCAGCCAGTTCCGCCGTCCATGTTTCACTCCTATCGCTTTTGTCGCTTTCGAGGGGTTGCGTTTGCGTCTTTCTCAAATCGTCAGACTGTCAGTGTTCAGGTGCGCCAGCACTTCAATCGCTAGAATCGTTCTAGCAAATGGAATCCATCAGGGAAAATCGGAATTTATGATCGCAGTGATCAGAGGATCTGATTGCGACCCATTCGTTGATCCGCCGCCGGTTGCAGTTTCGTCCGGAATCCGTTTTCCGGCAAGGCTTTGTCAGCCGCAGAATTCAGGCGGATAGGAATGTGACTAACAGTGACAGACTTATCTGACCGTCCGGAATAGCCAAATCTCCCGCCAAGCGACTTCGATTGGTCAGTTTGCGGGGAATTCGGTCAGATGCCTGTCACGCCCATACCCGAACGCGCGTGGAACCATTCCCGGTTTGCGGCGATTGGCATCGCCTGCGGGCTGCTCCTGTTGTCGGTGCCATCGGCGTGCTTGTTGCCGTGCTCGCCGGCGGACGGGGACGCATTGCCACGAGCAACAGGTGACAAGGCAGCAATCTGCGGGGGTCACACCTAACACTGTGAAAGGAGAACAGTCATGTTGATCAAGAATATTGTCATTGGCGCGGCCGCGGCCGCGGCTCTGGCCGGCGTTTCCGTTTCGGCGGCAAGCGCCGCGACCGGTGTCAAGGCCGGCACGCTCGTCTGCGACGTGGAAGGCGGCATCGGCCTGATCATCGCTTCCGACAAGGCGATGACCTGCACCTATTCGCCGGTCAGCGGCTCCAAGGAACGCTATTCCGGGTCAATCCGGAAATTCGGCATCGACATCGGCGTGACCGGCAAGGCGAGAATGATCTGGGTCGTGTTCGCGCCCGGCAAGGTTCATGCCGGCGCCCTGCGCGGCAGCTACGTCGGCGCTGTTGCCGAGGCGGCGGTCGGGGCCGGCGCAGGGGCGAAGGTGCTGGTCGGCGGCCACGGCAAGTCGATAGCGCTGCAGCCGCTCAGCGTCCAGGGCCACACGGGCGTCAATGTCGCGGCCGGCGTCGGAGTGCTCGAACTCAAATAGATCCGGGGGCAAGGCGGCTCGCCCCCGTCAGTCGCTCCCTGGGATCACGAAGAAGACCTGAGACGATCCCCGGGGGCGACGCTTTGCTGTGATTCTGCTGCAGCCCGATCGGTATCCGCAGCAGGTAACGACTCCGGAATCCCGGGTTATCTGAAGAGGTAGATCGGGCTAGACCAGGCCTGGTATCCGTCCTCGGTCGTCACGCAAATCCAGATCGGGTTGTCGCCGCCGCTGTTCAGTTCGATCGTTCGTTTGACACTGATCTCGCGCCCGAGCGGCTCCGCGGGCAGGCGGAACACGCAGAGCCTGCGCTCAAGGCCGCCGGCGTCAAGGACGGTATCTTCAAAGCCGATATCCGTGACGGCAAGCGTGATGTCTCCGTGGTTGGTATTGACGTTCAGATGCCCGTCGTTTGAATCGGTCCAGGCGTCGAATCCCGTGAAGTTGCCGGTCGTGATCGTGTCCCAAATGACGGCGTTCGAGCCGCATTGCTCGAGGCGCCGTTCGGGGTTCCAGCGATTGATGGTCTCGAAGCGCCTGATCGACGCATCGCTGAACGCGGCGCGGCCGCGCCAGGACGTGTCCCGCCCGCGTCCCCGGTATTCAGCCCCGCTCCAGACGACCCGTACGCGGTCGCCCATATCCTCCATCCCGTAGGGACGAAGAACCTCCAGAACCTCGGTTCCATTGCGCAGTTCGACGCGCTCGATACCGGCATGGGCAACGATGTTCAGTGAAACCTCGACCTGGCGGCTGTCGGTCATCACGATGTCTCCCATCATCGCACGGTCCGTGGTGTGCCGTGCGGTCTCCGGCACGGCATCGGGATTGCGTTCAAACAGCGTGCCCCCGCCGGGGATATGCACATCGACATCCATATGCATGCGGCAGCCGGTGGTCGCATAGTGATGACGCCGCCGCTGGGCCTCGAAAATAGCATCCCGGTCGTTGCGATCCGTGAGGAAACAGGTCAGTCCGCCATAGGCGCCGAAAGTCGAGGCGCCAGGGTAGCTGGCGCCGGGCCTTCCTTTGTGTCCGTCACTGTTCGCCACCACCCCGACGCGTCTTCCCATCGGCAGGCCGTCGGTCAGGATCCATTCAAATGTTCCCCAGGCCGAGTGAATTTCCACCGCTGTCTCGAGCCGGGCATCGTGGCCATACCTGATATTGGCATAGCGCCCCCCGACATGGGCGTACATCACGCAATCCTCGTCCGCCAGCTTCCGGTAGAGATCCGTCAGCGTATGGGCGTCTGTCTCCGCTTCCGAGCGGTCTTCAAGCAGTGCATGGGAACACCGGTGGATTTGCCGCCCTTCGTGACGGAAAAAGACATTGTGGTCGCCGCCTACGGCCGTGTTGCCGGACCATTCGTAACCGGGCAGGGCCGTGAACCGTCCGGGCTCGTCCATTTCGGCGGTCACCTGGTTCAGGCGGTGCCAGAACTTCCCGTTGATCTGAAAGTCATTGCCCTGGTGGCTGGTGACATCCAGGAAGGATTTGTTGCGGGCGAAGTCGAAATAGCTTTCGACAGTGTTTACCGCCGACGGTCTCGCCGGTCTGGCCATGCAGGTCGCCCCAGAAGCCGGCAAGATCACCGTTCCTGATCACCAGCGGTCCCGCCTCGGCCACCTCGACGGCGTCTACAATGACGCGGACGGTGAGCGTGCCTTCCTCGTCGGCGGTCAGGCCTTCGAAACACATCGCCCGGTCGACCGGTGCGTAATCGAATTCCTCCGGCAGCCCGTTCACCGGCAGGGAGGTTTCGAGCCGCACCCGGCCGGCAGCCCTGTCGGTGGGGTTGCCCCAGGCATCCTCCGCTTTCAGGCCGAGGTGGAAGGACTCGCCAGGGCGCCTCAGCGTGGGAACCACGGCCTTCCAGCACACCGCTTCGCCAGCAATGATGGGCACGGAATACTGCCTGTCGAGGGGCAGAAAGTTTCCGGTGGCCTGGACATCCGTGGTGACCCGGAACTCATAGCCGGACTCGGCGAATGTCTGCATCTGCAGGCCGGGTGAACCCTGGCTGGTGTCGCCGAAGGTGATGGAGATCGTATCCCCTTCGGACAGATACCCGCCGCGAAGGTGCGCCGTGACGGCCAGGGCCCATGGCCGTTGCCCGTGCGGACCGACAGTCAGTTCGATATGCCCGTCACCGCTGCAACTGGCGCTCACATAGTTCGGAGCCCTGGGATCACCTGTCTGCGGCTTGCCGCCATCCCCGATCATCCTGAAGCAGACCCGGATGGCACCGGTATCGTCAATGCCGAGCCGGCCGGCGGTGTAGGTCAGAACGAAGGTCTGATAACTCCTGACCTCGACGGGATTCAGCGGTTCAATTTCCGCCGTTCCGTATAGCGCGGCATCGTCGCCGGGGCGCACCGAAGGGCTGTTGTCGCCGACCAGTTCGCGGGCGACCGGACCGTGGGCATTGCGGGGTGTATCTGACATTTCAATTCCTGACTGATTGCGACAGGCAGCTCGTGCCATGGACAATTCGATTAAAACTATGTAGTTTTATGTCATCTGGCAACTTTCGGAAAAATAAAGTCGGATGGGAGGAAAGAATGACCTTGATGGATCGCCGTTTTGTCCTGGGAGCAGTGGCCGCCACGTTTGCGCTGGGCAGCACGATCGCAACCGCGAAGGCCGAGTATCCGGAAAAGCCGGTGACGCTCGTCATCCCCTACAAGGCCGGGGGAAGCACGGAAACCATGGCGCGTGTCTATTCCAGAGCTCTTGCCAGGGAACTCGGCGCCAATGTCGTTGTTAAAACCCGCCCCGGTGCCGGGGGCGCGGTGGGTGCCTCCGAGGTCGCTGCTGCAGCGCCCGATGGTTACACGCTGCTGTTCGCCGCATCGACTTCGCTGTTGTGGCCGCCCCTGACACAGAAAGTCGCTTATACGCTCGACAGCTTCACCTATGTCGGCCAGATCACCGAGTATCAGCAGGCGATCGTCGCCAAGGCCGGCGCGCCGTTTGGCACAATGGACGAACTGTTGAGCCAGGCGAAATCGGGAAAGCTGAACTATGCTGACCAGAGCGCAATCTCGCGCATTTTCATCAATTACATCGGCAAGCAGGAGGGTGTGACCTGGACCGGGATTCCGACGAAGGGTGGCGGCGAGATGGTTCCTTTCCTGTTGGGCGGGAAGGTCGACTTCGCCTGGAGCGGCGGTATCCATAACCGCTTTGGAAAAAAGATGAAGGTGCTTGCGTCGATGAATGCCGGCCGGCTGGTCGCATCGCCGGGTGTGCCCTCGATCAGCGAGAAGTATGGTGTTTCCATGCCGAGCCAGGCCGTCATCGTGGTGCCCAAAGGCACGCCGGCGGACGTGGTGGCCAGAATTGAGAAGGCCATGGAGGCCGCTTCCAAGGATGCCGATTTCGCAGAACTTGTGACGAAGAAGCTGAAGTTTCCCGTCAAGTTCATCGGGTCGAAGGCGATCACGGCCGATATCGCGAAGACCGTCGAAGGGCTGAAGCTGGTCATCGAAAAGACCAAATGACAGCCGACGAGGACAGGAATGATCCCGATGCCGCGGAAACGGACCGCGGCATCGACATCTTTGTCGGAGCCGCCCTGGCCGCGCTGGCGATATTAGCCCTCGTCTGGTTCATCCCGACTTACACCCAGCCGGCCGACAGTCAGTTCGATGTGGCGCCAGGGTTCTTCCCGAGCCTTGCCGTAGGCGGGGTGATGATCCTGTCGCTCATGATGGTGGTCCACCGCCTGTGGCGGCGCGGACCTTCCAGCAGTTCGGGTCTGCTTGTGTTGTGCGAGCTGGTTGTCTGGACCGGAGCGGCGGTGGTCGCGATGTTACTGCTGTATCACGCCGGTTTCCTGGCGATGGCGGCGCTGCTGCTTGCGGCAGCCATGTACGTCTGCGGCAACCGCAATTTGTGGCTGATCGCGGGAATGGCCATTGTCTTTCCGCTGGCAGTCGACTGGGGCGCGTGGTTAATTTTCACCGTCGACCTTCCCTGAGGCCCTGGAAGTCGCGATGATTGAAAGTCTTATCGCAGGATTCGAGGCGGCACTAACCTTAACCAATCTGCTTTTCATTGCCGCCGGCATCACCCTGGGAATCGTGATCGGCGCCATTCCCGGTCTCGGCAGCGTCACGGCACTGGCGATCCTGATCCCCATGACATTCTATATGTCGCCGCTGGCGGCCATCGCTTTCCTGGTCGGTGTCAACAAGGGCGGCACGTCGGGCGGTGCGATACCGGCGATCCTTCTTAATTCGCCCGGGACGCCGGAGGCTGCCGCCGCGGCGTTTGACGGTTATCCCATGACCCAGCGGGGCGAGGCCAAGCGGGCCATGAAGTTCGCCCTTTACTCATCGGTCACAGGGGACATGATCTCCGATATGCTGCTGATTGTCCTGGTGGTCCCGTTCGCGGCGGTGGCGCTGCGGTTCGGGCCGCTGGAATACACCGCCATTCTTCTGTTTGCCTTTTCGCTCCTGGCGGGGATCTCCGGCGGCTCGCCGGTCAAGGGATTGATCGCCATATTTGCCGGGGTTTTCCTGTCGACCATAGGCCTGGATCCAATCGACAGCACCCAGCGCATGACGTTCGACGCGGTCGAACTCTACGACGGCCTGTCCATAGCGGCTGTCGCGATCGGCAGCCTTGCGCTGGCATCGGTCATCGAGCAGATGTTCGATCTCTGGCGCGGCGGCGGTGAGAAGTCCGCCGATGGCAAGGCCTTTGGAGAGACCAGTGCCACGGTGCCGCCGAGCGAATTCTTTTCCCATTGGAAGACGATCGGACGATCTGCACTGATCGGCTCCGGCGTCGGCATGCTGCCGGGCCTGGGGGTGACGCTTGCCGCATTCCTGAGCTATGGCGCGGCAAAGCGGGCATCGGCCGAACCGTCCAGTTTCGGCAAAGGCAATCCCCAGGGCATCATTGCCACGGAAGCCGCCAACAGTGCCGTTGTCGGGGCCAATCTGGTGCCGACCATCGCCCTGGGTGTGCCGGGCAACATCGCCGCGGCGCTGCTGATTGGTGCCTTTATCATCCACGGCATCGTGCCGGGTCCGTTCATGATGACCATGCACGGCGATCTGATCTATGCGCTGTTCGCCTCCATGCTGATGGCCAACGGTGTGCACCTGGTCATCGGCAAGATGGGGATACCCATCTGGGGCCTGGTCGCGAAAACGCCGAAATCGGTGATCCTGCCGCCGGTGCTGATCCTGTGTATCGTCGGCGTGTATCTGCCGGCGCAGTCCCTGTTCCATGTCGCAATCATGCTGGCCTTCGCCGGCCTCGGCCTTATCATGCGGCGAACGGGATTTCCGGTCGTCTGTCTGGTGATCGGCTTTCTGCTTGGCAGCATGCTGGAGACGTCCTTGCGCCAATCGCTTTTGCTTCACAAGTCCGACCTGACGGCAGTCTTCGGCAGCCCGATAGCTCTGGCCTTCCTGGTGTTGA
Organism: Hyphomicrobiales bacterium; assembly: GCA_965275905.1. Lineage (GTDB taxonomy): Bacteria > Pseudomonadota > Alphaproteobacteria > Rhizobiales > JAJFHC01 > CBDAQD01. Next base: position 18,885 of record CBDHYJ010000056.1, on the reverse strand, counting down.
CTGCGCTGGTTCTGCTCCGCGCGGTCAGACGGTCATAGGCCATGACTTTGTCAGTCGAAACGGGCCGGGACCGGAGGGAGATTTCGCGCGCACTGGCACGCTTCATGCGCCAGGTGTCTTCGGAGAAAAGGCATACAAAGCGCAGTGCTGCGCGGCTGGCTATCGTCGAGGCGATCCGTACCGAAGTTCTGGCGCCAGGCGAATATCTGCCGTCGGAGACCAGCCTGACGGAGATCCTGGGCGTGAGCCTCGGCACCGTTCAGGCCGCGCTGCGCCAGTTGCAGCAGGTGGGCGCCATCGTCAGGCGACGCGGAGACGGTACGCGGGTGGCTTCGACCGAACCCCTGACCCCGAATGTCTGGCACTTCCGCTTTGTCTCCAAGGACACAGGAAATGCACTGAGGATTCTCAGGGAGAAGGTGTGGATCGACCGGATCCAGGAAACCGGCGACTGGTCGGACTATCTTGGCGGCGAGCCCGATTATGTCCGTATACGCAGGCGCGTGATCATGCACGACCGGACGCCCGCCGGTGCGGAGATGTTCGTCAGAGCTGATGCCGTGCCCGGACTGGAAAATGTCCATCCGCGCGAGCTGGATATGGTCAATATCCGGCCTTATATCGAGGAATTATACGGCCTCGCCTCGGCAGGAGCATCACATCTCGTCAGGTCGGTGACGCTCGACGCAAACACGGCGGCGATTTTCGATCTGGACGAAGGTATGGACGTTTTCGAGGTGCGTGCCAAAGCCCATGCCTCAGATCTGACGCCGGTCTACTTTCAACGCATCTTCGTTTCCCTGGAGGCGTGCGAACTCTCGTTCTGAACGTTCAGCGGGCGCTGTTGCAGAACCGGTTCAATCTGACCCAAATTCACTCTAGGTCAGGAAATCGGCGATGAGCGCGTTGAAGATGTCCGGCTTTTCAAGGTGAACCGCATGCGCGCAGTCCGGCACCACGGCAAGCCGGGCACCGGGAATCGTCTGCCAGAGTTGTTCTGTCTGCGCCCACGCGTAAGTGCGGTCGCCGTCGCCCCAAAGCACCAGTGTGGGACTTGAGATTCCGGGCAGGTTCTCGACGCCTGACCAGGCTTCCATGGCGTCGAGCCCGGCGCAGATCGCCTGCAGCGAGGCGTGTTCCGCAATGTCCGCACAGGCCTCGTAGCCGGGTGCAGCTTCGCCATGAAGGAACCAGGTGGCCGAGATGCGGCGCGCGGTCGCTTGCGCGCCGTCGGCAAGAGCACGCCGCTTGGACTCTGCGATTGTTTCGAACCGCCCCGGCAGGACACCCGTCGCGCCAGTGCCGTAGAGCACCAGCCGGTCGATGCGTTGCGGCGCCGCGGCCACCATTTCCTGGACAATCATGCCGCCCATGGAATGGCCCACCAGATGGAACCGGTCGACTCCGCACCTGGTCAATGAATCCAGAACGACGTCCGCATAGTCCCTTATGCGGTCGGGTGCGTCCGCCTCGTTGTTGCGACCAAAGCCGGGCAGGTCGACGGAAACGATGTGGAACCGGTCCACCAGTGCCGCCTGCTGTTCCGCCCATTGGTCACTGCCGCCCATGAAGCCGTGCACAAGGACGAGGGATGTCACTTGCGCTCGCCCTGGACGATGCGGTCGAGGATCATGGCGCAGAACAGGATCGCGAAGCCGGCAAGAATGCCCTGGCCGACATTGGCGTATTGCAGGGCTTCAAGCACGTCTTCGCCCAGACCCTTGGCACCGATCAGGGAGGCCACCACGACCATGGCCAGCGAGAGCATGATCGTCTGGTTGATGCCCGCCCGGATCGACGGGCTGGCAAGGGGCAGGTCGACCCGGCTCAGGAGATACCACTTGCTGGCACCGAACGAGATCGCCGCCTCGCGCACATGCTCGGGCACGCCGCGCAGGCCGAGCACGGTGAGGCGCACGACCGGTGTGCCGCCAAAGATCATCGTCGTCACGACCGCGGCCGGCTTGCCGGTTCCGAAGAATGCGATGACCGGGATCATGAAGACGAAGGCCGGCATGGTCTGCATGAAGTCCATGATCGGCTGGATGAAAGAGTACAAGCGCGGCCGGCGGGCGCAATACATGCCGAGCGGGATGCCGATTATAATCGAGAGGCAGGCGGCGGTGCCGAGCAGCGCCAGTGTGGTCATTGCCTTCTCCCAGAAACCGAGCAAGCCCATGTAGCTGAGGAAAGCGCCGGAATAGATCGCGGTGCGGATGCCCGCCGACAGCCACGTGAGCAGGATGATGAAACTCGCGATCACCATCCAGGGCGTCTTGACGAAGATCAGCTCAAGCGCGTCGAGCAGGAGCCGAATCCCGTAGGTGATGAAATCGAACAGAAACTCGCCGTTGGTGACCGCGAAAGTGAAGAACGCCTCGACCCACTTGATGCTGGTCAGCCTGATTTCCGGATAGGTCGGGAAGGTGCTGAGCAAGGGGAAACTGCCCGGGAAACTGTAATGCAGCATGGCCGCGATCACGATCAGGCAGACAAAAACCGCGCTCAGCACGATGTGCTCAACCGGCAGGCCTGAGGGTATCGTCTGATCGGAAAGCCAGTCGGAATAGCGCGCTTCGAGCACGGAGTTTGCGACCACGGACTGAATGGCCTTTGCGACCAGCAGGATGATCAGGCCGGCCAGCGCGATCCAGATGCCCTGGTCTTCAAGCTGCTGCGCCTCCAGACGGATTCCGCCAATGGCATTCTCCAGCGACTCGACCGTGCGCTGGTAGACGTCGACCTTGTCGGAATTGTTCTCTATCGCCGCGGCGAGTTGCTGCTTCCTGAGCGCAAGCGTGCCCTCGATCGAGGCAATGCGGTCTCGCGCTCCGGCGGCGAGGTCGCCGAACAGGCCCAATGCTATCTGCACGAAGGCGATGGTCTCGACGATCAGGAACGTGACCGCCCATTTCCAAAGGCCCCGTGCGCCGAACCAGACCGGGCCGAACAGGCCGGCCATGGCATTGAAGGTCGGCGTGAAGCGCGAGCTGCTGCCGATCCGGTCGAACTGCTGGCTGTAGTAGTCCGGGTTGGTGCGCACGAATTCCGTAATCTGGTCGCGGCGCTGCGATTCCAGGTCGGCAACCTTGGCCAGGTCGGACTCCTGAAGAGGATTAGCGGCTATCTCGTTCATGACACTTCGGTTCCCTCTATGACCGTGCGCAGTATGTCCTGGCGGGTGATGACGCCGACATCGGTGCCGCCGTCCTCGACCAGGATCGGGGACTCGTTGTCGATCGCCATGTGGATGAGCGTGCTCAGGGCCTCGCTCTCGTTCACCCGCGGCGCACCGTCCGCGATGCCGCCTTCGCCGAGCGATTCCAGGGGCTGCATGACCGCGTGGGCGCGCACCACCTTGAGGCGCGAAATGCCGGCCACGAAGTCGGCGACGTAATCGTCCGCAGGGTGCATGACGATGTCCTCGGCCGTGCCGATCTGGACGATGCGTCCATCGCGCATGATGGCGATGCGGTCGCCGATGCGCACGGCCTCGTCGAGGTCGTGGGTGATGAACACGGTGGTCTTCTTCAGAATCTTGGAGAGGTTGATGAACTCGTCCTGGAGCTGGCGCCGGATCAGCGGATCGAGCGCGCTGAAGGGCTCGTCCATGAGGAGTACGTCCGGGTCGGCGGCCAGCGCGCGGGCGAGGCCGACGCGCTGCTGCATGCCGCCCGAGAGCTCGTGGGCGAACTTGTTGCCCCAGGGGCCCAGTTCGACGATGTCGAGGATCTTCGCGGCCTGGCGCATCCGGTCGTTCTTGCTGACCTGCCTGATCTCCAGCGGCATCGCCACGTTGTCGAGCACGGAGCGGTGGGGCAGGAGGGCGAAGTTCTGGAACACCATCCCGATCTTGCGGTTGCGGAACTTCTGAAGGTCGGCTGGGCCGAGCCCCATGACGTCCGTGCCCTCGATGGAAATCTTGCCGGCGGTCGGTTCGAGCAGGCGGTTGAAATGGCGCACCAGCGTGGACTTGCCGCTGCCGGACAGTCCCATGACACAGAAGATCTCGCCCCGGTTGACGTCGAGGCTGACATCGGCGACGCCGACGACGGCGTTGAACTTGGCGAGAACCTCGGCCTTCGAAAGACCTTCCTCGTTAATCGCCCGCAGGGCGGCGTCGGCATTGGTGCCGAAGATCTTCCAGACATTGGAGATCTCGATCACCCTCTGGTCGGACTTGTCCGTCTGGTCATGAGCCGTATCGGGCACCGCATTCTGCATCGGCTGGCCTCGGTTCTGTGGCGGGGGCTTGAGTTGGTAATCAGGTTTCGACGGCACCGGGTCACAGGCCCGGTGCCGCCGTTATTGCTGTGAAGCGGCCGATTACAGGCCCAGCCAGGCGTCGACCCGCTTGGAGTTCTTTTCGACCCATTCCTTGGCGACGTCGGCCGGATCGCGGCCCTTGCCGGAGATCTCGTAGGCGAAGCTGCTGACGTCGTCGGAGGTCAGCTTGAAGCGCTCGAAGAACTCGACGATGGCCGGCGAGCGACCTTTGAGCGAGTTAGACCAGGCGATCTGCACGTCTTTGAGCGCGTCCTTGGTGGCGACCTTCGACTTCTCGAACCAGTCCGGCGAGTCGGACGGCTGCACCATGACATAGTTGGCCGGATCAAATTTCGGCTCGCTCAGCATGTAGACGTCGAACATGTACCAGATGGCATGGGGCTTGTAGCAGTAGAAGGCATAGCCCTCGTTCTTGGCGATCGAGTCCTTCACGCGCGCGGTCTTGACGCTTTCCTCGGCGCGGACCGGCTCGATGAAGTCCATCAGACCGTAGTCGCGCACCTTGACCTGGTTCACGTTGGCGGAGGCCCATCCCGGCGCGCCGATCCACATCTCGCCCTTGCCGTTGCCGTCGCTGTCCATCTTGGCGGCAACGTCAGGCCGGCCGAGATCGGCGATGTCGGTGATGTTGTTGGCTTCGCCGAAATTCTTGGAGACGCAGAAGCCCTGGTTGCCCTCATAGGGGTTCTTCGACAGGGTGACAGTCTTCTCACTGTCGACATATTTCTTGGTGAAGCTCTCCTGGTTCGGCAGCCAGACGTCCGGGTGGACGTCGATGTCGCCCTTGCCCTGGTCCATGGCCTGGAAGATCGTCGCGTTGTTGCCGGGGACGAGTCCGGCCTCGCCGCCGATGCGGGTCTCGACGACGACTTTCAGCAGATGCGCAATGGCCTGGGCGCCGGTCCAGGACGGCACGCCGATATTGACCTTTTCGGCGGCAAACGCGGGGGAGGATGCGAGCCCGAGGACCGCAGCCACCGTGAGTGATCTCATAGTGTTGTTCATGGTTTTTCTCCCTTCAGTACCATGGTGCCGAAACAATCCGGCGGACTCTGGCGTCACGCCGGACCGGCGATGACGTCTTCGTAAGCGAACAGGGCTGTGGCACCGCCCGTGTGGAGGAACAGGACGTTGTCCGACGGCTTGAAAAAGCCCTGCCGGATGAGGCCGATCAGGCCCGCCATGCCCTTGGCCGAATAGACCGGGTCGAGCAGCAGGCCTTCGCAGTGCGCCGTCAACGAGATGGCCTCAAGCGTTGACGGTGCGGGGATTCCGTAACCTTCGCCGACATAGCCGTCGTCGACGAGGATCTTGGACGCAGGAACTGTCCCTGCGTCCAGCTTGTCCAGCGTGTTCCTGGTGAGCGCATGCACGGCCTCGACCTGGCGGTCGCGCGGCTGGCGCACGCTGATGCCCATGACGGGCAGGTCCTGGCCGAGAGTGTGCAGACCCGCGACGAGCCCGGCCTGGGTGCCGGTGCTGCCGGTCGCCATGACCAGCCAGTCGAAACTCAGTCCCTGTTCCCGGCACTGGATCACGATCTCCTGGGCGCAGGAGACATAGCCCAGAGCGCCGGTAGGGTTCGACCCGCCGCCCGGAATGAAGTAGGGCCGGTGGCCCTCGGCGCGCAACAGCTCCGCAGCCACGAGACCCTCGGCATTCATGTCCAGTCCCGACGGGCGGAATTCGAGCGTCGCGCCGAAGATGCCGTCGAGCAGGACATTGCCGGTGCGCTCGTATGACGGGTCGCGGTCCGGCACCCGGCGTTCGAGCAGGGCATGGCACTTCAGGCCGGTCCGGCAGGCCGCCGCCGCCGTCTGGCGGACGTGGTTGGACTGCACCGCGCCCTGCGTCACAAGCATGTCGGCGTTCTCGCTCAGCGCTTCGCCGACGAGAAACTCAAGCTTGCGCGTCTTGTTGCCCCCGGTCGCCAGGCCCGTGCAGTCATCTCGTTTTACGAACAGGTTCGGTCCGCCGAGGCGCTCGCCCAGCCGCACCATCCGTTCGATCGGCGTCGGCTGGTGACACAGGCTGATGCGGGCGAAACGATCGAAATCGATCAGCGGCATGTCCTGCCGGTCCTCAACGGCCATTGCCATGACAAAACCGTCCCCGTTGCTTGTCTTTGCTCAAGCCTCGCGCAGAACCGGATTTGCATCCAATGTTATGTTCACCTAACATTATGCAAGATCTGCATGATCGAATATTTGCGGGATTTCCATGGATTTTTCGTGGTTCAGGGACCTGGGCAACCTGGCGCGGACCGGCAATTTTTCGCAGGCCGCCGAGCTCGGCAATATCAGCCAGCCGGCCTTCAGCCGGCGCATCAAGGCGATCGAGGGCTGGGTCGGCGTCACGTTGGTGGACCGGTCCAAACACCCGATTGCGCTGACGAGCGCCGGCATCCAGATGCTGGAAGCCGGGGAGCAGGCACTGGCGCGCCTGGAGACGGAACGCAGCCAGATCCGCGACGCGCAGTCCCTGCCGGACAAGTATGTGGTCACGTTCGGCGCGCAGCATTCGATCGGCTGGCGGTTCTACCCGGCCTGGCTGCAGGCGTTCGAGAACGCCTTCGGGCCGGTCATGTCGCGCTTGCGGGCGGACGACCTGCCGAACTGCGTGACGGACCTCAAGGACGGCGAGGTGGATTTCGTCATCGCCTATTCCAGCGACTTCTCGAAGGGCATCGACAGCGTCCCCGGCCTTGAGTCGATCCTGATCGGCGAGGACACCCTGATGCCGGTCTGCAAGCGCCGTTCAGACGGCGAGCCGCTGTTCGACTTCCGCGCCGCCGCGCCGGCCACGATCCCCTATCTGTGGTTCGGGGCGGGCGCGCCGATCGGCCAGCATATCGAGCCGCTCCTGAAGGCGAACGGCATCGACGCCCGGCTCAGCGTCGTCTACGAGAACTCCATGGCGGGCGCATTGCGCATCCGGGCGCGGGAAGGGGCCGGCGTCGCCTGGCTGCCGAAAAGCCTGGTCGCGCCCGACCTTGAGTCGGGGCTGCTGACGCAGACCGGGAACCCCGCCTGGGCCATCCGGCTCGAGATCAGGCTGCACCGGCTGCGCGCGAACACCAACCAGCTGACGCGGGAGATGTGGGCGTTCCTTTCGGTGCGCGAAACGGTGCCGCTGGTCACGAGGCTGTAGGCGTTTCCGGCCCGCTGACCGCGGCCGCGCTCCGGCGGGCTCAATTGACAATCCCGGATGCAGTATGCATCGTCGGCGGGATTTTTCTGCGGAGTTGTCGTTACCGATGTTTGCCGCACGGCCAAAACACCGGCTTGATCGCCACCATCGCGTACTCCTGTCCTACGCCAATGCGCTGGCGGGCGACCCGGAGCTTGCGCGGGATCTCGCGCAGGAATGCGCGGTGCGTGCGCTCAGAGCCAAGACCGTGCCGCGCGAGGAACCGGCCTACAAGGCCTGGCTGTTCACGATCCTGCGCAACCTCTGGCTCGACCACCTGCGCAAGACGCTCAGGCGCAACGAGGTGCTGATCGAGGACGCCGACGAGGTGGCGCCCGCGCGCATCGAGGCCGAGGCGGTGGTGGTCAACGTGGTCGCGGTGCGCATCGCGTTCGAGCAACTGAGCGCTCATCATCGCGACGTCCTGTCGCTGGTGGATGTCGGCGGTTTCAGCTATCTGGAGACGGCCGAGGTGCTGGGGATCTCCATCGGTACCGTCATGAGCAGGGTGAGCCGCGCCCGGGGCGCGCTGGCATCGCTGCTCAGCCAGAACAACGTGGTCGACCTGCCGGTCAGAAAGAGGCGCAACGCGCGATGAAGCCCGAGGACAAAGAGCTGCAGACGCTGAGCGCCTATGTCGACGGCGAGCTTGAGCCGGGCGAGGCGGCCGAGGTCGCGGCCGAAATCGCCGGTGACCGCGACGCGGCCCGCACGGTCGCCAACCTGACCGCGCTGAAGGCGGGCGTCCGCGATGCGTTCGACGCCGGTCCGGGCGCGGCGCCGGACGTCAGCTCTGCACGGCGCCGCCCGGCTTTCGCGGCGGCGGCTGTGGTCATGGCCTGCCTGATCGGTCTTGGCGGCGTCTGGTGGACTTATCAGAGCGACACCGGCTCCGGCATTCTGGCGAACGCGGTTCAGCATTACGACGGCTGGCAGGACACGGGCACGCTCAAGCAGGCATCGGTGCCCGGCAGCATCTTCGTGCCGGACCTGACGCAGGCCGGCCTGACGGCGCGCACCATCGAACCCGCCGTGACGCTCGGCACGGTCACGGCCTCGCACGTCACCTATCTCGGCCGGCGCGGCTGCCGCCTCAGCCTCTACGCCTACCCGGCGGCGGGCGCTGAAGACGCGACGCCGATCGCCGCCAGCGCCGACGTTCTGGTCGACCGCTGGTCCGTGCGGGATCTCGAATATCTGCTCGTCGCCCGGCGCATGAACGCCGAGCGCTTCGAGGTTCTGGCCGGCGCCATGCGCAAGGCGACCCGCGACGCGGCCCCGCCGGACGACGCCACGCGCATCGCCATGAGCCGGGCCCGCCAGCCCTGCCGCGCGTGATCCTCATCCCGTACCCGCGTCCCCGCTGAAGAAAAATTTTTCCTCAAGGGAATAGACCGCCCGCCCGCCACGTTTATGAGTCAGGCGGCCGATCAACATGGCCGCCGTTGCACAAAATCGGGAGGAATGCGGTGACCAGGAAAACGGCCAAGAACACGCCAAAAGGACTTTTCGAACTTTACGAGCAGGATCCGGAGAAGGCCGACGAACTCGTGTTCGGCCGGGTGTCCAATCCGGACCGGCGCGGCTTCCTGCGCGGGGCGGGGCTGACGACCATGAGCGCCATGGTCGGCGCCAGCATTCCGTTCGCGGCGAACCTGCCCACGGGCTTCATCCCGATCGCGCTTGCGGACTCGCACGCCATCGAGGGCAAGGACGGCCTGACGCTCCTCAACGACCGGCCGCTCAACGCCGAGACCCCGGCGCACCTGCTCGACGACGCCATCACGCCCACCGCGCGCCACTTTATCCGGAATAACGGCGTGCCGCCGGAGGACATGAACGCGGATACCTGGAAACTCACCATTGACGGCCTGGTCGACAAGCCGATGGAGCTCTCGATCGCCGACCTCAAGAGCCGGTTCGAGGTGGTGACCGAGGCGCTCACCATCGAATGCGGCGGCAACGGCCGCGCGTTCCACAACCCGCCGGCCAAGGGCAACCAGTGGACCTACGGCGCGGTCGCCTGCTCGACCTGGACCGGCGTCCGGCTGGCCGACGTGCTGAAGGCCGCGGGCGTCAAGGACAACGCGATCTACACCGCTCATGTCGGCGCGGACACGCACCTGTCGGGCCAGGAAGGCAAGCTGCCGATCTCGCGCGGCGTGCCGATCGAGAAGGCCATGAACCCGCACAACCTGATCGCGTTCGCCCAGAACGGCGCGGCGATCCACCCGATGAACGGCGCGCCCCTGCGCCTCGTTGTGCCGGGCTGGCCGGGCTCGTGCTCGCAGAAATGGATCAGGCGCGTCTGGCTGCGCGATCAGGTCCATGACGGGCCGAAGATGACCGGAACCGCCTACCGCGTGCCCAACCGGCCGGTGGAGCCCGGCGAGAAGGTCGACAAGAAGGATTTTGAGATCATCCACGCCATGCCGGTGAAGTCGCTGATCACGTCGCCCGAGACCGGCGCCAGCCTGTCCGGCGGCGAGGTCGAGGTCCGCGGCCATGCCTGGGCCGGCGACGACAAGGTCGCCAAGGTCGAGATCTCGGTCGACTTCGGCAGCACCTGGCAGGACGCCAGCCTGACCGATCCGGCCAACCCCTATGCCTGGCAGCAGTTCAAGGCGATGGCCAAGCTGCCGGCGGCGGGCTACTACGAGATCTGGGCGCGGGCGACCAGCGACAAGGGGGTCTCCCAGCCCCACGCGATCGCCTGGAACCCCAAGGGCTATCTCAACAACTCCATGCATCGCGTCGCGGTGCGGCGCACGGCCTGACGGCCCGGTTTTCGGAAACGGCCGCACGCCGTATTCTCGGCGGCGTGCGGTTTTGCGATGGTGGATCCCTGAAGGACCGGAATGATGAGCACACCAATCCGTTGGCCTGCGCTGGTGGCGACGGTCGCACTCGCCCTCATGCTGAGCGCGGCCCATGCGATCATCGGCAACGAGACCTCCCGGGCGGAGACCGACGAACTCGCCCGGCTCGGCCTGCCGCCCGACACGGGGCGCGACGAAGTCGAGGCCTATTGCGGCGGCTGCCACTCCCTGCGGCTGGTGGTCCAGCAGGGCCTGTCGCGGGAGGCCTGGCAGGAAACGATCGAGTGGATGGTCGAGGAGCAGGCAATGGAGCCGATGGAGCCCGATGATCACAAGCTCGTGCTCGACTATCTCGCCAAGCATGTCAGCATCGAGGCCAACCTGAAAAGGCGCAAGCAGTAGGGGCTTTGTGAGTCCGGTTATGGGCGGCCGGGGTTACCCCCCCCGCGCGCGCCTGCGCGTCCGGATCACCCAGACCCTCAGGTCAACGAGGACCTTCACGGTCGCCACGAAGACCAGCGCGCACAAGGCGACCTTCGACAGTGTCTCCATCGTGCCCTCGATCAGGAGGGCATGGACGATGCTGCCCACGACGACCACCGCGGCGAGGCCGGTGTGCGCCAGCCGCCACGTCTGCGGCCGGATGCGCAGCCGCCGGCGCAGGAGCGCCACCAGGGCTGCGGCAAAGACGGCCCACATGGCGATGACGCCCCAGGCAGAGAACGGCGTCGGCGAGCGGAAGAGAAGCGCGTCGACCACATCAGGCGGGCTGGTGATCCAGAGGCCCGCCACGTGGATCACGACGGCCGCGACCAGCGTGATGCCGACAACACGATGGACGCGCCGCCCGGCGAGGGCGGCGAGGCCCGGCAGGTACCCGCCGGCGAGCAGGGGCTGAAACAGCAGCAGCGACATGGCGATCACGCCCGCGAAGCCTGCCGCGATATAGACCGGCTCGCGCCACGCCAACTGCGGGCTCGCCGCCGCGGCGCCAAGCGGCACGATGACCGCTACCGCCAGGGCGGCCCAGATCAGAATCGTGCGGGCCCGGCTCATCCTTCCGCGTCGGGCTCGCCTTGGTCAGACAGGTTTGAGGACGAAATGCGCGGCCAGGGTCTTGTCTTTCGAGCTCGGCATGATTGGGCGCAGGAACACGGTCTCGAACTCGCCGCTGTCATAGGCGAGATGGCCGTGCGGCTGGCCGAACGCGGGCACGATCTGCGGCATCTCCAGGCGGAACCTGCCCTTCGCGTCGGTGAGCGTGGCGCCGTGGCTGCGGGCGTCGCGTTCGTGGCCTTCGGTCGTGTGCGCCCAGATCTGGATGCGCTGGCCGGGGAGCGGCGCGCCGTCGCCCGCGCGGCGCACGGTGCCGGTCATCCAGAAGCCGCCGCCGCCGATCCGCTCCACGATCGGAGCGCCGGGGCGGTAGTTGTTCGAGCCGCCCCGCATCGAGGGCGTGGGGGCGAGGCCCTTGGCTTCGGCCGGAACGATCAGGCCGGACGCACCGGTCGCGACGGCGGCACCGCCGGCGACGAGGAGGGCCCGGCGATTGATCAGATTGTTGGTCATGAAACAACTCCATCGGACATGGGGCCGGCCGTTCGATCTTCTGCGGCGAGAGACGGCCGGGGCTGAGAGTGGCGTTTCTGCATACGCAGCTATGATAGGGGAGAAAGATAGGGGAGGCGAGGGGCGCCAGAAACCGTGCTCACGGTTTCGTGATCAATACGATCAAGGAACTTCGGGCGTTGGTGTTCTCTGTGCCGAGGCCGTCGCCGTTCCGCTTATCCCTGAGGAGACCACTTCCTTACCTGGACGCCTTTCTGCAGAAGCTGATAAAAAATTTTCAGAATTGATCACGGTGGTTGCCATATGGTCAGATTCGCGACCCTGGCCGGCGTGTCGTTGAACCATCGGCATCGAAACAATCTTTTGCTGTACCCGGGAACGCGTCGATGAAGCGACGAAGCATACTAGGATGCTCTCGAAACACTGTCATCCAGACCGAAAAAAAGCCAGTCGCTGGCGCGATTTCGTCGGTAATCAATTGCCTAATCACCGCATCGTCGCGATTCTCAAGATACACCTCCAGCAACTTGCTTGCCTTTAGCCAAGCTTGGCCACGCCATTTGAATCGCCTGTCGCGTGGGCTTGGCCGATCTTCCGATCTGGGTTCAGCCGGGTGCCGGTGCAGTTTCACTAATTCGACAACCCGCTTCATTACACTTGATTCAATTGCAGTCAGGTGCGCCGTCACCGCAACCCGATCGCCATTATAGGTCAGGCCGCGAAAGGTGTTATCGGTGTCTGGAAATGCAATTTCATCGAGGTTAACTTGTTTGTTCCCTTTAGTTGAATTGCAACTCTTACAACCCAACAGGAAATTGCTCCACTCCAGCGCTAATTGTGGTTCAAGCGACTTTGGTTGAACATGCTCCACCTCCGGCGCATTCATGATCGGCATTTCACAATAACTGCAATAAAGGCCAATTTGCTCTGCCAAGTCGTCTAGTGCGTCTTGGTACTCTGAATAAACGCGCCCAGCACCATCGTCCTTCACAACAGGGCGCATTGATCAGCTCTTGCGTGCAATTCGCCGTTTGATCTTCAATAGTGCCACCAAACTCGGGTCATCAATCTCCCGCTCCAGAATGCGTTCCATTTCGGCACTGAGCTCTTCGCTTGGCACCTTTTGAAACTCCTTAATTTCTGCCTCCGATTGCGCAAGTTCCATGAACTTCATAGCACTCTTCACTTGTCGTAGATGCTCGGAGCTTCGTTCGGGCACCGAAACATTTTGGATGTTCTCTACGATATCCATGAGGTCGAGATTGTAGACTTGGTCATCGACATCCATGTCATCCAGATTCAGAAGACTACCTTCGCGCAGCGACTGGACAATAAAGGGTGAGTGCGTTGTTGCGAAAAATTGAAGTCGGGGAAAGCTACGTAACAGTGATGGGATAATCATACGCTGCCAACGTGGATGTAGGTGCAGGTCGATCTCATCAATTAAGACAATGCCAGGCGTCTGTCGCACAGCATCCGCTCCGAGATGCGGATTAAGTAGAATTGCCTTGAATGCGATATCGCCCACCATTGATAAGATATTGCGTTGGCCATGGCTGAGGTTTTCATAACTGACAATCTGCTTGCGCTCAGTAAATGCCACCTCCATTCGCCTGCGTGACGGCGAATATGCGATGGAAACTTGCTCATCAAAGCAAGCTTCTACCGCTTCCATCCATGCGATTAGCCGATCCGATGGCCGGTCCGTTTCAAATTCCAGCAAACGCTCGCGTTCAACCCAAGCAAGTAAATCGGCTGAAGAAACTCGGGCCTCGTGACTATTCTTGTATGCGTCAAATCGTGAAGTGCGTTTTGATTTGGAGGATTTTCTTGGCTCTTCCCACAGCCGCCCCGTACCATAATACGATAGAAGCGGTAGTGTTACGTCGTGCCCTTTAACAATTGCTTCGTATGAATTTTGTGCTTGAGACCGAATCGACGTTGCGCTCTTGGAGGTTGTGCGTCCTTTAGCGGAGAGTAACTCTCTTCGCCAAATAAGCATTTCTTCCGAACGGGCGTCGCCTTCAGAGGACATGCCACCTTCAGCTTCGACCAAAACAGGAAACACAGGCACAAAGTCCAGTGAGCCGTTGTAATCCCGAACATCCTCGCGAACTTCAATTCGACTGATCATGCGGGATCGCGCTGCAGGTATACCAAGCAGGAATGCGCCGAATGCCACAGAAAGGGCATCTAAGAGTGTTGATTTGCCGACACCGTTTCCTCCGACTATTAATGTGAAGCGGCGATTGAGCCGTTGGTCAAATTCGGCAAAACCCTTAAAATTCTTTAGCTTTAGACGATCGATGCGCATGCGGAATCCTAACTAGGCGGGCTCCTTCAATTGGCTGGCCCGCGTCCCAATACGTAACACTCGTCACCGCTCTAGCCAAGAATGTGCCACTCAGAAATGCAGCAAATAAGTTGTGAATTTCTTCTTGTTTTTTGAGATCGTCGCTTGAAATGTTCGTCATCTGTTCTTATATCGAATACATCGGCGTCGGTAGGGCGTCGCAGTCGATCGTTTAAACTGTCAATGCCAGTTGCTAGGTTTGTGCAGTGAGCGAGTTCCACTTGTTGGGCTCCTTGGTTCAGACCGGCGACAAGGCGGCAAGTCCTGGTAATCCAGATTGTTGCTCGAACGATAGTATAAACGACTACGTCGGAAGATGGGCACCACGCAGAACAGTCGGGGCCGGGAGTGACTAGGGCAAGTGCCCTGCCTGATATTCCGGCCCCACTCGCGGGGGCAATGGATTCGGAATTCTCAACACACGACCTCAAGCACTACCCGCATTTTGATCAGCGGCTGAGTATTGCGGAAATCGAGGCGATAGTTTCAGACCCGGTGCGTGTCGCCAGGAATAAGTTCTACCCTTTCTTATTGTACCATGATCAGTGGCAACCTTTTCGGACCGCAGAAAAGGGAAGACCCAAGCCAAAATCGCGTCCGATTCGATATGCTGCGCGTCGGGATGCATACATCTTCACGCATTATCGTCGCATACTCGCCGAGAAATACGAGGAGCGACTAGCGGAACTCGATATTGAAGGGTGCCCTATAGCCTACAGGAAAATTCCGAAAGGGGAGGGTGGCGGCAAGTGTAACATTGACTTTGCCAAAGATGCTTTTGACGAGATCGACCGACAGGGTGATTGCGTTGCAATTGCGCTCGATATCAAGGGGTACTTTGAAAATCTGGACCATGACCGCATCAAACAAATCTGGTGCGATCTGCTCGGGCTCGATCGACTGCCGCCTGACCACTTCGCGGTCTTCAAAAACGTAACTCGGTACCATGTTGTTGACCAAGAGGAGGCTTATCGTCGTTTAGGCTTTATCGAGACCATCATGGTCAACGGCTTTCCGCGTGAAAGATACACAGTCCCCTATAAAGACATGCCGACGCAACTCTGCACACCGGCCGAATTCAGAGAAAAGATCTGCGGTGGCGATCCGAACCTCCCAAGCCTTGTCAAACCCAATGCTGACGAGAATGGTAATTTGCTCGACCATGGTGTCCCGCAGGGTGCGCCGATTTCTGATTTGATTGCTAATTTTTATCTACTCGACTTTGATGTCGCACTTAATGCGTATGCCGCCAAACGTGGTGGGCGGTACATGCGATATTCCGACGACATTCTTTTGATTGTTCCGAGTAAGGAAGTTGATGCTGACCTTGCGGAGAAATTTGCCATAACCGAAATCAAGAAGTATGGGAGGGCGCTTCAAATTAAAGGATCAAAGACGTGCATCGTGCGTTTTAACCGCACGCCCGATGGAATGATGTTCGAGCACGTGCGTGGACCGCAGGGAAAAAATGGCTTTGAATATCTCGGCTTTCGTTTCGATGGTCGGCGAGTCTACGTGCGCGATAGCACGATTTCTCGATTTTACCGCAAAGTTGCGCTTTCGGCTAAAGGTGTAGCACGCGGGTTTGCTAACGCGAATTCTGACAAGAACGCAGCGGAGATTCTGGCGATGTTTAATTACTCGAATTTCAGTCAACGCTTCACTCGCGTTCATCCAGATGATCTTTCTCCTGACGATTACGGTACGTGGACCTTCTACAGCTACCTTAAGCGAGCCTCGGAGACCTTTGGCGAGCGAGGTGCGCCGATTTTGCCGCAGGCTCGCAAGTTCAAAAAAATCATGAAGCAACGGATCTCTGAAGCGATGGTTCGGGCAGTTGTTCGTCGCGACAAAGCAGCTAGAATTGCGACCGAAATCACCGCTTGATCTAGCGATCAGATAAATTTCCGTCACCGAGATAAGAGGCTGCCCCTGCGCTGCTTTTGAAAACAAAGCAGCTTCAAGATTTATTTGAGAAAGAGTATGAACTCCGAATTCACGCCCCATAAATTTGGCTGGATTCGAGAAATTCAGACCAAGAGGATATTCGTGGTGATTGCAGCCAAGCGCGGCCGACTCTGCACCAAAGCCGATTATAGCAGTTCAGCGGGCAATATCATTCGGATTAGTTGTTTCTCTGCTCATATTTCACATTTTTCATGCTCGCTTTCTCATCCCAATTCCACCCCCAATTATTCATCACCCGTTCAGACCAGAATCCTTTATGGTGCGCGCCATGTCGGTATGGGGAAAATTGGCCGGGGCCGCGGCAGGCCTCGCGGTCGGCGGGCCGATCGGCGCCCTGATCGGGGCGGTCGCCGGACACTACGCGCTCGACAAGAGCCGCGGTGACGGCGCCGATCCGCAGGAGCAGCTCGCCTTCACGGTGGGCGTGATCGCGCTCGGCGCCAAGATGGCCAAGGCCGACGGCGTGGTGACGCGCGACGAGGTCGACGCCTTCAAGCAGGTCTTCATGGTGCCGCCGGACGAGCTGCAGAACGTGGCCCGCGTCTTCAACCTCGCCAAGCAGGACGTCGCCGGGTACGACGCCTATGCCTCCCAGCTTGCAAAGCTGTTCCAGGGCAAGCCCGACACACTGGAGAACGTGCTCGACGGCCTGTTCCACATCGCCAAGGCCGACAACGTGATGCACGACGCCGAGCTGGCGTATCTCAGGTCCGTGGCGGAGATCTTCGGCTTCGGCGAGCAGGCTTTCGCCCGCATCAGCGCCCGCCACGTGGAGCCGGGCGAGGGCGACCCTTATCTCGTGCTGGGCGTCGAGCCCGGCGCCTCAAACGAGGAACTGCGCGAGGCGCACCGCACGCTCGTGCGCGAGAACCATCCGGACAAGCTGATCGCCCGCGGCGTGCCGGAGGAGTTCGTCACCATCGCCAACGACAAGCTCGCCGCCGTCAACGCCGCCTATGACCGGATCCGCAAGGAGCGGGGTCTGTGAGTCCATTGGACGGGATGGCGCTCCGCCCATCCGGCAATCACGGCGAGCGCAGGGATGGCGCTGCGCCGGACATCCTGCTGTTGCACTACACCGGCATGGCGTCTGCGGACGCCGCCATCGACTGGCTGTGCAATCCGGAGTCGAACGTAAGCTGTCATTACCTCGTCGACGAGGCGGGGCTGATCACGCGCATGGTGGAGGAGGACCGCCGCGCCTGGCATGCGGGTGCGGGGTCCTGGGGCGGCGCAGAAGACATCAACAGCCGCTCGATCGGCATCGAGATCCACAATCCGGGCCATGAAGACGGTTATCCGGATTTCCCGGACGCGCAGATGCAGGCCGTCGAGGCGCTCTGCCTCGACATCCTCTCGCGCCATGACGCCATCGCGCCGCAGCGGGTGCTGGCTCATTCCGATATCGCGCCGGCGCGCAAGATCGATCCGGGCGAGAAGTTCGACTGGGGCCGGCTGGCGGCCGCCGGGATCGGCCACTGGGTCGAGCCCGAGCCTGTCGGGGCCGGCGGCGGCGGGTTCATGCAGCCGGGCGACGAGGGCGCGCCTGTCGAGGCGTTGCAGTCGATGCTCGGCACTTACGGCTACGGGATTGAAATCTCCGGCACATTCGACGAGGCGACAGGGCAGGTGATCACCGCCTTCCAGCGTCATTTCCGGCCCGAACGCGTCGACGGCGTCGCCGACGCCTCGACCATAAAGACGCTGCACAAGCTGCTGCGCGCGCTGCCGGCGCTCTGAAGCGCCGCCGGGCCTGACCGTATCCGGCCGCCGGGCATGCTTGACGCGGTGGCGGCATCACACTATGCCAGATCCCGTCAGTTGGCCGGATGGCCGCTGCCGGCGGGGCCACCCGCCGGTGGAGGAAAGTCCGGGCTCCATGGAAGCACGGTGCCGGATAACGTCCGGCGGGGGCGACCCCAGGGAAAGTGCCACAGAAAACATACCGCCATTACGTTTGCGTAAAGGTAAGGGTGAAATGGTGCGGTAAGAGCGCACCGCGCGACCGGCAACGGGAGCGGCAGGGTAAACCCCACCGGGAGCAAAACCGAATAGGGACGGCGACGGGCCTTCGGGTTCAGGCGTCTGCTTTCAGGCCGCTGTCCGGGTTGGTTGCATGAGGCGTTCGGCAACGGGCGTCCCAGATGAATGGTCATCCCGCCGTTTCGCGGTGGACAGAACCCGGCTTACAGGCCAACTGGCACAGGCGGCGGATCGAACAGGTGAAAACGGGCGGCGGCGCGGCCGCCCTAATATGGGCTTTTTGGTGGTCTCAGAATACGGATGTCTGATCGGTTGTTCAAGTGCGCGTCCGGGCCACCAAGAAAATATAACGAAATATTAAGCATGAAGGCCCAAAACTTCAGGGATTATCAGTGTTTCCCGAGCCGTGGTCCGCACGCCCGTTTTTTCTCGGTCGGTCGGGGCGAACCGCGGCCATGCCGCCATGCGGGCCTGATGCACGCCCAAGGCGGCCGGACAGAATAGGGGACCGGGAACGAACCATGCCGCTTGCGTCCGATACCGCACGCCATACGCCCGTCCTGCGCGACGCGGTGCTCCGGGGGCTCGCGCCCCGCGACGGCGGCATCTATGTGGACGGCACATTCGGCGCGGGCGGATACACCACGGCCATCCTCGACGCCGCCGACTGCGTGGTCGCGGCGATCGACCGGGACCCGAACGCCATCGCTGCGGGGG
>CBDHYJ010000055.1:0-81635 GCA_965275905.1 Hyphomicrobiales bacterium | reverse complement strand
AAAGCGCGGCGGCCATTGCCCGGTTCTTGACGTCGAGCTTGTCGTAGAGATTCTTCAGATGGAATTTCACCGTGTTCTGCGAAATGCCGAAACGGCTCGCGATCTGCGTGTTGGTCCAGCCGCCCGAAAGAGCGGCCAGCAATTCCCGCTCACGATCCGTAAGCGACTGCAGCGGGTTCTGGTCGAGCGTATTGACGTCAAAGTAGGGAAAGCTCATGCGCCCCACGGTCACCGAATTGATCGCGGCCAGCAGGTGCTCCGGCGGTTCTGTCTTGCAGCAGAATGCCCATGCGCCGGATTTGAGAGCGCGCCGCGCAATCTCCGGTTTTGACGCGCCCGTATAGATGATTACGCGGCGCTCGATTTCCGACGCCCGCAACGCTTCCAGGACCTTGCCGCCGCACATGTCGGGCAGTGCCCAGCCGATAATGCCGATATCGAAGCTGAGCGTACCGCAGAGCTCGACAAAATGGCCGCCCGTGCCGACCGCGGCCACGACCTTGTACCGCCCGTCCTTTTCGAGCAGCGCCTCAAGGCCGGTGCGAACCAGCGTGTTCTTGTCGGCTATGGCGATGCGCATCTGCTTGCTCATGACCCGTCCGTCGGCGCCTTCGTTGAGACACCGCATTGTGGCATTTCCCCAGCGTCATCTATTAGCGGCCCATTGCCACATGAATTTGGCAAATAGCGAAATTAATACAGTCTATTGCGACACGGACGCCCGAAATCCGCATGGGATGCCCATATCCCTGCGGACGATTACCGGTCCCGCGACGTCAGGATTTCGCCAATGCCGGGTGCCCGAAACACCCGGAAAACAGCGAAACACAATAACAATGGCAGATGGTTTGTGTACAGATTTCTCCGCCGTCGCCGCCCTCTCCCGTTAAAGGTCCGATAAATCTTTCCGGTTACCATGCTCCCTTGCGGCATCCGTAGGACCAACATTAGGGGAACCGCCGGTCGAAACCGGCGAAAATGTCATGGACCAGACAGCTGAAAGCACACTTTCCTGCCTTGTAATCGACGGCGACGCGGACGAAGCCAATCGCATTGCCCTGCATATCGCCACGATCAAGGGGACCGAGATCAAGTCCAGCCTGGCGATCGGGTTCGACGAGGGTCTTGCCGAGCTCAAGACCGGCGAATACACGGTTTGCCTGATTGACAACGACATCGTGCTACAGCATGGCATGGCGCCGCTGCACGCACTCGGCGATGCCGGCATCCTGACGCCGATCGTGCTGGTCGGGCACACCGACCACCACCTGCTCGACGAAAGCGCGATTCCTCCCGGCATCACCGACATCGTCGGCCGCGAGGATATGACGCCCGCGCTGCTTGCGCGGATCTTCCGCTACGCCATCAAGACGGCCGGAACGCCGGGCGGCCAGGTGACCCGTCAGCCGCGGGTCGCCGAGGTCACCGAAACGCTCCGCACCCAGGCCAACCTCATGAAGAAGGCATTCGACAACGCCACGCACGGCATCGCCATGTTCGACCGGCACGGCGTGCTTTCGACCTGCAACGCGCAATATCTCAAGATCTACGGATTTTCGTCAGACGTGGTGAAGCCGGGTATCGCGATCAAGGATATCCTCAAGTACAGCGTATCGCTGGGCAATTACAGCGAGGAGGAGGCGCGTCGCATCATGGCCGTGCGTATCGTCCAGATGGAAGCGTCCAAGACCTCGTCTTACGAACAGCACCTGCAGGACGGGCGCAGCATAGCGGTTATTCACCAGCCGATGGCCGACGGCGGTTCCATGACGATCTGCGAGGACGTGACCGAGCATCCGGGTCAGTCGCAGGAACTCAGCGCCTGAAAAAACAGCCTGAAAGCGACATTGAGCTCGGGAATATCTGCTGGATGCCGGATCAAGTCCGGCATGACAAGTTGGCTATTGCAAAAAAATGTCATCCCGGACGCGGTGCAGCGTGAAACGGTGCGCCGCAGATCCGGGATCCAGCCCGAAATAAGCTGCTTGCCTCAGAAAAGATTCACAAAAAACCCCGGAACGGATCGCCGTTCCGGGGTTTTCTTTGAATGACGGCTACCCGCTTACGCGGCCTGTTTGATCAGTTGCCGGTTAATCAGCGTCTCGGCAATCTGCACCGTGTTGAGCGCTGCACCCTTGCGCAGGTTGTCGGAGACCACCCACATGTTGATCCCGTTCTCGATGGTCGCATCCTCGCGCACCCGGCTGATGAACGTGGCATAGTCGCCGACGCATTCGACCGGCGTGACGTAACCGCCGTCTTCCGCCTTGTCGACAACGAGACAGCCCGGAGCTTCGCGCAGGATGTCGCGCACGTCGTCGGCCGAGATCATGTCCTCGAACTCGATATTGACGGCTTCGGAGTGGCCGACGAAGACCGGCACGCGCACGCAGGTCGCGGTCAGCTTGATCTTCGGGTCGAGGATCTTCTTGGTCTCCACGACCATCTTCCACTCTTCCTTCGTGGACCCATCTTCCATGAACGCGTCGATATGCGGGATCACATTGAATGCGATCTGCTTCGTGAACTGCTCGGGCTCCAGGGGATCGTTGACGTAGATCGACTTGGTCTGGTTGAACAGTTCGTCCATGCCCCCGATGCCAGCACCCGACACCGACTGGTAGGTCGACACCACCACCCGCTTGATTTTCGTCTCGTCGTGCAGCGGCTTCAGAGCCACCACGAGCTGGGCGGTCGAACAGTTCGGATTGGCGATGATGTTGCGCCGGTTGTTCTTCGCCATGTACTCGTCGAGCACATGCGCGTTCACTTCAGGCACGATCAGAGGCACGTCCTGATCCATGCGGAAGCAGGACGAATTGTCGATCGAGATACATCCCGTGGCGCCGGCCTTCGGCGCCCATTCCTTGGCGACGGCCGAGCCTGCCGAAAACAGCGCGAGGTCCGTGCCTGTGAAATCGTAGTTTTCCAGAGCTTTGCATTTCAATGTCGTGTCGCCGTAGGAAACCTCTTTGCCGACACTTTTGCGCGAGGCAAGTGCCACAACTTCGCTCACGGGAAACTCCCGCTCGGAGAGGATATTCAGCATTTCGCGGCCCACGTTGCCGGTGGCGCCGACGACAGCAACCTTGTAACTCATAGCTCCATTTCCTGTTATTGCGCAGCCCTGACCGGCCCTTGCCGGGGGACGCCGCGTTGACTTACGCTTTATGCGGGTCAATTTCAAGGTATCTGCAATGTCTGAACGAATTGAGTCCTATACGGAATTCTGGCCCCACTACCTGCGCGAGCACGGCCGGCCGGCGACCCGTACACTGCATTTCATCGGGACGGCGCTGGCGATCCTGCTTCTGCTGACGGCGGTGGCGACACTGGACTGGCGCTATCTGCTGGCCGCGATCATCTCGGGCTATGCCTTCGCCTGGATCGGCCACGCCTTCATCGAGCGCAACCGGCCGGCGACCTTCACACATCCCTGTTGGTCGCTGATAAGCGATTTCCGGATGTTCTGGTGCTGGATCACGAGGCAGCTCGACGCCGAACTGGAGAAGGCGGGCGTTTCACCCAGCGGCTGACGTCTCGAAAGATTGCCGCACCAATGTCGACATGTATCCGGTCGTTTCGGCTATTGCAGGCCGAGCGTTCGGCAGTACCGTGGTACGATGAAACGCAGTGCAATCCAGCACTCTGACGGGATACTTTTTTGCCCCGTGAGCAAGTCGTAGATTAATTCCGTAGGCAAACCCAACTCCGGATAGCCAATCGAGGCCTCAAACTTGATGATGGCAAGTCTTGTTTGCGGACCAAACACTCCGTCAGCGCGCCCATTCAGCAATCGTTGCTTTTTCAAAGCTTCTTGCAGCGTCCGCAGTTGAGCGGTTGTCAAATTGCGCTTGTGCGCGATGAAATGCGGCAGCGAATCAGCAAATGCGCCTGCTTCTATCGCTCGAAACTTTCGTTCTCTTTTTCCGTTCGAACGATCAAGAAACGTACCGGAATTCACTGCCGCCACCACCAAATCACCATTGTCGTTTCTCAAAAAAATTGGTGCACCTGATGTTCCGGGAACAGCCGGACAATTATGTGCAATGGCTGCGCCAAAAGACGAAATACGACTGCTGATAAATCGGCATCTGCCCGAATATGTCCACCGTTTTCCGCGAGCACGGCGGTAGAACTTTTCCGACGACACCATCTCCGCCACATCCCGTCCCGGCATCGTTCGTGAGATAAGGCCGACGAGAGACTCTACGGGTAACACTTTTCGGCAAATCCGTTTTTTGAGTCGAATAAGAGCCCAATCCGCCTCAAAAGCTGCCGCGTTCCTCTTTCTGGCTGCCGATCCGTCCCTCTTTAGACCGAAGGCAATGTTTTGTCGTCGCTCCTGAGCTGTTCGCCCCCAAACAGGACTCTTGCGAATCTTGCCGCTTTGTTCGACGACAAACGAAAAGTTCATCGACGACGAACGCCAACGTTCATTCGTAAACTGGACACAATGCTGCGATGTCACGATCACGTCTTGCGAAACACAAAAAGCGGTACAAACAGAACGCCCGGACCGAAGAACACCAATACCTGGCAGAAAATCTTGAAGATTGTCGGGGATCTGTGAGCTTCGTATGACCTTTTTGGATGATCCAGAAATAGCGTATGTCGCAGTAAAACCTATAAACAAAAGGGAGAAAAAAAAGACAAAAAATAATCTGAATGCATTAAAGGCGCATACGATTTTGATCATAGAAAATTTCTATTTTTTTGAAAATACGAAAAGGATTAATCACAACGTTCTGCATTTTTATCATGTTGTATTCGAACAGAAAAACAAAGTCGGCAGGCTATCAAAAACAAACCATTTTGCCAGTTTGAAAAACTCTGCAATGCTCATGAGTCAACATGATTCAGGATGGCGATCTATACGATAAGTCCATTCACATTCATTGATCAGATCATCAGCGATTTCCGGATGCCCTGATGTTGGCCTAAAACAATGCGGTAATCTCGTTTGAACAAGCAAACGTCCGGAAAGAACCACCAAGCATGATTGCCTATGTCACAGTCGGTGTGGATGACATCGCGCGCGCGAAACGGTTTTATTCCGCGTTCCTGCCAGCGCTTGGTTATGAGCTGGAGGAAATCCATGGGGACCTGAGTTATGCGTTGCGGAAGCAGCCTGACCAGCCTTTCGCCCTGCCGGAATTTTACGTTAAATCACCCTTCGATGGACGTCCGGCCTCGGCCGGCAACGGTTCCATGATCGCTTTCGAGGCACGCAATCAAAAGCAGGTCCGAGAGCTTCACGCCGCCGCGCTTCTGGCCGGCGGTTCCGACGAGGGCCAGCCGGGCTTCCGTGCCTACTATGGACCTCGCTTCTATGTCGGCTACCTTCGCGACCCCCAGGGCAACAAGATCGCCCTTTTCTCCAGCGATCCGAACGAACCGGGGCGGGACGGGTAACGCGGGTTACGAGGGCGGCTAACGCCATTCGCCGCATCGCGGAAGATCGGAACGATCAGCGCCAAAAGGCCTTCGCATCTCGCCGGATCGGGTTTCCTGAGTGTGGACCGGGGTGAGTTCAGGCGCTGAGCGCGTCGAGTTCGGCAATGATGGCGTCGCCCATTTCCGTGGTCGACACGGCGGTCATGCCGTCCTGCATGATGTCCGCGGTGCGCTTGCCGCTGGCCAGCACCCGGCCGATCGCCTGATCGAGCAAGTCCGCCTCCGCGCCCATGTTGAACGAGTATTTCAGCGCCATGCCGAAGCTGAGGATCGTGGCGATCGGATTGGCCAGCCCCTGACCGGCAATGTCGGGTGCCGAGCCGTGGACCGGCTCGTAGAGCGCCTTGCGCTTGCCGTCCTTGTCGGCCTCGCCGAGCGACGCCGACGGCAGCATGCCGAGCGAGCCGGTCAGCATGGCCGCCACGTCCGACAGCATGTCACCGAACAGGTTGTCGGTGACCAGAACGTCGAACTGCTTGGGCGTGCGCACGAGCTGCATGCCGCAGTTGTCCGCCAGCATGTGGTCGAGCTCGACATCCGCAAACTCGCGCTCATGGACCTTGATGACCTCCTCCTGCCACAGCAGGCCGGACTCCATGACATTGCGCTTTTCGACGGAGGTCACGCGGTTGCCGCGCTTGCGCGCCAGGTCGAAGGCGACCCGGGCGACCCGCTCGATCTCGAACGTGTCGTAGACCTGGGTGTTGACGCCGCGGCGCTGGCCGTTGCCGAGATCGGTGATGCCGCGCGGCTCGCCGAAATAGACACCGCCCGTGAGTTCGCGCACGATCATGATATCGAGGCCTTCGATGAGTTCCCGCTTCAGCGATGAGGCGTCCGCCAGGGCGTCGAAGCAAATGGCGGGCCTCAGGTTGGCAAACAGCGCCAGATCCTTGCGCAGGCGCAACAGGCCGGCTTCGGGCCGCACGTCATAGGCCACACCGTCCCACTTCGGACCGCCGACCGCGCCGAGGATGACCGCGTCCGCCGCGAGTGCCTTTTCGACCGTCGCGTCGGAGACCGCCTGGCCATGCGCGTCGTAAGCGCATCCGCCCACCAGATCGTCTTCCGTTTCGAATTGCGCGCCGCCGCGGTCATTGAGCCAGCCGATAATCCGCTTGACCTCGGCCATCACTTCGGGGCCGATGCCGTCGCCGGGCAGGAGAAGAAGATTGTAGCTGGTCATGAAATGGTCTTTCCTCGTCTTGCCCCGGCCAACCGCCGGGACCAGTTATTTTTGAGTCCGCGCGGATGCTTACCGAGGCAGCAGCACGATGGCAAGGCTTATGGCGGAATCTGCGGCAAAGTCGCAACCGGAGTCGCTCAGACTCATCCCGCATGCCGGAATGGTCGCGTTTCTGGCAGGCTCCATGCTCGCGGCGATGCCGTCGCGCGCCGACGATACCGCGCCGCCGAAACTCGGACTGCCCATCATCTGCCCTGACGGCGCCAATTGCATGATCCAGCAGTATGTCGATATCGATCCGGGGCCGGGCGTCCGGGACTATACCTGCGGCTCCGCGTCGTATGACGGACACAAGGGCACCGACTTCCGCGTTCACCGCCTCGCCGACATCGAGCGCGGCGTCGACGTGGTGGCCGTGGCGCCGGGCCGCGTCGTCGCCACCCGGGACAGCATGGCCGACAGGCTGGTGCGCTCGCCCGAGGACCGAAAGGCCGTCAGGAACCGGGAGTGCGGCAACGGCATGCGGATCGACCATGGCGGCGGCTGGGAAACCCAGTACTGCCATCTGCGCCGGGGCAGCGTCGTCGTCACAAAGGGTGACAGGGTCGAGCGCGGCCAGAAGCTGGGTCTGGTCGGTTATTCCGGCATGGCGGCGTTCGCTCATGTTCATGTCACACTCAGGAAGGCCGGCAAGGTCATCGATCCGTTCACAGGCCGCGGTGTCAACTCCGCCTGCGGCACGGAAGGCACGACCTCCTTCTGGGACCCCTCGCTTGCGAACGCGCTCACCTACCGGGCGGGCGAGATCATCGATCTGGGGTTCAGCCCCGGCCCGGCGAAACGCACCCAGGTCGAGCGCGGAAAATTCGACGGTTTCACGCCGGGACGCGACAGCAAGGCGCTTGTCGGATGGGGTTGGGCCATCAACCTGCGCAAAGACGACCGCATGCACATCCGACTGACTGGCCCTGGCGGCGTCAAGGTCGCCGAGAACAGCGTCTCAATGGACCGCAACAAGGCGGAGTATTTCGTGTTTTCCGGCAAGCGCAGACCGAAGGGCGGATGGCCCGCAGGCGACTATCGCGTCACGGTGACGGTAACCCGCAACGGTGAACCGGTCGGAGAAGCAAGCCGGGACATCTCGATACGCTAGGCTGAATCCGGATCAGATTGAACCGGTCCGGGCTCTCAGCCCGTCCAGACACTTCTGCATCATTGCAAAGTCCGGGAAGGTTTCCACGCGCTCCGGCAGACGCGAAATGTCGATATCTGAATAGGGGCCGTAACCGAACCAAAGGGCGACATCAGGATTAAGTGTTGCCGCAACCTCGTCGAGTTGCGCCACGACCTGCGGTGTGTCCGCCGTACTGATCGAGCTGATCGCGACCGCAGCGGCATCAAAGCGGTGCGCGCTTCGCACAATGTCCGCCGGCGGTGTATCCGGCCCCAGATAGGTGCAGGAAAATCCGTTCGACGCCGCGAGATACATAGCCATCAGGGCCCCGATCTCGTGGCGCTCGCCGCTCAACGTCGTGAACACGATCGCAGGCCCCCTTGCGGATGTCCGCAGCATCGAGACAAAGGCCAGAAGATGCTGCCGCACTATGCTGGAGAGCGCGTGCTCAAGGCCGACGTCGATGCGGCCGTCCGCCCACATGTCGCCGATCTTGCGCAGGGTCGGCGCGACAACCTCTTCCAGAACGGCTTCAGGTGCGAGATTGACGAGCGCTCGATCGACCTGCATTCGGAAGTTTTCGAGATCGCCTCTCCCAATGCATGTCTCGAGAGCGGTACGCAGTTCACTGGCAACGCCGGCGTCTTCGCGCGGCGGAGCCCATTGGCCGGCGATCGCCTCGAGTTCGGCCCCTGTCAGACCGGCGAGCCGGCTGATGGCATGCCCGTTTTCGACAAGACGTGCAATGAGACACAGCCGGTCCATGTCGTGTTCGGAATAGGCTCTGTAGCCGTTGGGGCTGCGCTGCGGGTTCAGAATGCCGTACCGCCGCTCCCAGGAACGGATGGTGTTGGTATTCACGCCCGAAGCGCGGGACAGCTTCTTGATCGTGTAATTCAACCGGCTTCTGCCTTGCTCAATCGCAATAGAGCGAATCACTTCGCGACATGCCGATAATAGGGACTTTCTCTCGGTTGGGCAGAAAACTTTGTGCAAAATGCACATTTGCACAATGTTTTGTTAACCAGAGCCGTGCAAACCTTGTGCAATCGAGATGACAGCTTACGCAATCAGGCGCGTGCGCCCCCAGGCGAAATTCGCACCGCTCAAACGAGGCACCCTACGGCAGCCCGCACCCAAGACTGCCGACAGAACGGCGGCGATGCACGGCCAATGCATCGCCGCCGATCTTGTTTCCGAGATCTGAAGTAAAGTCTTCCTGTCGGGATCCGTGATGCCCGGCGGGCCCAAATCAGCCTAGAGCCAACTGCGTGCGGCGTCCGCCTGGGCCTCGTAGGCGTCGATCGCGGGCCCCTTCTGCAGGGTCAGTCCGATGTCGTCGAGTCCTTCGAGCAGGCAGTGCTTGCGGAACGGATCCATCTCGAACTTGATCGTGCCGCCGTCAGGCCCGTGAATCTCCTGCGCTTCAAGATCGACCGTCAGCGTGGCGTTGGCGCCGCGCTCGGCGTCGTCCATCAGCTTGTCCACGTCCTCCTGCGGCAGGACGATCGGCAGGATGCCGTTCTTGAAGCAGTTGTTGTAGAAGATGTCGGCGAAGCCGGTCGAGATTACGCAGCGGATGCCGAAGTCGAGCAGCGCCCAGGGCGCGTGCTCGCGGCTCGAGCCGCAGCCAAAATTGTCGCCCGCGACCAGAATCTGCGCATTGCGGTAGGCCGGCTTGTTCAGGACGAAATCCTCGATCTCCGCGCCGTCGGTCGTGAACCGCATCTCGTCAAACAGATGCTTGCCGAGACCCGTCCGTTTGATCGTCTTGAGGAACTGCTTCGGGATGATCATGTCGGTGTCGACATTGAGCATCGGCAGCGGAGCCGCCACGCCGGTCAGCGTCGTGAACTTTTCCATTTCAGATCCTCCATCAGAGCAGTTTCTGCGCAAAGTAGTAGATCAGGTACACCATGAACACCAGACCGAGCGATCGTCCGATGAGCTTGCCCCAGCGTTCGATCTGATCGGGCTGTTCTTCGTCCGGATTGTCGAGGCCGGACCGGCCGAGGCCTTCCGCCTGTTCATCCAGCGACTTGAGATCCGCGCGCGCGCGCCGGGCGCGCTCTTCCTCGATCTCCTCGCGCCGGTTGGTCATGTCCTAGCCCCGGTTCCTAGCCCCGGTTGAACTCCCGCACGTCGACGAAATGCCCGGCGATCGCCGCGGCCGCCGCCATCGCGGGGCTAACCAGATGGGTCCGTCCGCCACGGCCCTGACGGCCTTCGAAGTTTCGGTTGGACGTCGACGCGCAACGCTCCTGCGGTTTCAGCTTGTCGGCGTTCATGGCAAGGCACATGGAACAGCCAGGCTCGCGCCAGTCGAATCCGGCGGCGATCAGGACCTTGTCGATGCCTTCCGCCTCGGCCTGTTCCTTGACGATGCCCGATCCCGGCACGACCATGGCGTCGACATTTTCCGACACCCGGTGGCCTTCGACGACCTTGGCGACAGCGCGCAGGTCCTCGATCCGGCCGTTGGTGCACGACCCGATGAAGACGCGGTCGATCGCGACGTCCTGAATCGGCGTGCCCGGCGTCAGGCCCATATAGTCGAGCGCGCGTTCCATGGACGCCTTCTTGGCGTCGTCGGACGCATCGTTCGGATCCGGGATGCTGCCGTTGATGGTAATGACATCCTCCGGGCTTGTGCCCCAGGTGACGATCGGCGGCAGGGCGGCCGCGTCGAGCCGTACTTCGTGATCGAACGCAGCGCCGTCGTCTGAGTACAGCGTCTCCCAGTAGGCCCGCGCCTGATCCCAGGCCTCGCCCTTGGGCGCCATCGGACGGCCCTCGAAATAGGAGATCGTCTTTTCGTCAGGCGCGATCAGCCCGGCGCGCGCACCGCCTTCGATCGACATGTTGCATACCGTCATCCGCCCCTCGACCGAGAGCGAACGGATGGCATCGCCGGCATATTCCATGACATGGCCGGTGCCGCCCGCGGTCCCGATTTCGCCGATGATGGCGAGGATTACATCCTTGGCGGTCACGCCATCGGGCAGTTCGCCGTCGACGGTGACGCGCATGTTCTTGGCCTTGCGCTGGATCAGCGTCTGGGTCGCGAGCACGTGCTCGACCTCGGACGTGCCGATGCCGTGCGCAAGCGCGCCGAACGCACCGTGCGTCGAAGTGTGGCTGTCACCGCACACGATCGTCGTACCCGGCAGGGTGAAGCCCTGTTCCGGGCCGATGATGTGAACAATGCCCTGACGTTTGTCGGTGGTCTCAAAGAAGGGAACGCCGAAGTCGCGGCAGTTCTGCTCCATGGTGTCGACCTGGAGCTTGGACTCCGGATCGTCGATACCCTTGGAACGGTCGGTCGTCGGCACGTTGTGATCGGCGACGGCAAGCGTCTTGGAAGGCGCGCGCACCTTGCGCCCGGCCATCCGCAGACCCTCGAAAGCCTGGGGACTGGTCACCTCGTGCACCAGATGCCGGTCGATATAGATCAGGCAGGTTCCGTCCTCCTGGGAGTCGACCAGATGGTCGTCCCAGATCTTGTCATAAAGCGTTCTCGGCTGCGACATGGCGCCTGCTCCCGATTTCTACCTAACCGACCTGCCGCGCGGCCTCAGGCCTCTTCTTTCGCCTCGGCGGCGGGTGCTGCCTTCGCGGTTTCCTTTTTCGGCCGGAAGTCCTGACGCTCGGCGATACGGGCCGATTTGCCGCGGCGCTCGCGCAGGTAATAAAGCTTGGCACGGCGGACGCGCCCGCGGCGCACCAGTTTGATCGAGTCGATCAGCGGGCTGTAGATCGGGAACACGCGCTCGACGCCTTCACCGTAGGAGATCTTCCGCACCGTGAAGTTCTCGTTGAGGCCTGCTCCGGCCCGCGCGATGCAGACGCCTTCATAAGCCTGGATACGCTCGCGCTGGCCTTCCTTGACCTTCACGTTGACCTGGACCGTGTCGCCCGGAGCAAACTCCGGAACCGGCCGTTTGGCCGCGATTTCCTCGGCCTGCTCTTTTTCGATCTGCTCAATGATATTCATGATTCTTACCTTTCCCGAATCACGCACCCGTAGGGCGTTGACTCAAATGCCTTCAATTCCTTGTTCGTCCACCGGACCCGTCTGGATCCGCTCAATCCGTTTCCTGCTCCACCGCGCCTCGCGCTCCCTGATAGGCCGACCAGAGATCGGGCCTGCGCTCGCGGGTTATGCGTTCCGATTCCTGCCGGCGCCAGAGCGCCACCTTTCCGTGGTCGCCGGACGTCAGTACCGGCGGAATCTCGTGTCCTTCCCATTCCTGCGGCCGCGTGAAGTGCGGATACTCCAGCAGCCCGCTTTCGAAACTCTCCTCGTCACCCGAGGCTTCCTTGCCCATCACCCCCGGCAGCAGCCGCACGGTCGCGTCGATCAGCGCCATCGCGGCAATCTCACCGCCGGACATGACGAAGTCGCCGATGCTCACTTCCTCGAGCGAGCGGGCCTCGATCACCCGTTCGTCGACCCCTTCGAAGCGCCCGCAGAGCAGTATGGCCCCCGGTCCGTCACGCAGGTCGCGCACCCTCTTCTGGGTCAGCGGCGCCCCGCGCGGCGACAGGTATAGAGCGGGTCTGGCGTCATCTTCTGACCGGGTTTGATCCAGAGCCGTCGCAATGACGTCCGCTCTCATGACCATTCCCGGTCCGCCACCAGCCGGTGTCCCGTCGACGGTGCGGTGTTTATCGCTCGCAAAGTCCCGGATGTCCACCGTTTCAAGCGCCCACAGACCCTGCTCCAGAGCACGTCCGGCAAGTGAAACACCAAGCGGTCCCGGAAACATTTCCGGGTAGATCGTCAGCACGCTGGCCCGCCATTCACCGCTCATTGTCCGTCCTTCGGTCGTTCAGGGTTTCAAGCCTCGCGTTCAACCCTCCTTCGTCTCTTCGTTCTCACCCGCATCATCATCCATGTCTTCCATCGGCATGGCGACAATCCGTCCGCCGTTCACATCCACCGTAGGCACCTGTTCCGTCGTGAACGGGACCAGCAACGTTTTCCCGCCACCATCCGGTCTCACCTCGATCAGGTCTCCGGCCCCGAAGTCGAAGATCGCCTCTACGGTTCCGATCCTGTCGCCTTCAGGCGTCTCGACGCTCAACCCGATCAAGTCGGCGTGATACCACTCCTCGTCTTCCGTCTCCGGCAGCGCGTCCCGCGCCACATAAAGCCGTTCGCCTCTGAGTCGTTCCGCCGCGGCCCTGTCGTTCACGCCCTTCAGTTTCGCCACCACACCTGACGACGAGACCCTGGACCGGACGATCCTGAACCGCTCAGCACCGTCCTCGCCTGTCAGCGGGCCGTAGGAGGCGATGTCCTCCGCGTTCTCGGCGAACACCTTGATGCGGACTTCGCCCTTGACCCCGTGGGCTCCGGTGATCACCCCAAGACAGAGACGGTCGCGGGTTTCGCCATCCATGACGCGTCAACGGCCCCAACAGTTAGGACGCGGCAGCCTCTTCCTTGGTCTCTTCCTCGGCAGCAGCCTCCTCAGCCGGAGCCTCTTCAGCAGCGGCCTCCTCTGCGGGAGCCTCTTCGGCAGGCGCTTCCTCTTCGGCCGGCGCCTCGGCTTCAGCGGCAGCAGCTTCCTTGGCGTCTTCCTCGGCCTGGCGCTGGGCTTCAAGACGCTCCTGCGCCTTCTTGCCCGGCAGCGCCTTCTGCGGGTTGTTACGCGCCTCGCGGGCAAGGATGCCTGCAGCGTCGAGGAAACGGTTCACGCGGTCGGTCGGCTTTGCGCCATGCGACAGCCAGTGCCGGATCCGGTCCTCGTTGAGCGTTACCCGGTTTTCCGCGTCACGCGGCAGAAGCGGGTTGTAGGTGCCGAGCCGCTCGATGAAGCGACCGTCACGCGGCGCACGCACGTCGGCCACCACAATGCGGTAGAACGGGCGCTTCTTCGCGCCACCGCGGGCCAGTCTGATTTTCAAAGCCATGTCTTGTCTTTCTCCTGGTTTTCTCGTGTTCGTGTTGTCTGTCGTCGCGGGCAAAATCCCGCGAATACCGTTGAATCCTGTTGTCCTACTTCTTCTTCACCGGGAACTTCGGCACACCGCCGATCGGTGAACCGCCGAGTCCCGGAAGTCCGCCCGGAGCCGGTCCGCCCAGTCCCGGCAGCCCGCCGGGCGGCAACGATCCGCTGTCGAGCCCTTCCGGCGGCAGATCCGCCATGTCCGGCATCTGCGGCATGCCGCCGCCGAACAGGCCGGCCAGGCCGCCCTTGCGCTTGCCGAGCTTCTTCATCATGTCCGCCATCTGACGATGCATCTTGAGCAGGCGGTTGATCTCCTGCACCTCGGTGCCCGAGCCTGCGGCCACGCGCTTCTTGCGCGACGCGTTCAGCACCTTCGGGTTGCGCCGCTCGTGGCGGGTCATGGAGCTGATGATCGCCGCCTGGCGCTTGAACACGTTGTCATCGAGGTTCGCGCCCTCGATCTGCTTCTTCATCTTGCCGACGCCCGGCAGCATGCCGAGCATTCCGCTCATGCCGCCGATCTTCTGCATCTGCTGGAGCTGTTCGGCCAGGTCGTCCAGGTCGAACTTGCCCTTCTGCATCTTCTTGGCGATCTGCGTCGCCTTTTCGGAGTCGATCGTCTCGGCGGCCTTCTCGACCAGGCTGACCACATCGCCCATGCCAAGGATGCGACCGGCGATACGGTCGGGATGGAAATCCTCAAGCTCGTCGATCTTCTCGCCCGTGCCCATCAGCTTGATCGGCTTGCCCGTCACGGCGCGCATGGAGAGCGCGGCACCGCCACGGCCGTCGCCGTCGACACGGGTCAGCACGATACCGGTGACAC
The DNA here is from genome assembly GCA_965275905.1 of Hyphomicrobiales bacterium. Classification (GTDB taxonomy): domain Bacteria; phylum Pseudomonadota; class Alphaproteobacteria; order Rhizobiales; family JAJFHC01; genus CBDAQD01. Next base: position 67,035 of record CBDHYJ010000055.1, on the reverse strand, counting down.
CGATGCGCTCGTCGAAGCTCTTGGCCACGTTGACCGCGTCCTGACCGGTCAGCGCGTCGGCAACCAGCAGGGTCTCATGCGGACCGGCGACATCGCGGATCTGCTCGGTTTCGCGCATCAGTTCGTCGTCGATATGCAGCCGGCCGGCGGTGTCGAGCATGATCACGTCATAGCCGCCGAGGCGCGCGGCCTCGACTGCGCGCCGCGTGATGTCGACGGGCATCTGGCCTTCGACTATGGGCAGCGTCGCAACGCCGGTCTGCTCACCGAGGACGCGCAATTGCTCCTGGGCGGCCGGACGGCGGACGTCGAGCGACGCCATCAGGACCTTGCGCTTTTCGCGCTCGGTCAGGCGTTTCGCGATCTTTGCGGTGGTCGTCGTCTTACCGGAGCCCTGCAGGCCGACCATCATGATGGCAACCGGCGCGGCAGCATTCAGATCGATCGCGGAGGCATCGGAGCCCAGCGTCTCGATCAGCTGGTCGTTGACGATCTTGACCACCATCTGGCCGGGGGTCACCGACTTGATGACTTCCTGGCCGACAGCGCGCTCGCGCACCTTCTCGACGAAGTCTTTCACCACATCGAGGGCGACATCGGCCTCAAGCAACGCGCGGCGAACCTCGCGCATGGCCGAATTGACATCCGACTCCGACAGCGCGCCGCGCTTCGTCAGCTTGTCGAAAATGCCCCCAAGGCGATCTGAAAGGCTCTCGAACATCCGGTCCGCTTACCTGTTTCCGTCTCAAGTCCTGAAAGACGACCTGAATTCCAACGCAAAACGCACCCGCGGGCGAAACCTCGCTGACGGGTGTTGACCCCCTGCCCTCGTGGAGCAGGCGGCGGCAAGACGTTGGTCGTCTTTCCTGAATTGGCGCGGAAAATAGTGACAGCCGCCGTCACTGTCAAGAAATCGCAGCACAGAAGCGTTAGTGGGCGTAAGATAAACCACTGGTCATCAGCGACGATATGGCCATATAACCCCGGTCATGACAGCCAACGGCGACCATATTGCGTTCCGCAAGATGAACGGACTCGGCAACGATTTTGTCGTGCTGGATGTCCGTGCGCGCGAAATCGAGCTCGACGAAGCCGCCGGGCGGGCCATCGCCGACCGGGAGAACGGCATCGGCTGCGACCAGCTCATCATGCTGGAACCGTCTGAAAACGCTGATCTTTTCATGCGTATCCGCAACGCCGACGGCGGCGAGGTCGATGCCTGCGGCAACGCCACGCGCTGCATCGCCGACCTGGTGATGGCGGAGAACGGCGGCAGCGCCGTCGCTGTCGAGACCAATGCCGGCATTCTTGACTGTTCGCGGGCCGGCTGACGGCCTGATCACGGTCGATATCGGACCGCCCCGGCTCGAATGGCACGAAATCCCGATTGCCGAGGAAATGGACACCCGCGTGATCGAGCTTCAGATCGGCCCGGTGGACGATCCGATCCTGCACAGCCCGAGCGTGGTCAATGTCGGCAATCCGCACTGTTTCTTCTGGGTCGACGACGTCGAGGCCTACGATCTCGAACGCATCGGCCCGATGCTCGAACACCATCCCGTCTTCCCGGAGCGCTCCAATATCTCGCTGGCCCATGTCACGGCGCCCGACCGCCATCACGCTCAAGGTCTGGGAGCGCGGCGTCGGCCTGACGCGCGCCTGCGGCACGGCCGCCTGCGGCGTGATCGTCGCTGGCGGTCCGGCGCCGGTTCACCGACCGCAAGGCGACCGTGGCGCTGCCGGGCGGGCCGCTTGCAGATGGAATGGCGCGAGAGCGACAGCCATGTCCTCATGACCGGGCCGGTCGCCTACGAGTTCGAAGGCGTGCTCGACACCACGACCTGGGCGAGGGTTGGCGTGATGTCGGGCCCCGATCTCATCACGTTCGGCTGCCGGCTCAACACGTATGAGTCCGAGGTCATGCGCCAGAACGCGGCCGCCAGCGGGCTCGATGACGCGATGATCTTCAACACCTGCGCGGTGACCGCCGAGGCGACCCGGCAGGCGCGCCAGGCGATCCGCCGTGCTCGGCGCGAGCGCCCGGACGCCCGCATCATCGTCACCGGCTGTGCGGCACAGATCGAGCCGGAGACCTTCGCCGACATGGACGAGGTCGATCTCGTCCTCGGCAACGACGAGAAGCTGAAGGCTGATGCTTTCGCGCCGGCCGATTTCGGCGTGGCCGCGGAGGAGAAGGTCCGGATCAACGACATCATGTCGGTCACGCGAGACGGCCGGGCATCTGATCGACGGCTTCGAGGGCCGCGCGCGCGCTTTCGTTCAGGTCCAGAACGGCTGCAACCACCGCTGCACCTTCTGCATCATCCCCTTTGGCCGCGGCAACTCACGGTCGGTCCCCGCCGGTGATGTCATTCGCCAGGTCGAGCGGCTGGTCGACAACGGCTATCGCGAAATCGTGCTGACCGGGGTCGACATCACGGCCTACGGCGCCGACCTGCCCGGCACACCGACGCTCGGCACGCTCGTCCAGCAGATCCTCGACCGCGTCCCGCAACTCCCCCGGCTGCGCCTGTCGTCCATCGACTCCGTGGAGACCGACCCGGCACTGGTCCGCGCGATCGCCGGGGAAGAGCGCCTGATGCCGCATCTCCACCTGTCGCTGCAGGCCGGGGACAACATGATCCTGAAGCGCATGAAGCGCCGCCACCTGCGCGAGGACTCCATCGCGTTTTGCGAGGACGTGCGCCGGGCGCGGCCCGACATGGTGTTCGGGGCCGATCTGATCGCCGGATTCCCGACCGAGACCGAGGAGATGTTCGAGAACTCGATGCGGCTGGTTGAGGAATGCGGCCTGACCTACCTGCACGTCTTCCCGTTCTCCCCGAGACCCGGTACGCCGGCGGCGAGGATGCCCCAGCTTGACGGTCCGACAATCAAGGCACGGGCGAAGCGCCTGCGCGACTGTGGTGCCGAAGCCGTGAGGATGCATCTCGATACGCGGGTCGGCTCAACCGGCCCGGTCCTGATGGAAACGGAGACAACCGGCCGGACCGAGCAGTTCGCAACCGTGCGCTTTGCCGAGCCGCAGGACGTCGGCGCCATCGTTGCCGCGGAACTCACCGGTCATGACGGACACGAATTCGAGGGCCGTCCCACAGCATGAACGAACCGCGCAAAGGATTCCTCAAGCGGATGTTCACCGGTGCGGAAGCCCCGCCCGAAGACGACGCCGCTTCGGCAGAGAGTGCCGAACAGCCTGTCGCGGAGCCGGTCCCGCCCGCCGAGCCGGAAGTGAAAGCCGGCTGGTTCGGCAAGCTGAAGGCAGGGCTTTCGCGGTCGTCCAACGCGCTCACATCCGGCATCACCGGCATCTTCACCAAGCGCAAGCTCGATGATGAGACGTTGCAGGAACTGGAAGACGTCCTGATCCAGGCTGACCTTGGAATCGATACGGCCGCGCGCATTTCCGATGCGCTCGCCGCCGACCGGTACGACAAGGAAATCACACCCGAGGAGGTGCGCAACGTCCTGGCTGGAGAAATCAGGACCGTCCTGGAGCCGGTCGCCAAGCCGCTTGTTGTCGATAGCGGGAAGAAGCCGCACGTGATCCTCATGGTCGGGGTCAACGGCTCCGGCAAGACCACCACCATCGGCAAGCTCGGCGCGCAGTTCCGCAACGAAGGCCGCTCTGTGATGCTGGCCGCCGGCGATACCTTTCGGGCGGCTGCGATCGACCAGCTCAAGGTCTGGGGCGAGCGCATCGGCGCGCCGGTGGTCAGCCGCGAGGTCGGCGCGGACTCTTCAGGCCTCGCATTCGACGCCCTGAACCAGGCGCGCGATGACGGCACCGATGTGCTCCTGATCGACACGGCCGGGCGCCTCCAGAACAAGGCCAACCTCATGGCGGAGCTGGAAAAGGTCGTGCGCGTATTGAAGAAACAGGATGAAACCGCCCCGCACAGCGTGCTGCTGGTGCTCGATGCCACGACCGGCCAGAACGCCATATCGCAGGTCGAGACCTTTGGGAAAACTGCCGGGGTCACAGGGCTGGTCATGACCAAGCTCGACGGCACCGCGCGCGGCGGCATCCTCGTTGCGGTCTCGGCCAAATTCGGCTTGCCCATTCACGCAATCGGCATAGGTGAAGGGGTTGAGGATCTGCGGCATTTCGATGCCGACGAATTCGCGCAGGCCATAGCGGGCAGCGCCTGATCTGCATCAAGGGGAGACGAACAGGACCATGGCGACCAAACAGGAACGCATGCACCCCGTGGTCAAGCTGGTCACGGAGATCGGGCCGCTGGTCGTGTTCTTCTTCGCTAATGCCAAGTTCGGCATATTCGCGGCCACCGGCGCCTTCATGGTCGCGACAATCATCGCGCTCAGCGTGTCCTACACCGTGAACGGCAGGATCGCGGTCTTGCCCCTCGTCACCGGCGTGTTCGTGATCGTGTTCGGCGGACTGACGCTCTGGCTGAACAACGAGCTGTTCATCAAGCTCAAGCCGACCATCGTGAACACGCTGTTCGCGACCATCCTGTTCGGCGGGCTGGCGTTCGGCCGGTCCCTGCTGCAGATCGTGCTCGACAGCGTTTTCGAGCTGACCGACGAGGGCTGGCGCAAGCTGACCTTCAGATGGGCCCTGTTCTTCGTGCTGCTTGCCGTCCTCAACGAAATCGTCTGGCGCAATTTCTCAACCGACTTCTGGGTCAATTTCAAGGTCTTCGGCATCATGCCGATCACCATGGTCTTCGCGTTTTCCCAGGTCCCGCTGCTGCAGCGCTATCAGATCGGCGAGGAGAATACGCCGGCCGAGTAGACCACGGCCACGCAGTCAGCTTTCCGTCATGTCGCCGGTTTCGCCTTCCGGATTGGTGAACGGCGCGAACACGTCGAGATGCCGGACCTCTAGCTGTTGGGTAAGCGCCCAGCGCGCGCTCGGAAAGGCAAGATCATCCCACGGAATATCGTCCCAGGAGAACAGCTCGACCTCCTGGCTTTCCGGCCCCGGTCTGATCTCCGGATCGACTAGGCGCGCGCGATAGATGACCTGGACCTGGCTCAGGCGCGGGATCGAATAGACCGCCAGCAGGGTCTCGATCTCGATATTGGCGAAAGCCTCCTCGAAGGCCTCGCGGCGCGCCGATTCCTCCGTCGTCTCGTGCAGTTCCATGTAGCCCGCGGGCAGGGTCCAGTAGCCGATCCTCGGCGGGATCGCCCTCCGGCACAGCAACACGCGGTCGTCATGCAGGACAACGGCGCCGGTGACCACCTTCGGGTTGTCATACCGGATGAAACCGCAGTGGTCGCACACGTGACGCTCCTGCGTATCTCCGTCGGGAACCTGCCGGGAGAACCGTTTCTTGCCCTGGTCCTGTGTCATGACCTCCGGTCCGGATTCACATCGAGGATCGCAAAACCTCTGCCGCACCAATCATAAACGAGCGAGCGACGGCTCTGAATTGAATTCTCGGAAAACCCGGCGGCTGGGACTTTGGGCCGACGCTCATGCAATTGTGATGGGAATTGCGGATAATTTGAACAGAATTGACGGAACCCCGTATTGCCCGCTTGCCCCCCGCCCAATTACAAATTCAGGAGTAGAAAAGTTTGAATCGGTTGCAGCCGCTGGCTAAAAAGTTCGAATACTGATGAATAATGGGCTGCGGCCAGTTTCGAGCTTCCGGCAAAGAGGAGCTACGAGGGCATAGGAATGGGCACTCTCGGAGAAGTCAGGGATCTGAACAAGTCCGCTTACCACCTGCTCAAGCGGGCGGGCCAGTTCGCCGCCGATCTCTACTCGCAGGAAGTGGGAGGGCGCGGATTGACGCATCGGCAATTCGCCGTGCTCCTGACGGTGGCACAGAACGAGGGCCTCAGCCAGACCGAACTGGTGGAAAGAACCGGGATCGACCGCAGCACGCTGGCCGATCTCGTTGCGCGTCTGCTGAAAAAAAACCTGCTCCAGCGCAAGCGCACCAAGGAAGACGCGCGCGCCAACGCCATACGCCTTTCGGCTGCGGGCCGGCGCGCCCTGCTGGCGACGCAGCCGGGTGCTGCGACCGCCGACAAGCGTCTGCTGAACCTGCTTCCGAGCGGACAGCGCAAGGAGTTCATGGCCGCCCTGAGCGTCATTTCGGACGCGCTTGAGGAAATGTCAGCCGAATCTGCCAGGCTCAATGGCGGCGGCTATCACGCCCCGCGCAGGCGCTGACGCGACTCAGACCGTTATGTCGAGCCGGCTCCCCGGCGGCGCCGGAGGTGCGGACGCCTGGCTTTCGCGCCTGGAAGGCGCCTCGCCGGTAACCGCTGCGCCCCGCTCCGCCTGCCCGTCATCAACCGGACCGTCCAGTTCGCCCAGATGGAGCGCCGCCTGAGGGCTGAGCTTGACGCTGACGCCTCCGGAATCGCGGCTCTGCACCGGATCCTTCGCGCCTGTGTCGAGCGGTGTGAAAGTTTCCCCGTTGCTTTGCGCGACCACCTGTTTTGGCTGCGTATAGGACTGCAGCGCGATCAGGGTCGACGGGGAGATCAGTGTCATGGTCAGGGCCTCAACGCGAAGGGCTGAGGGTTAATGTCGGGTTAAACGGTTTTCAAACCCTTAACGCGCAGCCTCGATGGCCGGCAGAATCTTCGTTTTGAGCGCGGTTTCGCTGATCGGACCGACATGCTTGTAGCGGATCGTGCCATTGCCATCGACCACGAACGTCTCCGGAACGCCGTAGACGCCCCAGTCAACGGCAGTCCGGCCGTTGCCATCGGCGCCGACCACGGAAAACGGATTTCCGTGCAGGCCGAGAAACCGCCGGGCGTTTTCGGGCGAATCCTTGTAGTTGATGCCCGTCATCTGCACGTCGCCGCGCGCGGCAAGCTGCATGAGATAGGGATGCTCGACCCGGCAGGGGCCGCACCACGACGCCCAGACATTGACGATGCTGACCTTGCCCTGACGGAGCACCGCGGCGCCCAGTCCGGGAACCGTATTGCCTTCAAGCTTCAGGCCCTCGATCGCGGCAAGCTGGAAGTCCGGAACCTTCTTGCCGATCAGTGCGGACGGAACACGCGACGGATCTCCGCTGCTGAGCCCTATGGCGAGTACGACGGCCAGAACGCCGAACGCGGCAACCGGAAGAGCGGTAAACATCATCCTGCGCCTGCGGCCTGCGGAGCCGGAGTCCCGGGCTGCGGTATCTGTGACCTGACTCATGTTTCATCCGTTCTCTGTTTCCTGCCGCGCCGGCCGACGCCCGCCGCTTCCAGGTCGGCAAGCAACCGCCGCTGCCGCTTCTGGTCGAGCAGGATTGAAAGGATCAGCCCGCCGAGTACGACCGTTGAGATGGCGTAGGACGCGATGACAAACCCCCAATGTCCGTCAAGCAACGGCATGACGACCACCTCTCTCGGTCTGGGCCAGTTGCATGGAACGGATCCGCCGCCGCAGGATCTCGCTGCGCATGGCGATCAGATGCAGCGTCAGGAACAGTGCCGTATAGGCGAGCGCCATGACGAGCAGCGGCGTCAGGATTGACGAATGGATCGCCGGCCCGTCCATGCGCAGGACGCTCGCCGGCTGATGCAGGGAATTCCACCAGTCCACGGAAAACTTGATGATCGGGACATTGACGAAGCCGATCAGCGCCAGGATCGCGGCGATCCGCCCGGCGCGGGTCGGTTCCTCGATGGCGTTCCAGACAGCGATATAGCCGAGATAGAGCAGGAACAGCACCAGCACCGACGTCAGGCGGGCGTCCCACACCCACCATGCGCCCCACATGGGTTTGCCCCAAAGAGATCCAGTCGCCAGGGCGAGAAACGTGAAACATGCTCCGATCGGGGCAGCGGCCTTTGCCGCAACATCCGCCAACGGATGTTTCCAGATCAGTGCGACAGCACTGGCGACCGCCATTGTCGTGTAGACGAACATCGCCATCCACGCGGCAGGCACGTGGACAAACATGATTCGCACCGTCTCTCCCTGCTGGTAATCGGGCGGTGCAACGAACAGCGACAGATAAATGCCAGCGGCGAACAGAAGCACCGTGGCGCCGAGACACCAGGGCAGCACTACATCGGACAGACGCACAAACCGCGTAGGATTCGCATAGTGCAACATAGTCATTTTTATTTATCTTTCAGTGGCATTGCATGCAACTCAAAGCGGTGTGACCCTTTGTCGGCGCGGAACCGCTCGCCCATAATCTTCAACGGAATTGTGCTCTTAATTCACCGGAAATGTGCCCTTAGCGCGGCGGCTGCCGCAACCGGGCACAACACCAGACAAGCAAGCGACATCGACGTCAGGATAAGCGCTGCCGTCCCGAACGGAACGGGCCCGGTGATGGCCGCACTCGCCGCTGACACGCCGAATATGAGCACCGGAACGTAAAGCGGCAGCACGAGGATCGACAGCAGCAGCCCGCCGCGGCGCACACCGACCGTAAGTGCTGCCCCGACGGCGCCAAGCAGGCTCAGGGCCGGCGACCCGATCAGCGTTGTTGCCACGAGAGGCCCGAAGGCAGCCGGGGGAAGATTCAGCAGGATACCGAGGATCGGAGCCGCCAGCGCAAGCGGAAGCCCGGTCGTCAGCCAGTGCGCCACGGTTTTCGAGAGCGCGACCATTTCCAGAGGCGCCGGCCCGAGAAGCATGACCTCAAGGGTCCCGTCCTCGTAGTCAGCCTGGAAGATCCGGTCTGCGGACAGCAGCACTGACAGCAGCAGCGCGACCCAGAGCGCCCCCGGAGCGATCCGGTTCAGCATCACCGGATCCGGCCCGATGCCGAGGGGAAGCAGAACAACGACGATCAGGAAAAAGCCGAGCGCCATGCCGGCGCCGCCGCCCTGACGGATGGCCAGCACGATGTCGCGACGGATCAGGGACAAGAGCATCTTCATGTCTCGTCCTCGTCCTTTCCCAGCACGAGCGTGTCGGCGAATGGGATGCCGAGGTCGGCATGCGTTGAGGCGAGAACCAGTCCGCCATCCTCAAGGTGAGCGATCACCGCACGGGCGAGCGTTTCGCGCGAGTCTACGTCCAGTGACACCGACGGTTCGTCAAGCAGCCATATTGCGCGGGGGACGAGCGCCAGGCGCGAGAGCGCCAGACGGCGCTTCAGGCCGGCCGACAGAAGCGCCGCCGGAATGGTCGCCAGATGTTCGAGATCGAACGCCGCCAGAGCCTTGCCGACATCGCCACCGCCCAGGAAATCGGACCAGAACTGCAGGTTCTCTTCCACGGTCAGCGTAGACTTGACGGCGTCGAGGTGGCCAATGAAATGAGCATGCTGACCGATCGAGAGCTCGTCGTCGCCGCCGTCCAGCCTGAGAGTGCCGCCAACCTGTTCCAGCAGTCCGGCGACAACCCTGAGCAGGCTTGTCTTGCCGGCACCGTTCGGGCCGGTAAGCAAAAGTCCGCCGCCCGCTCCGGTCGAAAACGAAACATTCTCGAACACGCGGCGGCCGCCACGCACGCAGCTCAGGCCTTCTCCAACGAGTTCCATGGACGGCACATTTCTCCGGTAACCTGGAAGCGGTCGCAGACATCTATCGAAACAAACGCCGCGTGAAAAGCACTAGCTCAAGGGCCCGCTCATCAAACTGGGAAAAAACAGAGCTGCGGAATACATTTGTGCAACTGGCAGATCAGTGCAAAAGCCACTATATCGTTATGAAAGCCGCCATCCAGGCGGCGACAATCAACCGGATGTCCAAGGCCACTTCGTCTGCCCGTTCCGCTGAAGCCTGTCGAGCCTGCGCCGGACGTATCGCGCTAGCCTCCATCGCGGCGACGAAATCGGGCATCCCAAGACCTCAACAACTGCCGGGCGCTGCTGCGCGCACCAGGCGGCAAAACGGACGGAACAATCGTGACACAGAAAATCCCCCCAGCTCTCTTGACAGTTTCAAGTCGCGCAAGCGGCTCAGGGTCGGCAACAAGTCGTACGACTATTTCAGCCTCAAGGAGGCCGAGAAAAACGGCCTCGAAGGCATCTCGCGGCTGCCCTTCTCGCTCAAGGTGCTGCTGGAGAACCTGCTGCGCCACGAGGACGGACGCAGCGTAACCGCCGATGACATCAAGGCGGTCGCCGCCTGGCTCAAGCGCCGCAAGAGCACCCGCGAGATCGCTTACCGGCCTGCACGCGTCCTGATGCAGGACTTCACCGGGGTGCCCGCCGTTGTCGACCTCGCCGCCATGCGCGGCGCGATGCAGGCCATGGGCAAGAACCCGAAAAAGATCAACCCGCTCGCCCCGGTGGATCTCGTCATCGACCACTCCGTCATGGTCGACCATTTTGGCAACGCCCGGGCCTTCAAGGCCAACGTGGCCCGCGAATACGAGCGCAACGGCGAACGCTATGAGTTCCTGCGCTGGGGTGCGGAGGCATTCGATAACTTCCGCGTCGTGCCGCCGGGAACCGGGATCTGCCATCAGGTCAACCTGGAATATCTTTCCCAGACCGTCTGGACCAAGAAAGAGAAAACGGCGAAGGGCATGGTCGAAGTCGCTTTCCCGGATACGCTGGTGGGCACCGACAGCCACACGACCATGGTCAACGGACTTTCCGTTCTCGGCTGGGGCGTCGGCGGCATCGAGGCGGAGGCCGCCATGCTCGGCCAGCCCATTTCCATGCTCATCCCCGAAGTCATCGGCTTCAAGATGACGGGCCGGCTGAGGCAGGGCGTGACCGCCACCGACCTTGTCCTTACCGTCACCGAGATGCTTCGCGCCAAGGGCGTGGTGGGCAAGTTCGTCGAGTTCTACGGACCCGGCCTGGACCATCTTTCTCTGGAGGATCAGGCCACGATCGCCAACATGGCGCCGGAATACGGCGCCACCTGCGGCTTCTTTCCGATCGACAGCGAAACGCTTGACTATCTCTCGGCCACAGGGCGCAAGGCCGCCCGGGTCGAGCTTGTCGAAAAATACGCGAAAGCACAGGGCATGTTCCGCACCAGGCGCACGCCTGATCCGGTCTTCACGTCGTCTCTTTCGCTCGATCTCGCCGACGTCGTGCCGAGCATGGCAGGCCCGAAACGCCCGCAGGATCGCGTAGCCCTGAAGGAGGCCGCAAGCGCGTTTGCAACGGCCCTGGACACCGAGTTTGCCAAGAAGAAGGAAGCCGACAAGCGTTTCCCGGTGGAAGGCGCCAATTTCGACATCGGCCACGGCGACGTCGTCATCGCGGCGATCACGTCCTGCACCAATACGTCGAATCCGTCCGTCATGCTCGGAGCCGGCCTTGTCGCGCGCAATGCGGTGGCCAGGGGGCTGAAGGTCAAGCCTTGGGTGAAGACCTCGCTGGCGCCCGGCAGCCAGGTGGTCACCGAATATCTCAAGAAGTCCGGTCTGCAGAAGGATCTCAACAAGCTCGGCTTCGATCTCGTGGGATATGGCTGCACGACCTGCATCGGCAACTCAGGGCCTCTGCCCGAGCCGATTTCCACCGCCATCAACAAGAACGATGTTGTGGCCTGCTCGGTGCTGTCCGGCAACCGCAACTTCGAGGGCCGCGTGAACCCGGACGTGCGCGCCAACTATCTGGCCTCTCCGCCGCTGGTGGTGGCCTACGCGTTGGCGGGGAGCCTCAATGTCGACCTGAACAAGGATCCACTCGGCCACGACAAGCAGGGCAATCCGGTCTATCTGAAGGACATCTGGCCGTCGTCCAAGGAGATTGCCGAACTCGTGCGCACCTCCGTTACCAAGGCGATGTTCCGCGACCGCTACCGGGATGTCTTCAAGGGCGACGCCCAGTGGCGCAAGTTCGAGGTCGAGGGCGGTCTGACCTACGACTGGAACGCCAAGTCGACCTACGTACAGCACCCGCCGTTCTTCCAGGACATGCAGGCCGAGCCGGCACCGATCGAGAATGTCGAGAACGCCCGCGTGCTCGGTCTTTTCCTGGACTCGATCACAACCGATCACATCAGCCCCGCCGGCTCCATCGCCAAGGCCAGCCCCGCCGGCAAGTACCTGACCGGCCGCAAGGTCCCGGTCGCGGAGTTCAACTCCTACGGCGCCCGGCGCGGCAACCACGAAGTCATGATGCGCGGCACCTTCGCCAACATCCGCATCAAGAACCAGATGGTGCCCGGTGTCGAAGGCGGCGTGACCATCCATCACCCGTCGGGCAAGCAGATGCCGATCTACGACGCCGCCATGCAGTACCAGAAGGAAGGTGTTCCGCTGGTCATTTTCGCGGGCAAGGAATACGGCACCGGCTCGAGCCGCGACTGGGCGGCCAAGGGCACCCGTCTGCTCGGCGTGCGTGCCGTCATCGCACAGTCGTTTGAGCGTATTCACCGGTCCAATCTGATCGGCATGGGTGTCATGCCGCTGGTCTTCACCAAGGACGAGTCCTGGCAGTCGCTCAAGCTAAAGGGCGACGAGACAATCTCGCTCCACGGGCTCGACGGCAAGCTGAAGCCCGGCATGATGGTGAAGGGCACGATCACCTACGCCAACGGCAGGAAAAAGGACGTCACGTTCAAGAGCCGCATCGATACGCTCGACGAACTGGACTACTACCGCAACGGCGGCATCCTGCAGTACGTCCTGCGCAATCTCGCCGAGGCGGCGTGATGCCGGAGTGATGGCCGCATCCGGGCCGCGAATCCAACAAAAAGGGGCGGCTGGCTGAACAGCCGCCCGATTGTTATCATTGATCTTTTCGGCCTCACCCCATCGTTACTCGCCTGTTATGATGAATGCGCCTATGGTCCGGCCCATACTGAGAACGGAACCTGATTTATGGCCGCAATAAATTCAGCACCGAGACTGGGATCGCTCCTTACGCGCACTCTGGCGGGCATCGGTCTTGCCTGGGCTTTCGCCACGCCGACACTTGCCGCTGCAAAAGCAGAGCGTCCGACCGTCGTCGAACTGTTCACCAGCCAGGGCTGCTCCTCATGCCCGCCGGCTGACGCCTATCTGGGCGACCTCGCCAAACGCAAAGACGTCATCGCCCTGACCTTCCCGGTCGACTACTGGGACTATCTCGGCTGGAAGGACACCTTCGCCACTCCGGCCAATTCCGCGCGCCAGCGAAATTACGCGCTCCGCCGCGGCGACCGGCAGGTCTACACGCCGCAGATGGTCATCAACGGCCGCGTCCACGCCGTCGGCAGCCGCCGCAGCCAGGTTGAAGGCAAGATCAAGCAGCTTAACGTCAAGCCCGATCCCAACTGGATCGACGTCGACGTCTCGGTCAAGAACGACACGCTCATGGTCAAGGCGCCAGCCGGCAAGAACGGGGACAGCCGCACCGCAACGCTCTGGCTCGCGCTCTATACCGACAAGAGCAAGGTCGCCATCAAGCGCGGCGAGAACGGCGGACGCAGCATCACCTACTACAACATCGTGCGGCAGATGATCCCGCTCGGACGCTGGTCCGGCGATGCGGTCGAGATCGAGCTGCCCAAGTCCGATGTGATGGGCCCCGGATATGACGGCTGCGTGGTGTTCCTCCAGGTCAACGGCACCGGTCCGATTATCGGTGCCGCGGCACTGGACGACTGGATGGGCAACTAGACCGGTCTCCTGACAACACTCAGGGCATCTCCATCTCGCCGAAGCTCGACACGACGTGCTGCGAGAAGGCCTTGCCGGCGGATCCGATCGTCGCTGCCTCTTCCAGCCTGAGCTGATAGTCGCCGATCCGGCTCAGGCCGTGTTGCGGTCCGAGCTTTTCGAAACCGTCCGTGACAAGGCTTGTCGGCAGCGGTGCCACCGCAAGATCCGCTTCCACGGCGGCGATCTGGCCCAGTCCGAACTCGCACGTATAGGCGATCCGGTAGCTGACATTCCTGTCGTCCAGCGATCGCAGCGCCGCCGAGCGCCAGGGGCATCCCTGCTCCGACAGGGCAAGCGGCACGGGCGACCGTTTACGCGCGCTCCCTTCCTTCCTGCCGACCCAGATCAAGGATTCCGAATAGACCGGCCTGCCGGCGGCCGCCTCGTCCACGCCCGCCACAGCCAGGCAGAGATCGAGATCGCCCGCCTCGAACCGCCTGCGCACATCGACAGTCGTCGAAAGCACCACGTCGACGTCGACGGACGGATGCGTGGTCGCGAAGCGCGCGAGGATCCTCGGCAGAACACGGGTTCCGAAATCATCGGGCGCGCCGAAGCGGACGCGGCCCTCGATCTGCGGGATCCGGAATCTGGCAAGCGCCTCGTCGTTGATCCGCAGCATCTCCCGGCTGTGACTCAGGAAAGCTTCACCGTCAGGCGTGAGGGACACGGACCGGCCATGCCGATGGAACAGCGGGCGGCCGAGCTGTTCCTCAAGGCGCTTCATCTGCATGCTCACGGCCGACGGCGTGCGAAACACGCGCCTGGCGGCGGCCGTAAAGCTGCCGGCTTCGGCGATTGCAACGAAAGTGTGGACCAGATCGGTCTCAAGCAGCGTATTGGGCAGCGGTTTCACGGGCGGCCAATCGTTCAACGAGATTGAACGATATCATAAATGTATTTCGTTGGATTGATCAATGAGCGAGCACCATGTTGAGTCCGACAAGGAGGTCGACATGACTGAAATGCCATTTGAGCTCGCCGCCCGGTCCACTCTGCAGAGTATTGCATCAGACATCTGGGCCTTCTTCGACAGGCAGCGTGAGCGCCTGGAAGTGCGCCGGATGCACAGGGACGCACGCGACGCATTCCTGAACATGCTCACCCTTGAGGACAAGATCCTTGATGATATCGGCGTCACACGCGAAGACGTCAAATGGGCCGCTTCCCTGCCCGTCGAGGTCAACGCATCGCGTGCGCTTTTCGCCCGAGCGCGGCGGCGCAAGACGGGAACGCTGCTACCCCCAAATTCATGACATATCGATGCAGTCAGGCCGCCAGCGACCGCCTGGCGGCGGCCGCCGCCACGAACGCGTCGATCAGCGGATGCGGTTCTCCGGCCAGGGCTGAGCGTTCGGGCTGATAGGCGGTTCCGATGAAAAAGGAATGCCCGGCGAGTTCGAACGTGCGGGGCTCGCCGTTAAGGTCGAGCCCGGTGATCCTCAGCGCAGTCCCATCGAACAGGCCGGCATATTCCGGCGCGAGGCCGTAGCTGCAGTGATACTTCTCCGTCACGCGCGCCTCGCCGTGGATCTCCGCGATCCGTGACCCTTCGATGAACAGGATTTCGCCGCTCTGCTCGACCAGGGCGCAGACCAGGGCGTTGATCAGCGGCATCTCGGCATCCGGATTAACCTCGGCGTTGTCGGCTTCGACGTGACCGAGCACATTGCGCGCAAATTCAAGGATCGCATGCTGATAGCCGCCGCAGGTGCCGAGGAATGGCAGGCCGCCTTCCCGCGCATGCCGGATCGCATCCAGCGCACCATCCATGCTTGCATAAGGGCTTGCCGGAACGCACCAGACCGCATCAAAACTCGTCAATGCTTCTGCCGCGCGCCCGGTCAGGGCGGTCGTGTGGATCCATTGCCACTCGACAGGATGACCGGACCTTTGCGCAGCAATCTCCAGAGCTTTCGGAATCGCCACATGCGCCGTAACATCAGGATTGTGGTCGCCGACAAGGGCGATCAGGCTGGCGTCGGTCATCCTTTTCTCCCTGAAAGATATCCGATCTCCGAAGCACAGTATCACGGACTGCAGTAAGCGTGAGGACATGGTCGGCGGGAATTCGAATTCGCGCTAACATGGCGCCGCGAAGCAGCCTTTCTTTTTGAGGAGACGCACCATTTCTGATGCATTTGCAGTCGAGCGCATGACGCGCGCAGACATTGATATCGCTGTCGAGTGGGCGGCGGCCGAAGGCTGGAACCCCGGGCTGAGCGATGCCGACAGTTTTTTTGCAGCCGATCCGCAAGGATTTTATGTCGGCAGGCTCGACGGCGATCCGGTGACCTGTATCTCTGCCGTCCAGTACGGCGACGCGTTCGGCTTTGTCGGCTTTTACATATGCCGTCCGGAATTCCGCGGCCGGGGTTTCGGGCTTCGAACCTGGGAACACGCGTTTACCAACCTGCGCACCCCGACCGTCGGTCTCGACGGCGTGGTCGACCAGCAGTCCAACTACGCCAAATCCGGCTTTGTGCTGGCGCACAGGAACATCCGCTATGGCGGCGAAGATGTTCCCACAGCCGGAACCGCTCCGGACGTAACGGAACTCGCCGCGGAGCACGCAGCCATGGTCGCCCTTTATGACCGCGCCCATTTCGGCTGTATCCGGCCCGACTTCCTCGCATCCTGGCTTGGAACGAAGGCGCATGTTGCGCTGGGCGTGATGGATGACGGCAATCTGAAGGGCTACGGCGTGGCGCGGCCCTGCCGCAGCGGCGTCAAGATCGGGCCCCTGTTCGCCGACGATGCCGCCGTGGCGGAACAACTCTTCGACGCGCTGGCCGCAAGATCTCCGGGACGCCCGCTGTTCTTCGATGTGCCGGAGCCGAACACCGCGTCAGTCCGGCTCGCCGAGGCGCGCGGCCTGGAACCGGTTTTCGAGACCGCACGCATGTACCGCGGTAACGCGTGGCAATTGCCGCTCGACCGGATCTTCGGCATCACCACGTTCGAACTGGGCTGAGCCCCCGGGTCAGGCGAGACCGGCCGCCATAAGCTTGGACAGCCTTGCTGAAAACGCCGCTGCGTCGGAGACCGGCTTGCCCTCGAGGATCAGCGCCTGGTCGTAAAGCAGTTCGGCCGCGTCCTCCAGATCCGCGCTGGTACCGTCGGTTTTAGCCCTTGCCGCAAGCGCCCGGATCACCGCGTGTTTCGGGTTGATCTCAAGGATCCTCGGGATCTGCGGCATGTCGACATCGTTGCGGGCGGCGAGAAGTTGCTCCAGCCCCCGGTCCATGCCCCTTTCGTCGGCAATCAGGCAAACCGGACTCGTTGTCAGCCGCTGCGACTGACGCACGTCCGCAACCCGCTCGCCCAGTGCCTGCTTGAGGACCGAGGTGAGCGTGCCGACGGCGGTCACATCGGCGTCCTCTTCCTCGGTCTTGTCTTCATCGCTCTCGGATTCGCTCGTCGGAACCGTATCCAGATCGGCTGCCCCTTGCGTGATTGACTTGAACGGTTTGCCGTCGAAACCGAGCACGCTCGTTGTCCAGAAACTGTCGACCGGGTCGGTCAGCAGCAGCACCTCGAGCCCGCGCGCCTTGAAGCCCTCGATCTGCGGGCTCGCCGCGATTTGCGCGGCATTGTCGCCGGTCACGTAGTAAATCGCCGTCTGATTATCCTTCATGGCCGCGACATAGTCCTTGAGACTGCGGCTCTGGTCCTCCGTCTCGGTCGAGCGGAACCGGACCAGTTCGAGCAGGTCGTCGCGGCGCTCCATATCCTCGTACAGGCCTTCCTTGATCACCGCGCCGAAGGCGGACCAGATCTTGCCGTAGAGTTCCGAATCTTTCTCCGCCGTCTTCTTCAGTTCCGACAGGACGCGGTTGGCGACCGCCTTCCTGATCGAGGCGACGATCGGATTGTTCTGCAGCATCTCGCGGCTGATGTTGAGCGGCATGTCCTCGGAATCGATCACGCCGCGCACGAAGCGAAGATAGCCCGGCAGCAGGTCGGCATCGTCGGTAATAAACACACGACGCACGTAGAGGCGTATGCGGCCCTGCCGGGACGGGTCGAACAGGTCGAATGGTCGGGAGCTCGGCACGAACAGAAGAACCGTGTACTCGTGGCGCCCCTCCGCGCGGTAATGCACCGTAAGCGCGGGCTCATCGTACATGCCGGCCGTGTGGTGGTAGAACTCGGTGTACTGCTCTTCCGTGATATCGCTCTTCGGGCGCGCCCAGAGCGCGCTCGCGGTATTGAGATTGTTCGCCTCGCCGGTCTCACCGTCGGTGATCTCGGCAAGCTCGATGGGGATCGAGATGTGATCTGAATAGGTCTTGACCACCTGTTCCAGTCGCCGGGCATCGAGGAACGCCTTGGCGTCGTCCTTCAGGGTCAGCCGGACTTCCGTGCCGCGCGGGCAGCCCTGCGCATCGTCGGCGGCGGCCGGTTCGACGGTAAAGGCCGATTCACCATCCGATGACCAGTGCCAGGTTTCATCCGCTCCGGCACGCGTCGAGATGACGTCGACATGCTGCGCCACGATGAAGGCCGAATAAAAGCCGACACCGAACTGGCCGATGAGATTGACGTCACCCTTGCCTTCCGAGAGCCGCTCGACGAAGGCGCGCGTGCCGGACCGCGCGATGGTGCCGAGATTTTCGACCAATTCGTCGCGGCCCATGCCGATACCGTTATCCGCGACAATCAACCGGTTATTGGCCGCATCGACGGTCAGAGTAACCTTGAGCTCGGAATCGCCGCTGGTCAGTTCCGGGGCCGTGATGGCCTCGTAGCGGAGTTTGTCGCAGGCATCGGCCGCGTTCGAAATCAGCTCGCGCAGGAAAACATCCTGCTCCGAATAAACGGCGTGCACCATCAGGTGCAGGAGCCGCGACACCTCCGCCTGGAATTCATGGGACTCGCCCACCGCCGCACCGTTCTTTGTCTTTTTCTTTGTTTTTGCCTCTGACATGGACGAATACCTCACCAAGATACAGATTGAATTTCGAGCGAGATAATGCCCCTAATTGAGCCCAGATCAAGGATTTTCGACGCTCCCGACGCGCCCAGGTTCGCCGAACGGCAAGAAAGATCAGAGTTTGAAGGGGAAGGAAAACAAAAATTGGCCCGGTTCGAATGTGATGGGCTCGGGGGGCTGGGGGGCTGAGATTTCCGAGACCGTCTGTCGAACCGGGCCTTAGAGGCAACATGGTGAATGTGACTTTCCATTGGGGCCAGACCAAGGAGCAACTACGGCGAAAATGTGATTTTTGGTAGGGATTCCGGGGCGCGCTGTGGAAAGCTGCATAAGCAAGGATAATGGCATTTTAAGCCGGAGTCTTGCCAAGCACGCCGCGCTGAGGGATCATCTACAATACAACATCGTGTCGTATCCAACAAGGAGGGGCCATGAGCGATAGTGAGCCCATAGTTCTGTTCGGGCCCGGATTTTCGAAATCCGCGGCCCAGGGTAAACACCAGCAGCGTACGATTCCCTCGCAGATTGCCTTCAATCGCCGGGAACTCGATCAGATCCTTCGGGTCTACGGCAGGAAGGTCGCGGATGGCGAATGGCGTGACTACGCCATCGACGCTCTCAAGGAAAAGGCCGTGTTTTCGGTCTTCCGGCGCTCCGCCGAGATGCCTCTCTACAGAATCGAAAAACAGCCGAAACTGTCACGCCGTCAGGGCACCTATTCGGTGGTGGCCGCCACCGGGCTCATTCTGAAGCGCGGCCATGACCTGGCGCAGGTTTTGCGCGCCATTGACCGCAAGCCGAAGCTGGTTGTCGCCTGACGGGCCAACGGAAAAACGCCGGCAGGGATGAGGCAATGAAAAACCCCCGTTTCCCAGGGAAACGGGGGTTTTCTTTTGATCCTGCAGATCGTGCTATTCGCGGTTGCCGAACAACTGCAGCAGCATGATGAACAGGTTGATGAAGTCGAGATAGAGCCGCAGGGCACCCATGATGGCCTTGCGTCCGGCAACGGCTTCGCCGTCACCCTCGTAGTACATCTCCTTGATCTGCTGCGTGTCGTAAGCCGTCAGGCCGGCGAACACCAGCACACCAATCACCGAAACCGCGAACTGCAGGGCCGAACTGCCCAGGAAATATGTTCACGATCGAGGCGAGAATGATGCCGATCAGGCCCATGAACAGGAACGAACCCCAGCCGGAAATGTCCTTCTTCGTCGTGTAGCCCCACAGGCTTAGTCGCGCCGAAGGCGGCAGCCGTGACGAAGAACACCCGCGTGATGCTTGCACCGGTGTAGACCAGGAAGATCGAGGACAGGGAAAGTCCCATCAGGCCGGCAAAGAGCCAGAAGGCAAGCTGTGCGCCGGGCACGCTCATCTTCTGCACCCGTGCCGAAAGGAAGAACACCATGCCGAGCGGTGCCAGCATAACGACCCATTTGAACGCGCTTGCGTAGATAAGCTGGCCGAAACCGGTCAGTTGCAGCCCTGTGGCCGTCTGCGTGACCGCCATCATGTAGGTCACCATCGCGGCTACGCCGGTGATGCCCAGACCGATTGCCATATAGTTGTAGACGCGAAGCATGTAGCTGCGCAGGCCCTCATCGATCTCATGTGCAGCAGCACGATCAAGGCCGACCTGCGCGCGAGCCATACCGCGATTGTCGAAATCCGCCATGTTTACTCTTTCCTTTTCCCTCAAAACCTCAGTTGTTGGACGCTTTGTGCCTTAATATGGGAAACCCCGTAACAGTTTGCAAGGCAAGCGCTAAGCCCGGTTAATAGGAAATTAATGTCAAACCGGGCCGGATTCATGATCGTGAGCGCAAGATTGGTGCGGCTTTTTCTCCCAGAACCCGCCAAGTGCCTGCCAAACCTAGCAAAACCGTGAGAATCGTCGCGCCGATCACCGTCCAGACCACGGACCAGGGCGCGAATTCCCAATCCAGGTTCATTGCAAACCGGATGACCATATAGGCCGAAATCGTCCCGGCGACAGCCGCGAAAACTGCAGTTACGCCCCCAAGCACAGCGTATTCGAAGATGTTGCTGCGCATCAGGCGGCCCCGTGTCGCTCCGATGGTCTTGAGCACGACGGCGTCGTAGATCCTGGCCCTGTGCCCTGCGGCCATGGCCCCTGCCAGTACCAGGGCCCCGGCGATCAGCGTGATGGCGCTGGCACCGCGAATCGACAGCAGCAGTTTGGACAACAGTCCGTTTATGGCCTCCAGCACCTCTTTTATGCGCACGGCGGTGATGTTCGGGAAGCTGTCGCTGACATCGCGCAGTAGCTGCAGCTCGCCTTCAGGTTGCATCGTCACTGTCGCCAGATGCGTGTGCGGGGCGCCCCGGAGCG
This sequence comes from Hyphomicrobiales bacterium, assembly GCA_965275905.1. Taxonomy (GTDB): domain Bacteria; phylum Pseudomonadota; class Alphaproteobacteria; order Rhizobiales; family JAJFHC01; genus CBDAQD01. The sequence goes on along the minus strand of CBDHYJ010000055.1, from coordinate 46,215 downwards.
CGTTGGGTGACATGACGATGACGAAATTGATCTGCAGCGACCCCCATTCGACGGCACGCGTGTTCGCGATTTTCGCGGTGATCTCGCGGCCCAGCACGTTGACCGTAATTTCGTCGCCGATATCGAGACCGAGACCCGTTGCCAGTTCGTCAACGAAGGAAACCAGCGGCGGCCCGTCGTAGTCCTTCGGCCACCACTCGCCGCGCACCAGCGTGGACGCGGACGGCAGCGTATCCGAATAGGTCATGTTGCGCCCGCCGTTGATGACCCAGCGGGCATTTGGCGCCGGATTGGCCTGCTCGACCGGCACGTCTTTCAGGCGCACGATGCGGCCGCGCAGCATCGGCACCCGGTCCACGGTGTCGACGCCGGGCGTATCCCGGACCATCTTCTCGAACGGTTCGACCTGATCCGACTGGATATCGACAAAAAAGAACGACGGTGCCCGGTCGGGCATCTGCGCGCCGAGCTGCCGCGACATGTTGGCGTCGATCAGGGACAGCGTAACGAGCAGCGTCAGCCCGAGTCCCAGAGACAGCACGACGCTTGGCGTCGGTGCGCCGGGCCGGTGAAGGTTGGAGATGCCCAGCCGGAACTCCGGCCGGCGCAGCCGCGGCATCCGCCGCGCGAGCAGCATCAGGCCGTGAGCGATCAGCCAGAGCAGCAGGAAGCTTGCCGCCGCGCCCGCGACATAGAACACCGTGATCCGCCTGTCGTCGGCCAAAGTCACCGCCAGGGCCGCAAGGGCCGCCAGCGACAGACCGACCCCCGCCAGATAGACCGGCCGGGGCCAGCGCCGGACCGGCGCGACGATGTCTCGGAACAGGGCGCTCGCCGGCACCTCGCGGGCACGCCCGAGCGGCCACAGGGCGAAGGCGAGCGTCGTCAGCAGACCGAAGGCCGACGCCAGCAGCAGCGGCTCGGAATAGACACCGAAGCGCACAGGGATCGGCAGGATGCTTTCTATCGCAAGGCCGACAAGCACCGGCGCTCCGGCCCCGAACACGAGGCCGATCGCAATGGCGGCCGCGGCCAGGAACAGCACCTGGACAAGATAGATCCGGAACACCAGTCCGCCCGGCGCGCCGAGGCACTTCAGCGTGGCGATGTTGTCCCGTTTGCCGTCGAGATAGCTCTTCACCCCGTTGCCGACACCGACACCGCCTACGATCAGAGATGTCAGCCCGACCAGCGTCAGGAACAGCGTCAGCCGGTCGACGAAGCGGCGCACGCCCGGCGCGCCGTTACCACGATCGCGGATACGCCAGCCGGCGGTAGGAAACTCGTTTTTGAGGTCTTCCTTGAACCCGTCGACGGAATTTTCGCTCTGGTCGGCCAGAGCGACGCGGTAGCGCCAGCGCACCAGACTGCCCGGCTGCACCAGCCGCGTGCTGTCGAGCGCGCCCTTGGCGATCATGACCCGCGGACCGATCGCCATACCGGATGCGACGCGGTCGGGCTCGCGCTTGATGGTGTCGCGGATTTCAAGATCGATCTCGCCGACCCGGATCTTGGATCCCTTCTCCGCGCCGAGCCGCGCCATCAGCGTTTCCTCAACGACCGCACCCCATTGCCCGTCGACATTGGCAAGGGCCTGTTCCAGCGCCCCGCCCCCGTTTAGCCGTAACGCACCGTAAAGCGGATAGACGCCATCCACCGCCTTCAGTTCGACGAGGACGCGCGCGTCCCCGTCGGTTGCCCGGGCCATGGCGCGCGTGGCGGCGACCTCGCTGACTGTGCCACGGCGGCTGAGGTAGAACAGCTGCTCCGTGCTGATCCTCTGGTGGGTGAGCGTGAGCTCGACATCACCGCCGAGAATCGACTGCCCCTCTTCCGCGAGGCCGCCCTTGAGCGCCTCGGAGAACGAGCCGACCGCGGCGATCGCGAAGACGCCGAGCGCAAGGCATGCGAGGAAGATCTTGAGGCCGGACAGGCCCGAGCGCAGCTCTCGTGCGGCAATGCGCACCGCCAGGGCCATCTGACTGCCCAGCCCGTTCATCCGGCCTCCGCAACGACAGATGGCGGTTGCGCGCCGTCGGCGACGACGATTCCGTCGGCCATGGAGACAACCCGGCCGCATCGTGACGCCAGTTCCGCATCATGGGTGATCAGAAGCAGGGTCATGTCCCGTTCCGCCTGCACCTGGAACATCAGGTCGACGATCTGCTCGCCGGTGGTCTGGTCGAGATTTCCCGTCGGCTCGTCGGCCAGAAGGATGCGCGCTCCGGACGCCAGCGCGCGCGCCAGCGCCACGCGTTGCTGCTCACCGCCTGAAAGCTGGCCCGGATAGTGCGTCAGCCGGTGGCCCAGCCCGACCCGCTCCAGTTCGGCCTCGGCCTGCTCGAACGCATCGTCCTTGCCGTTCAGTTCCAGCGGGATCGCAACGTTCTCGAGCGCCGTCATGGTCGCCATGAGGTGGAAGGACTGGAACACGATACCCACATTGTCCCTTCGGAACAGCGCGAGCTCATCTTCGTTCAGGCCTTTCAGTGCCTGTCCGGCGACCTCGACCGTACCTTCGGTAACGGATTCCAGTCCGGCAATCGCCATGAGCAGGGTCGACTTGCCGGATCCGCTGGGACCGACCAGACCGACGGTCTCGCCGGCGGCGATGTCGAGATCGAGACCGCGCAGGATATGGACGGGGCCCGCGCTGCTTGGCAAAGTGAGGTGGACGTCCTTCAGGTGGATCATGGTGGAAGACAAGGCAACAATATCCGATAAGGCAGGGGCCGGCCCGGCCTCCGGCCGCGCATTTCATAAGCGATATGGCGGAATCAACATGGTTTTCAAGCGCATTGTTTTTTCAACGTTGTTGGCGGCGGCGTGGATCACCGCCGCGGCGATGCCCGCACAGGCCGAAGCGAACCGGCCCATCCTCATCGTCGCGCTGGGTGACAGTCTGACCGCCGGATACAATCTGGCGCTGGAGAATGCGTTTCCAAGCAAGCTGGAAAAGGCCCTGAAGGCCCGCGGCCATGCGGTCAAGGTCCACAATGCGGGGGTTTCGGGAGACACCACCAGCGGAGCTCTTGCGCGGCTCGACTGGGCGTTGCCTGACAAGACCGACGGCGTGATCGTCGAGCTTGGCGCCAATGACGCACTGCGCGGAACAGATCCCGCAACGACGCGGACCAATCTGGACTCGATCCTCAAGTCGCTGAATTCCCGCGGCCATGACGTGCTCGTTGCAGGAATGTTGGCGCCGCCCAATATGGGCGATGAATATGCCAGCGAATTCAACGGGATATACCCTGAGCTTGCGCGCAGCCACGGCGCCGTGCTCTATCCCTTCTTCCTCGACGGCGTGGCGGCGCAACCGGAACTGAATCTGGGCGACGGGATGCATCCCAACGCCGCCGGCGTTGACACAATCGTCAAACGAATCCTGCCATATGTCGAACAGCTGATAGACCGGATCAAGACCCGCCGGGCCACCGGCTGAAACAAAATAGAAAAACAGGACACATGCAGTACCGCGAACTCGGCCGCACGGGCATAAACGTGAGCGCAATCTGCCTGGGCACGATGACCTGGGGCGAACAGAACTCCGAGGCCGAAGGCCACGCGCAGATGGACTACGCGCTTGACCGGGGCGTCAACTTCTTCGATGTCGCCGAAATGTATCCGTCGCCTCCCAAGGCCGAAACCGCAGGCCGGACAGAGGAAGTCATCGGCTCCTGGTTCAGCGAACGGGGCAACCGGGACAAGGTGGTGCTTGCCACGAAGGTCGCGGGCAGGAGCGGCATGACCTGGCTGCGCGAGGACGGTAACGAGATCCGGCTGACCCGCGCCCAGATCATGGAAGCGATCGACGGCAGCCTGCGGCGCCTGCGCACGGATTATGTCGATCTCTACCAGGTACACTGGCCGGACCGCCCGATGGACCTGTTCGGCGGCCGGGAGAACATCCCGCGCGACGGCGATTTTGTACCCTTCGAGGAAACGCTCGACGCGCTGGCCGAACTGGTCCGCTCAGGCAAGGTGCGCCATGTCGGCGTCTCCAACGAGACCGCCTGGGGCACGATGCATTATCTCCATCTGGCGTCGAACGGGGACCGGCCGCGCATCGTCTCGATCCAGAATGCCTACAACCTCCTGAACCGGACCTACGAGGACGGACTGGCGGAGATCGCCTTTCGCGAGCAGGTCGGCCTGCTCGCCTATTCGCCGCTGGCGCAGGGCTACCTTTCCGGCAAGTACCAGAACGGCGCCCTGCCGGCCGGCGCCCGCAAGACCCTGTTCAACAGGCTGCAGCGATACGAAACGCCCGGCGCCGACACGGCCATCGCGGCTTATCTGGATCTTGCCCGCCGTCACGGCATCGACCCGAGCCATCTGGCCATCCAGTTCGTGACAACCCGGCCGTTCGTGACGTCAAACATCATCGGAGCGACATCACTCGAGCAACTCAAGACCGACATCGACAGCATCGACCTCGATTTCACCGACGAACTCGAGTCAGAGGTCGAGGCCATTCATCAAGTGAATGCCAATCCCTGCCCCTGAGGGAAGATACCAATCACGGGAGAAAGCCGATGGGCCGTTTGTTCACAGCGCTCGAAATTCCGTCAGAGATTGCCATCAATCTTGAATTGATGCGCGGCGGCATCGAAGGGGCACGCTGGATCGACCGGGAGAACTATCACATCACGCTGCGTTTCGTGGGCGAGGTTGATGGCGGTGTCACGCGGGAACTCCTCTCCGGTCTCGAAGCAATCGCCAGCCGCCCGATGGAGCTTCAGATCAAGGGCGTCGGCCATTTTGGCGGCCGCAAGCCACGCTCCCTCTGGGCCGGCGTAACCGGCAACGGCACCCTGAAAGACCTGCAGTATTCCCAGGAGCGCCTGTGCCAGAGTCTTGGATTGCCGCCGGATCAGCGCAAGTTCACCCCGCATGTGACCCTCGCCCGGCTGCGCCAGTCGCGCAAAACGGACGTCGAGCATTTCCTGCTCAACCACAGCCTCTATCAAAGCCCGGTGTTCAAGCCGGAACGCTTCGTGCTCTATTCCTCGCGCCCGTCCCGCGGCGGCGGGCCCTACGCCATCGAGCAGGTTTATCCGCTCTGACTCTGGCCTGAGGCGATATGCCGGGCGAGTCCCCGGCTCGCGGAGTCGATCAGGTCGAGCACGTAGCGGAATCCGTCGGCGCCCCCGTAATAGGGATCCGGCACATCCGCGCGGCCCGCGTCCGGAGCAAAGTCCAGGAACAGCCGGATACGGTCATGGCGCTCTGAGGGGGCCGCGGCGCGCAGCTTCGACAGATTGCTCTCGTCCATGGCGATGAGAAAATCGAAGTCATCAAAGTCGCGGGCTCCGACCTGCCGCCCGCGCAGGCCTGAGATATCGACACCGACTTCACGAACCGCCTCCTGCGCGCGGCCATCCGGCGGCTCGTCAATGTGCCAGGAACTCGTCCCGGCCGAGTCGATTTCGACGATATCGCCGATCCCTTCCTCGCCGGCCACTTTGCCGAACACGCCCTCCGCCATCGGCGAACGGCAGATGTTCCCGAGACAGACGAACAGGACACGCACTTTCGCGCCGGGCATCTCATCGTCTCCTTGCCTTTTCGTCATGGTGCCACCAGTGTTTCGATATCGATCAAGGGAGATGTCATGAGCGAGAAACTGGCCGGTGAAGCCCGGAACGAAGCAATCGGCAGTCTGGACGGCTGGAGCGAAGTCGACGGACGCGATGCCATATCAAAGTCATTCCAGTTCAAGGATTTCAACGCGGCCTTCGGCTGGATGTCCCGCGTCGCCATGGTGGCCGAAAAGATGGATCACCATCCCGAGTGGTTCAATGTCTACCGCACCGTGGACGTCACGCTCGCGACTCATGACGCCGGCGGCGTGACGGAAAAGGACATCGCGCTGGCAAAGGTCATGGACAGCTTCGCCGGCTGACCGTGCCTCAGCGCGGCGCCAGCCTGATCGCGCCGTCGAGCCGGATGCACTCGCCGTTCAGCATGTCGTTCTCGCAGATCTGCCGGACCATCAGCGCGTATTCCTCGGGCTTGCCGAGCCGTGTCGGGAACGGCACGCTCGCGCCGAGTGCTGTCTGCGCCTCTTCAGGCAGCGTGTCGAACATGGGCGTATGGAACAGACCAGGCATGATGCTGACGACGCGGATGCCGTCGCGGGCGAGATCACGCGCCATCGGCAGGGTCATGCCGGCGACGCCGCCCTTCGAGGCCGAATAAGCCGCCTGCCCGATCTGGCCGTCCTGCGCGGCAACGGAAGACGTATGCACGATCACACCGCGGCCGCCGTCATCCGTGACCGGATCGAGCGTCATCATGCCGGCCGCCGACTTTGCCGAGACATGGAAGGTACCGATCAGGTTGACCTGGATGATCCGCGCAAAGGCGCTGATGTCGTGCGGGCTCACCTCTCCGGTCTCGCGGTTGCGCGATGCGGTCTTGGCACCGATCACGATGCCAGCGCAGTTCACCAGCACCCGTTCCTGACCGTTCGCCGCGCGCGCCTTTTCAAGTCCGGCGTCGACGCTCGCCTCGTCGGCCACGTTGACGCTGCAGAACACGCCGCCGATCTCGCCGGCGACCTGCTCGCCGCGTTCTTCGTTCATGTCAAAAATGGCCACGCGAACGCCCTCGGCCGCAAGACCGCGCGCGGACGCCTCGCCAAGGCCCGATGCGCCGCCGGTAACGATTGCGCTGATGTCACTGCTGAGTTTCATGGAACGTCCTCACCTTGCGCTGGCAAGCGCATTTTTCCCTGTTTTCTGCGGGAAAACTCCCGTCAAACTTGAGATTTAGGGTTCCAGTCGCCATATCTCAGGTATCGGTTTGCAACGGGGAACCCAGACCATGGCTTCGGAAGCCGGAAATGCCGGGCCGGACCTTACAGGCCCTGAAATCCAGAATCCAGTGACCATTGCCCGCAACGAGAAGCGGGTACGTGAGGGATTCTGGAAGAAGCTCGGCCGGGTCGCGGGTTACATCCCCTTCGCGGAGGAACTGGTGGCGGCATACTACTGCGCCATCGACACCAACACGCCGATGAGGGTGCGTGCGATGCTGTACGCGGCGCTCGGCTACTTCATCGTCCCGACGGACCTGTTGCCTGATTTCATATTGGGACTGGGTTTCACCGACGATGCTACCGTGATCGCCACAGCGGTCGCCATCGCGCAGAAGCACATCACCGAGGCGCACCGGGCCGCCGCCCGCATGATATTGCAACGAGACGACTCCTCATCGTCATAGCGGCGTCCAGAAGTTCTGCTTGTAGGACGAGAGGCCGCAGTCTGCGAAGAACCGCTGCGCGCTTTCATTGAAGCTCCAGACATCGGCTGTGAAGCGCTCGACATCAAGCTCTTTGCCCCTTTCGCGAAGCCGCTCGAACAGCAGGCGTCCGACACCGGATTTTCTGTGCGTCTCCCGGACGCTGATGTGATGGACGTGCAGGGTCTGATAGCTGTAGGTGAGCGACGTTTCCGGAATGTGGCGCAGTTCCGCGTAGAGATAGCCGATCGGCTCGCGTTCAACTGTCGCGACAAAGACATGGTTTTCCGGCCGTTCGAGGACCCGCAGAAACTTGCCGGGTCCGAATCCGCAAGGCTTGAACAGCCAGGGTTCGGCCGCCGTATGAACCGCCTGGACGATTTCGTTCAGGGAAGCCAGCGCGTCGGCATCGTCAGGACGGGCGGCTCTGATCTCTATCTGCATTGTCCTGATGTAGGAAATGCAGACAGCATTTAAACCGGCGCGGCCGGGTCGCTCCGCCGGATCGCTCGCTGGAGTCTTGCGCTACGATCTCCCGGGCTTCGCCTTCTCCCTGATATCCCGTGCTTCGTCCTCCGGGATTCCGAGCCAGCGCAGGAAGGCTTGGTGCGCCTTCGGGTTGTCGGTCTCGAACTGAATATGCCAGCGCGCCATATCGTCGTCGTTGAGACCGCAGGAACAAAGGATTTCGATCCATCCCTTCTTGTCTATCGAACCTATGGAGCCCACCGTTCCGAGACTCCTCAGGATGGCAAGGATAGCCTGCTGCTGGGAACGCAGAGCGCTGATATCGTCGTCCAGTTGCGAAAGCCTTCGCTGCAGAATCTTTTCATCAGGTGCTTCCGGATTCTGCAGAAGCAGCTTGATGTCCTCGAGCCGGAGCCCCGCGCTGCGGTACGAACAGATCAGCTTGAGGCGCTCGACCTCGGCGTCACCATACATCCGGTAACCGGCCTCCGACCTCGCGGCCGGGCGCAGGAGGCCGATACGGTCATAGTAGAGCAGCGTTGCCCGGGAGAGCCCGACCTTTGCCGCAAGAGCACTGATGCTGATCATCCTGTTGGCCGCGTTGGTTGTTCCGTCTGTTCCATAATACCGGCGAAGGGAGGCGTGACAGCCAGCCTGAACTCTGTCGCCTGTGCCAGCAGGCGCAGCGACCGGTGCGCCGACGCAGGCTCCATACCGCCAAACCGCGTGATGAAGGCAATATGCTCCAACCCGGCTCGCTCGAGTTTCGCAACGGCTTCAGCGGCGTTTTCGACTGTTCCAAAGCTCCCGGTCGGCACTCGCTGCATGTCTTCGTAGAGCATAGCCGCCTCGACACTTTCCTTCGACATGGCGGTCAGGAGACGGGTGAGCGCCGGCTCGGTTGAGGCCCGTGCCTCCTGGTCGGACGGCGCGACATGCGCAACAAGCGCTGCCACGATTTCAGCACTGTCCAGCGCATGTCCGCCCTCGGAAAGACCGCGTCTGTGCAGTTCGGTGAGTTTCCTGAAGTCTGGCACCATCTTCGCTCCCGGAGAAATCAGCGTGATGATCGAGTTGCCACCCCGTCCGGCCCTGGTGACGTTTTCCGGATTGGCGGTCGCAACATACAGCGGCGGCGGGGACTGGATTGGCAGCGGACTGAGTCCGGATCCGGACCACAGATCGCACAGCCTGAGCAGATTCTCTTCGTAGCGATGCCAGCGACTGTCAAAATCGACCCCAAGTCCGGCGAACTCGGGTTGCTGTGACCCGCAGCCGACCCCCATGTTCAGCCGCCCACCCGACAGGGTATCGACCATCGCGTAGTCTTCGGCGGTGAACTGCGGATCGCGGTAGGGCAGAATCGAAACCGCCGGGCCAATCCGTATCCGGGTGGTCTGGCGGGCGATCGCCGCAAGCAGGACAGCGGGATTCGGAACGCTGCCCAGATTGCCGAAATGATGCTCGGCAATCCAGAAGGCGTCGAAACCGAGTTCGTCGGCGAGTTGCGCATGCTCCAGCGCGAAATCATAGACGCCGCTCTGCGTCTCACCGGTTTCGGGGTAGTGATCGAGCAGCAGGAAAACGGATCTCTTCATGGCAGGTCTCCGCCTGTTTCAAGCACAAGAGACCCGACCATGAAGTGTGAAGCTATAGACGGGTCAAGACGCTGACCGCAGACCTGCGGCGCCCATAAGCACCGGTAGCTGGCGCAATCATGATGACCTGACCTCAAAAGTGCGCCCGCACATTCAACCCGGAGAAGCCATTTTGATCGGACACAGGTGATCGGCTTTTGTCTTTTTGGCTCGATCCCGGGACTTACGGCGTTGACCTAGCGCAAGGCCCGAAAAAAGAACGGCGCATAACCTCTGTGAGGCACGCACGGAAAACGCATTGCCCGGGGCGTAAGGAAAACAGCAGACCAAGGGAGGGCAGGCTGTGTCGGTCAAGATTTCGGATCTCATGGCAAAACGCGTGATCACCGCGCAATTACACCACTCGGTGGGTCATGTCCGGGACATCATGGAAAGAAATCGGATACATGCCGTGCCGGTGGTTCGGCCAGACGGCGATGCGGCTGGGATTGTCACCACCGCGGACCTGGCGCGGCGTGTGAAGGACACATCGCCCGTCAGCCGGATCATGACCGGCAACGTCACCGTCGTCCCGGCCTATAACGACGCCAGCATCGCCGCCCGGATCATGCGCAAACGCAAGATCCACCATGTCGTTGTCACTCACGAGAAGAAGGTCGTCGGCATCATAAGTTCCTTCGACCTGCTGAAACTCGTGGAGGGGCACCGCTATGTCGCGAAGAACGCGCCCAAGAAATCAAAGCGAAACAAAAAGTCCGGATAATCATCCCGACCGGTATCAACGGCCCGCTTCCGGAATGCGGCGCAACGCAGAGTCGCCATTCCCGCGAAGCTCTCCGCAAGACGGTGCGATGCGTCTGACTTACCGATCGGGGGGTTAGGGAAAGACATGGAGTTACACCTCCTCTTTGTCGTCCTCGGAGGACTGTTGCTGGTCGGACTTTTGGCTGACGAAGTCGGTCGCCGGACGCGCCTGCCCCGGGTCACGCTTCTGATCCTGTCCGGCGTAGTCGCTGGTCCGGCCGGTCTGGATCTTTTGCCCCACGGGCTTCAGGACTGGTATGAGGCGCTCGCGGCAGCAGCGCTGACGATGGTAGCGTTCCTCCTGGGCGGGCAGTTGTCGCGGGATGCACTACGCCGACATGGCAGGACGATTCTCGCCGTTTCGGCCTGTGCCGTCATTGTCACCGCAATAATCGTGTTGATCGGGCTGACGGCGGTCGGCACGCCGACCGTCATGGCGCTTCTGCTGGCAGGCATAGCGACCGCCACCGCGCCGGCGGCAACCCAGGACGTGGTCCGGCAGGCCCGTGCCGAGGGGCCCTTCACGGATACGCTGCTCGGCGTTGTCGCCGTGGACGACGCGTGGGGTCTCGTGCTGTTCAGTCTTCTTCTCGTCATTGCAAAGGGAATCGCCGGAGACGGTTCGGCAGCGGTTGTCGCGCAAGGGGCCTGGGAACTCGGGGGCGCTACTGCCATTGGCTGTCTGGTGGGTCTGCCGGCCGCTTTTCTCACCGGCCGGCTCCGGCCAGGCGAACCGATCCAGGCCGAGGCACTCGGCGTCGTGTTCCTGTGCGCCGGGCTTGCCATCTGGCTGGAGGTTTCGTACCTGCTCGCCGGGATGATCGCTGGCGCCCTCGTCGTCAATTTCGCGTCCCACCACAGCCGGCCGTTTCATGAGATCGAGCATATTGAGTGGCCTTTCATGGTGCTCTTCTTCGTGCTCGCCGGAGCCTCCCTGCATGTCGAGGCGCTTCGCGAGATCGGATTGATCGGGCTGGCCTATATTGTACTACGGCTGGCGGCGCGAATTGGTGGCGGGTGGATCGGCGCCAGGATTGGCGGCGCCCCGCCCTCCCACCAGCGATGGCTTGGCGTGGCACTTGTCCCGCAGGCAGGTGTTGCCCTCGGCATGGCCCTGGTCGGCGCCAGCCACTTCCCGGAGCTCAGGGACACACTTCTGGCCCTGACCGTGGGGACAACCATCGTGTTCGAGGTGATCGGCCCCGTGTTGACACTGATTGCGCTCAACAAGGTCGGCGAGGCGAAGTCGGTCTAGAGGGCCATGCTCTAACGGAACGGCACAACGAAACTTCTACGGCTCGATGATGACCTTGCCCCGGACCTCGCGGTTGGCGATGGCCGTCAGCGCATCGACGGTCCGCTCGAGCGGATAGCGGCCGTGGATGTGCGGAATGATCTTGCCTTCCGCGCACCACTCGATGAGCTGCGCCACGTTGGCCTTGTCGGCCTGCGGGTTCCGGGCGATGAAGTCGCCCCAGAAAACGCCGACAAGCTGGCATCCCTTCAGCAGCACGAGATTGAGCGGGATCTTCGGGATTTCGCCTGACGCAAACCCGATCACCAGGAACCGGCCTTCCCATCCGGTGGCGCGTACGGCATCCTCCGCGAGCGCGCCCCCGACCGGATCGTACACCACGTCGACGCCCTTGCCGTCCGTGAGTTCCTTCAGCCGGTCCTTGAGGCTCTCCCGCGAGTAGTTGATCACCTCGTCGGCGCCGAGCCCCTTGCAGAACTCGAGCTTGTCGTCGGACGACGCAGCCGCAATGACACGCGCCCCCATGATTCTGCCAAGCTCGATGGCAGACTGGCCGACACCGCCGGCGGCCCCGAGCACGGCAAGCGTCTCCCCCGGCTGCAGGTTGGCCCGGTCCTTGAGCGCATGAATGGTCGTGCCGTAGGTTACCGAAAGGCCCGCGGCGGTCGCAAAGTCGAGGGAGTCGGGAAGCGGGACGAGTTTGTCCGCTTCCATGACCACTTCCTCGCGGCAGCCGCCCCAGGCACTGTAGGCCATGACCCTGTCGCCCACCAAAACGCCGTGGACGCCTTCACCCACCGCTTTGACCGTGCCGGCGAATTCCGCACCGGGCGAGAACGGCAGGTCCGGTTTGAACTGATACTTGTTCTCGATGATCAGCGTGTCGAAGAAGTTGAGCGCAGCCGCCCCGACCGAGACAACCGCCTCGCCAGCCGCCGGCTCGGGCGACGGCAAATCCTCGACAACGAGCGTATCCGGCGGCCCGAATGACTTGCACAACACGGCTTTCACGATCGTCTTCTCCCGTTTTCTGTAGTCTGACGCGTTCCCGGCAGCCGAATAGCATCACCGGCGCCCGGGCGCCAGCACCGTGTCTCCGCCAAGCCGACAGAATGCGCCTGGTTGGTTGACTGACTTTTTGCCTGACTTGGCGAAGCACGGGACAATCCTTATAACCGGGCAGCAATGCGCGGATATTTTGCCATAGGCGTCGAGACCATCAGCAAGCCGATGAACCTCGGCAACCTCATGCGTTCGGCCCATGCCTTCGGGGCGAGCTTCGTCTTCACCGTGGACGCGGACCGGCGCATGCCGAATGTCCGCTCGGATACCTCGCGGTCAGCCGAGCATATTCCCTACTATGCCTGGACGTCGATCGACGACATGGACCTGCCGCGCGGGTGCCAGCTGGTCGGCGTCGAGTTGCTGGATGACGCCGTCGACCTGCCCAGCTTCCGGCATCCGTCCCGCGCCGCCTATGTGCTGGGTCCGGAGCGCGGCTCGCTGTCGCCGCAAATGCTCGGCCTGTGCGATCATGTCATCAAGATCCCGACGGAGTTCTGCATCAACGTGGCAACGGCGGGCGCCATCATCATGTATGACCGCGTCAAGTCGCTCGGCCGTTTCGCCGACCGGCCGGTGCATTCGGGTGGTCCCGACGAAGCGCTTCCCGAGCACCATCACGGTGATCGCTTCGTGCGCACGAAGTCCTGACCGCTGGAATGCCGGCTCAGACCTGGTCTTCGAGCTGGGTCCGCAGTTTGGAGAATGCGAGCCGCAGCCGCGACTTGACCGTGCCCAGAGGCAGGCCGGTCTGTTCGGCGATCGCGGAATGCGAGATGCCCGAGTAAAACGCCATCTTGATCAGCTCGACCTGCTCGGCGGGCAATGCACCCAGAGCGTCCCGCACCCGTTCGGCGCGTTGCGCGGCATCGATAGCCTCATCCGGCGGCTCGGGATCCTCCGGCAGCAGCATGGGATCGTTGGGATCGAGCTGCCCGCTGCGGTCGCGTCGCATGACATCGATCCACCGGTTCCGGGCGATGGTGAAAAGCCAGGTCGAGACAGCCGACTTGTCGCGGTCAAATTGCCCGGCCTTGCGCCAGACTGTCAGCATGACGTCCTGTACGAGTTCCTCGGCGAGGACTTCGTCCGCGCTCAGCCGCCGGAGATAGCCTTTCAGGCGCGGCGCGTAGTACTCGAACAGGGTTGCAAAAGCGGACTTGCTGCGTTCGGTGGCAATGGATTCGACCAGTGCAGCGGTTTCGGCGGCACTGAACTGACTCGGCATATGTTCGACCCGGTTCATCGGATTCAGGAGATCTGGAGCGAGATGTCGGCCGGAGCGGTCAACTTAGGCACCCGGTGCCGATATCTGTGCAAACAACCCGCAATTCACGCCGACTAATCTTCCCTTGTGAGCACCCCGTATAGGACTGTAAACACCCGGTGTCGAATTTCCAAATCCTCCTTTGTGAGGTATGGAGTTTTCCAGATCATGTGGGTATGGTCCCGCCAGAATGTGGAACAAAACGCAATAAGCAGGTAAGCTTAGGTAATGATTCGGTGTGCACGAACATGGGGCTTTTGTGGGGCTGTCGCGATCGGGCTTGTTCCGGCCGCGGTGTTTGCTCAGGCTGCTGATCCTCAGTTGCTGAGCGAACACGAGGACTGGGCCGCCTACACCTATCAGAACAACAAGGAAGGCAAGGTCTGCTACGTCGTTTCGCAGCCGAAAGACTCCCTGCCGAAAAATGTCCGGCGCGATCCGGTCTATTTCCTGGTCACCAACCGCCCGGCCAAGAATGTCCGCAACGAAGTCAGCGTCATTACGGGTTACCCCTATAAGAAGGGCAGCACCACGACGGCCACGATCGGCTCGAGCAAGTATTCTCTTTTCACCAGCGGCGACGGTGCCTGGGTGGAGAGCAATTCCAAGGAAAAGAGCATGATTTCCGCCATGCGGCGGGGCGCCAATATGGTCATCAAGGGAACGTCCTGGCGTGGCACGCTGACCACGGACACCTATTCGCTCAAAGGCATCACTGCTGCCATAAATGCAATTAATGAAGCCTGTAGCTGATCGCCGACCCCGATCCGTGTAGACTGACAGGATACACCCGCCCCGTTGAGGGGGCCGGGGCACTTCAGAGACCCGAGACATGCCGACCACGCTGGATACCGCGCGCGGCAACGCGAATGCCGCAATCGTTGCCGATGCGATCGCATCGGCGCCTGGCGATTCAAGCCGGTCGCTGATCGGGCTGTCGCGCACCGAACTTGCCGAAGCACTGAAAGCTCTTGATGTCCCCGAGCGCGCCCTGCGCATGCGCGCGAACCAGTTGTGGCACTGGATCTACTTCCGCGGGCTTACCGGCTTCGACGGCATGACCAACGTGGCAAAGGGCCTGCGTGAACAGTTGGCGGAGCATTTTTCTCTGGCGCGGCCGGAAATCGTCACCGAACAGGTCTCCAGCGACGGCACGCGGAAATGGCTTCTGCGCCTGGCACCGGGGCCGAACGGCGAGCCGGGCCCCGAGGTCGAGACGGTCTACATTCCCGAGGAAACCCGGGGCACGCTGTGCGTGTCGAGCCAGGTCGGCTGCACGCTCACCTGCACCTTCTGCCACACCGGGACCCAGACGCTGGTGCGCAACCTGACCGCGGGCGAGATCGTCGCACAGGTCCTCGTCGCCCGCGACGCCCTCGGCGAATGGCCCGACGGTGTGACGCCGGGCGACCCCAACCTGCCGAGCGAAGGGCGCATGATCTCCAACGTCGTGCTTATGGGCATGGGCGAGCCGCTCTACAATTTCGACAACGTGAAGGCCGCGCTCGACATCGTTTCGGACAACGAGGGCCTTTCGCTGTCCAAGCGCCGCATCACGCTGTCGACGTCCGGCGTCGTGCCGATGATCGAGCGGTGCGGCGAGGAGATCGGCGTCATGCTCGCGATTTCGCTGCATGCCGTGCGCGACGACATCCGCAACGAGCTCGTGCCGCTCAACAAGAAATATCCGATCGCAGAGTTGCTGGAGGCCTGCCGCAACTATCCGGGCGTCTCCAACGCCAGGCGCATCACCTTCGAGTACGTCATGCTCAAGGGCGTCAACGACTCCATCGCCGACGCCAAGGAACTGGTCCGCCTGCTGAAAGGTATTCCCGCCAAGATCAACCTGATCCCGTTCAATCCCTGGCCCGGCACCCGATACGGGTGTTCGGACTGGGACCAGATCGAGAAGTTCGCCGACGTGGTCAATCGCGCGGGCTACGCCAGTCCGGTGCGCACGCCGCGCGGCCGAGACATCATGGCCGCCTGCGGGCAGCTCAAGTCCGACACCGTGCGCAAGCGCGCCCGCGAACGCCGCGCGGAAGAGGCCGCGTCAGCCTGACACCGGCCGTTTCGATCCGCGCAATCAATTCCGCTTCAAATCCCGCGCCGAGGCCTGCTCACGTCGAAAAACGTAGAGTCCGGAACCGACAATGATCGCAATGCCGAGGAGTGTGGCGCCGTCGGGCCAGTCGCTGAAGAAGATCACCCCAAGCATCGTCGCCCCGAGGATCTCCAGATACTGGAACGGCGCGAGAATACTCGCCGGCGCACAGTGGAAAGCGGCGATGGCGAGCATATGGACCCCCGTCCCGATCACGCCGATGCCGGCAAGCAACCACCACTCGGATCCGACCGGCCAGGACGGCCGGACGACAGTCCACGACAATTCGGACGAAAGCAGCATGGTCACCGCGAGGGCCAGGGACGCGAAGAAGCACACCCAGAGCTGCAGGACGCGCGCATCCTCATGGCTCGCCTGACGCCTCGTGATGGTCAGATAGGTTGCAAAACAGAACGCAGCGACCAGCGGCAGGAGTGCTGCCGGTCCCACCTGCTCGAAGCTGGGCCGGATCACGACCAGGGCACCGGCAAAGCCGACGGCAACCGCCACCACCCGGCGCCAGCCGATCGGTTCGCCCAGGAACATTGCGGACAACAGCGTGAGGATCAGCGGTTCGACAAAGAAGATCGCGGAACTCTCGGCAAGCGGCATATAGGTCAGCGCGGTGAAGAAAGAAAGGCCGGCAACGGCAAGAAGAAACCCGCGAATGGCCTGCGAGACCGTGGGCAGGGGAATGCGGCCGGAACGGCTCGCCCAGACCAGGGGAATCAGCAGCAGAAGCTGGATCGAAAACCGGGCGAAAGCGACCTGGCCGGGCGACATTGTATCGCCAAGCCCCTTGGCGATGGCGTGCACCCCCGGCGCCATGATCACGCAGGTCGTCATCAGGATCATGCCCCGCTCGATGTCGGGCATGCCGCGCGCCGGCGCGGCGGATCCGTGCGTCTGCTTGAGTGTCATCGGGGAACGCCCTCAATTCGATCCCCCACACCTAGCACGAACGCACCCGGTTGACCTGCACTCGATTCACCCCTAGCTTGGCGGCACGCAAATCCAGGACGAAAAAGCCGTGAACACAATCATCGTAATCGTAGGGAGTTGGTGCATGGACCGGTGACGGACCCCATTCCGGACCCCCATGCGCCCCCGTTTCGCCACGGGGGCTTTTTTTTGCCCTGATGGAACCGCCAGGAGCCGAATAATGTCAGCCACAGCCACAACGCCGCCGCGCCTGATTACCCTGATCCTGCTTGCGGGTCTGTCGGTGATGTCGCTCAACATGTTCCTGCCGTCCCTGCCGAACATCGCCGCCGAGTTCGAGGCCGACTACACGCTCGTGACGCTGTCGATCGCGGGTTATGCCGGTCTCACTGCCGCGCTGCAGCTGATCCTGGGGCCGCTTTCGGACCGCTTTGGCCGCAGACCCGTACTGCTCACCGGCGTCGGCATTTTCCTCCTGGCCTCGCTCGGCTGCGCGCATGCCACGGACATCCACACCTTCCTGGCATTCAGGGTGCTGCAGTGCGCAATCACCGTCGGCTGGATCATCTCGCTGGCGGCGATCCGCGATACGAGAGGCGAGCGCGAAGCCGCGAGCCTGATCGGTTATGTCTCCATGGCGATGGCCATCGGTCCCATGCTCGGTCCCATGATCGGCGGCACACTCGATCAGCTTGCCGGCTGGCGCGCAAGCTTCTGGGCTTACGCCATTGCCGGCCTGGCGGTGTTCGCCCTGTGCTGGATCGACTTCGGCGAAACCAACCGGTCTCCGTCGGAAACGTTGGCGAAGCAGTTCCGCACCTATCCCGAACTGTTCCGGTCCCGCCGGTTCTGGGGCTATGCGGTGTGCATGGCGTTCTCAATCTCCGCCTTCTATGCCTTCCTGGCCGGCGCTCCGCTGGTCGCAGGATCCGTCTTCGGCATTTCCCCGGCGGCACTCGGTTTCTACATGGGGTCGATCACGGCAGGTTACGTCTTCGGAAGTTTCCTGTCCGGCCGGTACTCAAAGCGCTTCGGGCTCATTCCGATGATAATGACCGGGCGGATCCTGGCCTGTTGCGGCCTCACGCTGGGCCTTGTCCTGGTGGTGTCCGGCATCGTCAACATCGTGCTGTATTTCGCCGCGACGGCCTGTGTCGGCATCGGCAACGGACTGACCACGCCGAATGCAAGCTCGGGCATCATGTCGGTCCGGCCCAAACTGGCCGGCAGCGCCTCAGGCCTCTCCGGCGCCATGACGGTCGGCAGCGGCGGCCTTATCGCCTTTGTCACCGGCGCGGTCATGACGCCCGCCAACGCACCCTATGCCCTGCTCGGCATGATGCTGTTTGCGTCCGCAATCGGTCTGGCGGCAGCGCTCTATGTGGCCTGGGTCGACCGGCAGGAGACAGCCAGTGCACAGGCTGCCGATTAGGACCGGCCAATCTCGATAAGGAGCCAGTCGACCATGGCTTTTTGCGCGGGATTAGGTTCCCGCGCATTGGGTCTAACGATGTAAAAGCCGCTTTCGATGCTGTCGGCCTGGTGCCAGAGCGAGACCAACCGGAGTTGCGCGATATCCGCCTCCGCCAGCAGATGCGGCACGAGCGCGATGCCCTGGCCGTTCATGGCGGCATCCATGGCCAGCGCCGTCTGGTTGAACTGTGTCTTGCGCAACGACAGGCCGAGCCCTGCCTCGTCAAGCAGGGAATCCCACTGATGGTGGCTGTCCTGGATCAGGCGGTAATCCGCGAACTCGGCCACGTCCGTGATCGGGCCGATATCACCGGCAATATCCGGGCTGCAGACGGCACAGAGTTCGAGCGGCGCCAGGAGAACCGCCTCCAGACTGTCGCCGAACGGAGGAACGCCCAGCCGGATAGCGAGATCGACGCCGTCGGTCCGGAAATCCGCAAGCGCCTCCGTCGCCACGGTCTGTACATCGACATCAGGATTGGCTTGTTCGAAAGCGCTGAGCCGCGGCACCAGCCACTTGGCCGCGAAGGACGGCGTCACGCTCAGGCGGAGACGGGTGTTTTCCGGCTTCAGCTTGCGCGTCGCTTCCTCGATCGTGGCCAGCGCCCGGCGCACGGGAAGATGATAGCCGCGCCCGACTTCGGTCAGTTCCAGCCCGCGCGCCTTGCGGGTGAACAGTTTGAGACCCAGGTCGGCCTCCAGCCGTCGCACTTGCTGGGCCACAGCGCCTTGCGTCAGGTTCAGTTCCTGCGCGGCCAGGCGAAAGTTCAGATGGCGCGCCGCCGCGTCGAACATCCTGAGCGCATTGAGATTCGGCAGGCGCACGACGAAGACCTCCAAGACAGTAGGTTTACTACAGTCTTGCGCGACGAGACATGATTGGTCAACGAACGGCCGACAGGCCATATTCCGGCAAACAGCCAACACGGGAGTAATGATCATGGCATCCGGAAAAACAGCGATCGTCACGGCGGGCGGAAGCGGCATGGGCGCGGGCGCGGCGCGGGCGCTTGCGGCAGAGGGGTTTCACGTCGCCATCCTGTCCTCGTCGGGCAAGGGCGAGACGCTTGCGGGAGAACTCGGCGGCATCGGCGTCACCGGCTCCAATCAGTCGAATGACGACCTCAAGCGTCTGGTTGATCAGACCGTGGAGAAATGGGGACGGGTGGACGTGCTCGTGAACAGCGCGGGCCACGGCCCGAAGGGTCCGGTTCTGGAACTCACCGATGACGACTGGCATATGGGCATGGAGGTCTATTTCCTCAATGCGGTGCGGCCGACCCGGCTGGTCACTCCGATCATGCAGCAGCAGAAATCCGGCGCGATCATCAACATCTCGACCTTCGCCGCATTTGAGCCGGAGCCTGCCTTTCCGACGTCCGGCGTGTTTCGCTCGGGCCTCGCCGCCTTCACCAAGCTGTTCGCTGACAAATACGCAGCCGACAACATCCGCATGAACAATGTGCTGCCCGGCTTCATCGACAGCCTGCCGGAAAAGGAGGAGTTCCGCAGCCGGATTCCCATGGAGCGCTACGGCAGGACGGACGAGATTTCGGCGACCGTCGCCTTCCTGGCGTCTGACGGCGCGGGCTACATCACGGGCCAGAACATCCGCGTCGACGGCGGCATAACCCGGGCGGTCTGACCGCAACCGGGCGCCGCCTCAAGAGCGTCCGATCTTCGAGATATCGAAGGGCGTGGTCTGGTAGAGCTCGTTGATCCAGTTGCCGAACAGCAGCTGGGCATGACTGCGCCAGCGGTTCTCCGGCTCAAGCTCCGGGTCGTCGCCGGGGAAGTAGTTGCGCGGCAGGTTGATCGGCTTGTCGGCCGCGACATCCCGCGCGTATTCCTCTCCGAGCGAACTCGTGTCGTACTCGATGTGGTTGAACATGTGCAGCGAGCGGTGCGCCGGATCGTCCAGCAGGCAAAGCCCGGTCTCGTCCGATTCCATCAGGATTTCCATCCCGCTGCTTTGCGGGATGTCCTCGCGGCGCACTTCGGTCCAGCGCGAGACCGGGATCGAGAAATCGTCCGAGAAACCGCGCAGGTAAGGCGAGGTCGGCGCCAGATTGCGGTGCCGGTACACGCCGAACGCCTTTTCGGCGAGCTGGTACTTCGGCACCCCGTAGAAATGATGAATCGCCGCCTGCGCGCCCCAGCAGATGTTGAGGCAGCCGTGAACGTTGGTCTGCGTCCAGTCGAATATGCGCCGCAGCTCATCCCAGTAGGTGACCTCCTGAAACGCCATGGTTTCAATCGGCGCGCCGGTGATGATAAAGCCATCGAACCGTTCGGACTCGATGTCCTCCCAGTTCCTGTAGAACGACGTGATGTGGTCCTGGGGCGTGTTGCGGGCCACGTGGTTGGTGATCTTGACCAGCGTCAGCTCGACCTGGAGCGGCGTCGCACCCAGCAGCCGGGCAAGCTGCGTCTCCGTCCTGATCTTGTTCGGCATCAGGTTGAGCAGGCCGATACGCATCGGGCGGATGTCCTGGCGCACCGCGTCAGTCTCCCGCATCACCATCACGCCTTCTTCGTCGAGCATGGCGAAGGCCGGCAGATCGTCTGGCATCTTAATGGGCATTGATCTGTCTCGCTCTGCCCGGGTACCGCTTGAACGGCATACTTACCCCTACCCCGCCGGTTTGCTGGTCCGGCGTTATCGATTTTAGGACTCCATGGACGGTGCGCCCACAGGCGCGCCGCCGCCACCACAATTCGCGGACAGTGTTAAATGAGTTAGCCCGATCCCGCAATCAAGGTCGACCTCAGGGCGATGCTGTCGTTTGAGTACCTGAAACGCGTTCTCCCGCCCGATCGCTGCCAGACAGCCGCCGGCCGGACCGGGAGAATGCTTGAAAAACGCCCTGTGCCGTCCCGCTCAGCAGCGGCTTTGATCAAGCAGCACGGATCGTTTCAAGGAATTCCGTGATGCTCTTCTGCAACGTATCCGCTTGATTGGAGAGCTCTCCGGATGCCGTCAGAAGTTCGGATGACGAACTTCCCGTTCTTTTGGCAGCATCGCTCACGCCGACAATATTCTGCGAGACCTCAGTGGTTCCTTTGGCCGCATCCTGGACGTTTTCGGCAATCTCGTTCGTTGCCCTGCTTTGTTCCTGGACGGCCGTCGTGATTGCTGACGTAATTTCGGAAACCGAACGGATTGACCCGGAAATGCTGTCGATTGCGGCAACCGTTTCCTGCGTTGAAGACTGAACAGCTTCGACCTGCCGCGCAATCTGCTCAGTGGCCTCCCCGGTCTGTGCGGCCAGGGTCTTCACCTCGCTTGCGACAATGGCAAATCCTCTCCCCGCCTCTCCCGCACGCGCGGCTTCAATGGTCGCATTGAGCGCAAGAAGATTTGTCTGCTCGGCAATGGCGCTGATCATGGTGACGACCTCGCCGATCTTGTCAGCGGCGTCGGAGAGCGATTGAACTTTCGCGCTGCTCTGATCCGCACTGACTGCCGTCTCTTCCGACTGCTCGGCTGCCCGGCCGACACTCCGCATGATTTCCTGAATCGATGCCGACAGCTCGTCGGCGGCACCCGCGACGGTTTGAACATTGGACGAAGCAGTCTCCGCCGCACCGGTTACGGCAGCAGACTGTTCAACGGCATTCTGCGCATCGTCCGACAGGGAATTGGCGGATTTGTTGAGCTGATCGGCGGCGGTCATGACAGACGAGACGGCGGCGGTGGCCGTTGCCTCGAATTTGTCAATCGCCTGGCCGATCGTGTCCTGCCGCCGTTTCTCGGCTTCCAGATCGCATTCCTTGGCCTGCTCGAGCTGGCTGCGTTCGACCGCGTTGTCCCTGAAGACGCTGAGTGCCTTTGCCATGGCGCCAATCTCATCATCCCGCCCGAGGTGCGGGATTTCAACCTCCATATTGCCGCCGGCGACTTCGGCCATCGCTTCGGTCATGAGACGGATGGATCCGACGATGTTCTTGGTCGAAAAGAGAATTGCGACTGTGAGAAGCGACAGGGCCGCCAGGGCAATCACCGCTTCAACGAGCAATTTCTGCCAGGCATCACTCACGGCGGCGTCGATAGTTTCGATATTGCTTTCGACCGCAATGTTCAAAAGTTGGATTGCAGTCTGCAACGCGCTTTCCGACCGCTCAAAAAGCGCGGCAAATTCAACAGGATACTCGCCCGTTTCCGCGACATGGAAAAGCGACCGGCGCAGCTTGTCGTATTCCGTGAAGTAGGCCGCCTCGACCGTGCTGATTCCGACCTTGACCTGGTCGGACAGCAGCGGGCTGTCTTTCTCGCGTTTCAGGAACTCCCACGCGTTGGCGGCCCGTCCGTGATTCTCGTTCATGTAGACCAGGTCCGCGCCGGACAGCGGCGACTTCTGCGCAGTGGCAATCGCAAACAATGTCCGCTCCCGGCCACCATACTCCCGAATAGCCCAAGCCTGCTGGATCACGAGATCCGTCGCGACGACTTCCGCAGGTGCCCCCTGCATGAGCGCCCGAACATCGAATGCCAATTCGTTGATGCCGGAAACGAGTTCTTTGATCCTGTTGGGAATATCGACGATCTGCTTCTGCGAACGATCATCCTTCGGCACGTTGATCTGTTTGTCGACCGTACCGCGCAACTCCTGCATCTGGCCGAGCATCGCATCAAGTCTCTCAGCGTAGGACTGCCGGTCAGCAACTCTGGTCGATGCCAGAAGAGTGGAGCGTGCATCCTTGAAGAGGCGGCCGGACAGCTCACGTTGCTTGTCCAGCATTTGCCGGATCTGCGGCGAGACGGGGTCGCTGAGGTTCAGGGCAACCTGAGCCAGAGACCGCTCCAGCGAGAGTTCGATCGTTGCCTTGGAAACAGCACTGACGATGGTCCCGGCCTCGGACGCGCTGTTCAGCGTCTCGAGTTTGTTCCACTCGCGCACCATGATGTAGGCCATAAGCGCGAAAACGATGCAGGCGATCAAAAGATTGATCGAAATCGTCTTGATTCGAATCGACATTTTAATGGACCCCTAGCCAAGAAACCCCGAGGCCACCTTAAAGCGACATGGTTAATCAACCATCAACATGCATTATGTTTGCAATAGGTTTTATTAATGAAACGAGACAGGTTTTCCGATTACCGTCTATTTTCTTTTGCGAGCCGCGCAGGCCACCGCCTGATCCAACCGGTCGTTGCCCAGAACGGTTCGTTTCCGAACAGGAAACTCGGTGCGCTCTTCGGCGCGCAAACGCCATCACGTTTCACCGCCTGTATTGAAGCAGCCAGCCCGATCCCGCAATCAAGGTTCGTTCAGGAGGTTGCGCGACAAGGTTGGACGGTGCGCAGGCTCAATGGCTTCAATAGAGACATACGCCTCTGTTCAGCCGGCTTCAGACCCGCAGACACCTAGGAACAAACCATCGCTGAAGTCTTGAAGGCCAGAATCAGTACGACAATCAGAGCGGCACTGACCAAAGAGTAGCGATATCCCTGCCACCAGAGGGCCCGCCCCGCCGGCGTGTAGCCCAGCCCGGTCGTTGCTCTCAAGCCGCGCTTGAGATGGCCCTTGACGCCGGCATTCTGCGGATCGCCCGACCACTGGACCACATCAAGATACTTTTCCGCCTGGCTCAATTGCCGGCCAAAAACAGTCTCGCTCCAAACCGCTAAAACCGCGACGAAGATGATCCCGAATCCGATGATCAGATCATCATTTGCACAAATCTGGTCGAGCATCATCCGGCTCTGGCCGAAATGACGATTGAGAGTCGGGAGATGTCAGAGGGCATTGTTATACGGATGTGCTCATGAATGCCCCGATTTACAAGGGCAACAAGCGATCCGAGGGCAAAAACGGCGCCAGGCGAAAACTCTCAGAGTTCAGTCTAGTGTCGCTCGCCCGCCGCCCAGTTCACCGCCTGCTCCAGCCGGTCGTTGCCCCAGAACAGCTCTTCACCGACCAGGAAACTCGGTGCACCGAAAATGCCGGCGGCGATCGCCTCGTCGGTCTGGCGGCGCAATCGGCCCTTCACTTCCGGATCGTTGGCCAGTTCCAGCCAGTCATGCGGCTCGACACCGGCTGACGTCAGCGCGTCCGCAAGGGTCGCATCGTCGGAGATCGTGCGGCCCTCGCCGAACTGGGCGGCGAACACATTGCGGCAATAGGCCGGCTGCCAGGGCTCCTTCTCAGCCGCGATGGCGATGCGCGCCGCCTTGAGGCTGTTTTGCGGAAACGGGATCGGCTGGACCAGTGGCAGCCCGCGGGCCGCACACTGTCGCTCCATGTCACGCCACATGTTCCGGCCCTTGGCCTCGTAGATGTTGAACGGCGATGTATCCCAGCCCTGGGCATGAAAGATCGGGCCCAGCAGGAACGCACGCCAGTGCAGGTCGAGATCGCGCTCCGCCGCGGCCTCCTCGATCGCCATCGCGGCCAGATACGAATAGGTGCTTGCGAAATCGAACCAGAAATCGAGTCTCATGCCGTGTGCTCCGATCGTCCCCGCCCGCATTCTGGAACCATATTGAACGGAATACGGCGACAGCGGTAGCCGCTAATGCCGGATTGTGCCCGGGTGACGCGGGGCATCGAAATCACAAGGCTTGCGGGCGTGGCGTTCTTGCCTATAGTGCGCAGCGATTTTTCCGACACTCTTGCAGGGCGGACCCCGTCAATGGCAAATCACGACTCCGTCGAAAAGGTTGTGCTGGCGTATTCCGGCGGCCTCGACACCTCGATCATCCTGAAATGGCTGCAGACCACCTACGACTGCGAGGTGGTGACGTTCACGGCCGATCTCGGCCAGGGCGAAGAGCTTGAGCCTGCGCGCAAGAAGGCCGAGATGCTCGGCATCAGGGAGATTTACATCGAGGACCTGCGCGAGGAGTTCGTGCGCGACTACGTCTTCCCCATGTTCCGCGCCAATGCGCTCTACGAGGGCGTCTACCTGCTCGGCACGTCGATCGCGCGGCCCCTGATCGCCAAGCGCCAGATCGAGATCGCTGCCGAGACCGGAGCAGACGCGGTCTGTCACGGAGCCACCGGCAAGGGCAACGACCAGGTCCGCTTCGAGCTCGGCTATTACGCGCTCAACCCGGACATCACGGTGATCGCGCCGTGGCGCGAGTGGGACCTCAACTCGCGCACCAAGCTGATCGACTTTGCGGAAAAGAACCAGATTCCGATCGCCAAGGACAAGCGCGGCGAGGCGCCCTTTTCGGTCGATGCCAACCTGCTGCACACGTCATCCGAGGGCAAGGCGCTCGAGGATCCGGCCGAGGAATGCCCGGCCTATGTCTACCAGCGGACGGTCTCGCCCGAAGAGGCACCGGACCAGCCGACCTATGTCGAGATCGGCTTCGAAAGGGGCGATGCGGTCTCTATCGACGGTGAGGCCATGAGCCCGGCCACGATCCTGACCCGGCTCAACGAACTGGGCGGCGCAAACGGCATCGGTCGGCTCGACCTGGTCGAGAATCGTTTCGTCGGCATGAAGTCGCGCGGCATCTACGAAACGCCGGGCGGCACGGTCCTGCTCGCTGCCCATCGCGGCATCGAGTCGATCACGCTCGACCGGGGCGCCATGCATCTGAAGGACGAACTGATGCCGCGTTATGCCGAGCTGATCTACAACGGCTTCTGGTTCGCGCCCGAGCGCGAAATGATCCAGGCCGCCGTCGACAAGGCGTCTGAAGCGGTGACCGGCAGCGTCCGGCTCAAGCTTTACAAGGGCACGGCTTCCGTCGTCGGACGTTCCTCGCCGAACTCGCTCTACTCCATGGAGCACGTGACGTTCGAGGAGGACACGGTCTACGACCAGCGCGACGCCGAGGGCTTCATCAAGCTCAATGCGCTCCGCCTGCGCCTGCTCAACCGCCGCAACGCGAAGCTCTAGAGCTCAGTAAGATTGTCCACTCTGTCCTGACCGGGGAAGCGGAATGCTGCTGACGCATCCGTTTACTAGGACGACCTGCTGAGGCCGCAAAACCAGAGCTTTGCAGCCCCAACAGGAAATCGTTCTGTCGGATTACCGTCCGCGGCCGGCCTGAGCCGTGCCGCTTTCAGTCCCGGATCAAGCCGTCAATGACCCGGCTTGTAGGGGAATGCCGAATGGTGGACGTTGATGAGGAGTTTGCCGTCAGGGCCGCGAACATACCCGAATGTAAATTCGACCTTCGCTTCCTTGCCCGTCTTCGCGTCAGTGAAGAAGTAGTTGCCCATGGCGACAGCAGAGCCGACGTCGGTGACGATACCGGCGTTTTCAAAGCGGACCTTTGTCCACGTCTGCAATGCGAAACCGTGGTCTTCTTTCACCACGCCGCCGACAAAATATGAGACGGCTTTGGTCTCGGTGAGACGGAACTGCTCGGCCGCGGCCTTGGTCGGCTTGAAGAGGACGGTGCCTTCATCATAGCCGTAGAGAGTATCCACATGTTTGGCCGCCAGCGCCTTGTAATCACCGCCGCTTGTATAGGCCTTGCCGATCGCGACGATGCCGTCACCCCACACTTTCTGCGCTTCGAGGATTTCAGCTTCGGTGATTGGATGTGCTTTTGAAGGAGAAGCCATTGACGCGATTCCGATCATCATGGCCAGGAGAAATACCTTTTTCATAGGTCCTCTGGAGGTTGCGCCAAGTCGGTTAGCGTATAACATTACGATTTAGTCAGTGCAATGACTATACCGCCTGCTTTGGCCAATAACCGGCCTTTGGATATGGAACTTCAATGCGCTCTGCGAGCGCCTGCTGAACCACCGCAACTTGAAGCTTTGATGCAAGCTCAGGATATGGGAGCCGCGTGCCTCCCTGCCGCGACGCCAGACGCGGATCAGCAAGGTCTATCTGAAGAGGTCGCCGAGCGCATAGTTGACGACCAGACGAACGGCCCACGCATCTTCGAACTTGACCCTGTCACCGGGATCATTGTCCTGTGTCAGCGTTGAGGCCCTGCGGCTGTCGTTGAAAATGTAGTAGAGGCCCTCGCCCCGGATACGCCACGGCGTTCCATCCAGCGCCTTCTCGACACCGGCACCGATCACAAACCCGACATCGTTGAAGTCGAGCCCGCCTTTGGCGCCGCTCTCATCGTCCCGGTATGCGAAATCCGCATCCGTCACGGCAATGCCTGCGGTCCCGAAGATCAGGAAACTCTCATAGATCACGCCGGCCCGGCCGCGCAGCGAAGCGACCACATCGGTATCGCCAAACAGCGTATCCGGTGTTGCGCCCGCCGGAGCGGTGGCATCCGCCACTGCCGCCCGTTCCCGGTCCGACCAGTCAACGAAGGATATGTCGCCTTCCACGCCGAACACCCAGTAACCGGACTGGACATTGTATCCGATCTGAAAACCGCCGAGGATCCCGTTCATATCGAGGTCTGAGGGATCCTCGATCGGATTGGTCGTCGAACTGGTATCGATCCGCCCGCTATAATCCTGGCCGCCCACTCCCAGATGACCACCGAAATAGAACCCGGCCCAACTGCCTGTCCCCATATTGTCGCCAAACGCTGATGCAGGCGTCGACAGCGCTACCGCGCCCACGAATGCCGCCGCGATCGCTG
Source organism: Hyphomicrobiales bacterium (assembly GCA_965275905.1). Taxonomy (GTDB): domain Bacteria; phylum Pseudomonadota; class Alphaproteobacteria; order Rhizobiales; family JAJFHC01; genus CBDAQD01. The sequence goes on along the minus strand of CBDHYJ010000055.1, from coordinate 18,468 downwards.
AGCGTTTCAGAGTGTCGATAAGGGCTGCAGAAGATTTAGCCATGAACGCCCCCCAGATGCGTTAATTCTACCCGGTTGACGTAAGGTAACAGTGCACGATCGCGCGCGCAATTGAACCGGTCAATCTAAGCAAGAGTGTTGCCCGTTCGACACATATTTGCTTCGGGCGTCGAAGCAACCGCCGCGATGCGAAACTCTAGAGTGTCAGGACTTCGTTGGCATTGGACGTGCCGCGCCCGCCGGGAGCGGTGGCGCCGCCGACCACGTAGATCCGTCCGTCGATGAGGCCTGCGCCGAGCCCGTGGCGCGGTGTCGGCAGGTCCGGCAGCGCCGTCCACTCGTCACTGGCAAGAGTGTAGCGCCAGACATTGGCAAACACGCGTGACTCGGGCTTGAAGATCTCTCCGCCGAAGACGATCAGGCTGTCCCCGGCAACCACGGACGCCGTTCCCGCCTGCGGCAGGGGCATGGGTGCCGCCTTCCGCCAACGATCCTCCCGGCCGTCATAGATCTCGGTGGCATCGAGATTGCCCTTCCGCGTCCGCCCGCCCGCGACGATGAGCTGTTCGCCGATCCACCCGCCCGTGCCGCTGTTGCGCGGCGTCGGGATGGGCGCCGCCGCCTCCCACTTGCCGCCGAGATCCCAGACCCAGTGGTCGGCGATCTCCGTGTGATCGCTGCGCGCCTTGTTCGCCTCGCCCCTGGGGCTCTGTCCCGTGACGAGGTGAACCGTGCCGTTGCCTCGTGCCGCCAGCACGCCCTCCGCTTGCCGCTTTGGCAGCGGTGTCCGCGCCTGCCAGCCGTCCGCCGTCAGTTCATGGACCGTGTCGCGCATGCGCCAGACATGGGTGTAGCCCCCGTTGAATCCGCCGGCCATGAACAGCCGGCCTCTGGCACTCACGAGGGCCGCGTGGTGGCGCGCTTCGGGCAGGGTTGCGGCATTCGTCCATCGGTCTTCGGACGGCGAATACCGGAAGCAGGCATCGGTGAAGTAGGGGATGCCGAGCCGCGCGGCGATTCCTCCCGCCACATAGAGACCGCCGTCATGGACCGCCGGATAGATTTCCTGGATGTTGACCGGCAGCGGGCGGCCGCTCTGCCAGCGCGGTGCGGCACGGGTCGTGGACGATGTCATGGTCACGGCGGCAGCAAGGCCCGTTATGAATTGTCGTCGCTTCACGGCACCTCTTTCGGACAATTCTGTCAACGGTCAGACGACAAGGCGGAATGTTGCTCTTGACTGGAGGCGGCTTTCAGCTACCGGCTCGCCAGCAGCCGGATGCCGGCGAAGGCGAAGAACAGCCCGAGCGCCCCCTGCACATAGCGCCTGACGCGCCGGTAGCCGCGCACGACGGTCTCGACCGAAAACGCGAATACATAGGCGCAATGCACCGTGACCGCGATCAGGGTTGTTCCCACAACAAGCGCCACCGCTGCACCGGCCGACCCGTTGGCCTGAAGCCCCAGAGAGATGATCGCGATCCACGTAAACGCCGCCTTCGGGTTGGTCAGCTGGATGGCGGCACCCCGCAGGTAGAAGCCGCGCAGGCTGCACGGCCGTGCGGCAGCCGCCGGCAGTTCGATGTCCCGGTCCGACGCTGCCGAGCGGAACGCGCGGTATGCCAGCCACAGGAGGTAGAAACCGCCGATGATCTTGATGACGGTCAGCGCCGCCGCGTAGCTCGCCAGCAGGGCCGACAGGCCAAGCACGGTCATCATGGCCCAGGTGAAAGATCCGGTCGCGATACCGAGCGCCACGGCCAGTCCCGCTGGACGGCCCGCGCTGACGGAAGTACCAATGACGGCAATGTTGTTCGGCCCGGGACTGAGGATCGTGAGCAGGAACACCGAATAGGCGATCAGGATGCCGGTCACGACCTCTGTTGTCGGCTCCATTGACCGGGTCCTCCTATTGTGACGCGAGCGCGCCGGCCGCACCGCCCATCATTCCGGCGCTGACCCGGTTTGCGATCTTCACCGCGCGCCTGCTCTTCAGGAAGCGCCGCGCCTGAACCGCCAGTGCGACATAGGCAATGTCGATCGCCGCAAGAACCACCAGCATGGTGATCGTGAGTTCGAGCCAGCCGACGATCGTTATTCCGGCGAGCCCGATAATGGTCGGCAACAGCGCCAGATAGAACACCATGATCTTGGGATTGCCGAGCGTGATGGCGAGACCGGCCAGGAACATCCTGATCGCCGAGCCGGATGGCTGCTTCGCGTCGCTGTCGGCAATCTCGGCGGGCGCCCACCACATCTTCCAGGCGAGGTAGAGCAGATAGGCGATGCCCAGATACTTGATGGCAAGAAAGGCCCAGTGGAGGCTCTCGGCAAGCGCCGCCAGACCGAACACCGCCAGCGTCAGCCAGATGGCCTCGCCGATCCACATCGCCATGATGAAAGGCACCACATCACGCCAGCCGCGGGCGATCGCCCGCGTCACCAGCGCCGCGATGCTGGGACCGGGAGAACCGGCGGCAATGGCCAGCGCGCCGGCGAAAATGATGAGGGCCGCGAGATCCATGTCCACTCCTCGGAATTTGAGGCGGTCAGGCTAGCGCTTTCGCCGGGAATGTCACGGATTCGATTCGCAACCCTCTCCCTGCCGCTGCCACGCTGACTCACACGTCATGCTGACTCGCACGTCAACGTCAGTTGCGCGGACAGCCGCCGGAGGCCGGCAGGCCGTCGTCACTGGGTCCCGACCATGTCATGACGAACGGCTGATCCCGGCGGCAATCGAAGTCTTCGGCGAATTCGTCAGCGGCCCGCCGCGCCAGTGCATTGGCATCGCGCGACGTTCTGACGTTGACGTAAGCCATATGACACGCCTCGCCGGGTCCTATCTTGGTCACGACCAGATACTGCCCCTTGCGCCCGTCGGACTCCGTGCGATAGCGCAGGATTGTGGCGATCGGACGCATATAACCCTGAGTTTCGCGGATCACGCGCCATTCGAGCGTCTTGCCGATCGTATTGAAGCGGGTCAGGGTCTGCCCGGCGGAGCACTGCTTTTTCGCGTCCCTGCCGTACCCGAGAAAGAAGCGCAGATCACCTTCGGCAACCCACACGTCGGTGTCCCGGTAGCCTTCGCACCACCATTCCGCTCCATCGGCCTCCTCGCCGCCGGACGGCTCGACCAGCCGGCAGTCCTGCTCCAGTGCAAGCGACGAATACGCACTGGTTTCGGCCATGACCAGGGCCGATGTCCACAGCAACACGGTGGCGAGGGCGATTGCGGCGACACTGGACAGGGCTCTCGGGAACATGTGGCTCGGGCCGGTTTCAACCGCACGGGACGGCCGGCGCGGCCGGGTGCGGAACGTATTGATGGGCGGCAGATTCGGGAGTCATACCGGTAGTGCCACCCCAGAATACAGCCATTTTCAGGAAGGTCCATCGGCTTCGGGTCATCATGGTGCCGCTCTGGTATGTCCGCATCTTTTCCGCCGCACCGGATGCGCATACGACCAATTCGCTATAGGCTGGACGCGCTGCTGAGGATATGACAGTCGGCGCGAACGACCGGAAGGTGGACAGAACCATGCGTATAGATGCCGTGCCCGTGGGCATGAACCCGCCCTATGACCTCAACGTGATCATCGAGGTGCCACGCGGCGGGGTGCCGGTGAAGTACGAAATGGACAAGGCGTCGGGCGCAATGTTCGTCGACCGGTTCCTGCACACCGCCATGCATTACCCGTGCAACTACGGATTCGTTCCCCACACGCTCTCCGATGACGGCGATCCGGTTGATGTGCTCGTCGCCGGTGCCGACCCGGTCGTTCCGGGCGCGGTCGTGCGGACGCGGCCTGTCGGCGTCCTCTTCATGAAGGACGAAGCGGGCGCGGACGAGAAGATTCTGGGCGTTCCGGTCGACGACCTTTCGCCGTTCTACGAGGACGTCTCATCCTACCGCGACCTGCCAAGGCTCTTGATCAACCGGATCGAGCATTTCTTCGACCACTACAAGGATCTCGAGGACAAGAAATGGGTCGAGATCGTGCGCTGGGGCGGTCCGGAGGAGGCCGTGGATATCATCCGCTCCGCAATCGACGCGGTGAAGGCCGCCGAGTAACGGGCGGCCCGGCTCCGCCTGGAGCAGGTCGGCACGGGCGGCTTTCATGCGCCTCGCGCGAAAGAGTCGGCCAGAAGGTCGAACACTAGGCGGATGCGCCGGCTGGTGTGCAATTCGCGATGGGTCACAAGCCAGATCGGTATCGGGAATGGATCGAGTTCGGCCAGCACCTGCTCTACCTCGGGCGTCATGTCGGCAAGTTCCTTCACCATCAATCCGATACCAAGGCCGTGCTTGACCATCTCCCAGCCGACAACACCATTGGCGGAAGTCAGCTTAAAGTTCCGTTTTGTCAGCGACAGGCCAAGCCCGTTCAGGACGGAAATCATGCGGTCGGTCTGATCGAAGCCGACGAATGGCGCGCGGTTGAGGTCGTCCAGCGTCTTCGGACGGCCATGGGTTTCGAGGTACGACGTCGCCGCGTAGAAATGCCCCGTCGTTTCGCGAACCAGTTTGGCGATGAGCTCGGGCTGTTCAGGGCGTACGTGCCGGATTGCTATGTCCGCCTCGCGGCGCCGAAGGTTGCGGACCTCATTCACGGCGACCACGTCGACCTCGAGTCCCGGAGCGATGGCGCGCAGCTCCTTCAGGATCGGCGGCAGCCAGTAGGTCGACATGCCGTCGCTGGCGGTGATGCTGACCTGGCCTTCGATCGCCTGGGAGCGACCGGAGGCGGCCAGCGAAATCCGGCCGGCGGCATCGCCCATGGCCCGGAAGTGTTCCAGCAACTCCAGACCTGAAGGTGTCAGGGTGAGGGACCGGCCGCTGCGCCTGAAAAGGGCAACGCCGAGTTCGTCCTCAAGAGCGGCCACCTGGCGCCCGAGAGTCGGCTGGGTCAGGCCGAGCGCGCGTGCCGCCGCCGAGAGGGTTCCTTCCTCTGCGGTGACAAGGAAGGCCCGGGCCTGATTCCAGTCAAAGGAAACGGTTTGCCAATTCATGCATTTTTGTATGGATATATGCATAATTTGGCAATTTATATTTGCTCAACGCATGGATAGTTAAGCGGCAGAAACGGCGCGACGAGGCGACTGTCCGCCAGAAAGACCACAGGACACCATGTATTACACAGACAGAATGAACACGCCCGGCACGGCGCCGGGCGAGGATGACACAATTCCCGTTTTCGCCCGTTGGTTCGGGTCCTGGCGCATATCCTTGCAGCGGAGGGCGCTGAGCACGCCGCAGCTCGCCCGGTTCTACGACCTGGCCGCCCCGGCATGGACCCGCAAGCTCGACCGGATCGGTTTTCCGGAAGCCTATGAAGCGATGCTGCGCCGCGTCGTCGGCAGCGAAAACACGGTCACTGCCGGGCCGCGCCTGCGCGTTCTGGATTGCGGCGTCGGCACAGGCGCGCTCTCCGGTGCCCTCGCGAAAGCGCTGCCGTCGCCGTTCAGGCTCGATGCCATCGACATTTCACCCGCCATGCTCGACCGGGCCGACGACAATCTGCGCAAGGCGGGTCTGGAGGTGTCGCTGCGCCAGGGTGACATGCGCCGTCTCCCCTACGGCGATGGCGTCTTCGACATCGCCATGACCGCGCATGTTCTGGAGCATATGCCCGATCCGGATGTCGCGCTCGGCGAAATGGTCCGTGTGCTGAAGCCGGGCGGCCTTCTGATCGCCTGCATCACGCGCCGGTCCGCGCTCGGCGCCTACGTCCAGCTCAAGTGGCGCACCCACCGGGTAACCACCGCCGAGGCCGAACGCTGGCTCGCCGAGAGCGGCCTTGAACGGACCCGGTCGCTGGCATTCGGCTCCCATACCCTCTGCCGGCAGATGAGCGTCGCCTGCACCGGGTGGAAACCGGCAACACAAGATCAAACATAAGACACATACCGGAAACGTCAGGTCGAGGCAGGCAATTCAGTCAAAGAAGCGAGTATGAAAGTGAATATGCAAAGCACTCAGAAATTCTGGGACGGCACCGCGGAAAAATATGCGGCCAAGCCCATCAAGAACATGCCGGCCTATGAGCAGACGCTCGACCGCACGAGGCACTACCTGTCGATGGACGACACTGTCCTGGAGGTAGGCTGCGGCACCGGCACGACCGCGCTCATCCTGTCGAAGGATGTGAAACACATCACGGCCACCGACATTTCGGCCAGGATGATCGAGATTGGCAGGGGCAAGGCTGACGATCAGAATGTCGGCAATGTCGACTTCGCTCAGGCCACTCTTTCGGATCAGGATCTGAACCCGGGGCCCTACGACGCGGTCCTGGCCTTCAACATCCTGCATCTCCTGGAAGACCTGCCCGGTTCCGTCCACAGGGCGAACCAGCTTCTGAAGCCCGGCGGCATGTTCATCTCGAAGACAGTCTGCCTGGGCGAGCAGAGCAGCATCTGGCGGCCGATCATCTTCGTCATGAGAAAGCTCGGACTGGCGCCCTACGTCAATTTCGTCACATTCGCCGAACTGGAGACGACCATTGAGGATGCCGGCTTCAAGATCGTCGAGACGGGAGAGTATCCGGCCACCCCGCCGAAGAACCGGTTCATCGTTGCCCGGAAACTTTAGGACCGGCGGACAGGCATCTTGTTGCCGGCGGACGGTGAGGCTAGGTTCGGGCCAGTTGCTCAAAACCTAGCTGCGGCCGCATGTGATGATCCAAAGTCCATCGATTTCCCCACCTTCCCCCGACGACCTCGCCCTCTGGCTGGTGAGGCAGGGCATGCTTGGTCTGCCGATCGGCGAACAGATCGGCGGATTCTGCGGGAAGCTCCACGATCTTGGGATTCCGATGAAGCGTGTGCAGATGGGCATGTACACGCTTCATCCCCGCTACGGGTCGCATACGTTCGTCTGGCGCCCCGGCGCCGACGAGGTCGAACATGTTCCGCGCAGCCGCTCCATCGTCAACGACGACATCTATCTCAAGAGCCCGGTCCACCACATGCGGAGCCGCGGCATTCAGGCTTTGCGCCGGCGTCTCGCAACGGACGATCCGGACGAATTCATGGTGTTCGAGGAACTGCGCGCCGAAGGCATCACCGACTATGCGGCCTTTGTCGTGCCCTACGATCCCGCGCAGGTGGAAGCGATCGCCCGGAAGTTTGAAACGACAGGCGACCCGGCTGGTCCGGGCCTCGAAGCCGACGGCATTTTCTTTTCCTGCGCCACGGACCGGCCTGAAGGTTTCGACGACGGACACCTGCAACAGATTTCGACTTTCCTCCCCTATCTTGCGCTATCCCTGAAATCGCGCCTGACCTACGACGTCGCCAGCACGGTTCTGGAAACCTATCTCGGACGGGATGCGGGACAGCGCGTGCTGACCGGCGAGATTGAGCGCGGGTCCGCCGAGGCGATCCGCGCCGTCATCTGGTTTGCCGATCTGCGCGGCTTCACCAGCCTGACCGATGCCCTGCCCCGCGACGTGCTCGTTGCCACGCTCGACGACTATCTCGAGGCCATGGCCGCACCCGTCCACGCCAAGAACGGCCAGATCCTGAAATTCATGGGCGATGGGTTGCTGGCCACGTTCGACCTGACCGGCCGCGACCCGAAGGCCGTCTGCCGGGATGCGCTCGCGGCAGCAGCGGAGCTGCACGCCGACTTTCCCGCCCTCAACGAAGAGCGTGCGGCCGCCGGCAAGCCGGTCATGGAGTTCGGCCTGGCGCTGCATCTGGGCGACGTGTTCTACGGCAATATCGGCGCCAGCGAGCGGCTGGATTTCACCGTGATCGGACCCGCGGTCAACGAGGCGAGCCGCATTCAGGCCCTGTGCCGCCCGCTCGAGCGCGACATTCTGGTGTCCAGTACCTTGCGTGAGACGGCGGGCAACGATTGCGGGCTGGACTCGCTCGGCTTCCACGAACTCCGGGGCGTGCGCGAGCCCCGGGAACTGTTCGGCCTCACGGACTGACCGTGTCTAGATCGCCGGAACGGCGATGCCGTTCTGCGCGCACGCCGCACGGACCGTGTTGTAGAGCAGGCAGGCGATGGTCATCGGCCCGACGCCACCCGGCACCGGCGTGATCGAGCCTGCCACTTCAAGCGCCTCGTCATAGGCGACGTCACCTACGAGCCGCGTGCCGCCCTCCGGTTTCTCGATCCGGTTGATGCCGACGTCGATGACGCAGGCGCCCGGCTTGATCCAGTCGCCGCGCACCATTTCCGGCCGCCCGACCGCCGCCACCAGCAGGTCCGCCCTGCGGCACACGGCATCGAGATCCTTGGTCCGCGAATGGGCGATGGTGACCGTGCAGTTCTCCTGCAGGAGCAGCTGCGCCACCGGCTTGCCCACGATGTTGGAGCGCCCGACCACGACGGCTTCAACGCCCGACAGGTCGCCCAGCCGGTCCTTCGCCAGCATCACGCAGCCAACCGGCGTGCACGCCACAAGGCTTTCCTGGCCCGTCGCCAGACGTCCGGCATTGATGACGTGAAATCCGTCGACGTCCTTGGCCGGGTCGATCGTGTTGATGACCTTCTCGGTGTCGATCTGGTCAGGCAGCGGAAGCTGGACGAGAATACCGTGAACCGCCGGATCGTTGTTGAGCGTTTCGACCAGTTCGAGCACGGTCGCCTCGCTGGCCGTGGCGTCGAGCCGGTGTTCCCAGGAGTTCATGCCGGCCTCGACGGTCTGCTTGCCCTTGTTGCGGACATAGACCTGGCTCGCGGGGTCCTCGCCCACCAGAACCACAGCAAGACCGGGCGTCAGGTCGTTTTCAGTCTTGAGCTGGCTGACGGCCGTCGCGATCCGGCCCCTGAGGCCCGCCGCAAAACCCTTGCCGTCAATAACCTTGTTGTCGTCGCTCACTTCAGTCATTGCCATTGTCGCCTCCGAGGCAGCGTAACAGTTCATCGAGACGCCGGACCGTATCGTCCGCTCCGTCAGCGTCCGGGATCAACACCGTCTTGCTGCGATGCGTTGTCCCCGCAGTCAGAACGAGGCCGCCTTGGGCGACCCCGAGCGTCTTTGCCAGCAGCTTGATAAGCGCTTTGTTTGCCTTGCCCTTTTCCGGTTGCGCCCTGACTTTGACCTTTAGCGACGTCGTCGCGCCGTCAGGGCGGTAAATTCCGTCGATTCTATCGGCAGAGGATCCAGGTTGCAGCCTGACGAAGAGCTCCACGCCGGCCTTTGTCCGGCGGTAGGGAGCCGGTGTCACCGGACGAAGGAGCTTCCCAGGAAAAGCTCGAACAGCAGGTTGCGTGCAAACCACAGCCCCAGAATCAGAACGATCGGCGAAATATCGATGCCGCCGAGATTGGGCAGGATCCGCCGGATCGGGGCAAGGGCCGGCTCCGTCAGTTTGTAGATCGTGTCGACCACGATGTAGACGAAGCGGTTCTGCGTGTTGATCACGTTGAAGGCGATCAGCCAGCTCAGGATCGCGCCGATGATCAGAAGCCAGATGTAGATCGTGATGACGGTGCTGATGAGATAGAGAATCGATATCATGGCCGCCTGCAGGTGCCTCCGCGTTCGCCGGTGTAATGGTGTGCAACATGTACCCATACACCGGCAATTCCGCAAGCGGGACGATTTGCCCGGGCGAAGCCGGCCTGCCCGGGTGTGCTTTGCTTGACACATGCGGGCGGGCGCGCCTAAAACCCGCACCCATGGGAGGGCCCGTAAAGCGGGTCCGCCGGAACGGGGCCGTAGCTCAGTTGGGAGAGCGCGTCGTTCGCAATGACGAGGTCAGGGGTTCGATTCCCCTCGGCTCCACCAAAATCCCGCCGGATCGCCGATCACTCTATCTGTACATCCCTTCGCGGAGGTTGATGCCGTGCTCGAGGTAAGCCTTCATGGCGCAGAGCACCTGCATCCAGCCCTGACAGTTTCCGTAGGACGCCTTTAGCCCACCGGGCGTTTGTCTGAACCCTTCTTCGGCGATTGAAACCAGTGTTCGTCCGTCGTCCAGGGACTCGAAACGCATCGTGACTCTTGTGTCGTAGGCATCGCCTCCTTCGTCGCCCCCGTCGTCACCCTCCCATTCCAGGACGATCCGCTTGTCTTTTTCCACCTCGACGACCTTCACCGGAAACGCGCCCGGGAAATCGTGAAAGTCCCAGTAGACCACGGCGCCGGTCTCGATTCGGCCCTTTGCGCCTCCGGTCGTGAAGTATCCGGATAATTTCTCGGGGTTCACCACGGCCTCGAACACTTCTTCGACGGGCCGGTTGATCCGGCCGCTGACTTCAAACCTCAAATCCATCCCGGCCTCCATTGCTTTCCGGTTAAATATGTTATAAAAATATAACATGTCAGAACAAGCCAACGACGACAAGGTTTTTCGCGCGCTTGCCTCGCCGATCAGGCGCGGGCTGATGGACGCCCTGCGCGATACGCCGCAGACGACAGGCGAGCTGTGTGCCCGGTTTCCCGGCCTGAACCGGTGCACCGTGATGCAGCATCTGGGCGTCCTGGAGAAAGCCGGCATTGTCGTGACACTGCGTGTCGGCCGGCAGCGATGGAACTACCTCGACGCGCTTCCGATCAAGCGCATCCACGACCGCTGGATCGGAGCGTACGCAACCGAAGCGGTGAATCTGCTGGACAGGATGAAAAATGACATGGAACGGCAGCCGTCGCTGCCCGCAGACACCTCGTGATCGGCACAGAGCTGGAGGTCCGATCCCCTCCCGCACCACAAATCCCCAACATCAGGCCGCATTTGGCATCTATCCTGGTAACCGTCTTTAAGCACAGGCTTTGACACGCCAAAGCCTGCCACCTTTAATGCTCGCGGTGCGGGCGTGTGTTCTCCAGGGGTGGGCGGAGCAATGAACATATTCAGCGACCGGGCACTGGCCGGCAGGTTCAGGGAAGGCAGCGTTTCGTCGCTCTCGAGGCTGTTTTATCTGACGGCTTTCCTTTTCTTTCAGTCGGTGCTGCTGACGACCTATTTCCAGAGCTATTCGGACCATGCGGTGAACCTCTGGACGCACCTGTCCGACGGCCTGATGATCCTGACTGCCATCTTCGGCACGATCGCGCTCTGGTCCGTCAACCGGCTGGGAGATAACCGGGAATTCATCGAGCGCTACATCTGCCTGTCCTTTCCGATTTTCTTTCACATGTTGGCCATCGCCGGGGTGGTTTTCGTCGCCCTGACCCTGGCCTCCACCCTCTTTGGCTACGACAAGCATCCGAGCACCACGCCGATCCACAGTTTCGTCATCGTGCTTCTGATTTACGGCTGGTACTATTGGCGCCTGTTCCTGTCATTCCGGATTGCCGCCGGCGTTCAGGAGAAGCGGGCTGCCGCAGCGGCGGCGGCCGAGGCCCGGAACGATTACGAAGACGATCCGGACGCAGTTGCCGAGGAGGCGGAAGCCGTCGACACCTCCATCGGCCGAACGCTTTACGACAGGCTGTCGCTCAACAGGAAGTGAGGTCCGCACATGCCGCTGCCCATCCATCACATGATTTCGGACGGGCCGCGGCCCGTCGCCCCTTTCTCTCATGCGGTCGAGGCCGACGGCTGGATCTTCGTCACCGGCCAGATGCCGACCGACCCGGACGCCCCGGACGCGCCCCTGCCGGAAGGCGTCGAGGCACAGACCGCACGCGTCATGGATAATCTGATCATCGTGCTGAAAGGGCTGAACCTCGGTCTTGAACATGTCACCTTCATGCGGGTCTACCTGACCGAGTTCGAGCGCGACTATGCCGCCATGAACGAGACGTACCGCTCCTATTTCGAGGGCGGCAAACTGCCCGGCCGCACCTGCGTCGGTGTCACCGCGCTTGCCGTAAACGCCCTCGTCGAGATCGATCTGATCGCGAGGCGGCCCTGATCCGCACGCCGCAGGTTGTCCTGCCCGGCCATTCTCAATAAAAAAAGTTGATCAAGATCGACGAGAATTGAGAAGGCGGGTTTGGAATGCAACTCAAGCAGCTGGAGACCTTCCTCTGGATCGCGGAGCTGCGCAGCTTCCGCAAGGTGGCCGAACAGATGCACGCGACGCAACCGGCCATTTCCGCCCGAATCGCGAGCCTTGAGAACGAACTCGGCGCCAAGCTGTTCGAGCGCAACACCGGGTCCGTCCGGCTCACGGCAAAAGGCCTCGAGCTGCTGCCCTACGTGGAAAAAGCCGTCAGCCTCAGCAACCAGATCCGGGAACGGGCCAGCGAAGGCCTGACCCTCTCCGGAGTGCTCCGGCTCGGCGTCTCGGAGACAATCGTGCACACCTGGCTGCCGCAGTACCTGAGCGCGCTGCACGAGCATTGCCCGAACGTCGATGTCGACCTGTCCGTCGATGTCACGACAAACCTGCGCGACGACCTGATCGCACGAAAGCTCGACCTGGCGTTCCTGCTGGGCCCGGTCTCGGAATACCGCATCCACAACGAACCGTTGAGCAGCTATCCGCTGACCTGGATCGGTTCACCGGCACTCAAGACCGGTTCCGGCAACCGGCTCTCGATAGAGGATCTTCGCGCGTACCCGATCCTGAGCTACGCACGCAACACCCGGCCACACCTCGAAATCAGGAACTATTTCCGGGAACACAGCGATGTCCCTGCGCGGATCTTCGCCTCCACGTCCATCTCCGCGATGCTGCGCCTGACGGTTGACGGCATCGGCTTCAGCACCCTGCCGACACGCGTGGTGGAACGGGAACTCAAATCCGGCGAACTCATGGAATTCGAGTTCGACTGGCATCCGGGCAATCTGAATTTCACCGCCTCCTACAGCAGCGAACCGCGCAACGCGATTGCGGAATTCGCCGCGGGCCTCGCGGTGGACATCGCCGACACCTGAGCGATGGTGCTTGCTACTGATAAAAGTTTCTGATCAGTCATTAGAAAAATTTGGAATTGGATTTTATTTAGGCATCGCTGTACCGAATCCATTGCGCTCTGAAACAGGGGATGAGAGCCGATGGAACCGCACAGCCCAGACAGCCCGGACTACAGCGGCATCACGCCTGTCCAGGCACGCGGCCTGTTCCGCAGCGGGGCCTATTCCAGTCACACCAGCGGCATCGCGCTGGGCCACATCCAGACCAATATCGTCATTCTGCCGGCCGGACCGGCGCGCGACTTTTTGCAGTTCTGCACGAAGAATCCCCGGCCCTGCCCGCTGATCGGCATGGCCGACCCGGGCGATCCCGCTCTGCCCGGACTGGGTGCGGATATCGACATGCGCACGGATCTGCCCGCCTACCGGGTTTATCGCAACGGCCGGCTCGACACCGAGACAACCGACATCACGGCGTTGTGGCGCGACGACTTCGTCACCTTCGCGATCGGCTGTTCGTTCAGCTTCGAGGAAGGGCTTCTCGCCGCCGGCATTCCGGTCCGGCATATCGAGACCGGAACGAATGTGCCGATGTACAGGTGTTCGATCCAGGCCGAGCCCGCGGGCGCCTTCAGCGGTCCGATCGTGGTGTCGATGCGGCCCGTCTCAAGGGAAAATCTCGAACGCGCCGCGGATATCACCGGCCGCTACGACTACGCCCACGGCGCGCCGGTTCACCAGGGTGATCCGTCCGAAATCGGCATTGCGGACCTGGCCCGGCCCGACTACGGAGACCCGCCGAGCATCCGGCCGGATGAAGTTCCGGTCTTCTGGGCCTGCGGCGTCACGCCCCAGGTCGCGCTCGAACAGGCCCGGCCCGAAATCGCCATCACCCACGCGCCCGGATCCATGCTGATCACGGATCTTGCGAGCGACAGACCGCCCGCGCGCATCGCCGGCACCTGACCGGCAAACCCGAAACCAAAAAACGCCAAGACCAGTAAAGGAGGACTGTCATGACCCCGCAATTGTTGAAATTCAAAAGCACCATAGCCGCGGCCGCGGTCGCATTGGCCGCCGTCACGGCTGTTCCGGCTCAGGCCGAGCAGAATCCGGTCAAGCTGAGTGTCGTCGGCACGTGGTCGAGCCTGACAAACTACAAGAAACACGAAGCGCCGTTCTGGCGGGCCCTGTCCAAGGAATCGAAGGGCCAGTTCATATCCACGATCGGGTCCTATTCCGAACTCGGCCTAAAGGGCTTCGAGATCATGCGGCTCCTGAAGCAGGGCGTCTTCGACTATGCCCACGGCCTGCCCGGATACGTCGCGGCCGAGAATGCCCTGTTCGAGGGCGCGGACCTGTCGACGATCACCCAGGACATCGCGACCCAGCGCAAGGTCGCCGAGGCCTATCGGCCGATCCTGGAAAAGGCGTTCGAGAGCATCTATCAGGCCAAGTTGCTCCAGCTTTATCCGTTCCCGAGCCAGACCCTCTGGTGCAAGACGCCGGTCTCCGGTCTCAAGGATCTGGAAGGCAAGAAGATCCGCGTCTATTCCACGACGCTCGGCGATTTCGTCGAGGGCGCCGGCGGAACGAGCGTGACCGTCGCCTTCGGCGAGGTCATCCCGGCCCTGGAAAAGGGCGTCGTTGACTGCGCCATTACCGGGACCATGTCGGCGTACACCGCCAAATGGTATCAGGTCGCCAAGTACGCCTACACACTCCGGGTCGGATGGGGACTGGCCTTCGGCGCGATGAACCTCAGGAAATGGAACACGCTGAGCCCGGAACAGCAGGCCGACCTCAGAACCAGGCTTGATGCTCTCACCGACGCCATGTGGAAAGAGACGGCGACCGAGGACGACGTCGCCATCGCCTGCCTGACGACCAAGGACTGCCCGCTCGGTGCGGACGCACCGCTCGGCGGCATGACGCACGTTGTCCCGAGTGAATCCGATCTCGCCCTGCGCGACAAGATTGCCAAGGACGTTATTCTCGCGCGGTGGGCCAAACGCTGCGGCGAGGACTGCGCCGAGAACTGGAACAACACGGTCGGGGCGATCGTCAATCTCAAGGCCGTTGCCAGGTAACACTCCCGCGGAGGCGGAGAAGCGGTCCGGGACCGCTCTCCGCCGGCCCGTCACCATGAAGCACGCACCTGGGAGGGGATCATGCTCACGGCGACGCAATTTGTTGCACGCATACTCGTACAGGCCGGCGGCTGGGCAATGCTGCTGTCCGCCGGGCTGGTCACGTTCGACGTCATTACAAGAAAGCTGTTCAATTTCAGCATCGCCGGCGCCGATGAGATTTCCGGTTATGTGTTCGCCGCCTCGACATCAGGCGCCTTTGCCTATGCCGTCCTGTCCCGGGCGAACATCCGTATCGACTTCATCTACCAGATGCTGCCGGCCCCGGTCCGGCGGGTACTGGACATTGTCAGCCTTTGCGCGCTGACCGGCCTGTTCGGCCTCATTGTCTGGTATGCCCTGCCCATCGTCTCTGACAGCATCACCTTCGGATCGAGATCCGTCACGCCGCTGCAGACACCGCTGATGATCCCACAGGGGATCTGGCTGTTCGGTCTGTGCTTCTGCCTGTTCGCATCGATGGCCGTGCTGGTCACGGCCGTCACGAGGACCCTCAGGGGCGACTTCGAAGGTGCGCAGGAACTTGTCGGCATCCCGTCGCTTGATCAGGAGATCGCCCAGGAGACCGGCAACCTCACTGAAAGCGCCGACAAGAAGGAGGCCGCGTGATGCTGCTCGCCGCCGTCATTATTCTCCTTGTCATGATCGCGCTCAGCTTCCCCGTAGCGGCGGCCCTCGGCTGGCTCGGCGTGATCCTGAGCACGCAATTCTCGGCAATGCCGCTGCACCGCGCCATCGGCGACACGACCTGGCAGAACAGCACCGAGTTCCTTCTGGTTGCGATTCCGATGTTCGTGCTGATGGGTGAAATCCTGCTGCGCTCGGGCGTGGCGGCCAGGATGTATGACAGCATGGTCAAGTGGCTGTCCTGGCTGCCCGGCGGACTGATGCACTCGAACATCGGCTCCTGTGCACTGTTCGCGGCCACGTCGGGTTCCAGTGTTGCCACCGCCGCCACCATCGGCACAGTCGCGCTGCCCGAGATGAAGAAGCACAGGTACAGCGAAAGCCTGTTCCTGGGCACCATCGCGGCCGGCGGCACGCTCGGCATTCTTATTCCGCCGTCGATCAATCTGATCGTCTACGGCATGCTGACCGATACGTCGGTGCCGGAACTCTATCTGGCCGGCTTCATTCCGGGGTTTCTGCTGGCCAGCCTGTTCATGGCCACGATCGTGATCGCCTGCGCCCTCCGGCCCGCCTGGGGCGGAGAAAAGGTCGGATTTGCCTGGCGCGAAAAACTCGCGAGCCTCGTGTTCCTGCTGCCGCCCGGATTCATTTTTCTCATCGTCGTCGGATCGATCTATGCCGGCTGGGCCACGCCAACGGAAGCCGCGGCCGTCGGCGTCATCGCCACGCTCGGCCTGGCGGCGGCCAATGGCACGCTCTCGTTCGAGCTTCTGCGCGTCAGCTTCGAAGGCACCATGAGAACGACCGCGATCATCATGCTGATCATTCTGGCGGCCGTGTTCCTGAACTTCGTCCTTGCCGCCATCGGCCTGACCCGGGAACTGACCGCCTTCATCGAAGGGCTCGGCCTGTCGCCCCTGGCCACCCTGCTCATGATCATCGTCTTCTATGTCGCGCTCGGCTGTTTCATGGAGACCTTCTCCATGCTGATCACGACCGCCGCGCTGGTGACGCCCATCGTGGTGGCCCTTGGCTACGATCCCGTCTGGTTCGGCATTCTGCTGATGGTGCTGCTGGAAACGGCCCTGATCACTCCGCCGATCGGGATCAACCTGTTTGTCGTCCAGAGCGTGCGCGGTCAGGGCCAGATCAAGGAAGTGATGCTCGGCGCGCTGCCGTTTGTGGTCACCATGTTTGCGCTCATCGCGCTTCTGATCGCCTATCCGTCGCTGGCACTCTGGTTGCCCAGGCAGTTCTACTGAGCGCCGAGCGAGCGGAGGCCCTCAAAAAAAGTCTGCGGAGCCACCCAAGGAATCTCTCCCGCCCGGCGTCTTAAACGTCGGGCGGAGGGTTTTTGGAGTGAGGACGCAATCATGGACTATCGATCGGTCTTGCGGGTAGCGGCACTGCTGTCGTTCCTGATTTTCTTCCTGGGCGCCGTCGCGGCGCTCGCCAAAACACCGGACACGGTATCGGGCCCGCACACCAGTCAGAACCTCTCGGTCTATTTTGTTCACGGCCCCTCGAAGCCGGGTCCGGTTCCCCTCACCCTCGCCGAAGCTCTGGAACGCGGAACCGTCGACGTGATCGAAACCGGTTCGGTGCACCGGCTCACAGTCCGAAACCGCGGCGACCTTCCGGTCTTCATCCAGCGCGGCGACATCGTGAAGGGCGGTCGCCAGGACCGGGTGCTGACCGTAAGCATGCTGGTGCCGGCACACTCGAAGCCGGTGCCCATCGGCTCGCTCTGTGTCGAACGGGACCGCTGGTCGAAACGCGGTGCGGAAGAGGTTGGCCGGTTCTCAAGCGCCTATCAGATGCTGCCGTCAAAATCGGGACGTCTGGCACTCGCGAGTCCTCACGTCGTCGAACCGTCCCTGCAGACCCGGTCGGAGATCGTCCGGCGCCTAGCGCCTTTCATCGGGTTGCCGCCACGGGGTGAAAGTTCACCGCGTACGCCGTCCACGCAGGACGTCATCTGGCGCAACGTGATCGAGACGCAGAAAAAGCTCTCGGCCTCCGTGGGCAAACGCGTGGCGGCCTCGGAATCGGAGAGCAGCCTGCAGCTGACGCTTGAAGACAAGACGCTCAACCGCAGGGTCGAGAGTTACACCCGCGCGCTCATGCCGGCGCCACAAGGCCGGGGCGATATCGTCGGGATGGTGTTTGCGGTGAACGGCAAGATCGACAGCGCAGATATCTATCCGTCGAACGGCCTGTTCCTCAAGATGTGGCCGAAGCTGCTGCGATTGGCGGCGACGGAGGCCGTCGGTGAAGCCGCCACAAAGTCCGCCACGCTCCCGACCACGGCCGGGGTCCGTTCGTTTCTGCGGTCGGCCCGCGACGGCAGGTCCTTCGAGCGCAAGCTGCCGAACGCCTATCGGATGCAAACCCTGACGTCGGAAGAGTCGGTGCGCAGCGCAACGGTCGACGCCACGGGCAGCGTCATCCACATGGGTCTCATCGCCAGGTGAAGTGGAAACGAGCGGCCCCTTAATGACCTGACCGGGGCACTACACACCCCGGTCAGACCATGCCCCGCCCCTACAACTGGTGGAAAGTCCCCTAGCGCGGATTTGCGCGGCGATCCTCGCCGGATCGCCGGTCCCCGCCACTGCGACGTTCACCCTGCGCAAGCTTTTCGGCTTCCGAACGGGTGTCGACCCCCGACCGGCGGTCCTTCGACTCGCGGCGATCGGATTTCGCGCGTCTTTCTGACTGAGCCATGATTTTGATTCTCCTAAAGCCCTCAAATGGAACGATAGGAGACAGTTATTAATGTCCCGTTAACCATAAAAGCCGGAACCGTCATCAGCACGCCGCCAATCAGGCGGCATCCGCTCAGGTCGTAATGTCGAGAAGCTCTTCGGTCAGGTTGTCGGCAACCCGGAGCACGGCAAGGTTCGCCTTGTAG
>CBDHYJ010000054.1:0-95121 GCA_965275905.1 Hyphomicrobiales bacterium | reverse complement strand
GATGTCATAGGGTCCCGGCAGGATGCGCGCCGCGTTCCAGGCGGGGATCGCCGCGCTGCTTGGCAGCCAGTGACCGAGCGGGCAGGTCACCTCGGCGTCGAGGGCGAGAAAGTCGCCGTCTTCCGAGACCGCCAGGCGGCCCGTCGTCACGGCGCCCCGCCCGTGGGTGGCCGACAGGAACTCCTCGCTGCGCGTCGCCGTCCAGCGCAGGGACCGCTTCAGCCGCAGGGCCGCCCAGGCGACGAAGACCTCTTCCGGGTAGAGCGAGGCCTTCATGCCGAAAGCGCCGCCGACGTCGGGCGCGATCAGGCGCACACGGTCTTCGGCGATCCCCAGAATGGACGCGAGTTGGCTGCGCGAGCGGTGCGGCGTCTGTGTCGACAGCCAGACCGTGAGGCCGTCCTCGCCCGGGTGGTACTCGACCGCGATGGCGCGCGGCTCCATCGAGGCCGGCGCGAGGCGCGGATGCGATACATGCGCCTCGACGACGAACGCGGCGGATGCGAAGCGGGATGCGGCATCGCCGCTCTGCCAGGCTTGCGCAACCGCCACATTGTCCGGGACGGCGGCATGGATCTGCGGACCGGCCCGGCTGTCCCCGATCGAGGTGACCGCGTCCAGGTCCTCGGTCTCGACAATCACGCTGTCGGCGGCGTCCTGACCCAGCGCGCGTGTGGTCGAGATCACGGCTGCGACCGGCTGGCCGACGGCGTTGATGTCACGCTCCGGCAGCACGGGATACGGCGGGACGCGGCTGTCGCGAAGGACGGTATTGACCGCGAGATCGCCGAGGTGGCCCACGTCCGCACCCGCGAACACCGCCACGACGCCCGGCTGGTTTTCGATCTCGCCCGTGTCGATCGAGACGATCCTGCCGCGCGCGACGGTGCTGCGGACGAATGTAACGAACAGCGGGTCATCAAGTGGAACATCGTCCGTGAAGCAGCCCGTGCCGGTGATGAGCCGGTGATCCTCCCGCCGGCCACGGCCGGGCGCCACGGCCGCTTCCGCCTCAACGGCACGCGCCACGTCTGCGCTCAAACCCACCGCCTGAGGTCCGGACTTGCGCAAGATGACGGCTCCACTGTTGCTGCTGACAATGTTGCTGCAGATAATGCGTCAGCCCGGCCGCCTTCGGCGACCCCGGCATCGCACTCTTCAAGGCCATCATGATCAAGCCTCGTTATCGAGACAAATAGAGATATGCAAACCTGGTATCGGATAATGGAATATCCGGCGCGCCCGGCCCGGCAGCAGTTAAACATTCTGCTTTCGCTGCCCCGATGGTATTTCAGTCAGACATGAGCGCCTCTGACAAACTCAGCATTCTCGCCTGCCAGGCCGATGTCCCGCAGACGCGGACGGCGGCCGACCGGGACCGCCACATCGCGGCACTCGGCGGCAAGGTTCGCGCGGCCCTGACGGAAGAGCGCGCCGACGTCGTCGTGCTGCCCGAACTCAGCAGCATCGAATACTCGCGCCCCGCCTTCGAACAGCTCGACCGGCTGGCCGAGGCGCTCGACGGCCCGTCCTTCGAGACGTGGGCGGCGGTCGCGCGCGACTTCGACACCCATGTGGCCTACAGCTTCCCGCGGCGCGACGAAGACGGCCGGTTCCGCATAACGCTGGCCGTGGCCGGTCCGGACGGCGCGCTCGCCGGGCATTACGACAAGATCCATCTGGCGCAGTTCGGCGCGTCCATGGAGAAAGAGTTCTTCACGCCGGGGCACGCGCTCTTCGCCTTCGATGTCAGCGGTTTCCGGCTGGCGCCGATCATCTGCGCCGACATCCGCTTTCCCGAACTGTCCCGCGCGCTCACTGTGGAGCACGGCGCGGACATCATCCTGCACGCGGGCGCTTATTTCCGGGATCCGTCGTTCCACAGCTGGCACCATTTCGCGGTCACGCGCGCGCTCGAGAACCAGATCTACTTCGTCAGCCTGAACCGCGCCGGCCGGGACTACGGCAGTTCCCTGTTCTGCCCGCCGTGGGTCGACGAGACGCTGCATCCGCTCCGCTTCGACGACTATGACGAGCAGTTCATGCGGCTCGTGGCCGACCGGGCCGAGATCGACCAGGCGCGGGAAAGCTACGCCTTCCTTCAGGACCGGCTCGACCGTTACGGGTGATCCGGCCCAGGTCCCTGCCCCGCCCCGCCAAACGCGAGGTTGCTGCTCCGGCCGATGCCGTAGAGCAGGCACAGGGCAATGACGGCGAAACTCAGCACCAGCCACAGCCCGCCCCAGAACTCCGTCGTGCCGCCGAACCGCTCGGCCAGCATGTAGGCGTCGGACCGCAGTCCCGACCGCGCGATGGTGTCGTCGAAAATGTCGTAGGGCACGTAGATCATGCTCGTCAGCCCGATGATCCGCAGCAGCATGTCGCTTACTGTGCGGTCCAGATAACGCGCGACCGCCACCATGGCCGCCCCCGTGACCCCGCAGAAGATCACGGCAAACAGGTCCCGGATGAAGAACGCGGTGACGGCAAGCATGATCCCGCCGAACACGCCCATGACGATGCGGTCCGCATCGGTGCGCAGCGCCGCCACCAGCAAGGCCACGCCGATCAGGAGCGACCCGACATAGCCGGCCGAAAGGATGACGAAGACATTGCCGCCGCGCGTGACGGCATGGCCGCCCTGGCGGGCCGACAGTGAAATATCCACGATCGTGCCCCCGGTCAGGACCGCGGCGAGACCGTGGGACAGCTCGTGCAGGAACACGACCAGAATCTTCAGCGGCAGCACCACCGGGGTGGACCACAGCGCGAACACCAGCGCGGTGACGAGGATGAGTTGCCAATGACCTTTGAGTCTCTGCATGACCGGAATGCGCCTTCACCGTCCGCAAATGTCAAGACGGCAAAGCGGCCGGCACGAGCCGGCGCGCAGATCAGCGCGGCGGCAGCGCGCGTGCGGCCAGCGCCTGCCAGAACCGGATGCCGATCGGAAACAGGTTTTCGTTGAAGACGTACCGGTCGCCGTGGAGGCCTTCGCCGGGCCCGACTTCGCCCGCGCCGAGCCAGACATAAGCCCCCTCGCCCACGGCGTTCAGAAGGTACGAAAAATCCTCGCAGCCCATGGACGGAGGCAGGTCCTTTTCCACCCGGGCCTCAGGCAAAAAGCCGCCCGCCGCCAAGGCAGCCAGTTCCGCGCCGCCGGACGTATTGATGACGGCCGGATAGCCACGGCGGTAATCGAGTTCGCATGCCAGCCCGTGAGCGCTCGCAATTCCCTCCGCAATCCGCCCGAGCTGTTCCGCGCAGTGACCGGAGAACGCCGGATCGAAGAAGCGGGCGGTCCCCTGCACGTCGACCTTTCCCGGAACGATATTGTTGATTGATCCGCCATGGATCTGGGTGAAGCTCAGAACCAGCGCGGATTGCGGATTGCGCGTACGGCTGACGATCCGCTGCGCGGAGCTGACGAATTCGGCCGCCGCCAGCACGGGGTCATCGCCGAGGTCCGGCATCGCGGCGTGGCATCCCGTGCCCTGGAACGAGACGGTGAAATCATCGACGGCGGCCATCATCGGCCCGGTTGCCACGGCAACATGTCCCTCCGCGAAACCGGGCCAGTTGTGCACCGAGAACACCGCGTCGGCCGGGAACCGGTCGAGAAAGCCGTCCGCCACCAGTTTCCTGCCGCCGCCCAGCACTTCCTCGGCGGCCTGGAACAGGAAACAGACCGTTCCGTCGAAGGCCGGTGCCTGCGCGAGCACGCGGGCCGCGCCCAGCAGGATGGCGCTGTGCGCATCGTGGCCGCAGGCGTGCATGACGCCCTCGACTTCCGAGGCATGGGCAAGCCCGGTGTTCTCCGGGATCGGCAGGGCATCGAGCTCGGCCCTGAAGATGACGGTTCTGTCGCTAGTGCCTGCGCGCAGAACGCCCAGCACGCAGGTCTCCGAGATGTCGCGATGCACCTCGAGGCCGAAGTCTTCAAGCTTCCGGGCGATGAAATCCGCCGTTGCGGTTTCCTCAAACCCCAGTTCCGGGTTCCGGTGCAGGTGCCGCTGCCAGGCGATCACATCGTCGAGGACCGCCGCAACATCGTCGTTTGTCCGCATAAGCTCACCTTTCTGTTCAAGGCGTGAACTACGCGAAGGGCGTCCAGCGGTCTTGTAGGAAATTGCGCTTCAGCAACGCGCCTGCGCGTAGGCGCCGGGCGTCATGCCGAATGCGGCGAAGAAATGCCGGCTGAAGTGGCTCTGATCCGTGAACGCGGCAGCCGCGGCGGCCGATGCGATCGGCTCGCCCGAGTCCAGCAGCGACTTGGCGATCCGGAGCCGGCGGTCGATCAGGAGGGCATGCGGAGATGTGCCGAAGGTGTCCTTGAATTTGCGCACGAGATGCCAGCGCGTGAGACCGACCCGCCCGGCGATTGTTGCAAGGGAAAGCGGCCGGTCCGCCTCCTCCATGATGATGCCGCGTGCGCGTTCGATGGCGTCGGGCACCGCCAGGTCGAGCGATGCGGGCGACGGCACTTCGGCATACCTGTCGACCAGGTCGAGCAGGATCCCGCTCCAGGTCTCCTCGAGGGCGGTCGTAGGCGCGCCGCCTTCACAGGCTGCATGGAAGTTCGCAATGCGAGCGGCCAGCAGCGGGTCGCGGACCCTGGAGTGCCTGAACCTGGGCGCCGCCGAACCGCCCTTTCCCGACCGCATCAGACCGTTGAGATGGCGTTCGTCCGGATAGAGCACGCGGTAACGCCAGCCGGCGTCACAGCCGGCTTCGCCGTCGTGTTGAGACTGCGGGTTCACGAGGATGATGTCGCCGGGCTCGACGGTATGATGCGCGCCGCGACACCAGAAGACTTCGCAGCCATGCGTTACGACGCCGATGACATAGCCGGCGTGGCTATGGCGCCGATAGCGATGATCGGTGAAGCCGGCCCTGAAGCATTCAAGACCGTCCAGATCCTGCTGCCGCCAGAAGGCGTTTTCCTGATGTGACCGGTCCGGCATCGTTGGCGTCTCTTTCCGCATACCCGGATTACGTGAATGTGCGTCCGGGACGCGGCTTGTAGCGCGGCAGGGACAGCTGATACCGGATCGAAAGCGCCCGGAGAACAAAGCAGGCGGTGAAGCCCGTCACCCCGGCGATTGTGCCGGAAAGCCCGGCGACGACCAAGAGCACATAGATGGCCGCGCCCAGCAGGGCGGCCGAGACGTAGATCTCCCGGCGCAGGATCAGCGGGCTCTCTCCGCCGAGGATGTCGCGGATGATGCCGCCGAACGAGGCCGTGACGACCCCCATCATGACCGCGATGACCGGGTCCACGCCTGCACCCAGCGCCTTGTCGGCGCCGAGCACCGCAAAGAAGGACAGGCCGAGGGAGTCGAGCCACAGGATCAGCGCGTAGCGCGAACGGATGTGCTGGACGAAGAAAAATCCGAGAAAGGCCGTCGCCGCGCAGACCAGCAGGTAGGACGGTTCCTGCACCCAGACCATCGGCAGCGTGCCGAGCGCGGTGTCGCGGACAGCGCCCCCTCCCAGCCCCGTGACCGCGGCCAGCAAGGCAAAGCCGAAAATATCCATCTGCTTGCGGCTGGCGACCAGGGCGCCGGTCAGGGCGAACACCAGGACCGCGATGTGATCAATCAATGAAATGAGCGCAGCGGGTTCGAGCATTGCGGTGCCCTCTTGTTTGCGGAGAATCGTGCCGTCGGGTCGGTTCCGAAGGTGTGCTTGCCACATCGCGCGGCGGATGCAAACCGCGCGTTCGAGGCCAAGTCACGCCGGCCGCATTCAGCCGGCAGACGGTTTTCGGGCAATCTGGCTCACATAGGACATGAAGCCGAAGAACTTGTCGGCGGCCAGGCGGCTCCTCGCCTCGGCCTTCATGGCTTCGGCCGTTTCGGGGAACAGAAGACCGGTTTCCGCCATCCGGTCCGCCCCGCGGTCGATGACCGTCATAAAGTACGTCGCCTCGCCCTCGGCAACGTAGCCGTGACCGCGACGCGCTCCCAGTTCGAAACCCGTGCCGGTCAGCATGTCCGTGATCTGGCGCATGATCCAGAGGTTGGTCACGTTCTGGTTGATCATGAAGCGGATGAGTTGGTCCAGCGGATCGTAATCCGCGATCTGGGCGGTCGCCGTGTCATAGTCGCCGTCACAGATCGCCAGAAGTCCGCCGGGCTTGAGCACGCGGAACGCCTCGCGGACGGCGTCCTCCGGTCCGGGGACATGACACAGCAGGGTGTGCATAAGAATGAGGTCGGCGGATGCATCCGGGAGACCGGTGCGCTTGGCGTCGCCGACCTCGAAACTCAGCGCGGGCTCCTCCGCGAAGTGCTGTTCCGCCCGCCGGACCATGACAGCCGAGGGTTCGATGCCATGGGCGCGTTCGGCACCGGCTATCGCGACGAGATCGCGCGTGACATGCCCGGTGCCGGATCCGAACTCGACCGCGTACGCGCCGTCGGGCAGGTCCAGACCGCTCAGGTACGCCTTCCGGATGGCGACCTGCGCCGGTTCAAGGCATCGCGCATCCATCGCATCGGCGATGCGCAACTGAATGGCCTCTTCCTCGGAGGCCAGATTTGCATACGGGTCCGACATGATCCCCCCACCCTCAAGAGTCTCTGATCCGAGAGCGGCAGGGTCTCAAGTTTCTGTCGGCACTTCAACCGTGCCGATTGGCATCGAATCCGCCGGACCGGATATGGGGACCGGCGGTGTCCGATCCGCGGACTACTTCAGCACGCCGGGCCAGTTCGCATTGCCCGCCTTGATGCGCGCGGGGATATTGCGCTCCCAGCGGCGCTGGACGCTGCGCGAGTAATTCAGGTAGAGCTTGCCGTCGACGATCTTCCAGGCTTCCGGGACGGTCGACGCCGTATACCCTTCGGACACCGCATAGGCGCAATAGCCGCCGTACTGCGGCGCATAGGCTCTCGGGTTGGAGGCGAACTTCGCGCGGTTCGCGTCCGAGGAGAACAGCCAGGTCGCGCCGTTCCACTTGTGCGAGAACGTCTTCGAACCGGCCACCGGCTTGCCTTGCGTGAAATAGGCGACCGCATCGGTGCCGTCGATGGCAATGCCCCTGTTGGCGTAGACGGCGGGGGTCTTCGCGCTGGCGGCGGACGCGACCACGCCCAGGGCGGGCAGCGAAGCGGCGAGCGCAAGGAATTGGCGTCGGGTTGCGGGCATTCTGGTCTCCACAATTCGGTTGCAATCTTGTTGTCCGTTACGTAGTGACCGCGCCCGAAACTACCAGTGCGTTCACCACATTGTCATGCGCGCGTTATCGCCGAAGCCGAATTGACAGGCCCTGAAGGGACCTTAATCTTGGAGGGTCGACGCGGGTCGCGCTCAGATGCGCGCACAAAACGATATCGGAGGACCCTTAATGACAAGGCTCATGCTGCTGGCTATCTCGGCGACCTTCGCCCTTGGCACGGCGGAAGCGTACGGTGGAGATGTTGAAGCGGGAAAGAAGCGGTATTTCGAGAACTGCTTTCAGTGCCACGGCAAGACGGGCAAGGGTATGGCGAGTTTCCCCGCCATCAAGGGAAGAGACGCGGCCTACATCGACGACCGGCTCACCAAGTACCGCGCCAGAGAAAAAGTCGGGCCGAATTCCGCAATCATGATGTCATTGTCGAAGAACTTGTCGGATGAGGACATCGACAACCTGGCAGCCTATGTGGCGGAGGCCTTCAAGTAGACGGCGAAAGGGAGAAAGCGCATGGGCCGCACCGCATTGAGCGCCTGCATTGCGCTCGCCGTCGCGCTCCCTGCCCTGGGCCTGAGCCACGTGGCAAAAGGCGAGAGCGCCGCAGCCAAGGCCAGGGCCGCCTCCCCGGCTGCGGGCGGTCCGCGCCGCTGGCAGGTCTCCGCTCCCGACGGGCTTTCCCTGCGCAAGTCGGGCTCACGCGATGCTGCGGTCCTTGCCGCGGTGAATGAGGGAGCAATCCTGTTCAATCACGGATGTGCACCGGCAGCAGACCGCATCTGGTGCCTTGTCCAGCCCCTGCGCGGCAGAACCCGCGGTTATGTTCCGGCAGACCACCTGCAACCCGCGCGCGGGCCCGATGGAACCGTACCCATGGGCCCGGACGACACCGCTGAGCGCGCGCGCCTGGGCAAGTTCGACGCGACGGGCAGCCTGCAATGTGCGCAAATCCGCGGCCAGGAACTGGCGACATGCCGGTTCGGTGTCGCGCGCAGCGGCGGCGGCGATGCCACTGTTGTGGTGACGTTCTCTAATGGCTTCAAGCGCACTCTGTCGTTCAGCCACGGCCAGTTCATCCGGGCCGACACCACCATGTCCGGCACCGGCTTTGACACGGATTGGCGCCGGGACGGCCCGCGCCACATCATTCGCGTTGACGATCAACGGTTTGACGCACTTCATGTTGCCATTTTTGGCGAGTAATCTTCAGGATTGGGCCTGAAGTCATCGACTCCGAGATAACCAATATTCGCGGCCGGGCTGTCAGCAGGATGGGTGCACCGTCTGTCTGGTTCTTGAGACTTGCCGCAGTCCGGGAAAGACGTTGAAGCCTCGGGCCCATGCGTTAAGCTTTGAACGCCCGAGTTTTTTTCGGGCCTACCAAATAAGAAACGGGAGGAAATATCATGAGACGATCTGTTACATTGTGGTCGATCTGCGCGGCGCTGGCCGCCAGTGTGTCCTACAGTGCTACAGCTGCGGCGGACGGACATGCTAAAGCGCCCACCCTGGCGCACTCCACCGTAATGACCGGGCTGGAAAGCCCCTGGGACATGGCCTTCCTGCCGGATGGCACCATGTTCTACACCGAGAAATGCAAAGGCCTCTCAGTCCGGCTTCCCTCCGGTGACACCAAGGCGCTGCTCGGCATGGGCGGAACGAGCGGCTATGCCAGCACGGCGGGCGATCTGTTCTGCGAAGGCCAGGCGGGAATGATGGGCGTGGCGGTCGACCCGTCTTTCAACGACAACCGCTACCTCTATGTCTATTCCACATCGAACAAGACGGCGCCCGGCACCAACCGCCTGATGCGCTTCAAGGTGAGCGATGATCTGTCTTCGGTGTCCGATCGCACCGATATCGTGGATGACGTTCCCTACAAGCCGAAGGCCACCGAGCATCCGTTCGGCGGTCCGGGTGCGCATAATGGCGGGCGGGTCCGCTTCGCACCCGATGGTTCGCTGTTCCTGACGACCGGCGACACGCACAATGGCGTGGTCCCGCAAAGCCCGACCATGATCGGCGGCAAGGTGCTGCGCATCGACCGCGACGGCAAGGCGAACCCGGACAACAAGCCGCCTGAGGGATTCGATTCCCGGATCTACACCTATGGTCACCGCAACGTGCAGGGCATTGCCTTCCGCCCCGGCGACGGCACGCCGGTCACGGCGGAACACGGGCCCTGGCATTCCGATGAGATCACGGTGCTGGTGAACGGCGGAAATGCCGGATGGGATCCGCGCCCCAACAGGGCCGGACGCGGCGATTGCCCCGACAACTATTGCGGTTACATGCCGAACCAGATGGAAGGCATGGACCCCGCGGAACGGGTCAAATTCATGCCCATGACGGACACCAAGTCCTTCCCGGACGCGATGCCGCCGGCATGGAACAATAACGGCCTGTCCCAGGGGACATCGTCGGCCACATACCTCACCGGAGATCAGTGGGGTGCCTGGAATGGCCGCCTTGCGGTCGGCATCATGGGGATCGGATTTGGCGGAACGGCCGTCGGCATGCGGATCGACGTGATCGATCTTGCCGACGATGGCAAGTCCGTAAAGAACGTCACCTCCATGGCCCTGCCGATGGCGTCCGGCCGGTTCCGGTCGGTTGTCCAGGGACCTGACGGCAGCCTTTATGCCGCCGTGGACGGAGGCGACATCCACAAGCTCACGCCCAAGAAATGAAGCTGCTTCAGCCGCACTGCCTCAGCGCGGTGCGGCTGAACGCCCACCCTTCCGATAGATCGCGGCGGCATGCCGACTTCGCGTTGCGATCAGTTCGGACTTTCAAAACACACTGAAATGTCGCCCGGTCGATTGGCCAGATACGCGCGAAACAGATGCTTTCCGGGAATGGCCTGGCCGCGGCCGCCAGTGGATGAGTAGGCGATGCTCAGCCTGAATTGCGGCAGATAGGCCATTCTTGAAAGATACGGCTCGACACGGCCGCCGTGGCCCCACGCCACGATTCCGTTGGATGACAGATTCCAGACACCCAGCCCCATCGGTATTCGGAAATCCGAAAGCTGCCTCTCGCCAAAAACCAGCATGCGCTTCCGCGTCGCCACCTGCAGGACATTGCCGGCGAAGAGCGCACGCGCCCACTTCGCCACATCTCCTGATGTCGACGCCAATGCGCCTGCCGTCCAGATGGCGCTGAACATGGACCCGGGCGGCGCGAGGCTGTTGGCCCAGCGCCGGGGATCAGATTTGCGCTCTGCGAGATTTGCAAGAGATGTATTGCTCAAACCCAGCGGACCGGTAATCCGCTTTTCCAGTTCATGCTCGAACGGATTGCCCGTGACCGCTTCAACGATGAGGCCCAGCAGGATGTAGTTCGTGTTGGTGTAGTGCGTGCCCTCGCCGGACGGAGCAAGGGGCCGCCTGACGTATTTCAGGACATCCTCAGGCGAAAACCTCAGATCCGGATCAGCCCTGACATCGGACCGGAACCGTCGGCTGCCCATGAAGTCGTTGAGACCGCTGCTGTGGTTGAGCAGCTGACGGACGGTGACGGCCGGATCGATGTTGCGATAGCCGGTTATCCATTTTCCGAGCTTGTCATCCAGTCCGAGCTTTTTCTCCTCGGCAAGCTGCAGGACGATCGCCGCGACCATGGTCTTGGTGATGCTGCCGAAGGCGAAGAGCGTATCCGGCGTAACCCGAACATCCGGATCCTGCCTGGTGAACCCGGCTGCACCTTGCCAGTGGCAGCGGTCACTGATGTACAGGCTGGCCGAGATGTTGTCCGCGCCCTGCTCCCGGGCGGCCTGCTCCAGAGCCTTCTGCAGAATGTCCGAGAGCCCGGGATCAAAGACCGGGTCGTTGACGCGCGCTGCCGGGCGCTCGCCGGCACGGGATGTGTCGACCAGCCCGGGGGATGACAGCAGTATCAGCGACAGGAAGATGACAAGTGCTTGCCGCATGGTGAAGAGGCCTCTCGCTTCAAGGATGTACATGTAGTGGCAAAAGTACGGTCTCGCAAACCGTCGGTTCCCGATCAGATCGATCCGACAAATCTCCTGTCTTGAAGAGTGGGATGTTGGTAAGTGTCGTTGCCGGTATCGCCGTCGCCTGCGGCCTGCATCGAGAACCATGAGGATTCAGGGGGATTGAAAAATGACCGGACGTCTCGGACCTGCTGACGTTTTCCCGCCGGCGGAACAGTACGTCTATATGGACGCGGCATCCGTCGGCCTCAGCCACGTCAGGGGAGCGGAGGTGATCTCGGACTGGCAGCGCGCGCTTGCGGAACGGGGAACCGTCGCCTTCACCGAGCAGGACGAAGTGGAGTGCCTCGACAATCTCAACGGCGCGGCCGCACGGCTCTTCAATGCGACCCCGGAAGACATCGCCACGGCGTCGAGCGAAACGGTGTTGATGTCCTCGCTTGCCTGGGCCGTGATGCCGGAGGCCGGGAGCAACATCGTTTCAACTGAGACCACGCATCCCAGCACCATCTACCCGTGGATGCGCGTCACAGAGTATACCGGCGCGGAGATCCGGTGGGCCCGGGCAGACAGCGCGTTGTCCATCGACCCCGACGAGTTGGAAGATCTGATTGATGTCGCGACGTCCGTTGTCTGCCTGTCACACGTGGAGTGGGGCACGGGCCAGGTCTTCGATCTGAAGCGCTATGCGGACGCGGCCCACAGGCACGGCGCGATCTGTGTGATTGACGCCACGCAGTCGGCCGGACAAATCCCGATCGATGTTCAGGCCAGCGGTGTCGATGCGGTCGCGACGTCCACCTACAAGTGGCTCTGCGGTCCGTTCGGGACCGGGATGATGTACGTATCGCCGCAACTCCAGGCCCTCAGTCCGGGCATCATCGGCTGGCGGTCGCATCGTGACATGTGGGATTTTCAGGCCGACCGGCTTGAATACGCAGACAGCGCCAAGCGGTACGAGTTCGGCACCATGGCCTACGGAACCGCATTCGGCGCGACGGTATCGACGAACTACCTGCTCGACATCTCGATCGAGCGCATCGCTGATCATAATCACGCCCTGTCGAACAGACTGATCGAAGGCCTGTCCGAACTGGACGCGGAGCTTCTCGGGCCCGACGACCCGGCGCAGCGCTCGGCAACCGTCGCCGCCCGGTTTCCTGGCAAGGACAGCGCCGACTTCGCAAGAACCCTGAAACAGGCCAACGTCATCGCATCGCTGCGCCGCGACTTCATCCGCTTCTCGCCCCACCTCTACAATTCGGCGGATGATATCGAGCAGGCCCTGGGCGCGATCAAGGCAGCGCTCTGACGTTCACCTGTTTTCACTTCCGGAACGATGAAGGCAGCCGCCGCACACCAAGATGGCGCTCGTCCGATGCGGCAAGAGCGGACGTCAGTGTCACAGCGCCAGCGTCTCCCCGGTGTCCTCCGCGGGCATCGATGAAATTCAGGAGCGTCACTTACGGTCGGCGGGTCAGGGAATTCTGCTACTGACCTCGACGAGGTTGCCATCGGGATCCCGGAAGTAAACCGACATCAGCTTCCCGACCGCGCCTGCCTTCTCCGCAGGCCCCTCGACGATCTCCACGTCATTCGACTGAAGCCGGGTGACCACATCTTCAATCGGCAGGTCGGTCAATACGCAGAAGTTACCGCTGCCCGGCACCGTCTTTTCTGCAAGGCCCGGCAGAGCGCTGGCATCCTGGAGGCTGATTTTGTTCGACCCGAAATGAAGCGACCATTTGCCGGCCCGTTCCTCGCGCGGCTCCAGGCCAAGGACGCGCTGATAGAACTCAAGCGTAACGTCCACGCTACGGACACAAAGGACAATGTGGTCGAAGGCATAGATGTTCATGCCCGGGTTATATCGCAGTGATCAAACTTCAGCAAAATGGCTGAAAGCCTGTCCGAACTGGTTGCGGAGATTCTCGGACCCGACGACCCGGCGCAGCGCTCGGCAGCCGTCGCGGCTCGCTTTCGGGGCAAGGACAGCGCCTATTTTGCGCGAACACTGAAACATCAGTAGATTCCACCTCTAAGCGACATTAATTCGGTTTTTTCGATCTTTGATAATCCTCTATTCTGCCTGCAAGAAAGCCGGGAGCGAGCAGATGGACATCAGACCACTCACGGGCGGCCTGGGGGCGGAGATCTACGGGGCCGATATCAGAGACGGCGGACAGTTCGACGAGATTCATGCGGCATTTGCCGAGCATTCCGTCATCGTTCTGAGAGGGCAAAGCGTGGGTCCGGAGGACCACCTTGAATTTGCCCGCCGCTTCGGCCCCATCAACGTCAACCGGTTCTTCAAGCCGGTTGACGGTCATCCCGAGATCGCCACCGTCCTCAAGGAGAAAGACCAGGAGCAGGCGGTTGGCGAAGGCTGGCATACCGATCACTCCTACGACCAGATCCCGGCAATGGGCTCGATCCTCCACGCCATCGAAATGCCGCCTTACGGCGGCGATACGCTGTTTGTCTCGATGGGGGCAGCCTACGAGGCGCTGTCACCGGCCATGCGCCGGTTTCTCGATGGCCTTACGGCAGTGCATTCCTCACGCCACGCCTTCGGACGATCCGCCATGGACAGTGAGGCGGCAAGAACCGGACGGTTCGGCAATGCCGATGCCGCCACCCAGGATGCGCGCCACCCGGTGGTGATCACCCACCCGCTCAGCGGGCGGCGCGGCCTGTTCGTGAACCCGGTCTTCACCACGCACATCGAGGAGCTCTCGGCTGAAGAATCCGCCGCCGTTCTCGCGATGCTTTACGAGCACTGCAGACAGCCGGAATTCCAGTGCAGGGTTCGGTGGACTGCCGGCGACGTGACCATGTGGGACAACCGGGCCACCTGGCACAAGGCGATCAACGACTACCATGGGTTCAGGCGTCTGATGCACAGGGTCACTGTCGAAGGCGTGGCCTTGTCCCACTAGAACGCCGATATTGGTCGCGGCTTTCCTGACTTGTACGAGTCCGGTGCCGACACCGTCGCAGCGATGCAGCGGCTGTGCCGATCCGCCACGACAGCGGTAACGACCGCTTTGAGTTCGTACCCGCCAAAGTTCCGCGGCGTGGCGAATGCCGGGACTGGCAGACGCGGCCAAGCCGGGCGGCGTTGTTGGCATGTTGTCCGTGGATTACTATTCCTCCCAGAGAAAAAGCATGGGAGGAAAAAGTGTCATCTGAAAACATTGACCGGGTGCTGAGCGGCGCGGTGGACGCGCAGGACGTGCCGTTCGTCGTCGCGATGAGCGCAAATTCGAGCGGCGTCACCTATTCCGGCAGTGCCGGGCAAGCCGCGGAAGGGCGCGCTGCCGCCGAAGACACCGTGTTCCGCATTTTCTCGGCAACCAAGGCGATCGGATCACTTGCCGCGATGATGATGATCGACCGCGGCAAGATGTCCATGGATACACCCGTCGCCGACGTGTTGCCGGAATGGAATGAGCTGCAGGTGCTCGATGGCTGGGATGGCGACAAACCGGTTCTTCGCGCGCCGAATACGACAGCCACGATGCGTCATCTGGCCACCCACCGCAGCGGGCTGGAATACGAGTTCTGGAACGCGGAGATGGCAAAGTACCTTGAGGTCACCGGCGCGGCCCCTATCCTGTCCGGAACCAAACAGGGCCTGAAGTATCCCCTTATGTATGACCCTGGTGAACGTTGGGGTTACGGTCCCGGCATTGACTGGCTGGGGCAGGTCGTCGAGACCCTTGACGGGCGGCGCATTGATCAATTCTGCCGCGAAGAGATTTTCGAACCCCTTGGCATGACCGACACCGCGTTCGAGCCTGACGCGCTGGCGGATCGGCTGGCCGATGTGCAGGCCCGCGGGGAGGACGGCACTTTCGGCCCGTTCGAACTGGCGCCGCCCCCGCAGCCAGAGGTTTACGGGATGGGGCATTGCCTTTATTCGACTGCGCCGGACTATGTAAAGTTGCTTCGGATGCTTCTGAATGGCGGAGAACTGGACGGCAATCGCATCCTGTCCGAAGACGCGTTGGCAGCCATGCTCAACGATCAGATGGAAGGAAAGCTGTTCGAGCGCATGGTCACCGTTGTTCCGCCGGTGACAGCCGATGTGGATTTGCCGGAGGGCACGACCCACAGCTTTGCTGCAGCCCGATTCGAGGCGGACGTGCCGGGGCGCAGGAAGGCAGGGTCACAAAGCTGGGCCGGTGTCTGCAATACGCATTACTGGGTGGATCCAACGTCCGACGTCGCGGGTGTGATTTTCACACAGTCACTGCCCTTTGTCGAAGAGCCGTACATGCGGACATACGTAGCCTTTGAATCGGCCGTATACGCCAACTGACAGGATAGCGCGCGCGGAAACGACAGCTTTGAGCCCGAACGATCCCGTTGCTTCGTTCGGGCCGGCAGATCTCAGTCCCTGAACGGCACCCCGCCGACGCTGTCCGGTCGCAGATCATCGGTCGGGGCCCAGGTTTCGGGATCGCAGATCAAGCGCGCCAGCGCGTCGGCGGCGGCTTCGAGCATCTTTTCGCCCTTGTCCGCGTTTGATCGCGTCGGGTTTCCGTAAACGCCGTTTTCAGTCACATGCTGAAACGGCCGCCATCGATAGGACGCGGCACCGGCCTCGAGAAACCGGACGCCTTCCGTCGCGCTCGCCAGACCGTCAAGATTGCTGTCATCGACCAGCTCCGGTTCGCACACCATCATCATTGACGTTTCCGCCTCACCGGCGTGCATCACACCCGGCTGGTCCTCGAGGTGCTGCGACAGGTCCTCGCCGGCCTCGCTGACATAACAGGTCGCGACCAGGGTCGCCTCGGTCACCGGCGTCAGTTCATCCAGGATCTGCTGCATCGCGATTGTGTTGCCTCCGTGGGAATTGGAAATCAGAATATCGCGAAAACCGTGGCGCGTGATGGAGTCCACAAGGTCCCGCACGACCCGGCGGAAGGTGTCGTGACTCAGGATCAACGTGCCTCCGAACGGCATGTGATGCTCGGACAAGCCTGACCAGACCACCGGTGTCACGACCACGGGTCTGGTGTCGTAGGCTTTTCGCGCAGCGCGATGCGCAATCTCCTGCCCCAGCCGTGTGTCCGTCATTACCGGCAGGTGCGGCCCGTGCTGCTCGATCGACGCGATCGGCAAGATCACCACGGCACTTTCATTGGCCAAGGCCCGCAATTCGTGCGCCTTCAGCCGCGACCAGTCTACTTCCGCCATTTTCTCTCTTTCATCAGCCTCCGCCGGTCAGCATATGGGCGAGACCAGGGGCATTATTGTTTGTCACCCAATTGGTCGTCACTGAGTGGCGGTTCCAACATATCCTCGAAGAACCAGGCGGCCAACTCGTGACGGCTCGTCACGCCGGCCTTCCGGTAAACACTGGAGGCCTGCTGACGGACGGTTTTTTCCTGGGTTTCGCGGAGGCTGGCGATCTCGCGGAAAGACAAACCCTTCAACAGCAGAATGACGACGTCCTGCTCACTTGTCGTCAGAAGCCACTCGTCAAACTGCTTCTGCATGACGGCCCGATACTGGCTGGCGAGCTGCTGCGATCGCGGGTCGACCTGCGCGAGCCTGCCCCGGACCTGTTTGAGTTGCACACGCAGAGCCTTAAGCGCTCGCTGTTGAGTAACGTATTCGAGAACGAAAAACGTCAGCAGGATCGCGCTGAAAACGAACCAGCACACGTCGTCGGCCATGGTGACGAGTGTCTCGCCATTTGCAAACTCACGGAAAATCTCGAAGCCGCTTATCCCGAAGACGAACAGCATAATCACGGCAAACATCAATTGCCGTCCGCGAGTCTGTCCCATCGCGTCGAACATGGCGTCTTCCTCATTCCCACCTGTGACCGGAATTCGATCATCCAGCACTCTGACCGAAGAATTGACCGTATGCCGGATGAGTCAAGCCCGTCTATCCGGCATTGGTCCGATGGAGCTTTTGGTGCGGGTCATTCAATGACTGTCGTCGCGATGTTCATCAAATGGCAGGCGATCCAAAAGCAAGATGTACAAAACCTGGAAAAAACTCCCCAAGAAGACCAAGAGCCGTTTCGCCAATCACTGGTACGACTTCATTTCGCGTTTCGACACCGGTGATGATCTGGCTTTCATGAACCACGGTTATGCTCCGGTGAACGGAAATCCTCATCTGGTAGAGCTTTCCGAGGGGCAGGAGAAACACCGGTATCCCATTCAGCTTTATCACCGTCTGGCCGCAAAGGTGTCGTGGGCAGACAGGGACGCGCTGGAAGTGAGCTCCGGCCGCGGAGGCGGCACGTCATACGTGTTTGATGTGTTCAGCCCCAGATCCATGAAGGGCGTCGACCTCGCCCAGACTGCCGTGGATTTCTGCAATTCCGAATACATCAGACGCCACGGCCTCTCGTTCATCGCAGGCGATGCCGAGAACCTTCCGCTTACGGACGCCTGCTGCGACATCCTCATCAATGTGGAGTCGTCGCTCAACTATCCCGACCAGGAGCGGTTTCTTGCAGAAGTCGACAGGGTCTTGCGGCCTGGCGGCCATTTCCTCCTGGCGGATTATCGAAGCGCCAAAGGCATGGCAAAACTGCGCGCCCGGCTGGAGGCCTTGAGGTACGAGGTGGAGTGCATTGAAGATGTTTCGGCCAATATCGCGCGCGCGCTCGAGCTGGCCGACCCGCGGAAGCAGGAGATGCTGCGGCGGCGCGTGCCCGCCCCCTTGCGCAATCTGGTGGCGTCCTTTTCGTTTGCCGGTGCGGCGGCGCGCGAGGAAATCGCCCGATTCCGAACTGGCGAGAAACACTATGTCTGCGCCGTCATGCGCAAACCCGTATCCGTCTGACACGGCTTGCGCACAGTCGCCCGCGTGCCACTCGGCCCGGTCCGACATGCGGCAGCAGTTCCAGGATTGAGCTTATGTCGCATGTGCCGGCCCGGCTTATCCGGCATTTGTCCGATGGATTTTCTGGCTCAATTCAGCCAGTTACTGTCGTCACAGCGGTCGGCGAGCCGCCGACCCGGCCTCGCAATAGGTGCGTTCAATTTATCCTCTGTCTGGAGATCCGGAATGTCGCTTACCCTCTCCCGGCGGCGCTTTGTAGCCGGTGGCACGGCCCTTGTGAGCACTGGTCTGATGGCGCCTGCGTGGGCCGGGACCGCGCCGGTCCGCTTGCCGATCCCCCCACTCCTTGACGGCACCAGCGGGGAGCCGCTCGACCTGACGATCCGCTCCGGAGCCTGGTCCTTTACCCCCGGAGTCAAGACGCCGACCCTGGGCATCAGTCAGGACTATCTGGGCCCGACCATCCGGACCCGGCGGAACAGCGAACTCAACCTCAGCTACCACAACACTTTGCCGGAGGGCGTTTCCATTCACGGGCACGGCCTGCATGTGCCGGGCAACGTGGACGGCGGGCCCCAGCTGGAAATCGCACCATCGGAGAGCTGGCAACCCACATTGTCGATCGTGCAACCGGCAGCCACCTGCTGGTACCACTCGCACACCCACGGCAGGACCGGTGAACAGGTCTACAAGGGCCTTGCCGGCATGATGATCATTGATGACGAGTTGAGCGATGCTTTGCCGCTCCCGCGCCGCTACGGGGTCGATGACCTGCCGGTGATCATTCAGGACCGGACCTTCGATGCGAAGGGCCGTCTGGTGTATTCGCTGAAAGATGCCGATGAGGACGGCTGGCTCGGTGACACCGTGATCATCAATGGAGCCATCTCGCCCTCTGCGGCGGTGCCGGCCGGAAAGGTCCGGCTGCGGCTGCTCAATGGAGCCAACGCGCGTTTTTACATCGTCACCTTTGCCGACAAGAGGCCGTTTCACAAAATTGCCAGTGATGGCGGTCTTTTGAGCGCGCCGGTGGAGATGACATCAATGGAAATGGCGCCCGGGGAGCGCTGCGATATTGTCGTGGATCTGGCCGATGGCACGCCCGCCGGCCTGCTCACCCTGTTCGAAGACGCGTTTGACGACGAGGCAGGTCCCGTCAGCAGTGTGCTGAACCGGTTATTCAGCTCAGGCAAACCGGCGCCGTCGCTGACCCTGCTGCCCGACAGGACGCTGCCGGCGCACACCGCGCCGCTGCCGGAAAAGATGGCCGAGATTGTCCGCCCGAAGCCCTCGGAAATCGTACGCACGCGCGACTTCATGCTGGAAATGAACGGGGGCCATGGTGGCGGGCATGACCAGCACGGCGGGCACGGCGCGATGACCATGACCATCAACGGTGCGGTGATGGACATGAACGTGATCAACGAGGAAGTGAAGCGTGGGGAGTGGGAGCGCTGGCGCATCCGTGCCGATGACGGCGCGCATCCGTTTCATGTGCACGGCTGCTCGTTCCTGATCGAGAACATGGAAGGCGCCCCGGCACCGCCCGACCAGCAGGGCTGGAAGGACATGGTGGTTCTGGATGATGACGACTGGTCCGAGATCGTCGTGCGGTTTGATCACCTCGCGGGAAAGACGCACCCCTACATGTACCATTGCCACATCCTGGAACATGAAGACCACGGCATGATGGGACAGTTCACGGTGAGCTGAGGCTGACTCTTGCAGGCCCGCCCCGAAAATGAGGCAACGCTTTGCGAACACCTCTGCAGGATGCTTTTCAGGTTCGCGCAGCGATCGATTTCGCAGGATCGTAGAACGGCTTCGGGACGACTTCGCAGTTTCGCGATTGCCCTGACGCATCGACGACCGCCCGAGTACCGATCGCTGTGTGTTCGCGAACCATCATCGCCAATGCGATGTTTTTCTCCAGACGTGGCGAATGGATCGCGGACGTCACCCGACCGATAACCTGACCATCCATTGTGACGGGCCAATGCTCGTCGTTCGAACCTGCGAGCGGAGGGCCCTCAAGCTCGAGGCCGACGAGCAGCTGAGTGACCCCCTCTTCCCTGATGCGCGTCAGGGCCGACCTGCTGACGAAATCGGCCTCCATCTCCAGATCGACGAGACGATCCAACCCGAGTTCGAACGGATTGTTCCTCAGGGTCATATCCGCGTGATAGGACAGCATCGCCGCTTCGATGCGGCGTATGCTTGAGGTATGCCCGGGGTAGAGGCCGAACGGCCGCCCGACCTCCATCAGGTATTCCCACAAACGGTCGCCGGCAGACCCGTCCCGCAAGAAAATCTCATATCCCAGCTCGCTCGACCAACCGGTCCGCGAAATGATCAGAGGCACGCCATTCCAGTCGTATTCGGTGAAGCGATAATACTTCAGCTCCGCAGGGCCATCGCCAAACGCCGCCCGCAGGATGTCGCGCGATTTCGGACCCTGAAGTTGAAGTGGCGAAACATCCGGCTCACCGATACGAACGTCCATGCCGGCGTTCAGGGCCACTCCTTTCGCCCACAACAGCACATCGCTGTCCGCAATCGAGAGCCAGAAGTGATCCTCTGCGAGTTTCAGCAGAACGGGATCATTGATGATGCCGCCATCCTGGTCGGTGATCAGAACGTATTTGCACTGACCGACCTGGCACTTCGAAAGATCGCGGCAACTGAGATACTGCGTGAACCGTGCGGCCTCCGGGCCCGTGATCTCGACCTGGCGCTCGACCGCGACGTCACACAGAATGGCCTCGTTCACGAGGTTCCAGAAATTCTGAACAGGGTCGCCGAAGTCTCGGGGGATGTACATGTGGTTGTAGACCGAAAATCCCTTTGCCCCCCAGCGCAGCGCGGCTTCGGAGAAGGGAGATTTTCGCACTTGCGTTCCGAAGCTGAACTTCCGGAACGCGCTGTCCCTGCCGGAGTGCATTCCTGACGGCCCCTGTAATACTGTTTCCCGGTACGCCGTCAGATCGAGGTGCCCGCGCGGGCCAGCTGCAGGTTCGCAGCGATCCGGCCGGCGACCTCGATCAGACCCATACCGATCTTTTCCCGATGGCGGCTTGTAAAGCGACGGATGGGACCGGTCGCGCCGACGCTGAACGGAACCCCGAGGTTTCCTATGCGGATGGGCGCGGCGACGCTTGAGACGCCCACTTCGATTTCTTCGACGCACTCCGCATAGCCACGTTGGCGTATGTCGGCAAACTCCCGCTCAACCTCGCCCGGCAGGGTCTTGGTCTGGTCCGTGTAGGCGCGCAAAGGGCTTGCGAGGATTTCACTCTGAAACGCCTCGTCGGCGAAGGCGGCTATCGCCTTTGAGCATGAGCAGGCGTGCATGGGCCGGTTGCCGAGGCCGGGGTGAATGAAGGACCGCGCGGCGTCAATGGGCGTTTCCACGTGGGTGATCTCGACTTCTCTGTCCCGGAACCTGGAGAGAAAGACGGCTTCGCCGAATTCAATGGCCGTTTCCCTCAGTATCGGCGCGGCAGCCAGGCACACATCCACATCCGGCTGGCCCAGGATGGCAATCCGCTTCAGACGCTCGCCAATGAGGTACCGCGACGCCCCGTCAGGCTCATCCAGCAGACGATGTTCGGCCAGGGTCTGAAGCAGGCGGTAACATGTCGGACGCGGAAGTCCGGTGACGCGCTGCACATCCGTTGGCGACACCGCCCGCCCGGCAATGGCCACGGTCTCCAAAACAGCAATAAGTCGATCGAGATGCATTTTTATCACTTTACAGACGTTTGTCTCATGGAATAGGACAAACTATATTGGAAGCCAAGTCGAAAATCACGCTGGCCGGAGAAAAACGACATGAGTGGTAATGGTGAGACGCCGTGCTGCGGCCCGGGATATGCAAGCCCGGCGGAGGCGATCAAGGCGCCACGCGAAAAACTCCTCTATTCCATCGCGATTTACACCGGCACGGGCATCCAGAAGCCCGACTATCTGGCGACGATCGACGCGGATCCGGACAGTCCGACCTATTCACAGGTGATTCACCGGCTGGAGATGCCGGGGATCGGGGACGAGTTGCACCACATGGGCTGGAATGCCTGTTCGTCATGTCATGACGACGCCTCCATGTCGCGCAAGTACCTGCTCGTGCCGGGTGTCCGCTCGAACAACATCCATGTCGTCGACACGGCCACCGACCCTCGTGCGCCGCGCCTGCACAAGGTGATCGACGGCGCCGAGATCAAGGCGAAAACCAACCTCTCCGGACCGCACACCGTCCACTGCCTCGGGTCCGAGATCATCATCTCGTTCCTCGGCGACGCCATGGGCGAAGCGCCAGGCGGCTACCTGCATCTCAACAAGGACTTTGAGATCGTGGGCCGCTGGGAGACCTCGATGGGCGACATCCCGTTCGGCTATGATTTCTGGTATCAGCCGCGCCACAACGTGATGGTGAGTTCCGAATGGGCGGCCCCGAACACCTTCATGCCGGGCTTCGACCTGGAAGAGGTGGGCCACCTCAAATACGGCCGCCGCCTGCACTTCTGGGACTTCGAAAAGCGCGTTCCCGTCGAGACCAAGTATCTTGGCGAGGACGGGCTGATCCCGCTTGAGGTCAAGTTCCACCACGACCCGGACAGCAGCCACGGCTTCTGCGGCGCGGCGCTCAGCGCCAATGTGATCCATTTCTGGAAGTCCGAAGCCGGAACATGGGAGTGGGAAAAGATCATCGACGTGGAAAACGAGCCGCACCCCGAATGGCCGATACCGATTCCCGGCGTCATGTCGGCAATTCTGGTGTCGATGGACGACCGGTACCTCTATCTCAACAACTGGCTGCATGGCGACATGCGCCAGTATGACATCACCGACCCGCACAATCCCAAGCTCACCGGCCAGGTCTGGATGGGAGGGCTCCTGGGCAAGGCGCCCGAGGTCAACGGCGTCAGGGTGGCCGGCGGCCCGCAGATGTTCCAGCTCTCCCTCGACGGCAGACGGCTTTATGTCACGACCTCGCTGTTTTCGACCTGGGACAACCAGTTCTATCCCGACATCCGCACCCAGGGCGGCGTGATGGTGATGATCGATTGCGATGTCGAAAACGGCGGCATGAAGATCAACGAAGACTTCATGGTGGATTTCGGCCAGGAACCGAACGGGCCGAGCCGCTGCCACGAAACCCGCTATCCCGGCGGCGACTGCACGAGCGATATCTGGCTGTGACGGACACCCGGACCATAACGATCGCCAACCGCGGCGGAGAGACCTACGCGGTCGATGCCCGCCGCCCGCTGCTCGACACGTTGCGCGAACAGGGCGTCGATCTGCCCTACGGGTGCAAGTATGGCGGCTGCATCACCTGCGCAGCCAAACTGACTTCAGGCGACGTCGACCAGCGCCGGCAGGTGGCGCTGAACAATCGCCAGATCAACGACGGATACGTGCTGCTTTGCATCGCGCGGCCGGTCTCCGACTGCACGCTGGAGATCGGCGTCGAAAGTCACGACAAGCTCTATCGCAACCCGTTTCTCGATCCGCTCGAGCCGCACGAGCTCAAAGCGGACATTGCCACG
Source organism: Hyphomicrobiales bacterium (assembly GCA_965275905.1). GTDB lineage: Bacteria > Pseudomonadota > Alphaproteobacteria > Rhizobiales > JAJFHC01 > CBDAQD01. Next base: position 71,621 of record CBDHYJ010000054.1, on the reverse strand, counting down.
CCGAAGGAAGCATAGATGCCCGAAGCCGATATTGACCGCCTTTACGATTACACGCCGGAATACCTGGCAGACATACTCCGTTCGGTGAAGACCATCGCCATGGTCGGCGCCAGCAACGACAAGACCAAGTTCAGCTACGGCGTGCTCCGGGTGCTGCATGAAACGGGGTACGAGATCCTGCCGGTCAACCCGAACCCGCGGCTGACCGAAATCCGCGGCATCCGGGTCTATCATTCCCTGGAAGAGATCGATCGCCCGGTCGACATGGTCGAGGTGTTCCGGCCCAGGGAAGAATTCTATGGCATCGCCGAACAGGCCATCGCGATCGGCGCCAAGGTTCTCTGGGGTCAGATCGGCGTCTACGATGACCGCGCGGCTGAGCTGGCCGAGAATGCGGGGCTGAAGGTGGTGATGAACCGCTGCCCCAAGATCGAGCTGTTCCGCCCGTTCTGGAAACCGCGGCTCGACCTGGCAATCTGACGATCCGTTCCGTTGCCGGCACCGTCGCATAAGTGCAGCGACTGTGCCGATCCGGCGCGACGGCGGCTACGGCCGCTTTGTGCCCATGGCGAACATTGCCATGCGTTAATTCCTATTGCGACTAAGTCTGTTGGTCAGAAAATTCTGGCGCAGAGATTTTGCCTCCTACGTTCATTTCTGCAAAATTGACGCAATAAATTACAAGTTGGGCCTCGAAAGAAGCGACCCTAATGCAATATCGAGAAGACGCAGACCGAAAACTTGAAGTGCTAAAAATGTTGATCGTTCGAATGAGCCAAGAGAATGATGCACTTTGGGCCAGGTTCAATTATCTGTCGGCTGTCCAGCTAGCGCTTCTTGCGGCCTTTGGCTTATCCTGGAGGACATTTAACGAGTTCCCCAATGCCGTTTGGGGAATGCTGATCATTTCTGTTGTTGGGTTTACTCTCTCCCTGCTTAGCCTCAAGACGGTTTCTCGACTTAGGTCGTGGCAGAAATATTGGGCAAATCGGACCCGCGAAGTAGATGCAGATTTATCAACGGAACATGGGTTTCCTCAGCTTTTTCCGGCAGCTGAAATTAAAATAAAGCCCGGAACGGCGCTTACCGGGCCGGTTGCAATACTCGCTATCTTCGTTGTCATTTGGCTAGCATTTGCAATTTATCTTGTTTGGATGATGTTGGTTAACGATCTAAATTAAGCGATTGGATGGATGGTGGTGACGCCGTGCCTGACTACCATGGATCGAATGCTAATTTTGTCCGCGCACCGGTCATATGTGGGGCCCGGAGATCGCCTGCATCCGCTTCCGCCTTCAGCGCAGGAACGCTGACCGGATCGCGGCTTTCATGGCGTGGACCAGCTCGGTGTCCGCCCCGTCGCGGGCGCGCACGACGAGCTTGGACACGGGCGTCGGGCCGAAACCCTCATCCTGCCCCAGAACCTTCAGCCCCTCCCCGACCGAGGACCGGCCCAGCAGGCCGACACCGATGCCGCCCTCGACGGCGGCCATGACGCCGCCCACGCTCTGGCTGGAATAGACCACGCGATAAGGCCTGTTGCGCGCCTGGAGCGAAGCCAGCGCCACGTCGCGCCACCAGCAGGTGCGGTCGAACAGCGCCACCGGCAGCGGATCGGAGCCGAAGAAATCCCGATAGGGAGACGCGACCCAGCAGGTCGGATCCTCGAACAGGATCTCCTCGCCGGCGTCCGGGGCCTCGACCTCGTAGACCGCAAGGTCGAGCCGGCCCTTCGACAGGCTTTGCGGGAACTCGGCACTGAGCGCGCAGGTCACCTCGAGTTCGACCAAGGGATGCGCCTGTGCGAAGGCGCCGACGATCTCCGACAACTTCGCCTGGCCGTGGTCGTCGGGGATGCCGAGCCTCAATCTGCCCTCAAGGCCATCGGACGCGATCTCGCGCAGCGCTCCGTCGAGGCGCGCGACGACATCCCGCGCGACCGGCATCAGATGCCGGCCGGCATCCGTCAGGACGACGCCCCGCCCGTGGCGCTCGAACACGTCACGCCCGAGCACGCCTTCAAGGCGCTTGATCTGAAGGCTGGCGGCCGATTGCGACCGGCCTATCCCGGTGGCGCCGTCGGTCACGCTGCCCGCTTCGGCGACGGCCACGAATGTGCGCAGGAGATCACTGTCAAGCTGTGGCATTCGATTCTCCAATAGTTGATTCCCAATCTATTCGTTTCATTTATGAAAAAAGCGCCGCTATTTTGCAAGCGGCCGGAGGATTTGGCGCCCATGACAGACCAGACGACACAGACAGACGCTCCCAGGACGAAAGTCCCGTGGCTGCTCGTGGGCGCCGTCATCCTCGCTGTCGCCGGCAGCCTCTGGCCGGGGCACCTTCTGGCGGCGATCAGCTTCTCGCTCATAGGGCTCGTGAAGGTGGCGCCCGTCGTGGTGCCCGGCATCCTGCTCGCGGCCTGGATCATCGCCAGCGGCGCGGACGCACATATCGCGCGCGCCTTCGAAGGGCGCATGCTGCACACGATCGTGGCGGCATCGGCGATCGGCGCCATCACGCCGGTCTGCGGTGTCGCGGTGCTGCCGCTGATGGCGGGACTTCTGGTGGCGGGCGTGCCGCTCGCTCCGATCATGGCGTTCTGGCTGTCGTCGCCCGTCACCGACCCGGCCATGCTGGCAACCACGGCGGCAACGCTGGGGTTTGCCTTCGCTTTCGGCAAGACGGTTGCGGCCCTCGGCCTGGGTCTGTTCGGCGGCGCCGTGACCGCGCTGTTCGCGCGCCGGGACTGGGCCAGGGACGCGTTGCGGGACAACCGCCTCGCCCGGCAGCTCAGCACGGCGCGGTGCTGCGGGCCGGCGACATTCGACGCCCGCGTCTGGAAGACGAAAGAACGCCGCCGGTCCTTCGCGCGCCAGGCTTGGGCCACGACCCGGCTGATCCTGGTCTGCCTGATCCCGGCCTTCATGGCGGAGTACGCGCTCAACGCAGCGCTGACGCCCGGGTCGCTGGCGGCTTACGTTGGCGAGGAGACGTGGTGGGCCATCCCGGCTGCCGTCTTCGTGGGCGCGCCCGCCTATATCGACGGCTACGCGGCGCTGCCGCTGACGCGCGGCCTGATCGACAACGGCATGTCGCAGGGTGCCGCCATGGCGTTTCTCGTTTCCGGCGCGGTGGTCAGCATCTGGGGCGCGCTCGCCGTCGTGCCCGTGCTCAAGGCCAAGCCCTTTCTGCTCTACCTCGTGCTCGCCCTCACCGGCTCGCTCATCTCCGGCTACGTGTTCGAGTGGGCCGTCTAGGCCCCGCCTTCCACATCTCAGAACTTGCCGTTGTCGTTCTTCCACTCGCTGCGGGGCGCCACCTTTTCGGTCGTGTCCCAATGCTCTGCAATCCTGCCGTCCGCCAGCCGGAAAAGATCGTAGAAGGCGGAGTGAACGCCGTCATTGCGGCCCTCGCTGACGGAGAGGACAAAGCTGCCGTCGGCCAGGACACGATGGACGCGCTGATAGTCGATCCGCCTGCGGCCGTCGGCCTCGGCTTCAAGGGCGGACCTGAGCGTGGACACGCCGTCCGCCAGATGCGGGTTGTGCTCGATATAGGTCTCCCCGTTGACGAACTCCTCGAGGCGGTCGGTCCGGCCATCGATGAGTACCGTTTCAATGAAGGACCGGACACAGGCGCGGTTGCTTTCCGTCAATTCGGGATCGGTGGCCTCGGCCGGTCCGTCCACCATGCTGTGCCCCGACCGGTTGGGGCCGAGACGTTCCTGAATGTTGTCCCAGTGCTCGACCGCACGGCCGTCCTCGAACCGGAAGACCTCGAAGGCGATCTTACGGCTCGCGAAGTCGTATTCCATATGGGCGAACACGAAGTCGCCATCCTCGAAGGCCCGGACCATGTTGACGCGGGGTCCGGTCTTCGACAGCCGCTCGAAGAGGGCGGCCAGGCCCTCGCTGCCCTCGTGCGTCTGCGGATTGTGCTGGATGTACTTCGCTTCATTGACCACGGCGACCGGTCCGGGATCACCGGTCTCAATGCTCTTCAGCAAGGCGCGAATCCGGTCTTTCTTTGCCATCGCCACGTGGTCATCCCCTCATGAAATGCCGTTTCTGTCCGGCATCCGGCATCCATACCATGCCTGCGGAAAAATCGTGGCCGTCATTCGCGGCATTCCCCGTTCCGATGGCCCGCAAATCAGATAGTGTAACGGGTGCCGGGACCGATGCTCCTACTCCGGCACCCGCATTCATTCAGGCTTCCGTCCCCAAGGAGACAGTCGATGAGATCCCTCGCCCTTCTGACGTTCGAAACCCTCAATGGCGTGATGCAGGCGCCGGTCATGCCCGACGAAGACCCAACAGGCGGCTTCGACGGCGGCTGGGCCGCGCCCTATATGGAGACGATCATGCCGCATGTGATGGAACACGCCATGCCGGAACCCTATGACGTCCTGTTCGGGCGCAAGACGTATGAGAGTTTCGCGGCGTTCTGGCCGAACATCGGCGACGAAAACCCGGCGGCCAGGCTCATGAACGCCGCACGCAAATATGTCGTGACCAACTCGCTCTCGGATCTGACCTGGAACAACGCGGTGGCCCTGCCCGGCGATGCGGCCGAGTCCGTCGCGCGGATCAAGGCCGAAGACGGGCCGCTCATTCAGGTTCACGGCAGTTGGGAACTCGCCCAGAGCCTGTTGCAGCACGATCTCGTCGACGAAATCAGGCTGTGGTCGTTTCCGGTCATTGCCGCGGACGGCAAGCGGCTGTTCGGACCGGACGTGCCGCCCGCGACCTGGCACCTGCGGACGACCGAAAGCGGACCCGATGACGTGGTGATGCGCTTTTACTCCCGCGCCTAGCGCCGGATCAGGATGCGGTAAGGACCAGAATGAGGATGCCGGCGACAATAAAAAGCACGCCGACCAGTTCGAGCCCCCTCACCTTCTCCTTGAACAGGACGGCGGAGGCGACCACGGTGAAGATCAACTCGATCTGGCCAAGGGCCCGCACGTAAGCCGCGTTCTGCAGGGTGAAGGCCGAAAACCAGAAGATAGAGGCCAGAGCGCCGGCCACGCCGACCGACAGCGACGGCCGCCAGTGGACCACGACCGCGCGGAGTTGATCCGGCTCACGCAGCAGCAGATAGACACCCATGATCACGGTCTGGATCACCACCGAAACCGCGAGCGTCATGGCCGCGCGGATCAGGAAGCCGTCGCCGTCGAGCGCCAGCGCGCCGCCACGGAAGAACACGACCGAGGCCCCGAGTGCCGCGCCGCAGGCGAGACCGACAAGTGTCGTCCGCTCGAACAGGCTTGCAGCCAGACTGCGGACGGAAACCTTCGTCTCGGCCACCGAGAGCGCCATCACGCCGATCAGGCTGACCAGGATCGCGACGCCCGCGCCTAGGGTGAGCGGGTCGCCCAGGATCAGAAGACCGAGGATCGCCACCTGAACCGTCTCGGTCTTGGAGTAGACCGTGCCGGCGGCAAAATTCCGGAATGAGAAGAGCCAGATAAGCAGGAAGGTGAAGACGATCTGCGAGATGCCGCCAAGCACGCAATAGACCAGAAACGTGACGTTGGGCCGCGGCAGATCGAAGCCGCCGAAATGGGCAAGGCCCCAGAGATAGAGCACAGCGAACGGCCATGCGTAGAGGAACCGCACATAGGTCGCACCCGCCGTCGAAAGTCGGGATTTCAGATGCTTCTGCAGCGCGGAGCGGAGGTTCTGGAAGAACGCCCCGGCAATCGTCAGCGGTATCCAGGCTTCAAGCATGTCGGCGACCTGCGGCTCGCGACCCGGAGCGGTCTATTCGCCCGGCCAGATCAATTCGAGACGGATACCGCCGGGTTCAGCGAACATCATGTGCTTGCGCGGCCCGTCTCCGAGCGGCTCGGGCATGAACTCGATTTCAACCCCGGGCCAGTCCCGGACGCTCACGGCCAGCCGGTCCAGATCGGCCTCCGTCGGGACGGTGAGCGCCAGGTGATGCAGACCGACATTGGCCCTGCGGTCGAAGGCGGTCACCGCATTTGACCGGTCGACCTGCCAGAGTGTGAGGCGAACCTGACCGTCGGTGACGGCGTTGCGCGGATAGCTGTCGTCTCTTGCAATCTCCGACCAGCCCAGCACACCGGTAAAGAATGCCGTCGTCTGATCCAGATCCCTGACCGCCAGGCCCAGGTGGTTCAGCCCTTGCGTCTCCGTCATCGCCATCTCCAGAAGAATGTCAACCGCTTCGCCCTATATCACGTTTGGCACCGCAGACAATGAAGGCTGCCGCCTGCGCCCCTCGGATCTTGGGCATTTCCGGCGATTGGGAACGGTGTCCGCCCGATCAGCGCTATTCCGAAACCGGGCCGGAACGGCTACATGTATCGAGGTGGGCGACGACTGCAGGGGAGCCGATTTTGACCGTAAACAGCTTTGCCGACACGCATCAATTCATCCATGGCCTCAAACCTTCCGGCGTCCCGGCGGACGTGATGCACATGGCACGCCGCTGCCTGGTGGACACGCTTGCGGTCTGGGCGGGCGGCGTTGCGACCGAACCGAGCCGGATCGCGCGCGACCACGCGGCGCGGCGCTACAGTTCCGGCGACGTCCCGATGCCGTTCGACGGACGCCGGGTCAATCCCGTGGGATTCGCTTTTGCCGGCGGGGCCACCGTTGATGCCCTCGATGGCCATGACGGCCACCAGCTCTGCAAGGGGCACGCCGGAGCGGCCCTGGTCCCCGCGTTGCTGGGAGAGCTCGGAGTCGCACCGGAGTGCGGCCTCGACGAGATGCTGACGCATCTGATCGTGGGTTATGAGATAGCGCTCAGGGCCGGCCTCTCGCTTCACTCAACAGTCGCCGACTACCATTCATCCGGAGCCTGGAACGCCCTTGGCTGCGCGGCCGTCGCGGCCCGGTTGCGCGGATTTTCGTCCGAACAGACGCGACAGGCCCTCGGCATCGCCGAATATTACGGTCCCCGGGCACAGATGATGCGCTGTATCGACCATCCCTCGATGGTCAAGGACAGCAGCAGCTGGGGCGCGCTGGCCGGAGTTTCCGCCGCCGATCTTGCCGAGGACGGCTTTACCGGAGCGCCCGCGATCACCTGCGAGACGGATGACGTTGCCGAATTCTGGCACGATATCGGACAGCGCTGGCGGATCCTGGAAAGCAACTTCAAAGCCTATCCGGTCTGCCGCTGGGCGCATCCGGCGATCGAGGGGGTTCTCTCGCTTACACGATCGAACACGATCGGCATCAACGAGATCGAAGAATTCATCGTGTCCACCTTCCATGAAGCCACCAGGCTGGACACGCGCCGTCCGGGCACGGGCGATGCCGCCCAGTACAGCCTGCCCCTGGTGGCGGCCCTCGCAGCCGTCCACGGCACCGTGCTGCCCGAGCACGTTCTGCCGGAGTCCTACGACCGGCCCGAGGTCTGGCAACTGGTGGACAAGGTCCGTTTTGAGGAAAGCGTCAAATACAATGACGCGTTCCCGGAGGAGCGCTGTGCCGACGTCGCGCTGGTGCTGAGTGACGGCCGCCGCCTGCGATCGGAGCCTGTCGTCGCGCGCGGCAATTTCGATGCGCCCCTGCCGGACGAGGAAATCGCCGGCAAGCTTGAGCTTTACGGTGCCGCCGCACTGCCCGGAGAAAGCCGCGCCGAGATCAACAGCATCCTGACCGATCCGGCGAGCGCGCCGACACCGGCGCGTCTGGTTGCCCTGCTGCAGCCGGGGAACTGAAAGCGGCGAGGTCCTGAATTTCACGGACGACAATTGTCATCGCCTGACACGCGCAGACTGAGGCGTTTTATCCCTGGCGGCCCGGCCAGTGCGGGTGAAGGTCGTCAATCACGAAGTCATGGCTGTGCGCCATGCCGTGCCGGCCGTGCCCCTCACGCAGATGCGGGTGATCCGGCGGCAGGTCCTCGTGGCTGTGCTCGACGTCGCGGCTGCCGGAACCTGGCCATACCGCCAGCGCGACAACGGACGACGCAAGCGCCATGCCGCCGAGCAGCAGTGCGGTCGGCGACAGCCCGGCCATGCTGCCCATCCAGCCCGCCAGCGGATAGGTCACCAACCAGCAGGCGTGCGACAGGGCGAACTGCGCAGCGAAAAGCGCGGGCCGGTCTTCCGGATGGGCGGAGCGCCGCAGCAGGCGCCCCGATGGCACCAGTGCCGCCGCGTAGCCCAGGCCTGCAGCGAACCAGAGCGCGAGCAACGTCTTGTAGCCGGGCAGAAATCCGATGCTCAAGCCGACTCCAGCGAGCGCCACGATCGCGGTGGTCATCACGGTCCGGTCGGAAAACTGTCTGAGCAGACCCGGCAGGGCAAATGCGGCCAGCATCGAACCGCAGCCGAAGGAGGCGAGCGCCAGAGCCGTCTGCCGTGCGCCAAGGCCATAGGTTCCTTGCACGTAGACAACGGTGTTCACGATAACGATCGCCCCGACGGCGGCGACCGCCATGTTGACGGCAAACAGTCCCCGCAAGCGCGGTGTCGCGAGATAGATGCGCAAGCCCCGGGTGGTCCGCTCGTATACGCTGCGCCTCGCTGCTTTGCGCGTATCCGGCAAGACCACGGTCAGAACGAATGCGGCCGACAGGAGGAAGCCGAGCGCCGTTCCGGCAAAGAGCGTGCTGGAGGCCACGAAACCGAGCAGAAGCGCTGCAAGCAAGGGCGAGACCAGGCTCTCCAGATCGTAAGCCAGGCGCGAGAGGGAGAGCGCGTTGGTATAATCCTCTTCGTCCTGCAGCACATCGGGAATGGTCGCCTGGAAGGCGGGCGTGAACGCCGCCGAGCAGGACTGCAGCAGAAAGATCAGCACATAGACCTGCCAGATCTCGGTCACGAACGGCAGCAGAGCGACGATGGCCATGCGGCACAGGTCAAGCACCACCAGGACCCTGCGGCGCGGCAGAATGGAAAGAAACGCGGAGGCAACGGGCGAAACCCCGACATAGGCGATCATCTTGATGGCAAGCGCAGTGCCGAGCACCCTGCCCGCATTGTCGCCGGCGAGATCGAACGCCAGCAGCGCCAGCGCGACGGTCGCCAGGCCGGTGCCGACCAGCGCCACGACCTGTGCCAGGAACAGGTGACGGAATATACGGTTGGCGAGAATGCTCAGCATGTCAGGAGATTACGCCTGCCGGGGCGCCTTCGCCACCCACCTTAATGCGCCGGATTCGTGTCCTGTCCGGCGCCAGGCAGCGCCTCAGGCCGCGGCAACGCGTTCCAGGAAGCTGTCCACCTTTTGCCGCAACTGCTCGGCCTGCGTGCTCACCTCCTGTGCCGCAGTCAAAACCTGTTCCGCGGACTGGTTGGTTTCCGAAACGCCGGATGAAACGCGCTCGATGTTTTCGCTGGTCGCCCGCGTGCCCGCGCTCGCCTCGCCGGCGTTACGGGAAATCTCGGACGTTGCGTTCCCCTGCTCGGCAACGGCCGCCGCAATGGCGCTGGTATAGGACTTCACGTCGGCCATCGTCTTGGGGATTTCGGTGATCACGGTGACCGCCTGCTGGGTCGACTCCTGGATCGCCGCGATCTGGCTCGAGATCTGACCCGTGGCGTCGGCGGTCTGGTTGGCCAGCGACTTGACTTCGGAAGCGACCACTGCAAAGCCCTTGCCCGCCTCGCCTGCGCGCGCGGCCTCGATCGTCGCGTTGAGCGCCAGAAGATTCGTCTGTTCAGCGATATCGGAGATCAGCTTGACCACGTCGCCGATAGCGCTGGCGGCTTCAGCCAGTCCGCCGATCCTGTCCTGCGTCAGGTTGGCGCTCTCGGCCGCCCTTTCGACCACACCCGTCGCGGTCTCCACCTGGCGGGTAATCTCGGCGATCGACGCGTCGAGCTGCTCGGCCGCCGTGGCAACGGACTGAACGTTCTCGGTCGCGCTCTCGGATGCCGACGTCGCGGCCGTTGTCTGACCGCTGGATTTCCGGGCGACGTCGGCCAGCACCTCCGCGGTCGAGCGCATCTGGGCGGCATTGCCGTCGACGGCTTCGAGCGCATCCTGCATGTCCGTCCGGAACTCCGCGATGAGTTCCTCGATTGTCGCCTGGCGTTTTTCCCGCCTGATGTGACCGACCTTGCGCTCCTCCGAGAGACGCTGGTTCTCGACCGCGTTGTCGCGGAATACGGTCACGGCCTTGTACATCCTGCCGATCTCGTCGCGTCTTGCGGTGTCGGCCAGATCGACTTCAAGCTCGCCATCCGCCAATTGCGTCATCGCGCCGGTCATTTCCCGGATCGGCCGGCTAATGGCGCGGCCCAGCAGCCAGGCCATGATCCCGCCCATGACCACCGCCGCCACGATCGCGAACAGCGATACATTGATCGCCCCGGTTCCGGTCTCCTGCACCTGAGCAATCTGGCGTTCGCCGATCGCCGTCACGACATCGACCAGGGACGAGGCGTTGGCCCTCATCACCTTCACCTTGGCTTCGGCCTCGGCAAAAACCGACCGCATTTCAGCGAAGGCTCCGGAAAACTGCCCAAGGGCAGCCTTGATCGCGTCGGCGCTGTCCTGATCCCAGGCATCGGCAAAGGCCTTCTCGGTGTTCTGGCCAAGCTCGGCGAACCGTTTCTCGAGGGCTTGTTCATGCCCCTGGGTCGGGTCAAGAAGATAGCTTGAAGCCGCGGACATCAGCACGTTTGCGGACCGCTCCATGGTCGTCGCGGCGGCGGCTTCCGCCGTGGTTTTCGCCTGCTGGGATTCAATGCGTTCCAGGAAGCCCCAGGACGCCCTGATCGCCTGATCCTGAGCCTCCTTGAGCTTGTTGGCCGCCTTTACGATGCGGCGCGCGGCTTTCTGGGCCTTGACCCTCAGCGCGAGCGTCGCGGGATCATCGGCGGAGGCAAAGGACTCACCGCCGGACCCGAGCCGCGTGAATATCCCGGCCATGGTCTTCCTGCGTTTGTCGATCGCTTCGACGATCTGCGCTGACGCGGGGTTTAGTCGCGCCGCCTTGAAGCGCTCGTTGAGCTTGGCAATCTTCTCGACACCCTTGTCCGCCCGCCTGAGAATGTTCGACGACTTGGTCGCCATGAACTGCAGGATATGGACCTGGACCTCGTTGGCCGTCAGCGCCAGCGCGGCGGCGAGGCGCGAGAAGTCCTGGGTCTCGATCAGCCTGGCACGGATTGCGCGGGCGCTTTCGCTGGTTTCGGCCAGCCTTTCACCGGCTGCCTTCCCGCTGGCAATCGAAGACTCGATGACCGCGCCGACTGCGGCCTTCATGGCCTCGTTCGCTTCTGTCCTGCGTTCGATGAGCGCAACGTAATCGGTCATGGCGGACCGGAATCCGGCGGTCGCCTTGCCGGCCGCGTCGAGGCGTTCGACATCCCCCGCCCTGCCGAGCAGGCGTCCGATGTCAGCCTCAAGGGAGGCGACCAGATCGAGCGTCCGGTCCGCGGAGTCGCGTACCCCGGAGCTGACATAGTCGCCCTTGGCTTCCGCGATCTGCTGGAGCGATATCAGCAGGCGGGCCGCGTCGTCCGTCATCGCGACCTGGTTGTTGATGCGGTTGATCGAGTGGGCGCTGAGCAGCCCGACAGCGAGCGTGATCATCAGAACGGCACCGAATCCGCCGCCGATTTTCGAAATCAGGGTCAGGTTCCGGAGCTTCGAGGCAATCTTCACAAACAGGCGAGACATCCTTGGATCCCGTCTTCCGTTGTTGTCGTCAATTGCCCTAGCCAATCGGGGTATAATGAAAATTCATGGTCAATTATTCCTTAACGCGGCTGTACCGAGGTATGCTCCGGGCGAGCAGGCACCGGCCGAACACAAGCCACTCCACTAGCAGAGGACTCCGATGGGCATCGATTGGAACACGTTGCAGATCTACGTGGCAGCAGCGGTCTTTCTGGTTCTGGTGCCTGGTCCGGATTCGCTCCTGATCCTTAGCCGCAGCGTCTTCGAGGGCCGAAACGCAGGCTGGATTGCCAATCTCGGGACCTCCGCAGGCAACGTAGTGCACGCCGGACTGGCCGCGCTCGGAATATCCGCAGTCATCGCAGCGTCACCGATGCTGTTCGATCTGGTTCGATGGTTAGGCGCTGCCTATCTGGCGTGGCTCGGCGTGCGGGCTCTCGCCGGCGCCTACCGGTCGTGGCGTGACCCGGGTGGATCACAGGTTGCGCAAATGACACCGCCGGCACGATGGCAGCGCAACATAAGCCACGCCTTCCTGACAAACCTGCTCAACCCGAAGGTCATCCTGTTCTATCTGGCGTTCGTGCCGCAGTTCGTTTCTCCGGCGCACGGGTCGGTCGCCCTTCAGACCTTCCTGCTCGGCTTGGTGCTCGCAGGGATGGCAGCGCTCTATCACATCATCCTGGCGGCGGGAGCAGCCGGCGTCGCGAGGCAGATCGTGCATGCCCGCTGGTTCCGCATCACGATGGATGCCGCCTCGGGCCTGGTCTTTATCGGATTTGCCCTGCGAGTCTTCCTCACCGAACGCAAGGCCGCCTGAGAGACGTAACCGCTTCTTGGGTTTGGATCAGGTCACTCTAGACGGCGCGGATGGGCGTAATCCTCGGGCAACCCTCCGCACTCATTACGATGTCCGCTTCGACACCATAGAGTCGCCGCAGGCGCTCCGCGCTCAGGACATCCCTCGCAGGTCCGGACGCGTCAACCTCCCCGTTGGCGAGACAGAGAAAACCGTCTGCAAATTGCGCGGCAAGTGACAGATCGTGCATCGCGACGCCGACCACAATGCCATCCCGGCGCGCCGTTTCACGAACCGTTTCCAGCACGATCAACTGATGGCGAAGATCGAGAGCCGCTGTCGGCTCGTCCAGGAGCAGGACTTGCGGACGGCGAAACAGGGCCTGCGCCAGGTAAACCAGTTGCCGCTGCCCGCCGCTGACGGCATCAAGCGTCCGGCCCGCAAGTGCGGCAAGACCGAAGCGCCCGAGACTCCATTCCGCTTCGTCCAGCATCTCGCCGGGCACCGACAATCCGAGCGAACGCAAGCGGCCAAGGAGAACGACTTCCATGAGCGTCAGTGACGAAGTCGCCGCTGTGTCCTGCGGCATGTAGGCAACTTCGGCGCGCCGTGCGGGCGCGTCCGCCGATGCTCCTTCAATCAGAACATCGCCCTCAGCCGGTTGAAGCCCGGCAATCGCACGCAGGAGGGTCGATTTGCCGGCGCCATTCGGTCCGACCAAAGCCGTCACCGATTGCGCCGGAAATGTCACCGAGGCGCCGTTCAAAACTTTCAGCTTACCGTACCGAACAACAAGGTTTTTCGTCTCCAGGCTCACCAGTGCCTCCTTTGTCCGCGCAAAATCAGCCCGAACAGGAACGGCACGCCGATCACCGCGGTTACGATGCCGATGGGAATAACGGAGCCGGGCGAAATGATCTTCGACAGGATTGATGCACCCGTCATGACCACCGCCCCGCACAATGCCGACATGGGCATCAGAATGCGCTGATCGTCGCCCACCAGCCCCCGCGCGATGTGCGGGGCGACGAGACCGACAAAGCCGACCGTACCGACGAACGCAACTGCCCCCGCCGTAAGCAGTGCGACGACGACAAACGTCTTTACCCTCAGTTTCCGCACGTCGACGCCGACTGCCGCCGCTCGTTCGTCGCCGAGACGAAGGGCGGTCAGGCGCCAGAGGTCCGGAATCAGCAAGACAACGCAGAACAGCAGGATCGAAGCGGTGACCGGAAGATTGTCCCACGAGGCCTTGAGCAATGACCCGAAGAGCCAGAAAACTATGGCCTGAAGAACCTCGGGTGCCGCCAGGTACTGAACCATGGACTGGAGGGACTGGAACAGAAACAGAGTAGCGATGCCTGCAAGGACCATGACTTCGGGAGACATGCCCCTCAATCCGGCGAAGCCATAGACCAGCGCGGCGGATGCCGCGGCTGCGGCAAATGCCGCGACAGGAATGGTCAGACACGGCAGGACCGGGAGCGTCAAGCCGGTCAGGATGGCGACCGCGGCGCCGAACCCGGCGGCAGCAGAAAAACCGAGCGTATACGGGCTCGCCAGCGGATTTCCGAGGATCGTCTGCATCGCGACACCCGCAACCGCAAGCGACGCCCCGACCGCGACTGCCATGAGTGTCATCGGCAAGCGGATGTCCCAGACGATTACAGCGACGGTCGCCTCCGCCTCGGATGGAATGAAAAGCGCGGCGACAACCTGCCAGAACCCGAGGAATGCAGGCCCTGTCAGAACATCCGTGATGACACAGAGAACAAGCGCAGCCGCGCCGCAGCCGAGCATAAGCATGCGGCGCGCCATCAATGCTTTGTAGGTCGGGGCGGCCAGCGCCGCCCCTTCCGCCCCGGTCATGGCAGCCTGGTCATGTAGGTGCCATCGAACTGGATGGGCATGAATTCCGCAAAGAACGCGTTCAAGTTGGCCTGCGGGTCGATATCCTTAAACAGGTCCGGATGAAGCGTCTTCGCGATGTATTGAAGGAAGGCAAAGTCATAGAGGGTCCGTGCGCCGCCGTGATAGAGCGCGTGGACCTCGCCGTCCTTGACGGCGCTCAACCCCTTCCATCCCGGACGGCCAAGATAGGGGCGCATGCGATCGTGCGAGATAGACTGGCTCACGCCGGGTCCCATCAGCACCGCCTTGTCCCGGCCGGGCCAGCCCGAGCCCGCCAGTATGATCGCGTCCGGGTTCTGCGCCAGGACGAATTCGGGGTTGAGAGGCCCCCATTTCGCGATCTGGTCCTTGGCAATATTGATGCCGCCGGCGGTCTCGACCAGCTTGCCCCACATGGTGTTGCCGTAGGAGTTGTCTATCTCGCCAGCCCCCTTTCTGGCCAGTTCGACATAGACGCGCGGCCGGTCGGTAACGGTCTTGATACGGGCTGCCACGTCGGCGTGGGCTCCGGCGTAAAGGTCCGCGAGCCTTTTCGCCCGCTCGCTCTTCCCGAGGATCGCGCCGAGAGCGATCGTGGATGTCACATGTTTGGCAACTTCCTGCGCATTGTAGTCGAGCACGACGACCGGGATCCCGGCAGCTTCAAGCCGTCCGACCTGATCACCCAGGGCACTGTGCTGCCACGCCGCCAGGATTGCCACATCCGGCTTCGCCGCAACTGCGGTTTCAAGAGAAAATGTTCCGCTATCGGCTTCACCGACATCGGTAAGCTCGGCAATGCGCGGCACGGCCTTGACATACGCCTGCCACTGCATGTTTCGCCAACCCTCCCAGGCATCCCGGGAGATGGCGACAACGCGGTCATAGACGTCAGGGCCTCCAACCGCGAAAAAGTCCTCAAAGTAGAAACCCAACAGGATACGCTGAGCGTTGGCCGGCACCTCGACCTTGCGGTCCAGGGTGTCGGTTACGGTGATCGTCCCGGCCCAAGCAGGCCAAGCCAGGGTAATGGCCACAACCAGAGCGGCGAGGCCACGGCAGATTTGCGTGGTCATGTGTAATTCCCAGAAAAAGAAGTCAGAATACGCGCACGCTGCGCGCGGCATTTAAGCGGATGTGACGTCTTTTTCAGGCAGGTGGAGCGCGGCTATCAAACCCATCTGCTGCCGCGGAAGCAAGCGGTGCCGGACCATCAGTGATGAAGAGGACGACATCGTTGCGCTCAAACTCGCAAGCTACGGCATGCCCGGTCCGCGCAGACAGCGAGACGGAACCAAACGACTTGCACCAGTCGCAGCCCACGTTCACGTATGTCGGAACCGGACTGCCGGTATCGGTATCCGCGGATTGCGCGAGCAGTTCCGTGAGCGAAACCCGCTTCAGGCCGGTCGGCGTGCAAATGATGACGCTGTCAAAAGGAGGACCGGCTTCGACGCTCTTCTCATCCGACGCGGAAGCACTCGAGAAGACGCCGGTCATCAAGATCTGCATCCCGAGCCAGAACAGGGCGGGCACCAGCGACCAGCATCTCCGTATTCTGAGTCTTTTCATGGACCTCGGGCGCCTCGATCTCGATCCGCCCGAAAGTGAAGCCAAAACCCCATCGGCGCAAGATGTACCTGAATCCGAATTGTCGCACCGGAACGGACATTCCGGCATATGACCGGGAGACGCACTCCTGCCAGCGACGCGGGCGAACCTCCTGACACAAGGCTGTCAGGAATGCGGAGCCCGGGGGCTTGGCGATCGCGAACCGCGTCGGCTAAATCGGACCCATGGAACCGTTCAAGAACATCTTTTCGCCGGAACTGGTGGGCTGGCTCGCCGATCACCTCGGACGCCATGCTCGAGGCTTCGACCGGCTCGCTTTCGAGGGCGCGATTCTGCCGACGCTTGACCAGCTTGAGCTGAAGGATCGCGCCCAGTTGATCGCCGATGCCGTCCATCGCGGGCTTCCGGACGATAATGCGGAGCGCGCGCGGATCCTGGAGGCCATCCTCCATCCCGATGAACTGGACCATGCCGACCAGCCGAGCGATGAGGACGGTATCTGCGGCTGGGCCATCCTGCCCCTGACCATGGTTGTCGGCCAGCACGGCATCGGCGATTTCGACCGTGCGCTGGGGCTGCAGAAGGAGATGACCAAGCGGTTCTCCGCCGAGTTCGGCGTCCGGCATTTCCTGATTGCCGATCAGGACCGCGCGCTCCGGATCATGTCCGGCTGGATCGCCGATCCCAACCGGCATGTCCGCCGCCTGGTCAGCGAGGGCACACGCCCGCGCCTGCCCTGGGCGATGCAGCTGCCGCGGTTGATCGAGGCCCCCTCGCCCATGCTCCCCGTACTCGAGGCGCTGCGGGACGACGCGGAGGAATATGTTCGCCGGTCGGTCGCCAATCACCTCAACGATATTGCAAAGGACCACCCCGATCTTATTGCAGACATTGCGAAATCCTGGTTGCGAGACGCGGACAGCAAGCGCGAGAGACTGGTCCGTCATGCCTGCCGGTCGCTGATCAAGTCGGGCCACCGGGGAGCGCTCGAGGCCTTCGGCCTGGGCGCGCCGAAGATCGCCCCTGTGGACATTCGCATCGAGACGCCGGCCGTGGAATATGGCGGCGCGCTGAACTTCTCCGCCGACCTGACTTCGACGGCGGCCCAGTCCCGGAACCTCGTCGTCGACTACCTCGTGCATTTCCGCAAGGCCAACGGAAAGCTGGCCGCCAAGGTGTTCAAGGGAACGAAGCTGTGCCTCGGGCCCGGCGAGACCTACACTTTCGCGCGGTCACATCCCATCCGGCCGATCACGACCCGCAAGTACTATCCGGGAGTACAGGGCCTGTCGCTGCGCATCAACGGAGAGGACTTCGGCTATGCCGAGTTCGAACTGGAGATGCCGGACTAGAGCGAGTTGTGATTAGGTTGACGCGTTTGACCGTGGCGATTTTGGTCTCTGACAAGGCGGGTTGCGCGCCGTGGTGCCCCACCCCACCACAAGCGTGAGCCAACGCAGTCAGAGGGCAAAATCGCCCGGCCCGTTCACCTGCGTTACTCACTATAGTCGCCCTGTTGAAGGTGGGGAAAATCGGCCCATCGGCTGTGTTGTGTCGCTTGCCCGATGTCCCGCATCGCGCTGCGCGACGCGCCTTGCCGAGTGAACCGATTTTCCGCCATCAAATGCGCCAACCTAATCACAACTCGCTCTAGTCGCGGCTTCCCAGGCCCGAGAGCTCGAGCTGCCTGTACACCGCGTTGGCGCGCAGCAGATGCCGTTCCATGGCCGCGACTGCGGCATCGGCGTCGCGCGCGGCGATCGCCTCGTAAATCGCCGTGTGTTCCTCGAGCGTGACGTGTTCGGCGCCTTTCAGCCGGACCAACTCGACATGGAACTCCTCCAGCCACTCGAACACCGCCTGGCTGACGGCGGCATAGATGGGATTGCGGCTCATGGCGGCAATCTCGCCATGGAACAGCTTGTCCTTCTCAAGGAAGGTGCTCAGGTCGTTCAGGCTCTCGAAGTGGTCATCGAGCCGACCCTTCAGGCGTGCGATATCCGCATCCGTCGCCATCTCGGTGGCGATCCGAACCATGCCGGCCTCGAAGAACAGCCGTGCCTCCTTGAGATGGTCCAGCGTCTGCGGCGACGTGATCAGCATATGCCGGACCGTCGTGGCGACCTGATCGATCACCGCCCGGGCGTCCGGCTCCTTCACATTGGCCCGCTCGCCGTGGCTGATGGAAATCAGTCCCATGCGCTCCAGCGACTGCATGGCCTCGCGGACCGCCGGACGGCCGACGCCGAACTGGGACATCAGTTCGCGTTCCGACGGCAGCTTGTCGCCGGGCGCGTACGTCCCCCTGGAAATCCGGTTCACCAGACGGTCCACCACCTCCTGGTAGAGCTTGCGCCGGGGGATGGGCTCGAAATCGCTGTCTGTCATGGTTCTCATCTGCCTTGATTCGGCACCATCCGCCAGATCAAGGAACAGGGTTTGACCTCACTGGTATGACAAGTTAACATCCTGATGACATGCAAAGCAAACAAGCATGTTGCGGGCTGACCGTCTTGCTCTGCGGGAACCCCGGAAAATCAGGGAGGTTAGAATGAGAGTCACGCGTGCATTGGCCGCGGTGGGCATGGCAGTTGGCCTGTTCGCCGGGAGCCTGATCTCGTCGCTGCCGGCATCGGCACAATCCGCCGCGGAACGTGCCGTCGAAGCCGCCAAGAAATACTCCGGAACCGAAATCAGCATTGTCTGGGAGGCCGGGCTGCAGTCGCTCGACCCGCTGAATTTCTCCGGGCCCAAATGGGAAGAACTGACCGGCATAAAGGTCAAGGTGATCGAGGTGCCGACGGCCGAGATGTTCACCAAGATCCTGCAGGAACACCGTGCCGGAACCGGCGCCTACGACGCGCTCAACGTCATCCCGAGCTGGATGCCGGACCTGGTCAAGGCGGGTGCGCTCGAAGTGCTCGACCCTTATGTCGACAAATTCGGCTTTCGGGATGAACTGCAGAAGATCGCGCCGACCTACCGCGACAACCAGATGACGGTGGACGGCAAGATCTACGGCTTCCCGGATGACGGCGATCTGTTCGTGCTCTACTACCGCAAGGACCTGTTCGAGGATCCGGAAAACATGAAGGCCTTCAAGGCCAAGCATGGCTACGATCTGGCCCCGCCGAAGACGTGGCAGCAATATGCCGACATCGGCAATTTCATCACCGAAAAGTACAAGCCCAAGATTTACGGCGCAGGCCAGTTCCGCGGGCCCGCATACGGCATCTGGCTGTTCGAGGAACGGTATCGTGTCGAGGGCGGCAGGTTCTTCGACCCCGAGACGATGAAGGCGCAGATCAACAACGAGATCGGCGTCAAGGTCTACGAAGGCATGCGCAACGACAACAAGTTCATGCCTCCGGGCGTCGAAACCTGGGGCTTCGTCGAAGCGCTGAGTTCATTCCTCGCCGGTGATATCGCCATGACCATCTCGTGGCCGCCGTTTGGCCGCTGGGCCGCCGGATACGGCACGGACGAGAAAGCGCTGTCGTGGGTGCCCAAGACCAAGATCGCCGACAAGGTGGGCTACGCCTTGCCGCCGGGCGGGACGCCGCAACTCGCCGCCGGATTCTCCCTCTCGGTTTCATCAAAAAGCAAGAACAAGGAAGCGGCCTATCTGTTCATCCAGTGGCTGAACAGCGAGGAAATCAGCCTGCAGCGTGTGCAGCTTCCCTACGCGCTCCGGGACCCGTTCCGTGAGTCTCACTTCACCGACAAGGAGTATCTGTCGCGCTGGGGCGATGCCTCGAAGTATCTCGCAACACTGCGCAAGGGCGCCGACACGGGCCTGCTCGACCTTTCGATCCTGCAGATCGACAAATACGAGGAAGCACTGCGCCAGTCGGTAACGCGGTTGTGGGCCGGCGAGGACGCCAAGGCGATTCTCGACGACGTGGCGGCCCAATGGGATGCCCTGACGCAGAAGATCGGCGTCGACAGGCAGAAGGCAGCCTATGCCGACTGGGCCGGCAAACCCAACGCTTATCCGAAGAAGTAGTCAGCCCACCAGCACACCGGGGCGGCGCAGGCAAAGGCGCTGCCCCGGACCGTCCCGCCTCCCGCAGTTGCGGGAACAAGGTATTAGAGCGAGATGACAACCGCCACCGCGCCCCAGGACCCTGCATCGACGCCTGATCTGGGAACCCGGCTGAGCCGGTTCTCGGACCGCCGCTTCAAGTACCTGATCATTGCGCCGGCCGTCTTCCTGCTGCTCTTTATCGGCATCTTCCCCCTCATCTACACCCTCGTGGTGAGTTTCCAGAACGTCACGATGCTCGAAGAGGACACGAGCTTCCATGGCCTGGTGCACTACGGCGCCCTGTTCAGTGACGTAAGACTGTGGGAGTCGCTCGCCCATACCATGCTGATCACGATGATCGCGCTGCCGCTCGAACTGGGCATCGGCCTCGCCATGGCGCTCCTGTTCCTCGACCGCATGCCGGGGCGCCAGATCTTCGTCGCCCTGCTCGTCCTGCCGACCATGATCGCCCCGGTCGTCGCCGGCGCCACCTGGCGGCTCCTGTTCGACAACCGCTACGGTCCAATCAATCAGGTGCTGGGCTGGATAAAGGGCGAGCCGGTCACCATTCTGTGGACCATCAAGGCGGAGTTCGTCTATCCGGCGATCCTGATTGCCGAAGTCTGGCAGTGGACGCCGTTCATGTTCCTGATCCTGCTGGCCGCGCTCTCGAACGTCGACCAGAGCCTGATCGAGGCGGCCGAAATCGACGGGGCATCGGCCCGGAGGATTTTCTGGAAGATCGTGCTGCCGGCGATCTGGCCGGTCATGGCGATCGCGCTCCTGATCCGCGGCCTCAATCTGTTCCGCATCTTTGACGTGATCTGGGCGTTGACCAAGGGCGGTCCCGGCACCATGACGGAGACCATTTCGATCTATACCTACATTCAGGGCTTCCGGCAGTTCGAGACCAGCTATACCGGCGCGATTGCCTTTCTCGTCATCGTGATGCTCACGGCCGCCGTGATCTTCGCACTGAAACGCATGGAGATCGCGCGATGAGCGCGGCTGCAGAGGCCCGCCGGCGGATCACCCGGCGCAGGACGCTGCGGCTGGCCCTGCGCTATGCCGCCGCGATCGCGCTGACCGTGCTGTTCCTGTTTCCGATCTACTGGCTGTTCATGATCTCGTTCAAGACGCCGGAAGAGATCTTCGCCTCGCCGCCGGTCTGGTATCCGGCCAGCATTCAGTTCGACAATTTTGCCGTGCTGTTCCGTGACGGCGACGCGGTGACGGTCTGGAACAGCCTGTTCATAGCCGGCGTCAGCACCGTGCTCGCCATGTTCCTCGGCACATTGTGCGCCTACAGTCTTGCCCGCTTCCGCACCGGCGGAGACAACCTGGCGGTCTGGATCATCTCCCAGCGCATGATCCCGCCGATCGCCATCGTCTTCCCGCTGTTCCTGCTCTATGTATGGCTCGGCTGGGTCGACACCTATCACGGGCTGATCCTGCTCTACACCGCATTCAATCTGCCTTACGTCATATGGATGATGAGGGGGTACATCGAGGACGTGCCGGCGGAACTCGAGGAAAGCGCCCTGGTCGACGGCTGCACGCGCTGGCAGGTCATGGTCCGGGTGATCTTCCCGATGGTGCGCACCGGCCTGTTCGCAACCGCCGTCTTCACCTTCGTGTTCGCCTGGAACGATTTCATCTTCGCGCTGGTCATGACCCGCAGCGAGGTGACGACCTATCCGGTCCAGGTCACGCACTATTTCGGCGCGCAATCGAACTTCTGGGCGAAGATCGCAGCCATGAGCGTACTGGGAGCGGCGCCGGTGTTCGTCGCGGTCGCCTTCCTGCAGCGCTATCTCGTGCGCGGCATCACCATGGGCGCGGTCAAGGGGTAGAGGGCAGACGGGATGGCACGGCTCAAGATATCAGGTCTCAAGAAATCCTACGGCAAGGTGCCGGCCGTGCGCGGCGTCGACCTCGACATCGCGGAAGGCGAATTCACAGTGCTGGTCGGACCCTCCGGCTGCGGCAAGTCCACGCTTCTGCGTACCATCGCCGGACTGGAAGAAGCCGATGACGGCAGCATCGAGATTGACGGCGAGCTGGTCAACGACGTGCGGCCGCGAGACCGGAACGTCGCCATGGTGTTCCAGAACTACGCTCTCTATCCATACATGAACGTGTTCGAGAACATCGCCTTCGGTCTGCGCGCCCGCAAGGTCCCGGACGCACAGATCACAACCCAGGTGGAGCGCGCGGCCGAAATGCTGGACATCGGAAGCCTGCTTCAGCGCCTGCCGCGCGAGCTCTCCGGCGGACAACGCCAGCGCGTTGCAATCGGGCGGGCCATCGTCCGCGATGCCCGGCTGTTCCTGTTCGACGAGCCGCTGTCCAACCTTGACGCCCAGCTGCGCGACGAGATGAGGAGCGAGATCAAGCGCCTGCACCAGGACATCGGCAAGACGATGGTTTACGTGACCCACGACCAGATCGAGGCCATGACGCTGGCAGACCGGATCGTGCTTCTGAAGGACGGGCTGATCGAGCAGCAGGGTGCACCGCTCGAGCTTTTCGAGCGTCCGGCAACCCGGTTTGTTGCAGGCTTTCTTGGCTCTCCGTCCATGAATTTCGTGCCGGCATCCCTGGAGCAGAGAGGCGAGGACATTGTTGTCGCGTTTGGCGCCGATGCCGCCCTGCCCCTGCCCGCCGACCGGTGCCCGGCACTTGAGGGAGCGACCGGCCGGCCGGTCCTGTTCGGCGTGCGGCCCGAGCATATCGAGCGCCGGCGGGACGGCACGTCACGGCCCGGCCTCGCGCCGCTCGACGTCACCATCGACCTGGTGCAACCGACGGGGCCCAGAACCTACGGCACATTCCTGCTCGGCAGCGTCGAGACCGTAGCCGAACTCGAGGTGCACGACGTCGAGCGGCCCGGCGAGCAGTTGCAGCTGCTGTTCGACATGAACCGCATCGTCATCATCGATCCGGACACCGAACGCGTGATCTCGCATTCGGGCACCGGAGGTCAGGGAGTTCCATCATGACTGCAAAACCGAGCCACGCCGTCAAACTCTTCGGCACCGATCAGCCGCCGGCCGAAACCCGCCTGCTGACCGCAGGACCGCTCACGGCAGAACTCGACGCCGGCAACCTGCGCTACATCTGTTTCGGCGGAAAGGAGGCCATCCGGGCGATCTCCTATGTGGTGCGCGACCAGTACTGGGGCACCTTCAACCCGGTGATCGAGGATTTTTCGGTCGACGAGAACGCTGACGGGTTCACCGTCAGCTACAGGGCGACCTGCACGGATGGCGACAGCGCCTTCACCTACGATGCGAGAATCCGCGGCGAGCCGGACGGCTCCCTCAGCTTCGCCGCCGACGGCCGGGCGTCGGGGGATTTCCTGACCAACCGTACCGGCTTCGTCGTGCTGCATGCCGTCGAAGGCATCAGCGGCCATCCGGTGACGGTAGAGGACGTGAACGGCAGCATCACCGAGACCGTGTTCCCCGACCGTATCGACCCGGAGCAGCCGATCATGGACATCCGCGCGCTCACACACCAGGTGGCGCCCGGCTGCCGGGTGGTCTGCACCATGGAAGGCGATACGTTCGAGATGGAGGACCAGCGCAACTGGACAGACGCGTCCTACAAGACCTATGTGCGTCCGCTCAGCCTGCCGCACCCGTTCACCATTGCCGACGGCGAGGAACTCGGCCAGTCGGTGACTCTCAGGTTCGAGGGCGGCGCGCCGGCGGTCTCTGCCGGCGACGGCCCCGCGCCCGTAGAGGTCACCATCGGCGGCCCGGAGGGGCGGCTTCCCGAATTCGGCATGGGCGTGGAAGCCCAGCTTGCCTCGGCGGCACTGGAGGCCGCGGATCTTGTAAGCCCGCTCGCACCGAAGTTCCTGAGCTGCTATTTCGACGCACGCCACCATGACGGCACCGCGTCGATGCGCGCGTTCAAGGCCCTGGGCGAACGCCTCGGCGCAGAGCTTTCGCTCGAAATCGTGGCACCCGGAACAGAGCCGGCCGCCGAGGAAATGGCAGCCGTCGCTGATGTCGCGAGCAATGCCGGCGTTACGTTCTCGACAGTCGCCGTGACACCGGCCGGCGACCTCGGCTTCGTCATTCCGGGCACGGTCTTTCCGGACACCAAAGAGTTCGATGAACTTTACGATGCTGCCCGGGCCGCATTCCCGAATGCGAGGCTCGGCGGAGGCACGTTCGTCTACTTCACCGAACTCAACCGCAAGCCGCCGCCGTTCGGCAAGCTCGACTTTGTGACCCACGGGACCTGCGCCCTGGTTCATGCCGCCGACGACCGGTCGGTGACCGAGACCATCGAATGCCTGCCCTTTGTCATCTCATCGGCACGCGCGATGTTCGGCGACATGCACTACCGGATCGCACCGGCCGGCATCGGATCACGCACCAGCCCGTTCGGCAACGAACCGCCGGCCAATCCGCATGCCGAACGCATAACCATGACCCGTGCCGATCCGCGCCAGCGCGGCCTGCTCGGCGCGGCCTGGCACCTGGGCTACGCGGCACGTCTGGCAGAAGGCGGCGTCGACAGCGTGGCGCTGGGCGCACCGGTCGGCGAGTTCGGTCTGGCGCACAGCCGTATGGACTATGCCCAGCCCTGGTATGACGAGGCCGGCGGACTCTATCCGGCCTGG
Organism: Hyphomicrobiales bacterium; assembly: GCA_965275905.1. Lineage (GTDB taxonomy): Bacteria > Pseudomonadota > Alphaproteobacteria > Rhizobiales > JAJFHC01 > CBDAQD01. Next base: position 47,070 of record CBDHYJ010000054.1, on the reverse strand, counting down.
CACGTGATGCGCGCACTCTACGGTGCATCCGGCACGGAACGGCTGGCGACAACGATTACAGCACCGTGTGATGTGCAGGCGCTCGCCTTCAGCAGGGACGGGACCACCGAGTTGTGGCTCGCCAACCTCACCGGCGACGCACAGACCGTGACAATGCGCGGTCAGGACGTCAACGGCGCTCCGGTCGCGCGGCTTGACGCGGAAAGCTTCGAAGCCTGCGCGTCTGCCACGTCCGGATTTGACGACACCGAAAAGAGCCTCAGCGGCGACACACTGCTGCTGAGCCCGTATGCGACGGTCCGGATACGCACCTGACGACCGGACAGGCCAGACCAATCCCTGAGGAGAAGAAAGAATGAGCGATACACCGCTGAAGGACATGGCGCAGCACCGCAACCTGAAGGCGGGGCATTTCGTGTTCGAATTCGACACGCCCGGCATCGGGCACATCCTGAAGTCCGCCGGCTGTGACTTCACGATCTTCGACACGGAGCACAGCGGCTTCGGCATCGAAACCACCAAGCGCGTGCTGCGCTACATGCAGGGTGCCGAGCTGCCGACCATCGTGCGCGTGCCCTCGAAGGACTACAAGGACATCGCCAGGGCGTGCGATGCCGGCGCGGAGGGCCTGATGCTGCCCATGGTGTCGACGCCCGAGGAGGCGGAGCAGATCGTGCAGTCGATGAAGTACGTGCCGCGCGGCGGCCGGGGCGTGATCGTGCGGTGCGCATTTGACCGGTTCACGGCGGGCGACACGGTCGAGAAACTGGAGTTCCAGAACAAGCGGACCACCCTTTTCGCCCAGATCGAGACCGCCGACGGCGTGAAGAATGCCGATGCGATCGCGGCCATCGACGGCGTCGACTGCCTGTGGGTCGGCCATTTCGACCTGTCCTGCTCGCTGGGCATTCCCGCACAGTTCGACCATCCGGACTTCCTCGGCGCCATCGAGACCGTGCTCGCGGCCTGCGACAAACACGGCAAGTCCGCCGGACGGCTCGTCCCGGATGTCGCCAGCGGCATCGACCTGTTCAAGCAGGGGTTCGATTTCATTGCCTATTCCGCGGATGCCTGGGCGCTGGGCGACGCCGTCGCCGCCGGCCTCAGCGCGATCCGCGAAGGCACGAAGTAGGAGTACATCATCATGACCCAATTTCGCGTTGCATTGAGTGGCGACTTCTTCGATCCCAGCGGCGCCCCTGTCTTTCCGGAGTTCGATCTCACACCGCTTCGCGAAACGGACGGCCTGGAGCTGGTCACGCTCGAAAACGGACCGGAAATCACCGCCGCACAGGTTGCGGATATCGACGCGCTGATACTGCTGATTCCGAAGGTGACGGCAGAAACGCTCAAGGGGTCCGGGCGGCTTTCGGTGGTTGCCCGCTTCGGTGTGGGTTACGACAATGTGGACGTGGAGGCCTGCAACGCCAACGGCGTTGCGCTGGTGATCACCCCCGATGGCGTCCGCCGTCCGGTCGCGGTCTCGATCCTGACCCTCATGTTCGCCCTGACCGGCAACCTCATGATCAAGGATCGTCTGGCCCGGCAAGGTCCGCCGGGCTGGGCGGAAAAGACCAACCACAACGGCACCGGGCTCGTTGGCCTGACGCTGGGCTCGATCGGCATCGGCAATATCGGCGCGGAGATGTTCCGTGTCGCAAAACCGTTCGACATGAAGTTCATGGCGCACGATCCTTATGCCGACGAAGGCCTCGCCGCCGAACTCGGCATCGAACTGGTCGACATGGAGCCCCTGTTCCGCAGCGCCGACGTACTCGCGGTCAACTGCCCGCTCAGCGACGCAACGCACCATCTCGTCAACGCCGAGCGCCTGGCGCTCATGAAACCCAGCGCCTACCTGATCAATACGGCCCGCGGGCCGATCGTCGATCAGGCGGCCCTCACAGAGGTGCTGCAGGCAGGACGCATCGCCGGCGCAGGACTCGACGTGCTGGAACATGAACCGCCAGACCCGGACGACCCGATTCTCAAGCTCGACAACGCCATCATCACGCCGCACGCGCTGTGCTGGACCGACCAGATCTTCGAGGGCAACGGGGCGGCGGATGTGCGCGCCGTGCTCGACGTCATGGCGGGCAAGGTGCCGACCGGCATCGTCAACCGGGAAATCACGGAGAATGCCGACTGGATGGCGCGGCTCGAGGCGTATGCCGGGACGCACGGCCACTGATGTACATTGCAGCGTGTGACGCTCGCACGTTGAACCCTTCAGGAAAACAGCAAAACCTTGTGGATTCGGGGTGATCAGCCGATTCTGGCGGCCGTATTATTACGCTCTTTAGTGTATTGATTTTATATAAATCAGATACTTTCAATTACATTTAGTATTATAAATGCTGGAAAGATTGCCACTTACGTGCAACTCTACCCAAGAACAAAGAATAAATTCTAATTTTACTTGGATGGAGGCACTTATGGACACTCTAACCGGCACTTATTCGGCGTCGACGCACGGCATGACCCGCACACTCACTCTGAATGTTCTGCCAAACGGCGCGTTATCGGGAACATGGGACAGTTCAATACAGGGTTTGCCCGCAAGATTTGATCTGACCGGTGTCGTTGTGCGATCTCAATTCAATGCGGACGGCGTCTACTTCAGCCTCGCCGGCCATGGAACTGCTTACGACCAGTCGCATCAGCCGCCAACCCTTGTTGCGGCGAACGCGATCGCCGGAATTGCCAGCTTCGCCAAAGGCGCCACGCCAACAGCGGTCACAATTTCTTTAGCCTGGGGCGAAGATGGTCCCGGTCACTCCGAAGTGACGGATGCCTGGAGCAATATCGTGTTATTGCGGCAGTAACGGTCCCGGATCGTTCCAAACTCGGGCCGCTGCCCCTAACGGCCCCGGATCTCGCTCACGCTCGTCCGGGGAATGGGAAACGAACGGGGCCAGGGCCTCAGCTGGCTGTCGCCGCCCCCCGCTGTCCGGCCAAGAGCAGGCCGTAGATGCTCAGGACGACCACGCACAATGCGGCCAACTGATACGCATGAACGGGCTCACCCAGGAACATCACGGCAAGCACCGTCGTGAGCGCCGGGGTTGGCGCAGTGATGGAACTCGCCAGCGATACGTCGATATGCCGGACGGCGTAGAACCAGAATATCAGTTCCAGGTAGTAGACGAGCCCCATGACCAGGGCGAATTTCTGGAATTCGAAATTCGACGCCGTCTCCAGAACGCCCACGGGACCCGATACGGCGATCAGGACCGCAAAGAGGAAAACCGTCGAGACGGATACGCGGAAAAACGTGACCTGCGCCGGCGTGATCGGCGTGCGGTCCAGTACCTCCTTGATGATCACGTGGGCGACGCTCCAGAGAAACGGCACGCCAAGGGCGAAGACCGACCAGAACGAGAATCCGGCAATACGTCCCGTCCCTCCGGTCACCAGATAGTAGAGCGTCGCAATGAGCAGGAAGGTGAAAGCCAGTTCGGGAAGGCTCTTTCTGCGCTTCAGAAACAGGGTCTCCCAGAGGATCGCGAAAAGCGGATAAGCCTGTATGGCGATCGCGGCGCTGATCGCACCGGCTTTCTCCACGGCCAGCACGTAGACATAGGTGGAGAGGCCAAAGATCGCGCCGGTCACCAGAATGATCGCTATCGTCCGGCGCTTCAGGTCCAGCGGAAGGCCGGCCGCGAATATCCCACGGTCCGCGGATCGCTGCTCCCGGAACAGCAATGGCAGCGAAAACAGAAGCTGCCAGGCCGAAAGAAAGAGCGCAAAGCTGAGGGCATCGAAGCCGGCCGGCCGGCTGTTCGAGATGATCGGCATGGCCGCGAGTATGAACAGGCAGACAAACGCGAGCCGGACCCCTTTGCTCTTCTGTTTCATCGCTAACACACCCTTCCCGTCACTGACACTCGATCCGACGCACCTGCCCCTGACCGGCAAAAAAGGAAGGCAATTTGTATTGATTATATTCTCAGTGCAATCTAAACATTGTATTCATGACAATCTGGCAGCCAGACCTGAAGTCCAGAACAGGACCCAAATACCTGCAGATTGCCGATGCGATCGGTGAAGCCGTGGCATCGGGCGATCTGGTAGCGGGCGAACGGCTGCCGCCCCAGAGAGACCTTGCCTACGATCTCGGCCTCTCTCTCAGTACGGTAACGCGGGGTTACGATGCGGCGACGGAGCGCGGATTTCTGGCCGGTGAAGTCGGCCGCGGCACCTACGTCCGTGCGGCCGGCCATGCGACGCCCTATTCCGATCACGCGGACATGACGCGGCCCGCCTCCGGCCCGATCGACTTCGCGCATAACCTGCCCATGCCGGGCGAAAGTGCTCGAGCGCTCGCCGCAACCCTCGGCGAACTCAAACGGTCTCCAAGCCTGGCATCAATGCTGGACTATCAGACCGACGGCGATCAGGCCCGGCATACCGCCGCCGGCGCAAAATGGCTGACACAGATCGGGCTCGAGCGGGACGCCTCCGGCATCGTGCTGACGCTTGGCGCGCAGCACGGGCTGTTCGTCGCCCTCATGGCGACCCTGCGTCCGGGGGATGTGCTGCTCACCGAAGCCCTGACCTATGCGCCGGTGAAAGCGATGGCACAGCAACTCAACCTTCGGATCCTGCCGGTGACGATCGACGACGGCGGCCTCGTTCCCGAAGCGCTCGATGGGGTGTGCAGGACGACGGCGGCAAAGGCGCTTTACTGCCTGCCGACACTTCAGACTCCGACAACCGTGACGATGGATGACGACCGGAGAGCGGAGATTGCATCAATTGCGCGAAGACACGACCTTCTCGTTATCGAGGACGATGTCTTCGGATTCCTGCCACCGCAGCGGCCCCGACCGATCGCCTGTCATGCGCCCGAACGCACGTTCTATCTGAGCAGCGTGTCAAAGAGCCTGGCGCCCGGCCTTCGGGTCGGCTATCTGAGCGCTCCTGAAAACCACGTCCGGTCCGTGCGGAGCGCCGTTACGCTGTCCTGCTGGATGCCGCCCCCGCTTATGGCCGAGGTTGCCAGCATCTGGATCAACGACGGAACCGCCGACCGCCTAAATGAGGCACAAAGGAGCAACACTGCAAATCGTCTCGACCTCGCGAAACGGTGCCTGCCTGACGGCTGCTTCAGGGCCGGCACGGGCGGCTTCCACATCCTGCTCGACCTTCCGCCGCCCTGGCGTCGGGATCAGTTCCGTGCGGAAGCCGAGCGGCAGGGTGTCAGGCTCACGACAGCGGAGACCTTTGCGATCGAACCGGCCGACGCACCAAATGCGGTCAGGCTGTGCCTCAGCCACGAGGTCTCGGACGATCGCGTGCGTGCCGGTCTGGACATAATCGCCAATTTGCTCGAAGGCCCGCCGGAGAGCAGCGCACTGGTTATCTAGTCCAGGTGCGTGTAAGTCCGGTGCCGGATCCGCGTCACGCGCGGCGGCCGATCAGCACCCAGACCCGGTGCGGGATGTCGAGGGGTTCGTTCGGGTAGCGCGCCTTGAGCGTGCCGGCTAGCCCCTTGTCGAAGCGTTTCACGGAGTCGTCCGGCAGCGTCGCGCCGATGGCGGCGCTGGCCCGGATGCGGCCGCGCCAGTCATCGTGGCTGTAGGGCACCACAACATCGAACGAAAAACTCTCCAGATCGGCGAAGCCGCCCAGCGAGAGATCCATGAACCACGCCGGATAGACGCCGCTTCCGCCCGCCATCTGCCACAGGGGATTTGCCTTGGTGATCAGCGTCTCGGTGACCTCGACCACATTGCCCGGCAGGGGCAGCCAGTCGAAATGCGCGATCACGATCGTGCCGTCGGGCTTGAGCAGCCGGCGCGCCTCGGTCGCGGCCCCTTCCCGATCGAACCAGTGCCAGCACTGCCCGGCGATGACGATGTCGAACGTCCCGGCATCGAGACCGGTTTCCTCGGCCGGTGCGACGACGAACTCGACGTCATGCTCCTGCTCTGTGGCGAGCGCCCTGGCCTGTTCGACCTGCTCTTCCGCGACGTCGACGCCGACAACGCTCGACCCGCGCGCGGCGAGCGCGAGCGCCACTGTCCCCGTACCGGTGCCGAGGTCGACAATACGCTGACCGGGCAAGCCAATGCCGAACGTCTCCAGGCGGTCGAAAGTCTCCGCCGGGAACCCGGCCCGGTGGGCCCTGTAATCTTCAGAAGTGCGACCGAAGTCGACAGCCACGTTCGCCATGGCGGGGATACTACTCGCAACCCGCGGACGTATTCCAGCCCCAACAACATGATTTCCCAAGCAAAATTTTGCCGATGATCATGCGTGCCCGTTATGCAACACTGAAGCCCATGAGCATGACGGAACCGACCTTTACCCTGGGCGTCGAGGAGGAATACCTGCTCGTCGACAAATCGACGCGTGATCTCGTGCGCGAGGCACCGAAGGACCTGATGGCCGAATGCGAGGAACTGCTCTCCGGACAGGTCAGTCCGGAGTTCCTGCAGTGCCAGATCGAAGTCGGCACGCGGGTCTGCGGGACAATCGCGGATGCCCGCCAGGAACTCGGCAAGCTGCGGGCGGCCGTCGCCGAGGTCGCCGGCAAGTACGGTCTTGCCCCGATCGCCGCCTCCACGCACCCGTTCGCCAACTGGGCCGAGCAGCGCCATACGCCGAGGGAGCGCTACGACATTCTGGCCAAAGACATGCAGGTGGTCGTGCAGCGGATGCTGATCTGCGGCATGCACGTGCATGTCGCCATAGAGCATGAGGACCTGCGGGTTGATCTGTTCAACCAGTTGCCCTACTTCCTGCCGCATCTGCTTGCCTTGACGACATCTTCGCCGTTCTGGCAGGGCCGGCGCACGGGCCTCAAGTCCTACCGGCTCGCCGTATTCGACGAGATGCCGCGGACCGGACTGCCCGAGCAGTTCTCGAGCTTCAGCGAATACGAGCGAACCGTCGGCACGCTGGTCAACGCCGGGCTGATCGAGGATGCCACGAAGGTGTGGTGGGATCTCCGGCCGAGCGCGCGCTTCCCGACGCTGGAGATGCGTATCGCCGATGTCTGCACCTACCTGGACGACACGGTGTGCATCGCCGCACTCTACGTCTGCCTGACGCGCATGCTGTACCGTCTGCGGCGCGACAACCAGCGCTGGCGCGCCTACTCGCGCTTCCTGATCGACGAGAACCGCTGGCGCGCCCAGCGCTACGGCTTCGAGCAGGGCCTCGTTGATTTCGGCCGCGGCGAAGTTGTGGCCTACAAGGACCTGCTGGAAGAGATCATCGAACTCGTCCGCGAGGATGCCGAACATCTCGGCTGCATGAACGAGATCGATCACGCCCGCACCATTTTGGAGCGCGGCACCAGCGCCGACCGGCAGTTGCAGCGGTTCGAGGCCGCCCGCGCCGACGGCGCCGACGACCGTGAAGCCCTGTGCTCGGTCGTCGACGGCCTGATCGAGGAGACCATGGCCGGGGTCGGCGGCTGACGGCCAATTCCGGCGAGGGAGTGAACAATGAGTGAGCAATTCACCGTGCCCGCGCGGCGCGGCAAGGCGGCAAAACTGGCCTCGGGCGAAGCCATCAGGATCATCAACACGCACGGCTCGCAGGTGGTCGACACCTGGGCCTTCGCCCTGCCGGACATCACAGAGTTCATGTCCATGGAGCACACGCGTGCGACGCTCACGCAGATGATGCCGGTGCTGGGCGAGCCGCTCTACACCAACCGGCGCCGCGCCATCCTGACGCTTGAAGAGGACACGTCGCCCGGCATCCATGACACGCTCATGGCGGCCTGCGACAACTACCGCTACGGCCTGCTCGGCTGCACCGAGTATCACGACAACTGCACGGACAATCTTGCGGCCGGCATGAAGGAGCTCGGTTTCGAGGTTCCCGAAACCCCGTCACCGCTCAATGTGTTCATGAATATCCCTTGGACGGCGGAAGGCGGCCTGTCATTCGATGCGCCCAAGTCCAAGCCCGGCGACTACGTGGTGCTGCGCGCGCACATGGATTGCGTGGTCGCCATGTCGACCTGTCCGCAGGACATCCTGCCGGTCAACGGCGAAAACTGCGTACCGACCGAAGTGCACTATGAGATCGTGGCCGCGATCTAGACACGGTAACGATCCGGCGGGCCCCGCAGCGCCCACCGGCCGTCAACTGCGAGGACCTGTCAGTTCTCGCGGTCTTTGAGTTCCGTAGAGATCATGATCGAAATCGGCCCGGTCGAGAACGAACCGACCTTGAATGCCTGATGATCAATCTCGGCGGTCGCGGAAAAGGCGACCCAGTTGCCCTTGTAGTAGTCGATGAATTTCGCCACCGGGTGCGGTCCGCGGTGGGTCAGCTTGGTCTTCAGCGTCACCGGCTGGGTAACGCCGTGGATCGTGAGGTCGCCGGTCACGTCTGCCGTGTCATCGCCGGTCTTCTTCACCGACGTGCTCTTGAACGTGATGGTCGGATAGGTCTCGACCTCAAGGAAATCCTTGCTCTTGAGATGCTTGTCGAGGGCTTCGAATCCGGTCGACACGCTTGTCGCATCGATCGTGACCTCGATTGAAGACTTCTCCACATTGTCCGGATCAAGGCTGAGCTTGCCCTTCGCCTTGGTGAATTCGCCGTGCTGGATCGACACGCCGGCATGGCTCCAGCCGAAGCGCACTTCCGTGTGCCCCTGATCGGTCCAGTAGGTTTCCGCGGCCAGCGCGGACGAGACCGGCAGGGCCATTCCAACGACGAGCGCCGCCGCGCCCAGGGTTTTCCGGATTTTCGGCATCTGCATTCTGATTTTCTCCCTGTTTGCACCCAATTACACAGGCTCCTGAAAGGTAGTGGCGAATTCGATCACGCCGCGTTCACGATTTAGTGAGGACGGTAAAGTCGCCAGCCTGTTCGAAGGCTTCGTGGGAGACCTGGATCCCGAGCGCGTGCATCTCCTTCATCGCCGTCGTCTTCGCTTCCGCAACGAAGGCACGCCACTGATCCAGCCGGTCCCATTTGGCGATGGTGAGAATGATCGACGGATCGTCGACACCGACAACGCAGAAGCTGCCCCGCGCGCCCTCTGTCGTTTCGCGGATGGCGACCGTCGTCCGTTCCCAGGCGGCGAGGAACGCTTCCCGGTTTTCCGGGGCGACCCGCCAGCGGTAGATGACCTGTATCATCGCTGTCCTGCCCACTGCTGCCGGCGCACCGCTAATCCGCCGCCCTGACGGCGCGCGCCATCTCCTTGACCGTCGGCAGCGCGCCCTGCGCCTGATCGACAATGCCGTCCCGGTCGATGCCGTGATGGCGGTAGAGATCCTGGATCGTGCCGGTCTGGCCGAAGTGCTCGACGCCGAGCGGTACCGTCTTGTGGCCGGCGACTGCGCCAAGCCATGACAGCGTGGCGGGATGGCCGTCGACCACGGTGAGCACCACGCAGTGGCGCGGCAGGCGTGAGAACAGCCGCTCGACGTGGCTTGCCGCCTTGCGGTTGCCGCGTGCGCGGTCACGCTGGGCCGCCGTCCACCCCGCGTTCAGGCGGTCGGCGGAGGTCACGGCCAGCACGCCGATATCGCGCCGGTGCTCGGCGAGAATGCCGGCGGCGCCAATGGCCTCGGGCGCGACGGCGCCCTGATAGGCTATCACGAGGTCGCAGTTCGGACCCGGCTCGCGCCACCAGTAGGCGCCGTCGATCGTGCCCTGCCGGAAACTATCGTCGAGACGCTTGGCCGGCTGCTCCAGCGGTCTGGTCGAGAGCCTCAGGTAGACCGAACCGCCGGTCTCGTCGCGCAGCCAGGTGCGCTCGTCCGGATCGCCCTCGCCGTCGCGCTGCATGTAGTCGAAGGCCCATTGCATGATGACGGCAAGCTCGTCGAGATAGGCCGGCTCGAACGACGCCAGACCGTCCTGGCTCATACCGATGAGCGGCGCACCGATGGACTGGTGCGCGCCGCCTTCCGGCGCCAGTGTCACGCCCGACGGCGTGCCGACGATCATGAAGCGCGCGTCCTGGTAGCAGGCGTAGTTGAGGGCATCGAGGCCGCGGGCGACGAACGGATCGTAGACCGTGCCGACCGGCAGCAACCGCTTGCCGAACAGGGAATGCGACAGGCCCGCTGCGCCCAGCAGCAGGAACAGGTTCATCTCCGCAATGCCGAGCTCGATGTGCTGACCGTCCGGGCGGAAGGTCCATTTCTGGGTCGACGGGATGCGCTCGCTCTGGAACGTGTCTTCAAGCTCATTCCTGGCGAACAGGCCGCGGCGGTTGACCCAGGGCCCGAGATTGGTCGAGACGGTGACGTCGGGCGATGTGGTGACGATGCGCGCTGCCAGGTCGCTGTCCTCGCGCGAAATGGCGTCGAGAATCCTGCCGAAACCCATCTGGGTCGAGACCTCCCGGTCCGCCGGCAGATCGACATGCGGCGACGGCATGGCGCGGTCGGTGAAGCGGCGCGTGCCCTTCGCGAAGAACGGCACGTCGCCAAGAAAGGCGCGCAAGCCGGCCTCGTCCCCGACCGTGGCGAACGGCTCCCACTCCTGACCCACAGGCACACCCATGTGCTGCTGCCACTCGTCCATCTGCTGCCGGTTCATCAGACCCGCATGGTTGTCCTTGTGGCCGGCGAGCGGCGTGCCCCATCCCTTGATCGTGTAGGCCAGGAAACAGACCGGCCGGTCATGATCGATCGCCTCGAAAGCCTCGACCAGGGTCTCGACGCAGTTGCCGCCGAGGTTTTCCATCAGGGCCGCCAGTTCATCGTCGGAGCGCCGGTCCAGCAGCGCGGTCACGTCGCCCTGGTCGCCCAGATCGTCCATCAGGCGTCTGCGCCAGACGGCACCGCCCTGATAGGTCAGCGCGGAATAGAGCTGGTTCGGGCAGGCGTCGATCCAGGCCCTCAGTTTTTCCCCGCCCGGCTCCTCGAAGGCCGCGCGCTGGAGGACGCCGTATTTCATCAGCACGACGTCCCAGCCGAAGGCCCGGAACGAGGCCTCGATGCGCTGCCACAGGCCCTCGCGGACGACGCCGTCGAGGGACTGGCGGTTGTAGTCGATGATCCACCAGCAGTTGCGCAGGTCGTGCTTCCAGCCTTCCTGCAGGCATTCGTAGATATTGCCCTCGTCAAGCTCGGCATCGCCGACGAGCGCGATCATGCGGCCGAGGTCGAGATCGCTGCCCCAGTCCTTGGCCTTGATGTAGTCCTGGACGATGGACGCGAAGGCGGTGATGGCGACGCCGAGGCCGACCGAGCCGGTCGAGAAGTCGACGTCGTCGACGTCCTTGGTGCGGGACGGATAGGACTGAACGCCCCCGTAACCGCGGAAGTTCTTCATGCGGTCCAGGTCCTGATTGCCCATGAGATACTGGATAGCATGGAACACAGGCGAGGCATGAGGCTTCACGGCGACGCGGTCTTCAGGGCGCAGCACGGAGAAGTAGAGCGCTGTCATGATCGACACCATGGACGCCGACGAGGCCTGGTGTCCGCCCACCTTCAGCCCGTCTTCCTTGTCGCGCAGGTTGTTGGCGTTGTGGATCATCCAGTGCGACAGCCACAGCAGCCGCTGCTCGATGGTCTTGAGATGTTGAAGCTCGCTCGACATGGACCACTCCGCGGTAGACCGCTCCTGAATAAGCCCCACGGTGCGCGGAGCCAAGACCTTTGAGCGCGTCGCCTTCAGCCGTTGCGGTAGGTGTAGCTGTATCCGTTCAGTGCCGGGGCTCCGCCAAGATGGGCATATAGCACTTTCGAACCCACCGGGAAGAAGCCCTTGTTCACCAGATCGATCATGCCCTGCATGGATTTGCCCTCGTAGACAGGGTCGGTGATCATGGCCTCGGTCCGGGCGGCGAACCGGATCGCCTCGTTGGTCTCGTTGCTCGGGACGCCGTAGGCCGGATAGGCATAGTCCGGGTTGATGACGATCTCTTCGTCGCGCACGGTACGGCCCAGTTCCACAAGCTCCGCCGTGTTGTCGACGATCTCGCGGACCTGTGCCCGGGTCTGCTCGAGCGTGCCCGATGCGTCGATACCGATGACCCGGCCGGCGCGGTCATCCGCAGCGAAGCCGACGATCATGCCGGCCTGCGTCGATCCGGTCACGACGCAGACGATGATGTAATCGAAACTGAAGCCGAGTTCGGCCTCCTGGGCGCGCACCTCCTCGGCGAAACCGACATAACCCAGCCCGCCGTACTTGTGGACCGATGCGCCCGCCGGAATGCCGTAGGGCTTGCCGCCCGCGTCGCGCACGGACTGCATGGCGTCCTCCCAGCTCTGACGGATGCCGATGTCGAAGCCGTCCTCGACGATGCGGCTGTCGGCGCCCATGAGGCGGGTGAGCAGGATGTTGCCGACCCGGTCGTAGACCGCGTCGTCATGGGGCACCCAGCTTTCCTGGACGACGACGCACTTCATGCCGATCTTGGCCGCCGTCGCCGCAACCATGCGGGTATGGTTCGACTGCACACCGCCGATCGAAACCAGCGTGTCCGCGTTCGACGCCAGCGCATCGGGCACGATGTACTCCAGCTTGCGCAGCTTGTTGCCGCCCATGGCCAGACCCGAGTTGCAGTCGTCGCGCTTGGCGTAGATCTCGACCTTGCCGCCGAGCGCTTCGGTCATGCGCGGCAGAAACTCGATATGCGTGGGTCCGAAGGTGAGCGGATAGCGCTCAAACTTGTCGAGGTTCATGTCCGTTGCCTTTCCTGATCAGCCGGAATTGCCGTCAGGCTAGCAAAACGGTCCTGAAAGGTGCTCTCGAACTGACGCGAATAATTGACTCTGATAATGTGAATTCTCGACCTGACTGCCTTCATCTTCGAATTCATAACCACAAATTGGAAGATTCTTTCATGACCAATGATCTGGACCGGATCGACCGCAATATCCTGAAGCGCCTGCAGGCCAACGGACGGCTGACAAACGCGGAACTGGCGGACCTGGTGAATGTCAGCCCGGCGACCTGTCACCGCCGGACTCAGCGCCTGTTCGATGAGGGATACATCGCGTCGGTCCGCGCGCATATCGCGCCACAGAAGGTGGACCGCGGCGCGCTTGTGGTGGTCGGCGTGGTGCTCGACCGGTCCACGCCCGAAAGCTTCCGCGCCTTCGAAGCCGCAGCCTCGAAGCTCGACTTCATCCTCGACTGCCACCTGGTCGCCGGAGACTTCGACTATTTCCTGAAAATCCGGGTGCGCGATATCGCGGACTTCAACAAGCTGCACGGCGAGGAACTGATCGCCCTGCCCGGTGTGCGCCAGACCCGGACCTTCTTCGTCATGAAGGAAGTGACCGACAACGCGCCCCTGCAGTTCTGACCGGTCTTCCAGCACGGGAAATATTGATGCAAGGTGACGCCTCGCCACCAGTCACGGCTTCCGACCAGGGGTAACGGCCATGTCCCGCAAGCGCGTTTCCATCATCTATACCGGCGGCACGCTGGGCATGCGCCAGACCGCCGACGGCTATGCGCCGGCGCCTGACCTTGACGCCCTGGTCCACGAGCGCATGCCGGAGCTTGGCGACGACTCCCTGCCCGAATTCGATCTTGTGCAATACGCGACGCCGCTGGACAGCGCCAACGCGACCCCGCGGGACTGGTACGATCTCGCCGACCGGATCCGGGAGACAGCCGACCGGTACGACGGCTTCGTCGTCATCCACGGCACCGACACGATGGCGTACACGGCATCCGCCCTCTCCTTCCTGCTCGCCGACCTCGACAAGCCGGTGATCCTGACCGGCTCACAGATCCCGCTCTGCGAGGTGCGCAGCGACGCCCAGCACAATCTCCTGAGCGCCCTTCAGGCCATCGGCTCCGACCGCATCGGCGAGGTCGCCGTGTGCTTCGGGCCTTATATTCTCAGAGGCAACCGCACGACCAAGGTGACGGCCACGGAACTCGACGCCTTCGACTCGCCGAACTTCCCGGCGCTTGCCGAGATCGGCACCGAGATCCGGTTTGCCGGGCACAACGGTGCGCGGCCGAAGGGCGGCATTCTGGCGGAGCGGCCGCCGGCCTACCATGACTGCGAGATCGGGGTCCTGCGCCTGTTTCCGGGCATCCAGGACGCCATGATCGACGGTATCGTCGGGGCGGGCGCCTGCGGGATCGTGCTGCGCTGCTACGGTTCCGGGACCGCACCCACCGCACACGCGCGCTTTCTGGACGCGCTGAAACGGGCCACCGCCTCCGGCGTCGTCATCGTGGCCGTGTCCCAGTGTCAGGAAGGCACGGTCTCGCTGCGCAAATATGCCGCCGGCTCGGCGCTCGCCGATGCCGGCGTGCTCAGCGGCTTCGACATGACGACCGAGGCCGCATTCACCAAGATGCATGCCCTCTTTGCGCTGGGACTGGATCGTGTGGACCTGGAGCGCTCTCTGCAACAAAACCTGTGCGGCGAATTGACGGACGGCTGAACCGCTATGCCCCGAAGCATTTGCCTCAAGAGCCGTCCCGGCGGCACCCTGACGCCCGAGCATTTCGAATTCCGGGACGTGCCGGACGAGCCCCCCGGCGACGGCGACGTTCTGCTTTCGCTGCGCTATCTCTCCGTCGACCCATACCTGCGAAACCGTATGGACAACGACGTGGGGTACACGACGCCCTTCGCTGTCGGGGCACCGGTCGCCAATCACGCAGTGGCCGAAGTGAACACATCCAATAATCCGGATTTCGCCGCGGGTGACATGGTCATGGGGTTCCTGCCGTGGCAAGACCGGGTGGTGGCGCGGTCCGGATCGGACGAACTGGCGAGCCTTGAGAAGATCGATACGGACGGCATCCCTGAAACCGCCTATCTCGGTATCCTCGGCATGCCGGGCCAGACCGCGTGGACAGGCCTCAAGGGCCTTGCCGATCCGAAGCCAGGGGAAACGGTGTTCGTGTCGGCTGCTTCGGGAGCGGTCGGCTCCGCGGTGGGGCAAATCGCGAAAAACCTCGGATGCCGGGCCGTCGGCTCCGCCGGCAGCGACGACAAGGTCGCCTATCTCATCGACGAGCTCGGTTTCGACGGCGCTTTCAACTATCGGACCGAAACGGATCTCGACGGCGTGTTGCACCGGCATTGCCCGGACGGCATCGATGTCAATTTCGAGAATGTCGGAGGGCCGGTTTCGGATGCCGCATTCCGCCAACTCAACGAACGGGGCCGGATGATCATTTGCGGGCTGATTGCGCAGTATCAGACTGCGGACGACGTGGCCGGGCCGCCGCTGAAGCCGGTTCTGGAGAAGAGCTTGAGGATCGAGGGGTTCATACAGGACGACCGCTCGGAGCACAGCCGTGAATGGCGGCGTGTCGGGGCGGAATGGCTGCGCGAAGGCAAGCTGGTCTACCGGGAGAGCATCGTCGACGGACTGGAGAACGCACCGGCCGCCCTGATCTCCGTGCTGGCTGGCGGCAATTTCGGCAAACAACTGGTCAGGCTGTGATGACACAATTGCCTGAGTGAGCGACTGCTGACATGACCCTGTCAGTGGTATTTCCGTACAAGAATGAAAGCGAAAACAACGTGTGCAGGCCCCGACCGTGACCCAGCAATCCATCGGCAGATCAGGACCGGGCGGCTTCTTGCGGCCGGGCTATGTCGCGGGCGTGATCGGCGTTCTGATCGGCGCGCTGTGCGGAAGCTCCGTCGGCATCCTTGTCCGGCTGGTCGAGAGTGCGGACGGCTGGCAGATCCTGTTCTACCGCTCAATCTCGTTCGCGCTGCTCGTTTTCCTTTTCATGCTCGCACGCAACGGCCGTGACGCCCTGAACCGCTTCTCCAAGGTCAGATTGCGCGGCGCCGTCGTCGCCGTGTGCCTCGGCAGCGCCTTCATCGCCTATATCTTCTCGGTGCTGCTGACGACCGTCGCCAACGCCGTCTTTATCCTCAGTGCCTCGCCGTTCATCACCGCCCTGCTCGCACGCGTCTTCCTGGGCGAGAAGGTCAGCACGCTCTCCTGGATCTGCATGGCGGCGGGCCTCGGCGGCGTTGCCATCATGATGGCCGACGGTCTGATCGCGGGAACGGCGCTGGGCAGCGCGGTGGCGCTGATCGCGGCATCCGGCTACGCCGCGAGCGTCGTCGCCTACCGGGCCGGCAAGGACATCGACATGATGCCCGCCACCTGCCTTGCCGGTGTCTTCGCAGCCGCCGTCTGCGCCTTTCTTGTGGATGATTTTTCGCTCTCCGGCAACGATCTGACGGTCGCGATCGCGCTCGGAACGGTCCAGATCGGCCTGCAGTACATCCTGATCACGATTGCCGCGCGTTACGTGCCGGCCGCCGAGATCACGCTGCTGATGCTGCTGGAAGTCGTCGCGGCACCGATCTGGGTCTGGATCGCATTCGGCGAGACCCCTGCCCTGCTCACGCTGATCGGCGGCGTGATCGTGCTCGGCGCGGTCGCCGTGCAGGCCTCCGGTGTCTTTCGCGCCGGGACCGAGGCATAGAGAATTTCGCTAGAACCGGGCGCTGCTGTAGGGCGCAAGATCGAGATTGGGCGATGTGCCGGTGGCAAGATCGGCGATGATCCGCCCGGTCATCGGCGCCATGGTAAGACCGAAATGGCTGTGCCCGAAAGCCGCGAAAAGGCCCGGATGACCCGGCACCTCCTCGATGCAGGGCAAGCTGTCGGGGAACGACGGCCGGATGCCCATCCATTCCTCCGTATCCTCGGTGTTCAGGTCCGGCATCATGCGTTTCGTGAGGCTCGCGAAAATGCGCGCGCGCCGGAAATTGGGCGGCGCATCGAGGCCGGCGAACTCGGCCGTTCCGGCACTGCGGATGCCGCGGTCCATGGAACTGGTGACGAACTTGAAATCGGCATCAAAGATCGAATTGCCGAGTTCGACGCCGGGGTTGCGGAACATCATGTGATAGCCCCGTTCCGCTTCAAGCGGCACGCGGTAGCCGAGCGGCTCGAGCAGCGGCCGGGACCAGACTCCAGCCGACACGACAACCTGCGACGACCGGAATGTGCCGCGATCCGTATCAACCGCCCAATCCTCCTGCTCCGGCCTGATCCGCTGCACGCCCGCCTCGACGATCTCGCCACCGGATTGACGCACCTTCGCTGCAAGCACCGTTCCCAGCCTGCCCGGCGCGACCGACCGTCCCTGATCCCTGATCAGGATCGCCGCGTCATAATCGCGCGAAAGGCATGGTTCGAGGCGGCGCAGTTCGTCTCCGCCGATGCGCTCCAGCTCAGCTCCGTTCTCTGCCCGCAGCCGCCACCCGATGCCGTCGAGGCCGGCATCCGCGCCGTTACGATAGGCGTGAATGTAAATGGACTCCCTGAGCAGGTTCTCACCACTCGTGCCCGACAGGTGACGGCGATAGATGTCGGTGCTAGGGCGATTAAGCGCCGAAATAGCTCTTGCGATGCCCGCGACGCGGTCGGCGCGACCGGCCTTGAGGAACCTAATCGCCCATGGCAGGAACTTCGGGAAATAGCCGGGCCGGATCGACGCGGGGCCGTCCGGATCGAACAGCATACCGGGAATGCTCTTCCAGAGCCCCGGCAGCGACTGCGGCACGCAGGACCCGGACGTAATGACGCCCGCATTGCCATAGCTGGTCGCCGTCCCGGTATTGTGGATGTCACCGGCCTTGAGGCCGTCACCGTCGCGGGACCGGGCATTGGCCAGCCAGACAAAGGCTTCGAGCGGATCCCCAAGCACGTTCGCGCCACTGCCCGTTCGCACCGTTTCGCCGTTGATGTCGAGCGTGACAGCCGTTGCGACGAGGTCCAGGCGCCTCCAGTCCTCGATCCCATCGCCGTAGACCAGCGCGCCGTCGGTGCCGTTGTCGGCAATGACCGACCAGACATCCTGGCTCGGCCAGTCCTTGAGATGGCCGGCCACGATCGATGGTCGGGTGGACATGGGAAATCGCGTCTTCGACCTCCAGCCTGCTGTAGGCCTCGGGCCGGCTCGGAAGGTCTCGACCGAGGCGAAAGCCGAATTCGCATTCCAGCACGATCGGCGGATAGTCGGCCGCATTCAGGACGGCCGGCTCTGCAAAGATGTAGTCGCTGAAGAGCCGGGCGTAATACGGCTCGTCCAGGCTCAGGAGTTCCTGGATTGCCGTGTTCGTGCAGGCGCAGAACCAGCCGCCGACATCCCATCCGAGCATCTCGACGAGACGGTCCTGAACGGCGTAGGCCTCGCGAAGATCGCGAGGCCTGATCTCTTCGGGAATGCCGTCGACGAGCCGGTTTTCCAGACGCGCGGCCTTGAGCAGATCAGCCGCGGCCCCAATCCGATCAGGCACCGTTGACATCCCTGTATCTCCCCCTGGAGAGAACTGGTGCAGACCCGGATTTTACGAGTCCGCCCAGCCGCTTACGGCCTTGACCTCAAGGAAGTCCTCAAGGCCCCAGACACCGCCTTCGCGGCCGTTGCCGGACTGCTTGTAGCCGCCGAACGGGCTGCCCGCACCGCGCGGCTGGCCGTTCATCTCGACCATGCCGGACCGCAGGCGGCGGGCGACGCGGTTGCGCTTGTCGCCGTCCTGGGTCTGGACGTAGTTGGTCAGTCCGTAAGGCGTGTCGTTGGCGATCCTGATGGCCTCTTCCTCGTTGTCGAACGGGATAATCGAGAGCACCGGGCCGAAGATTTCCTCGCGCGCGATGGTCATGTCGTTGGTGACGTCGGCG
The DNA here is from genome assembly GCA_965275905.1 of Hyphomicrobiales bacterium. Lineage (GTDB taxonomy): Bacteria > Pseudomonadota > Alphaproteobacteria > Rhizobiales > JAJFHC01 > CBDAQD01. The sequence goes on along the minus strand of CBDHYJ010000054.1, from coordinate 28,489 downwards.
AACACGGTCGGTTTGCACGAAATAGCCGCGGTTGACGCCTTCCGGGCGCCCCGGCCCGCCGGCGACCAGCCGTCGCACCCTCGTCGATGCCCTTGCCGATCAGGTCCTGGATCTTGTCGAACTGCGTGGCGCTGACCACCGGACCGATGTGACGGCCCTCCTCGTCGGCCGGTCCGACCTGGGTCGCGCTGGCGACGGCGCCTGCCGTTTCGACCGCCTCGTCATAGAGGCCGCGCTGCACCAGCATGCGCGTCGGCGCGTTGCAGGACTGGCCGGTGTTATTGAAGCAGTGCAGCGTGCCGCGCTTGATCGCCTTCTCGTCGGCGTCTGAGAAAATGATGTTGGCGCCTTTCCCGCCGAGCTCCAGGTGGACGCGCTTGAGCGTATCGGCCGCGTTCTTGGAAATCGCGATACCGGCGCGGGTCGAGCCCGTGAACGAGATCATGTTGACGTCGGGATGGCCGGAAAGCTGCGTGCCCACGCCGGCGCCGTCGCCGTTGATCATGTTGAAGACACCGGCAGGCGCGCCCGCCTCATGCACGATCTCCGCAAACAGGTGCGAGGACAGCGGCGCGATCTCGGACGGCTTCAGCACCATGGTGCAGCCGGTGAGCATGGCCGGAATGACCTTCAACGTGACCTGGTTCATGGGCCAGTTCCACGGCGTGATCAGTCCGCAGACGCCGACCGGCTCATGCAGGATCCTGTCGTTGGGCGCATGCTCGCCCAGCATGCGCTCGAACTGGAAATTCTTTGCCGCGCGCATGAAATTCTTGATGTGCCCGGCTCCGGCGGCGGCCTGCTGGGTCTTCGCGAGATCGATCGGCGCGCCCATTTCCAGGCTGATCGCTTTCGCCATGTCGTCGGAACGGGCGTTGTACACCTCGAAAATCCGCTCGACGACGGCATATCTCTCCTCAGGCGCCGTCATCGACCACGAGTCGAACGCCGCGTTGGCCGCCGCCACCGCCTTGTCCGTATCGGCCTGGCCGCCGAGTGAAATAACCGCACAGGGCTCCTCGTTGGACGGGTCGATGACCTCGAGATCCGTGCCCTGTTGCGGGGCCACCCATTCACCGTTGATGTAAAAGTCGCGTTTTTCCAGCATGTTCATGCTCCCTTGGTTCCGGTCGGGCGCTGTTGCGGGGATGCGCGCCGCTTTGTCCGTCCTTGGGCGCCAATCTCCAAGGCTTGGCCGCCCGGGTCAACGGGAAAATCGCCCCCTGCTTGCCGCCAGTTGCGATTATCCCGGAGTGCATGGTTGCCACATTGGACCGTCGGCGACACACCGGTCTAAAATCAGCGCATCGGCGACTGGACGTTCAGTCTGTTGTCACTGCGGCGACACGCGAGGTTATCACGATGGCAATCGAAGTGATCAAAGCAGGCGACCGCTACACGGCAAGGGTCTCGCCTCCGGACAGCAAGGAGGAATGGCAAACCACCGAGGCCCTCAGCCGGGAAGATCTGGTCGACGCCTTGCTGGAGGCCGGGTGCCATCTGGTGGATATTTTCCACATGATCGACCAGGCGAACGGCGTCGGGCACGGAGGCGGCGCATGAAACAGCGGAGTGATTGCCATCGGCACACTGCGTCGCTGTAAGGTGGTTATGCCCGTCCCTCCGCCCGCATTTCCTCGAACTCTTCGGCCGCCAGCAGAAACAACTCGGCGAATTTCCGGAGGTCCTGCCTGGAATGCGACGAGCGCCCCAGCCGGTGCTGCATACGCGCCACAAGCTCCTGCACCCTGGTGTCATCGACATGCCTGACTTCTACTGATCTCATCAAAATCTCCTCGGTTAGGTGTGTCTGCGACCGCGCATTCGCTCGAATTCGCGCCTTGCCGCGACCGGCCGGCGGAAAGAAGGGGTGCCTGTCGGCGCGAATGTCTGCTCAATAAGAGCCGCGGGAACACCTTCAGCAGTCGCGAGTTCATCCCGCGGGTGCAGCGCCCTGAACGCCTCAACGCGCGCAGATCATCGCAATTGCGTTCCGGGACACGCCCGGTCAGGCGATCCCGTCCGCTAGACCGGCTATCCTACAAGATCCATCGGCAATTGGTATGGGCGCCAGAGATCGCCCATCGGCGACAGCGTCTACTCCGCCGCCTCCGCCGTCCAGGTCGAGGTCACCTCGCGCATCGTGACGAGTTCCTCGGCTGCCGTCGGGTGCACCGCGATGGTGGCGTCGAAATCGGCCTTGGTGGCGCCCATCTTGAGCGCGATGCCCAGAAGCTGCGCCATCTCGCCCGCGTCCGGCCCCATGATGTGACAGCCGACAACACGCTGGCTCTCACCGTCGACGATGATCTTCATAAGCATCTTTTCGTCGGACCCCGACAGCGTGTGCTTCATGGGCCGGAAGGACGACTTGTAGATGTCGAGCTTGCGGTACATCTCGCGGGCCTCGGCCTCGGTCAGCCCGACCGTGCCGATCTCAGGCTGGCTGAAGACGGCGGTCGGTATGGTGGTGTGGTCGACCGCCACCGGGTTGTTGTTGTAGACGGTCTCGGCAAAGGCCGCGCCCTCGCGGATGGCGACCGGCGTCAGGTTCGCGCGGTCCGTGACGTCGCCGACCGCGTAAATGTTGTCCACGCTGGTCTTCGAATACTCGTCCACGACCACATGGCCGTTCCATCCGAGTTCGACCCCCGCCTGTTCCAGGCCGAGACCGGAGACGTTGGGCTTGCGGCCCGTCGCGTACATGACCAGACCGGTCGAGAGGTGATCGCCGTTCTTGAGGGTGAGGTCATATTTGCCGCCATTGGGCTCGATGCGGGCGATATCGCTCATCACGCGGACGTCGATGCCCTTCTTGCCCATTTCCTCGTGCAGCATGTCGCGCAGATCGTCGTCGAAACCGCGCAGGATCTGTTCGCCCCGGTAGAGCAGCGTTGTCTGGACGCCAAGACCGTTGAAGATACCGGCGAACTCGACCGCGATATAACCGCCGCCGACGATGGTGATGTGTTCGGGCAACGCGTCCAGATGGAACGCTTCGTTCGAGGTGATGGCGTGCTCCGCGCCCGGCACATCGTCGGGCACGAAAGGCCAGGCCCCGGTCGCGATCAGGATGCGTTCCGCCGTCACGTCCCTGCCCTCAGCCTCCAGATGCACGGTGTGGGCGTCCTTGAGCGTGGCGCGCGACTGAATGATCTCGACATCCGAATTCTGCAAGTTGCGGATGTAGATGCCGTTGAGGCGGTCGATCTCGCGGTCCTTGTTGGCGATCAGTGCCTTCCAGTCGAACGTGGAGTCGCCGACGCTCCAGCCGAATCCGGCCGCATTTTCAAAGTCTTCGGAGAAATGGCTGGCGTAGACGAACAGCTTCTTGGGCACGCAGCCCCTGATCACGCAGGTGCCCCCGACCCGGTATTCCTCGGCCACCGCGACGCGGGCGCCATGCTGCGCCGCCATGCGCGATGCGCGCACGCCGCCCGAACCGGCTCCAATGGTGAAAAGATCATAATCGTAGGTTGCCATCGCTGACTCTCCGCGTGCGGCTCCGATCAGTAGTCGAAACCTTCCTTTTTCAGATTCTCTATCGCTTCCCGGACGGACGGTCCGGCGATCCGGCTGTTGATGCGCATGCCGAGCACGGCCACCTCGGATGTAAGATCCGGCTGCGCCCTGACAAGGCTCCTGCCCGCTTCGCTGCTATAGAACTCGACCGCCGAACGCAAGTCGGCTTCGCTGAGGTTCTTCGCATAGATAGTGCTCGCTTCGTCGAGAAAAAGCCCCTTGCGCCGGTCGAAGGCCTGCTTGAGGAGTGTCGTGAAGCGCTCGACAACCGGCGCCGGCGCATCGGCGTGCCGGCGCTTCAGCTCCGAAACGGACTGGGCGCGGGTCAGTGCGAACATCCGATCCATGAATTGCGTCGCCTCGGTCAGTTCGAGGAAACGGCGGGCCTCGTCAAGATGGGACTGTGACGGTGCGTTATCCTGCGCCCGCACAGAGATGCCGACGCACGCTATTGTAACCGCGGCGCTCAGGATCGTTACGAGGCTTCTGGCCTTAAAGGACATCTCCATCGCCGCAGCCACCTCAGAGCTTGTACCCTTCCCTGCCCAATTGCTCCCGGGCTTCCCGGGTTGCCTTATTGGAAATCTCCCGTCCCATTGCCGAACCAATCTGGAACAGTTCCCGCGTCAGGATGGGCTGGGCGGCCAGTATCCGCTGTCCGGCATCCGTCTTGAAGAACTTCACCGCCGCCTTCATGTCCTCTTCACTCATGTGCCTGGTGTAAGCAATTGCCGCCACATCGAGAAAATCGCCCATGTGCCGGGACATTGCCGCCCGGAACAGCTCGATGAATCGATCAAGGATCTTGTCGGGTATGTCGGGCCGCAGTGACTTGATGGTCTTGCGCTGTTCCGGCACGACCATGCCGGTGATCTGCTTCATCATCTGATCAGCCCGCGTCACGCGCAGCATTTCCTTGGCAATAGCCAGATGAGACGCGGTCGGCTTTTTCTCTTGCGCCAGGACGCCTGTTGAAAAACCGCCCAGCAGAAGGGCAAGGACCGGGATAACGAGCGGCAATCTCGAGAGCTTCATTTCGACTCCTTTTCTGGACTGTCCAGAGGTTGTCCTAGCCGATCGTTCTGGTGCCTTCGTCCGTTCCGAGGATAGCAACGGTCGCAAGCCCGATGAACAGGCCGTGCTCCACGACGCCGGGTATCGCGTTCAGGACCGCAGAGAGAGCGTCCGGATCCGGGATCGCTCCGAAGGCGCAGTCATAGATGAAGTGGCCGCTGTCGGTGAGGAACGGCTCCCCGTCGCCCGAGCGGCGCAGGCCAATGGCGCCGGCACAGCCGACATCACCGGCGGCCGATGCGATCTTGCCGCAGGTCGCTTCAGCACCGAAGCGAATGACCTCCACGGGCAAAGGAAACTGCCCGAGGGTGCCTACCTCCTTGCTGTCGTCGGCAATCACGACCATGCGCCCGGAACTGGAGGCGACGATCTTTTCGCGCAGCAGCGCGCCGCCGCCGCCCTTGATGAGCCGGAGTCCCGCATCGAGCTCGTCCGCGCCGTCGACCGTCACGTCGAGGACAGGCGTCTCGTCCAGCGTGGTCAGGGGGATGCCCAGCGAGCGGGCAAGCTGCGCCGTTGCCTCCGATGTCGGGACGCCGACCACGTCGAGGCCCGCGGCCACTCTCGCGCCCAGCGCCCGGACGAAATGGTCGGCGGTCGAGCCGGTTCCGAGCCCGAGCCTCATGCCGGGCTCGACGAAGTCCAGCGCTTTCTCGCCGGCCCGCCGTTTCTGATCGTCAGCCGACATGCGCCGTCAGATCCCGCCCATGAGCATGTATTTCATTTCTACGAACTCATCGATGCCGTGGCTCGACCCCTCGCGGCCGAGACCCGACTCCTTGACCCCGCCGAACGGCGCCACCTCCGTCGAGATAATGCCCTCATTGATGCCGACCATGCCGTATTCGAGCGCTTCACCGACGCGCCAGCAACGCCCGAGATCGCGGCTGTAGAAGTAGGCCGCCAGCCCGAACTGCGTGTCGTTGGCCATCTGTATGGCCTCGTCGTCGGTCTTGAAGCGGAACAGCGGCGCGACCGGACCGAACGTCTCTTCGTTGGTCACCTTCATGTCCGTTGTCACGCCGGTCAGGACGGTCGGCTCGTAAAACGTGCCGCCGAGTTCCGATCGCTTGCCGCCGATCACGATCTTGGCGCCCTGCTCAACGGCGTCCGCAACGTGTTCCTCGACCTTCTCGATGCCTTCCTCGTTGATCAGCGGACCCTGGGTGACGCCATCGTCCATGCCGTTGCCGACCTTGAGCTGGGAAACGGCGGCGGCGAGCTTTTCGGCAAATGCATCGTAAACGCCGTCCTGCACGAGAATCCGGTTGGCGCATACGCAGGTCTGGCCCGCATTGCGGTACTTCGAGGCCATCGCACCCTGCACGGCCGCATCGAGATCCGCGTCGTCGAACACGATAAAGGGCGCATTGCCGCCGAGTTCGAGGTCAACCTTCTTGATGGTCGAAGCGGCCTGCGCCATCAGCACCTTGCCGATCTCGGTCGACCCGGTGAAGGTCACCAGCCGGACCAGAGGGTTGGAGGTGAGTTCGCCGCCGATCGCCGACGACCGCCTGCCCGTGACCACATTGATCACGCCGGCGGGGATGCCGGCCCGCTCGCCCAGAGCCGCAAGCGCCAGGGCCGTCAGCGGCGTGGCGCCGGCCGGCTTGCAGACCACCGTGCAGCCCGCCGCGAGCGCAGGGCCGACCTTCCGCGTGATCATGGCAGCCGGAAAATTCCAGGGCGTAATGGCGGCCACGACGCCGACCGGCTGCTTGATGACCACGATGCGGCTGTCGGTCTTGTGGGTCGGGATCGTCTCGCCGGTTACGCGCTTGGCTTCCTCGGCATAGAACTCGATGAAGGAGGCCGCATACTCCACCTCGCCGCGCGCCTCGGCCAGCGGCTTGCCCATTTCGGTCGTCATGATGACGGCCAGGTCTTCCTTGTTCTCGATCTGCAGGTCGAACCAGGTGCGCAGGATCTTGCTGCGCGCCTTCGCCGTGAGCGCCGACCACTCGCCGAACGCGGCATTCGCCGCCTCGATGGCCTGCCGGGTCTCCTCGACCCCAAGATCCGGCACGGCAGCGACCACCTCTCCGTTCGCCGGGTTGGTGACGTCGAAGGTCTGGTTGCTTCCGACCCACTGGCCATCAATGAAGCACTTGTCGCACAGCAGCGACGGATCGCTCAGTTGCATTATCTTGTCTCCCTGCTATTCCGTCCGGGTGCCAGTTTGCACGCGTGGTGTCCTCTGTTAGCTCATTTGTTATCATGGCCCACATCGCGGACAAAGCGGCGATGGTGGACAATCGCCAACCGATCGGCGGCGCCGCTCCAACGAGGTATTGCATGGCCGTCGACTTCTTTTCCGACAGCTACAAGGACGCGCGCGCGAAGTTCCTGGACCGTGCCGACGCTGCCGGTGCGCGGCTTGAGGCCTTCGAGAACACCAACGCGCGCGGACTGGACGGAGAACGGCTGTTTCTCGACACGGCATGGTTCGGCGACACGGACGCGACCACGGTCCTGCTCAACCTGTCCGGCACCCACGGGGCGGAGGGATTCGCGGGATCGGCGGCACAGGCCGCGTGGATCGCCGACGGCGGAGCGAAGGCGCTGGACGGATCGGTTGCCATGCTGATGGTGCATGCCGCCAATCCGTTCGGCTTCGCGCACACGCTGCGCTGCACGGAAGACAATGTCGATCTCAACCGCAACTGGATCGATCATTCACGCCCGTCGCCGCAGAACGCCCTCTACCGCGAACTGCACCCGCTCCTGTGCCCGGTCCGGATCGACGAAGACGCGCTCAGCGAGAAGCGGCACGGCAGGTCGGTGCACTTGCGGAGGAGCACGGCCAGTGGACCATCGACGATGCGCTCAGCCGCGGACAGTACGAGCATGCCGACGGGTATTATTACGGCGGCCGTGACAGGACCTGGGCACGGAGCATCCTTACAGATCTCGTGCGCGACCGGTTTCGCTCGGTGCGGAAGGTCGGCCTGATCGACTGGCACTCCGGGCCGGTCGGCGACGGAGAACTGATCTATCTGTGTTACGCGGACAGGGCGTCCGACAGTTTTGCGCGCGCGCAAGCCTGGTGGGGTGAAAGCAACCTCGACGACAGCGAGGTCGACAGGCTGTGGGGCGGCCGGCGGCCGGGCCGCCACGGTCTGCTCGCCGACGGCGTTGCGGCGTTGCTGCCGGAAAACGCGGAACTGACCGGCGGCGTCATCGAATTCTGTTCCGCCTCGCCGCCGGAAGGCCCCGCCGGCGCCTTCAGGATTCCCATGCTGGAGCGCTGGATGCGCTTCGTCGGCGGCTTCGAGTCCGCGCAATCGGGCGAATTCCGTGACGAGATCCGGAATAACTATGCTCCAAGGCGAACCCATTGGGAGCGGCGCGTGATCGATAACGCGCTGTCTGCCTATGCCGCCACCCTGGACGGGCTGAAGGCCTGGGCCCGGGAGTGACATCCGCACGCCGGACAGGGTCTTTCGCCGGCGCCATCGCGGAGAGCACCTTAGGCTCCTGAAGAATGAAGAACCTGCTGGTCGGCGTCACGTCGGTCACGTAGTAGCTGAACTCGACCCGGTCGCCGTGATTGACGAACCCGTGCTCGAACCGGATCCGGTCGTAGGGCTCCTTGAGGTCGGTGAAGAGCTCGAACCGGTCGGACTGGAAGGTCCGTCCGCCGAACAGCTTCATCTGGTCGAAAGACAGGCCGTCGAGATAGACGCTCGGCTTGCCGAGCTTTTCCTGCAGTTCGAGATCGAAACCGGCCCACGTCCGCCCGCTGCCGTTGATCACGATGGAAACGACGGCGAGCTGCATGGCTCCAGTGTGGCCGGGAAGGATCTGGCCGGTGGGCGCCGTCTCCCTGCGGATCGCCAGGATCGACGGTTCAATGTTCCCGAAATGCTGGAGGATCACGACCGGATCCTCGACGGAGCCCTTGCCCGAAACCGAGCGGATCTCAAAGCCGCCAAGTTCGTCGCTGAAAATATATCCGCCCGCCCGCCATTCTCCCGCACGGGCGTGAACGGCGGCAAAAATCGCCAAAAAGGCGGCGGCAATCGTTCGCCCGCACTGCATTGCCGGAGTGTACGCCGAGGGAGGCCTCAACGCCACTTCAACGGCACGCGGATACGGCTATTCATTCCGCAGACAAATCGCTCTAGAGTACGCCGCGCCCGCCTCGACTCACCTCACACAACAAGGAACCGCGACGCTTCATGTCCTCCGCCCCCGCCATACTCTTCGACCTGGACGGTACGCTCGTCGACACCGCTCCGGACCTCGCGGCATCCATGAACATGCTGCTGGTCCGCCGGGGCCGGCCGGAACTTTCGCTCGACAGCGTCCGCAACATGGTCGGCCGCGGCGCCAAGGTGCTCATGGAACGCGCCATGGCGGCGACCGGCGAACCGGCCACGGCAGAGGAGATCGACAGCATGTTTGACGAGTTCCTCGAGCACTATGGCGAGCACATCGCCGATACCAGCCGCCCGTTTCCGGGCGTCCTCGAAGCGCTCGACCGGCTCAATGACGCCGGCTGCGCGATGGGGGTGTGCACCAACAAGCCGGAATGGGCGTCCGTCAAGCTGCTCGATATTCTCGACATGAGCCGATATTTCGGCGCCGTGGTCGGCGGCGACACGCTTGCCGTGCGCAAGCCCGATCCGGAGCATGTGCTGGAAACCATGCGCCGTGTCGGCGGGCACCCGGACGCGACGGTCATGGTCGGCGACAGCCAGACCGATGTGGCCGCATCGCAGGCCGCAAGCATTCCGGTTGTCGCGGTGACTTTCGGCTATACGCCGGAGCCGGTCGCCACGTTCGGGCCCGACCGGCTGATCGATCACTTCGACGAACTGGACGACGCGCTGCGCGCCTTCGTGTCGTTCGCCTGACGCGCCTCGATCCGCCCGAGAGCGAATGCCGAACAGCATGTCAGCCCGGCTGAGAGCACCATGATGCCGATTGCGGCGGACCAGTTGCCGGCCGCCGACACAAGCCAGCCCGCGGCGGGCGGCCCAACGAGCTGACCAAGCGCCGCCCCCTGCATCAGCAGCCCGCTGACGCTTGCAACCAGCCCCGGACGCGGCGCGTGCACCGGCGCGCCCGCGAACAGCGCGCCGGGAATGAGCCCACCGACCGCGGAAAGGACGATCGCCGCGGCGAACCGGATGCCGAGGCCGAACCAGTCGAGAAAGATGACCGCTCCCATGAGGGCCATGACCGCGCTGGTCCCGATGATGAGCCCGCTGCGGCTGAAGCCCCGGTCGAGCAGAACACCCGACGCCAGGTTGCCGATCACGTTCGCCGCGACCGCAACGGCGCCAAGCATGGCCGCGGTCGCCGGCACAACGCCCAGTCCATCGATCAGCAGGAGCGGCAGGAAGGCCATCACGATGAGGTATTGCGCTGCGTAGGTCGCGAACACGGCTCCGAGGAGAACCGGACCCGGGCTCAGGACCGTCAACCTGAAGTCGGCCAGGGCCGAGGCAACGGCGGGACGCGCGCCCTCGCGGCGCGCCGGCGCTGCGATCAGGAGGGCGATCAGGAGCGCGACCACCGCAATCAGGGCGCTCGTGATCAGCCACAGATCGCGCCAGCCGACGACGGTCAGGAGCGGACCGGACAGAAACAGCATGGCGCCCATGCCGGTCGGCATGTAGGCGCCCCAAAGGCCCATGACCCTGGACCGGTCCCGGTCCGCGCTGAGCGCAAGCATGAGCGGCGGAATGGAAACCGTCGTGAGAATAAAGCCAAGGCCCTCGACCGCGCGGGTCGCGAGCAGCAGAGCCGGCGACGAGGCCACGGAGCCGGCGGCGCCGGCGACAGCCGTGACGATGAGGCCGGCCAGTGCCAGACGGCGATGACCGGCCCAGTCGGCCGCCGTTCCGAACAGGCCGCCGCCGACACCGGCCAGGATGTTGAGCATCGACACGACCCAGCCGGCCACGAACAGCGAAAGCCCCAGATCGGCTTTCAGGAAGGGCAGCGCACCGGGAACCTTGCCGATCTGGAAGGCGACCGCGACGCCGGCCAGGAACAGCAGAAAGACCAGCGGCCACGCCGTCGTCGTGCGCGGTTGTTCGAGGCTTTCGGCGGCGGCTGTCGACATGAGCCGAGCTTGTGCCGCAGGGTGATCGCGGCTGCAAGCCGAATTGTGATGGCGGGTCACGACGGCCGGTCTTGACTTGTCGGCGCGGCGGGTCTTTATATCGCCGCGTGCCGGCAGGTGATTTGCACCGCCGACCGGGCCTCGCCCGGTGGCACATCAAGGGCGTGTAGCTCAGCGGGAGAGCGTTCCGTTCACACCGGAGAGGTCACTGGTTCAATCCCAGTCACGCCCACCATTTCCCGCCCAATGGACGATGGAAACGCCCCTCCTCAACACTCAAGACAAGCGACGCCACCGATGCGTGCATCGATTCAAGTAGTGATAACCAATAGTTGCGTCATCCATCTGCCGCATTTATGAGCCTATAAAGGCAGACAACTTTCGCAGTGTTTGCGTAACAGCGATGAAGACGCGCCAGCTGGCGGCGTTTACCCAGTATGTATTGCGTAACCGATGCCCAAATGCTTGCGGGGGGCATTGACACCGAGGGCCGGACCACACCCGGACCGGCCTTGACCTTGTTCGCGCGCGCCCGCGTTCTCACACCCGAACGTTCCCGGCCGCGACTCCTTCCCGACACACACCACAGCTTTGACGATCCGAACCGGACTGTCCGCTCCGCGCGGCAAATGGGCCGGACAGCTCCGACTTGAAAGAACGCCGGGGGCGGCGCAGTCAATCCAGTAATGCGGGAGAGTGAGTTATGAGAGTTGCAGCCCAAGGCGCCCCGAGCGCCCTGTTCCTGATTGTATGGCTTGTCACAGGACTGATGTCCGCCGGACAGGCGACGGCCACGACCGAGCCCCAGGCGGCCAAGGACCCCTGCAGCAACCCCTATGCGTGCATCGGCATGGTCATCGATTCCGGCGATCCGGTCCTGATCCAGATGGGCCATGAAATGTCCAAGATGGTCACCGGCAAGAAGGCCGGCACCGTGGTCAAGCCGACCGCCGGTCCGATTGCCAATGTGCGGCGGCTGCTCAGCAAGGAAAATGCCGGCCTTAGCGTCGTTCCGTCCGACATGCTGCTTTATGCGGCCCGGTCGAAAGACCGCCGCCTGAATCTGGCTGACAGCCATCTGCGGTTCATCATGACCATCGGCCGCAAGGTCGTGCATGTGGTCGCCCGGAAGGACATTCGGACGCTCAAGGACCTCGACGGCAAGCGGGTGGTCATGGGGCCGGACAACACCGCCATCTGGGTGGTCTCCAACAACCTGTTGCACCTGCATGGCGCCGAGCCGTCGAAACGGATCCAGATGAAGCCGCCGGCAGGTCTCAAGGCGGTGATTGCGGATGAGGCGGACGCGGTATTCGTGGTCGGCGACGCGCCACACAAACTGCTTCTGAAACTTGCCGAGACACTCAAGAAGGAGGGAGCCGGTTCGGAGCCCGACAGGATCCACCTTCTGGAACTGACCGTGCCCGATGAGAACACGGAATACCGGCCCGCCACCGTGAACTATCCGGGGTTCGCGGAAAACGTGAAGACCGTCGCCATTCTGCCGACCCTGGTCAGCTACAATTTCACCCTCAAGTCGACCCCCTACTTCAGGCGGCGCTGTGAGGAACTGGCGAAGATCGGCGATCTTGTGCGCAACAGGCTCGAGGAACTGCGGGCTTCCGGGCACAAGCAGTGGAAGGCCACCACCTGGGAACTGGAAGCCGGCGGCTGGGAAAAGGATCCCTGCTTCTTCGGCACCGCCAAGACTAACGCCGTCGCCAAGGCGCCCGCGAAGTCCAAGGCAAAGACCAAAGCCAGGTCCGAAACGGTCACCGCTTCCCCGGCGAGCGGGCTCAAGCGGCGCCCGGACGTGCGTGCAGCACAGATCATGCTCAACAGGCTCGGCTACGACGTCGGCGCGGCCGACGGCCTGCTCGGCCCCAAGACATCGGCCGGCATCAAACGTTTCCAGACGGACCTGGGCCTCAAGGTGAATGGCGCGGTCAATTCGGACCTGCTGGCGACCCTGCGAACGCGGCAGGAGCTGCTCTGACCGACGAAGTGCATTCGGATGCGTGCCGGGCCGCCGTGCTGCAGGGTGGCCCGGCACCACAGCACCTGGATAAAGGTGCAATTCTCCCCAGCCCGGTTGCGGATTTCCTCGATCCGCCGCCGGAGCATCCTGAGTGCACTGGCGAGCGCCGGCGTGACGGGCCGCCCGCCCTCCGCCGGCGTTTGCCCCTGACCTCAGAACCCGACAACCGACGGCAGAATAAATCTGTTGAGAATCACCAGGGGCAGCCACGCCTGCATGCCGTCATTGTAGTGACCGGCGGTCACGACCGCGGACAATTCCAACTCCGGAACGACAAACAGGCGCTGGCCGCCTAGGCCGATCCCCGCCGCCCAGAGGATCTCGCGGTGCGAGACCAGCGAGCGCCCGAGCCACCAATGATAGCCGTAGAAGAAAAGCCGGTCGGCGGCTCCGATTTTCGGCGTGAGAGAGTCCTCGATCCAGGTCGCCGGAACAACCGCCTCACCGTTCCAGCGGCCACCGCAGGCAGCAAGCTGCCCGATCTTCGCGAGATCAGGGGAGCACATGCGCAAGCCCCCAGAGGCCGACGGCCGCCCGTCCCGGTGCTGCAGCCAGTCGATGTCAAAGATCCCAAGGGGGTCGAAGAGCGACTCCTGCGCGAACCTGTCGAGGGATGTCCCGGTCGCTTTCTGGACAATCGCACCGAGGAGTTCGGAACAGCCGCCCGAATAGGTCCACGAATACCCCGGCGACGACACCGCGTCCGGTTCAAGCGCGGCCCGCAGGTGATCGTCCGCACGCCACAGCTTTGTCTCGCCGTTGGCGGGATCGGTGGCCGGCACATTCTCGTTCCAGTCGAGGCCTGCGGTCATCTCCAGGAGGTGACGAATGCGGATGCGTGCCTTGTCGCTCGTGCGCAGGTCCGCATATTCGGAGAAATAGTCGAACACCGGAGCTTCAAGATCCGGAATGGCGCCGGATTCGAGCGCCTTTCCAACCAACAGTCCGGTAACGCACTTGGTAACCGAGCGCAGATCATGCTTGACGGCCGGTCCGTGCTCGACGTCAGCCAGCGGCTCACGCCAATGTTCATCGGGCCCTTTGCGATAGCGCTCGAAGACCAGTCTGCCTTTGCGCGCGACAACAATGCTGTGGACGTTGGAATCCGGGACAGAGTCGAGCCAACCGACGACTGCAGAGAGAGTGTCGGCGTCAAGGGCGGCGTCTTCCGGCCGGCCCTCCTGCCATTCGCGATCGGACGGCAACGATGCACCTCATGGCGTTGCCCCGCAGTTTCGGCACCATGACTCTAGCACAGCATTGATCCGCCTTAGACCCGGGACGGTGTCGCAGGCCCCCGTTCGGCAAATGGGCTCGGCTTACATCGGCCAGAGCGCCGTTTTCGGATGGAACTGCGACCAGGCGAACCAGAACGCCTGATGGCTGCCGAGATCGGATCCGTCCGCGCCCACGGCCTTGATGCCTCCGGCATCCAGTTTCAGGCGAACGTTCTCGACGGCGATTTCCTCGCCTTTTTTCAGTGCCAGGAAGGCCTTGCTGCGCTGAAACGCCACCGGCTTTCCGGACGCCGTGATCACGCCAATGATGTCCTCGTGGACCGACAGGCGCGGATCGACATCGCCGACCGGGAATATCGGACCGTTGGCATCCCGGCCGTTGCGAAAATCAAAATCGCGGCCGAGCGCCAGCGCTTCAACCAGCACGGTCGTCTGGGGATGCGCCTTCTTCCACGTTCCCCAGTCGGTGGTCACGACACTGGCCTGCTTGAGCTTAAGTTTCTTCTCCGCAAGGGGGCCCGTCACCGCGTTGCCCAGAAACGTATCGAACACGGAGAATGTATTGACGTCGTACATCACCTTGTTGGAGCGGATGAGCAGTCCGGAGGTCCGTAATACCGGCCGCTCGATTCCATCGGGAAGCTGATCGGTGAAATAGGCCTGCGCCGCACCGCACAGGGTGCAGTAGGGAATTCCCAGATGCCGGCCACCCAGAGTGTCGTTGACCATCTCGCGGACTTCCATGATGCGCCGCGGATAGGCCCTGTATTCTCCATTCACCTCTATCCCGAAGACGATATCCTCGTCCTTGAGCCAGGTTGCCTCTTCCGCGCTGCTGACCTCCGGATTGTCCGCGGCGGGGATGCAATTGCACTTCTCGTCCGTCTTGTCGTACTTGCGATCGTCGATCAGCACGCCGCCCCAAGAGACGTGCCTCCAGTCGATTTCGCCTTCCACGAAGATCTTGTCCCAGCCGGGGACGATACTCGTGAAGATGGCACGCTTTACGCGCAGGTAGTCCGGCGGTGCGGGAATGTCCCACGCGATGAGATGATCGGTGACTTCCCCCCAGGGGTTCACGTTCGCCAGCTTCTTGCCCAGCAGCCTGGAGGCCGCGTCGGCGAGTGTCGCGCTCAGGTGCTGGCTGGTAATGAAGCGCATCAGATCGCTGATGATCCAGACGACCCGCGGGTCCTTTGAATCGGCAATTTCCTCCAGCGCTTCAATCTGGTCCCCCGCCCAGGTCGACTTGACCATGCTGTCGACAAAGGCCACCTGCACCGCCGCCTGCAGGTCCTTCGTCAGCGGACCTTGCGGGATCGCCGGCGGCTTGCCGAACTTCTCGACGACATGGTCCGGCAGAGGCTCTGCGGCCTGGGCCCGCAGGCCGCCAAACCACAACAGGGTCAGCGCCGCCATGGACGCAATAAGGAAAATGCGGGAGTGAGAGCCGATTACCGATGTCATGGAAAAGCCTTTCGCGTGCCTTTTTCAGTCTTGGGCGGACGGGCAGCGACAGTCGTCGCCCGTGCAACCTGCAGCGTGCGGTTCCGCCGGGCCTGGGACAGGCGTGGAACAGCGCGCATGAAGCGCTGACCTTATCGGCTCGTCCTTCTGCACGGCCAATCACGATACATCAGCATTCGGTGAACATCCGCGGCGGAGTTTGCCGATGACGCGCCCGAGGGCGGCGCAATCAAACCCGGAAAGAAAGGCAAGGCGGACAATTGTCCGCCCGCACCTCATCGATATGCATTTGTGGCGAAGCGGCCTAACCTCTGCCCATCAATTGCTGAGCAGAAACAGACTCTTGCCCCGTGCCGCTAAATCGCTTTTTGAGCTTTGACCAGAGGACCCGCACCGGGGCGCTGAACTTGAAACGCTCCATGACCAAGGCGGCATCAAAGCTCGGTCTGGCCTTCATGCGGCCATACCATTCCGCGAGCGCCGGCCTGTTCCCGAACGGGTCCATGCCGAACATGATGAAGCGCGCCACGCCAACCGTCCAGACAAGGTCGGCCATGGAGTATGCCTCGCCGGCGACGAACCGCCTGACGGTCAGCGCATAGTCGAGCTGGTTCAGCACAGAATCCAGAGTGGCCCTGATCCGCTGCATATGCTCGTCATTATTGGCATTGGCCGAGAACATCTCGATGTCCGCGATCTTGGCGGCATAAATCTCCGACAGATCGGGGTTTTTTGCCTGCAGTTGCTTCAGACTCTTGATGCGCTTGCCATTGATGAATGTTCCAAGCTTCACCAGCGCGGGAGACCCGTATGTCAGTTCGCGCACGGGCACAGCGTAGAGACGGTCGACCCAGCGGCCGATCTCGCCCGTATCGGCGATGCTCTCGGCAACTCCGGCGGTCGGGAACCGCGCTTCAAGATGCGTCAGAATTTCCAGCGAGTCGGAAAGCACACGGCCGTCGTCCACAAGCGTGGGAGCGGTCCCACCCGGATTGAGCCGCATATACCAGGGCGCGTAGGTTTCAAAGGATGGCGGCCCCGGAATGACATAGACACTGTCGTAGTCGATGCCCTTCTCGGCGAGAGAAAGACGAACGATCTGGGAATAGAATGACGGAGGAATATGATAAAGCAGCGGTTTAGACATTGTCGGACCAACCTTTCCGTGCGGATTTCACCTACATGGAGCCGGCGCGCTACCGCGACAACTCGTAAGGTTAGTCACACGAAATGCATTCCGGTTGCCTTTTCTGTGAAAAAATTCACAGTGAGACCACACGGGATCATTGCCAAAAACGCTGCAATCCGCGGGAATTCCCCGCTACAACCGCCCGGACAACGCAGTGAATTCGCGCGGCGCAGTTGCTTTCGCAGATAACGTACGCATAATGCGTATGGTGGACGGGATCGAGGATCATACGCATTCCCGTCTAAGGCGGTCCGCGGTCATTGTGTCATGGATAATCTGGACGCTCTCAGTCCTGTCGATCTGCTGAACGCGCTTATCAGGCGCGCAGGCCTTTCCCAAGCGGCTTTCGCACGCGCCTGCGGGTATAGCCGGCCTTCCTCCGTGTCCCGGTTTTTCGAGCGCGAACGGTACATCGGCAGCCACTTTTCCAGCGATCTGATAGAACGCCGCTTTCTTCCCGGCCTGATTGGCCGGGGTTCGCCGCCGATCACCACGGATGAAGTCTGGCAACTTGGCAGACCGTCTGCACGCCTGCGCGCCGAAGATCAGGTTCGCGACGGCGACCTCAAACGCGCGGCTGTAGCGGTAAAAAGGGCTCTGGATATGTTCGCCAAGTACGAACTGACCAATGCCGATGAACGCGAACGGCGGATCATGGCTGCCGCAGCCGCCCGGATCATTGTCGAGGACGACGACGGCACGATCGATATCGAGGAGGCTGTCCGGAACATATCCACGCTCCGACGCGTGGGATTCTGACCGCGAGTACAAGGTTCGGCCGGCCTTAACCACCTCGTGACACCGCGGATTTTACAGGATAGGCTTAACCACTTGGTTGGGGGGATGCGTACATGGACGGCCTGTCGAGCCAGATTTCTTCGACACTCCGTGATGCCCGGATCGACAGCGGGCTGAGCGTATCCGCACTTGCGGAACTCGCCGACATTTCTGCCGACGTCATCGAAGCCATCGAGGCCGGCAACATCTACGATCACCCCTATGAATGCATCACCCTGGCCATGCTGCTCAGGGTCGATCTCGGTCCGATATTCGGTTCAGAGCCCGATGGTGATCGGGAGGAAATGAGACGGACCTATCATCTGCTGAATAATCTCGTCGAAGTGATGAGGTCGTAGCCATGTTTACCCCAGCCCTTCATCTCTCCGAACCGCTCTGTCCCAACGGACTGTGGTGGGCGCACGGTAGCCATTTCTTCACGACACCCAACAAGGACCCGCTGAAATCCGCCGACCTACAGACCACGTTCAGAAAGTTCAAGCTGGTCGAAATCGACATCCGGGATACCGGCACAACGGTCAAGTGGGATCTTGAGCATGCGTCGGTTGCCACGCTCGAAACCACGCTGGACCGGATCAGGACCTTCCAGAGACCAATCACCCTGGTGTTTTTCAAGCGCGCCTGGGCCATCGAACGGTATCCGGACTGGGAACCGGCGGCCGCCCGCATCCTCCAGCTCAACGAGGTCCAGCGCCTGTCGTCATTTGTCGATCCGGATGTGGCCAGCATCGAACGTCTGGACCCTCGCGATCTTGACGGAATGGTGCCCCTGGTCAGGCGTGCTGCGGAAACGCTGGATCCGGGACTGGTCTCCCAGCAGGTGTTTTTCCGGTACGATGCCCGGGCAAACGACTTCATCCTGCACGAGATCGGGCCGACTTCGGGCCTGCTCAACGTGATGGGCCGCCGCTGGGCGCAGAACGCCATCGGCACGACAGCAGCGCCCACCAAGGAAGACGGCTTCGACGATGCCGTGACGCCACCCTATTGGGAAGTTCTGGAGTCCGGCGAGGCCGTGTTCGACATGGTGTCAGCGATGATGCAGCCGCCGGGACAGGAACCGCTATGGTTCAAGTACCAGCGCCTGATTCAGCCCTGGGTCGAAAACGGAAAACGCATCGGATGCGTCGTCACAACCATGCGGGTCGATCAGGAAATGCCATCCGCCTTGATCGTTTCGGCCAAGTGAGCCATCCCGTCCCGGTCGACGAATATGCAGACCTCAATCTGCTCGCCACCGCCGTCGGGACCAATCAGCCAATCCAGAAAGGCGCGCTCGCGAACGGCGAACCCGGTAGGCCAGGTCAGCTTCTTTTCCAGAATCGGGCTCAACAGCCCGTAGGCCCAGTCCGGCGACCACCGCATGTAGAACATTAAGACGCCAAGCTGGCTGATCAGGGCGCCGAGGCCCTTCTCCCGGTAATCCGTGGCGACCCAGGTCTCGCCCTGATAGGCGACGCGGCCCTTGACCCTCTCTGCCAGCGAATACGGCAACGCCTCCCGTCGCCTCGGCTGCACGTCCTCATTGCGATTGGCATGCAGACCGGTCATCCAGTTGGCTGCATATTCCGACAGGCTGTTGTCGATAAAGTCCACCCGGTTGGCCACGGTCGCCACCGTGTGGCCCTCGCCGTCGATGCAGCGGAACCACTGTGCTCTCGCCTCCAGATCGCTCGACGAGTCCGGATCGAAGAACACGGATATTCTCGTGTTCGGCCTCGCTTCGGCCCGATAACGCTCGAATTTGTAGAAATTGTTACCCGACTCCACCTTAAGCTTCTGCTTGCGAATACTGTTCAAGAGAACCCGCACAGCCTCCCCGGTGGCCAGCGGGTTCATCACCCCGATCTGCACGCCCTGATCTCCGATCTGCTAAAAACGCCCCCGCGTCACAGATTTAATTTTCAACAATTTGATTATATCGATTCTATTCATTCACAATAAAGCGACAATTTGATACGCAAGGAGCGAATATTTTACCTCTTCTTGCGAATAACTGTGAAAAATTACGCCCGGCAAAGCAAAGCCGCCGGAACCTGACCGGCTCCGGCGGTTATCACTCAATACCGTTCCTGATAGGAATGGTGATTGCGGTGGTGCCGATGACGCCGGTGGCGCATGGCCGCGTCCAGGCCGATCGCGAACATCTGCATCAGCATCTCGTTGCGCATCGCGGATCCGTCGTCTTCATATTCGTCCTCGTACACGGGCGCGGGCCTTGCGATCCTCCGCGGAGCGCCCTTCACGGCGATCCGGCCGCAGGCGCGCAGTCCCCGTGCCTCGCCGGGCAGCCCCGGCAGGAGGCTGGCCATGAGCGAGAAGTCCGCATCGGATCCCGGCTCCAGGCCCGCCGCGTCACGGGCCGCCGCTATCGCGCGCCGTGTTGCCGGGCCGATCCGGCCGTCGACCGGACCGGGATTGAAACCGGCATTGCGCAGGGCGAACTGGACCAGGTGCGGATTACCCGCGGCCGTGGCGGCCGATGCGACCTGGAAGCAGACATTGGCCGTTCCGCCATAACCGGTGTGCAGGGCCGCCGGAACCGTGAAGCTCACGCTCGCACCCGGAGCCAGCCCCTCGGCGGCAGCCGCGCAGACCACGCCGCGTCCGCGTCCGGCACATGCCGTCCGGCCGCGCTCGCTGTCGACACGGCCAAGGCGCGCGCCGCCGACCTGACCGGCCAGCATCAGCGTGCCATCGTAGGACGTCGTTCCGGTATTCCTGACCACAGCGATCATCTGGCAGCGCTTGCCGGACCGGCAGTGTGACGGGAACCGCAGCGACATCGCCAGGCTCTGCACGGCAGGCGTCGTGGCGACCGGCATTGCGGTCGACGCGGTCCGCTGACCGGCGGGATCGGCATCCCAACCCGGCAGGCTTGCCTGCTTGTCCTTGCCGCCGCACTTCTTGACCTTGATCTTCAGCGCCGCCTCGTAGGCGCGGTCGGCCTTGATGGCGGCCTTGCGATGCTTGTCGCGGGAGGTTTCAGCAGCGTCGACGGTTCCCTGGGTCACACCCGGCTTGCCCTCACTCAAGGCACTGAGCATCTGGAAGTAGAAGCTGTTGGACACCTGCTGGTTCGAGATCGCCTTCTGGCGCGCCGCCCGGGCCTTCCTGACCAGCGCGTCACGATCCTTCTTGCACAGCGGTCCTGCCGGCACCGCAGGCACGGAGACCTGATAATAGCCCGGCACCGGAACACCGGCGATCGTGTTCGAACCCTTTGTTCCGCCGGTGCTCGTACGGGAGACATTGCCGCCCGTCGCCGTGCGTGAACCGTCGCGCCCAGTCCGGGAGCCCGCACCGGGCGTCTTGGTCGTTCCGGTCGAAGATGAACCGGAATTCCCGCTGCGGCCGTCGCCCCGGTTTCCGTTCCGGCCCGAGCCGCGCGGCCCGGGGCGGGTTGTCGTCGAGGTCGAATGTCCGGGCATACCGCTCGCCTGCCCGCGCCTCGGCGGCACGCCGGTCCAGCTGTCGCCTGGGCCGGAAGTATATGAACGGTTTCTGCCGCAGCACCTCGCGACGACGTCGAGCTTTTTGGCCGGACCGACGTCGAACCGCACCTTCTTTTTGCCGTCGAGCGCCTGGAAGAACTTCGGCGTCACCTTGCCGCCGCCGGCAATCCACCAGCGGCCGAGCTTGACCTTCTTCCCGTCGCCGTAGAAGCACCGGACTTCCTTGCAGTTGCAGTCGCCGGCGATGAAATAGCGGTATTCGTCCGTCTTCTTGATCCAGACGACGCGGATATGGACCGTGCACGGGCCAACGCTGCGGGAAAGGGTGTAATCCTCGGCCCCGCCCTTGCGGATCTGCGTCAGCGACCACTGCTCCCACTTCTTGTAAAGCTCGCCACGGACATACTTGAACAGGTCCTTTGCCGCACCCCGCGCGCCTGTCAGGGTGTCGACGCCCGTAGACGCCGCGCCGCGCAGCAGGCGCGACTTCTTTGCGTCCGACGCTATGGCGGCCGCCGTTTTCAGTGCCGCCGCGCGGCAGAACTTGTGGCTCTTCCTGGGTCTCATGACCGTTCCGACCTGGCCGTTGAGCCTCGCGCTGATGCGCTTGAGGATCTTGTCCATGGTGTGGCTGACCTGGCGCCCGGCGATCAGATCGTTCGGCGCGTTCAGCACAGAATCGATCTTGCGCGGCCCGCGGCCGATCTGGCGCTCAACCCACTGGTCGGCCACTTCACTGACCTTAACAGGACGCGAATCCGCCTCTTCCGGGTGCGTCGCCGCCAGGAAAGAGACCGTAATGAATAACGTTGCCGAAAGGATCCGTGCCGCGCGCTGACGCGTCCGGCTGAAAATTCCTGATGTCCGGGAATGCCCGCTGATGATCATTGTCCCACCACTCCTCGTCTAAAGGCGCCACCACCGTTCGTGCGCTCTTGAGGAATTGGTCGCGGTGAGACCGTAAAAAGTTCAAAGGATCTGCGGAATTTGAGCAACCGGTCTCGGTCGCCTCGCGAATTCGAAGAAGACTCGTTCACGCTTCGCGCTATGATTGCCGCGGCGGGTGGCGTCTTGACGGTCAGGTGCGGTGAGATGTCGGTATGGGTGCGCAGGGTGAAGCGCGTGTGCATTGCCGGATTTGCGGGCTTTTCAGTGCTTGGCGGCGCCACGCCCTCCTCTTCGCTGCCGATCGATCACCACGCCACCAGGGCACCGCTGCAATACGTGGTCATCTCATTTGACGGGGCGGGAAGCCTCCGGAAATGGCGCGACACGCTTGCCTTTGCCCGCGAGACGCGGGTCAAGTTCACCTATTTCCTGTCCTGCACCTTTTTCCTTCACCGCGGCAACCGGCGGCTCTACAAACCGCCGCACCGCCGCGCCGGCCGCTCGAATATCGGATTCGCGATGACGGCTGCCGAGGTTGAGGAGCGCCTGAGATACGTCAATCGGGCCCTGAAGGAAGGGCATGAGATCGCCAGCCACAGTTGCGGCCATTTCAACGGCCGACGCTGGACAACGGCGTCGTGGCGGAAGGAGTTCGCCAGCTTCCGGTCGATCCTGAGGAACGCGTACGCCAACAATAATCTCAAGGGAGAGCCGGCCGGCTGGAAAACGAGGATTGACGGAGCCGTGAAGGGTTTCCGGGCACCTTATCTCGCGCACGGTCCCGCTCTCGGCCGGGCGCTCGCGGAAGCAGGTTTCAGGTATGATGCGAGCCAGGTCGGCCGCCGCGCCGAGCGGCCCGAACGCAGCCGGCGCGGACACTGGATGTTCCGGCTGGCCATGATTCCTGAAGGCCGCCGCAGCCGCTCCATCATCTCCATGGACTACAATTTCTATGTCCGGCATTCCAAAGCCCGATCGGACCCGGCGCGGCGCAAAATTTTCGCACGCCGCATGCTGAAGGCCTACATGAACTACTTCGATCACAATTACAGAAACGGCCGCCACCCGGTGCATATCGGCCACCATTTCTCCTACTGGAACGGAGGAGCCTATTGGTCCGCCCTGAAGGCCTTCGCGCACAACGTCTGCGGGCGCCGGGATGTCCGCTGCGTGAGCTATACCCGGCTTGCCGATGTTCTGGACCGCAAATCTCCGCCCGCAAGGCAATCCACTTCGAAAGCGCGCGACAGGCGGGCTTTGCTGGACTAGACCGCGCGTTGCGCTGAGCAGCCAGCTGCTTGACTCTGCTTCAAGCTTTATATAACTAATATGTTATGGAACAAATTGGTTATGGACGGCGATCGCAGGATCTGGATGTGGTGTTTGCCGCACTGGCCGATCCGACACGCCGGGCGATCCTGTCGCGGCTGGCCGCCGGCGAAGCATCGGTAAACGAGCTGGCGGCTCCGTTCGAGATCAGCCAGCCGGCGGTTTCAAAGCACCTGAAGGTGCTGGAACGTGCCGGACTGGTCGAGCGGGATATCGATCAGCAACGCAGGCCGGCGCGGCTCAAGGCCGAGCCGATGGCGGCCGCCGTGCGCTGGCTCGAAGAGTTCAGACGGTTCTGGTCGTCGAGTTTCGACCAGCTCGACGACCTGCTGGAAGAGTTGAAAAAGGCCGAAACAAAAGGAGCCGATAATGAGTGACCTGCCGACCTACGTGCTGGAGCGGACCTTCGACGCGCCGCGGGAGCTGGTGTGGAAAACCTGGACGGACCCGGACCTCATTCCACGATGGTACGGACCCAATGTTGAATCGATCGTCCACAGCATCGAACCCAGGGTCGGCGGCCTTTGGCTGCACGAAATGCGCTGGAGCGGCAATTCCAACTTCCAGCGGGTCGAGTATACCGAGGTTACGCCGCCCGAGCGGCTGGTTTGGCTGCACTCGGTGTCGGATGCGGAATGGAACGTCATCTCCAATCCGATGATGGAAGACTGGCCACGGGTGCTGCTGACGACCGTGACCTTCGACGCGGACGGCGGGAAGACGCACATGCGCCTGACCTGGGTGCCACACGAGGCCAGCGAGGCCGAGATCGCCTGCTTTGCCGCCGCGATGGACGGCATGGGCCAGGGCTGGGGCGCCGGCATGGACCTGCTGGAGGAACTGCTCAAGGAAATGCAGGGCTGAGGCGGCTTCCCAAGCGGAATGCTCCCTGCTTCCCGTCACCCTTGGCCGAGCGGACGCGAGGCCGAGGGCCCATTGGCGGACGCTTCAGCCGGATGGTTGGATAAGTAGATCCTCGCCTTCGCGCCGCTCCGGCAAGGATGACATCAAAGAGAACTGCCGTTTCCCGGGCGCGGTGCCGCACCACGCACTCCCGTCATCCCCGCGCAGGCGGGGATCCAGGGCAGAACACCAAAGCCGAAGTGAGTCGCTCCTGGATTCCCGCTTTCGCGGGAATGACGCGGAGATTCACAATGAACCGGGGAACAAGGCGCCGGCCTAAAGCTCCCTGCCCGCCTTGAACTCGCCCCACCGGATGACGGCATTGGCGCCAAGCCAGGCGAACGGCTCCGGCGGAAGCTTCTGCGGCGCCGGCTCGGCCAGCATACCCGAGAGGGTTTCCGAGGCCCGACCGGTGGCCAGCTCGGCGGCGAGCATGCCCGCCAGCGTGCCCTTGGCCGTGCCCAGGCCGTTCTGGCAGCAGGCGGCGTAAAGGCCGTCATCGACCTCGCCGAATGCGGGCACGTTGTTACGGCTGAGGCAGAGCCGGCCGCCCCAGCGGTATTCCATCTCCACATCCGCAAGCATGGGAAACCGCAAGGCAAAAGACCTGTCATGGTCGCGCGCGACGCTCGCGATCCGCGCGTCGCTCACTTCCATGGAGGGGTCGTAGCTGAAGCGGTTGCGGACAACGATGCGGTCACCGCCGGCGCCGGAGATGCGGCGCACCGTCGTGCCGAGCGGATCGGCCGGCGTGCAGCCCCACCGGGGCTGGCCGCCAAGGCGCTTCACCTCGTCATCGGTCAGCCGCCGGGTCATCGATGCGTAAGTGAAGACGTGCATCAGCCGCCGCTCGAAGAAGCCGAAGCTCTGGGCGTGCCCGTTCACGGCAAGGATCACCTTTGGCGCGGAAACGGTCGCCTTGGGCGTCGTTGCCGTCCAGGTGCCGTTCGGCCGCGACAGGTTCGTGACCGGCGAGTTCTCGAATACGGTCACGCGGTTCGACGCCAGGCCCTCGGCCACGCCCCGCACGAACATGGCCGGCTGGATCATGGCCGCGCCGGGCGTGAACAGCCCGCCCCTGTAGTAGTCGATCCCGGTCAGATCCTTCATCTGCGCGGCATCGAGCACTTCGTGCGGTTCATCGAGGCGGCTCAGGTGCCCGGCATAGGTCGCGTTGTGATGCAGGCCCTTCTCCGTGGCCGCCGCGTTGATCTTGCCGCTTCTGGCAAACGCCTCATCGCTCAGTCCGTACTCTGCCGCCGCTTCGCCCGCGAAATCGATCGCCGCCCGGTTCATGGCGGTCTGCTTGCGGTCGCCGTCAAGGTCGCCGCCGTAGTCGTCCGAGGCCAGATCATGCGGGAGGTCGATCATGAAACCGGAGTTGCGTCCGGCCGGACCTTCCGCCACGCGCCGCGCGTCGAGAACGCATATCCGGTCACCCGGGCAAAGCTGCGAGAGGCGGCGCGCGGCCGCGAGCCCGGCAAGCCCGGCACCGATCACCAGCCATTCGGCGCTGACCTCCCCTTCCGCCTCGACCGCCGGAGCACGGTCGGCCAGGATCTCGTTCCAGGCCGCAGGACCGGGGTCGCGGGGCAGTTTCCTTACCCTGATATCGGACATCATGGCCTAGAACTCGTTATTGAGCGCATCGACGGCGGGGATTTCCCGCTCGCGCCGCGCGATGTAATCAAGAAGTGCCTCGTCGGCGGCTTCGTCGAGCTTCGGCTCTTCGTACGCCGCGAGCGTCGCCGCTGCTGCCTCTAGTGCCCGGGCGGTAGCATCCTTCGAGCCGTCGACAATCCACTGCTCGACGGAGTTGTTGTCGAACAGTTTGGGCATGAAGAACGCGCGCTCGAAATTGGCGAGAGTGTGCGCGTGGCCGAGGTAATGGCCGCCCGGCCCGATGTCGCCGACCGCCGATATGGCCTCGTCGAAGTCGTCCCAGCGGATGCCCTCGGCCATGCGGTAGCCCATGGCGCACTGCTCGGCATCGATCATGAACTTGGCGACCGAACAGTGCATACCGGCCTCGTTCCAGCCCGCCGAATGCCAGATGTAGTTGGCGCCGGCCATAAGCACCGCCATGAGCGTCGTGGCGCTTTCGTAACCCGCCTGGGCGTCCAGAATCTTCGCACCGCCCAGCGTATTGGACGTCCGCCACGGCACGCTGTAATGCCGCGCCATCTGCCCGATCATGAAATTCATCAGGCTGATTTCCGGCGTACCCGCCATCGGCGCACCGCTCGCCATCGAAACAGTGGAGAGGTAATGACCGTAGATGGCCGGGCAGCCCTTGCGCACGACCTGGGTATAGGCCAGCGCCGACAGGGCCTCGGCATTAAGCTGGGCGACCGCGGGCGCGGTGGAGGCCGGCGTGTTGGCCCCGCCCAGCACGAAGGGAGAGCACAAGACCGGCTGATTGCGCCGGCAGAAGGCGCGCATGGCACCGAGCATGACCTCATCCCAGACCAGTGGCGAGTTGCCGTTGCAGTTGCCCGTGACGACCGGATGCTCCTCCAGATAGTCCTCGCCGAACAGGACAGCGCACATGTCGAGCACGTCCTCTGCGTTCTTGGGCGACGTGGTCATGCCCATGAACGTCTTGTCGGAGTACTTCATCGACGAATAGGTGATGCGCAGGTGCCGGTGGGAGACCGGATGATCCATCGGCTCGACAATATGGTGAGCCGACGAGTGAAGCGCCGGCGCCATGTGGGCGAGCTTGTGGAACATGGCGAGATCGTCGAGCGTCGGCGCGCGACGCTTGTCCTCGAGGTCGCGCAGGTACGGCGCGCCGGTCATCGGCACGAAGATCGAATGCGGTCCGCCCAGCGCGACGTTCCGCGCCGGGTTGCGGGCGTGGTAGGTGAAGTCCTTCGGAATCGTGCCGATCAGCTCGCGCACGAGATCGCGGTCGAGATGAACCCGGTCATCTTCCCGGACATCAGCGCCGGCCTTCTTCCAGTCCGCGATCGCTTCGGGATCCCGGAACACGACACCGACATTTTCCAGAATGTCCATGGAAGCCGCGTCGATACGCTCGATCTGCTCCTGGTTCATGGGCTCGACCAGCGGCAGGTTGCGGGTCAGGCCGGGCAGCATGTCCTCGCGCTGCTCGGTTCTGGCGGTACGGCGGGCGCCGCGGCCGCCGCGGCGCGTGCCCCGGGGCTCGGCTGTTTCAACGGTTTCCGGCATCATCCCACACTCTCCTCCGGTCCGGAGTCGGACAGGTCAATCCAGATGGTCTTCAGTTCCGTGTACTGGTCGTGGGCGTGAACACCGTTGTCCCGACCGCCGAAGCCCGACTGCTTGTAGCCGCCGAACGGGGTCGAGATGTCGCCCTCGCCGTAGCAGTTGACGGTGACGGTCCCGGCGCGGATTGCGCGGGCCGCCCGGATAGCCTTCTTGGCATTGGCCGCGAAGACGCTGGCGGTGAGCCCGTATTCCGTGTCGTTGGCCAGTTCCATGGCCTCTTCGAAAGACGAGACGGTGAGGACCGAAAGGATCGGGCCGAAAATCTCGTCCTTCGCCAGCTTGTCGCCCGGCTTGACCTCATCGAAGATCGTGGGCTCGACAAAGTTTCCGTCTGCCTTGCCACCGACGACCGCCTTGGCGCCCTTCTTGGCCGGCTTCAGATACCGCGCGACTTTCTTGCAGTGCTCGGCATCGACAAGCGCGCCCAGGTGATTGCCGGGATCGAGCGGGTCGCCGGTTTTCCAGTCCCGCGCCCGGGCGACGATCCGTTCCATAAGCGGCTTCTTGACGGCCTCATGCACGATCAGGCGCGAGTTGGCCGAGCAGTTCTCACCCATGTTCCAGAACGCGGCATTGACCACGTGGCCAGCCACCAGATCGAGATCCTCGGCATCGTCAAGCACGACCGCCGGGTTCTTGCCGCCGCATTCGAGCACGACCTTCTTCAAATTGCTGTCGGCCGCGTAGCGCAGGAAGCGACGGCCGGTTTCCGTCGATCCGGTGAAGCTCACCATATCGACATCAGCATGCAGTCCGAGCGGTTCGCCAACGGACGGTCCATCGCCGGGTAGGACCTGCAGAACGCCGCGCGGGACACCTGCCTCATGGGCCAGTTCCGCAACGCGCAGCGCGGTGAGAGAGGTTTGCTCCGCCGGTTTTACGATGACGGAGTTACCCGCCGCCAAGCGCCGGGCCGATCTTCCAGGCCAGCATCAGCATCGGGAAGTTCCACGGCAGCACGGCAGCCACGACCCCGACCGGCTCGCGCACGATCATGGCGATCGCGTCGTCGCCCGCAGGTGCGGTCTGGTCGTAGATCTTGTCGATCGCCTCGGCGTGCCACTTGATGGTGTGGATCGTCTCCGGGATATCGATCTCCTCGCAGTCGCGGATCGGCTTGCCGCTGTCGAGGCTTTCCATGACGGCGAGCTCGCGGCGATTGCGGGTAATCAGCTTGCACAGACGGATCAGGACATCCTTGCGCTCGGAAGGGTGCAGCCGTGACCAGTGCCCCTGCTCGAACGCCTCGCGCGCCTT
>CBDHYJ010000053.1:0-39196 GCA_965275905.1 Hyphomicrobiales bacterium | reverse complement strand
CATGGGCTACCGGGAACGCGTGACCGACACTCATCTGGAACACATCCGCACGTTGCCCGAGGTTTTGCCCGGGCTGTTCGCCGGCGCGGCACGGCGCGCCCGCGAAGCGGGGTTCGACGGGGTGGAACTGCACTATGCCCACGCCTATACGATGGCGTCCTTCCTGTCGGCGCTGAATACGCGCGACGACGGATATGGCGGTACGCGCGAAAACAGGGCCCGGCTGCCGCTGGAGGTGTTCGAGGCCGTGCGCCGGGAAGTCGGAAAGGATTTTGCCGTCGGGTGCCGCTTCCTTTCGCAGGACTGCATCGCGGGCGGCAGCGCGGTTGAGGACTCGGCCTTTTTCGCGACCGAATTCGCCCGGGCCGGCATGGACTTCCTCTCGGTGTCCCGCGGCGGCAAGTTCGAGGACGCCAAGCAGCCCGGCGTGGGCCAGGCAGCCTACCCCTATACGGGACCAAGCGGCTACGAATGCATGCCGGGACATATTTCGGACGATTTTGGCCCGTTCGGGCGAAACATCGTGCCGACGTCCACAATCCGCGAGACGGTACGCTCGGCGGGATATCAGACGCCGGTGATCGTGGCCGGCGGGATCCACGGTTTCAAACAGGCGGAAGAGATCCTGCAGAACGGCGATGCAGACCTGATCGCCTCCGCCCGCCAGAGCCTTGCCGATCCGGACTGGTTCCGGAAGCTGCACACGGGCTGCGGCGGCGAGGTACGGACCTGCGAGTTCACGAATTACTGTGAAGGCCTCGACCAGAAGCACAAGCAGGTGACCTGCCAGTTGTGGGACCGGGTCGACCGCGACGCCCCCGGAACCACGCTCAGCATCGACGGCAAGCGCCGTCTCCTGGCACCCGCCTGGCGCGCGCCTGAGGAGTGAAGCTGTCGCGGCGCTGCCATCTTTGCTGTATACTGTCGCTCAAAGGTTTTTCGAACTCTGGAGCTTCGTATGAAATCCCTGACTTGCGCAATCGGTGTTGCCGGCATGCTGGCACTTTCCTCGGCAAGTGCCCACGCTGAAGGCAGAAATGCCTGGATCGAGTTCCTCGACAGCAAGGAACCCCTGTTGCGCGTCCAGACCTTCGAAACGCCGCATGGCGATTACCACCGCAGCTACATCTTCGGGTATCCGGTGCGTGGCGATGTCGAATTCCGCAACGAGCACCGCCGGGACACGCGCAAGGAAGGCTACGCGCCCCAGAAGAAGAAGTAGCAGCCTCCATTCCCACCATTCAGGATCCGCCGGAGACCCGCATTGAATTTTGCGGGCCAACAGCCCTATTGTGCGCGCTCGCGCTTTCAGGAACAGCCGAGGGATCATGAGCAATCGCGAAAAGCAGGACATTGTGGATGAGGCCATTGCCTCGCGGCGATCGCTCAGGGCGTTCCTGCCGACACCCGTGCCGAAGAGCGTCGTCGAGGACATCCTGCGTGTGGCCAGCCGGGCTCCAAGCGGCACCAACATGCAGCCTTGGAAGGTCTACGTTGTCGCCGGCGACACCAAGGCGCGGCTCACCGAGGCGATTCTCAAGGATTTCTTCGACCAATCCGCAGAACACAAGCAGGAATACAAGTACTATCCGGACCGCTTCCCGGAGCCCTATCAGTCGCGGCGGCGCAAGGTCGGCTGGGATCTTTACGGCCTGCTCGGCATCGAGAAGGGCGACAGCGAGCGCATGCAGAAGCAGCACGCGCGCAACCACATGTTCTTCGACGCGCCGGTCGGCATGATCTTCACAATCGACCGGGTGCTCGAAATCGGCAGCTGGCTGGACTACGGCATGTTTCTCGAGAACATCATGGTGGCCGCGCGCGGCCGCGGCCTCGACACCTGTCCGCAGGCCGCCTTCGCGCCCTATCACACGATTATCCGGGAGGTGCTCGGCGTACCCGAAGAGGAGATCGTGATCTGCGGCATGTCGCTGGGTTATGCGGACGACGATGCCGTCGAGAACTCACTGAAGACCGAACGGGCTCCCGTCGCGGACTTCACGACCTTCTTCGATCTTTAAAGTGAATCCGGGTCGCCAACGTCACCAATCTGTTCACCGCTGGCGTAGACATCCCTGATGAAGTCGATCGCTTCCTCGATGTGCTCTCGCATCACGGCCTCGGCACGATCCGGTCGCTTGCGCTTGATCATGTCGTAGATACGGCGGTGATGATCATGCAGGCGGCGGACCGTGTCGTAGTCGTACCAGGACATCAATGAATTGGAGATCATCGGGATGTTGGTGACGACGGCCAGTGCCTTGGGCAGGCTGTCGCTTCCGCTGGCATGGGCGATGGTCTCGTGGAAAACGATGTTCCAGCGTTGCCACGTCCCGCGATCTTCGTCGCGCAGAACGCCATGGTCGAGGATGGCATCAACCGCGGAAACCGCGTCGGTCAACGCCTTGTCCTCCGACCGATCGAGTCCCTTCTCGGCGGCCATCCGGCATGCCAGGCCTTCGAGCACCGCACGCGTGCGATAGGCGTCGATGATGTCCTCAAGGGAAAACTGACGGACCTCGTATCCCCGGTTCGGGAAATACGTGACCATCCCCTCTTTGGCGAGTTCGCTCAGCGCCGCGCGGACCGGTGTCCTCGATGCGCCGGTCAGCTCGGTCAGCGGCAGTTCGTGCAATCGCGTGCCCGGCCCGAAACGCCCGTTCATGATCAGGCGACGTATCTCGTGCGTCACGGCCTGGGAGCGGGTCTGCGTCTCAGGACCGGTCATGAACGGGCCGCCCAGAGGTGAATATTGTATACATTCCTGAAGCCAAGCTCAGTTGCACCGTCCATATCGTGCCAGTTTGCTTTTGATCTGCCAAGTATCTTGATCAGCTTGGTTTATAAATGTATACAAACTTCAAGATCGCAAAACATGTTGCCGGCCACCTCATCCCGCGGTGAGAATGTGCCGATCATCAGAACCGGAGCGGAGAAACGCCCCGTCGTTGAAAGGGAGGATCCTTAATGTCACGAATAATGTCACTTGTCGCATGCCTGGTGCTGACGGCCTTCATTGCGACGGCCGCTTCGGCGAAGACCACGCTGCGGATTTCCCTGCAGTTGCCGCTGAAGAGCCATCTCGGCCAGAACCTGCTGCTGTTCAAGGAAGAGGTCGAGAAGGCATCGGGCGGCGAAATTGCCGTCGAGATCTACGACTCCGCCCAGCTCTACAAGGATAAGGAAGTGCCGCAGGCCGTCGGTTCTGGCCAGATCGAGATGGGCGTCGCCTCGCTGACGCGCTATGTCGGCGACATCCCCGCGGTCGACATCTTCTATCAGCCCTTCATGTTCAATTCCGAGGACGTGGTCCGCAAGGCCACGGCAAAGGGCAGCGCGGTCCGCGGGCCGATCGACGAGGCAATTCTCGGCACGGGATCGCGGGTTCTGTGGTGGCAGGCCTACGGTGGCGCCATCATGCTGTCCAAGGGCGGACCGGTTAAGACGCCCGAGGACATCAAGAACAAGAAGGTCCGCGTGTTCGGCAAGACGCTGGGCGAGTTCATCAAGACCGTCGGCGGCAATCCGACCCTGATCTCGGGCTCCGAACAGTATCTCGCCTATCAGCGCGGCACCGTCGATGTCGGCATGACCGGCGTCTCCGGCGTGAAGAGCCGTTCGCTCTGGGATGTGATGGACACGATCACCGTCACCAACCACGCCAATATCGAGTTTATCGTGGTCGTCAACGAGAAGTTCTGGAACGGCCTCACCGACAAGGAAAGGTCGATCATCACGGCGGCCGCCGACAAGGCCGACAAGGCCGTTCGTGACAAGGTCTCCCAGATCGAGGCCGATGCCTACAAGGCCGCGGAAGCCAAGGGCATGAAGGTCTACCAGCTCAGTGCCGACGAGGTGGCGGCGTGGCGGGCCGGTGCCGCACCGGTGCTCGACAAGTACAAGGCGTCCGCCGGCGATCTCGGTGCGAAGCTGCTGGAGGCCGCGGCAGGCCTGCAATAGACCGATCCGAAAACCGTGCGCCGGGCGTGAACCTCGCGCCCGGCGCATCCTTCAGGGCTCCGAGGCAACCTTTACGGGGAATTCATGAACATTATCGACCGGCTGAGCGACCGCATCGGACGGCTCGCCGCGGTGTTGTTCTTCATCACCGGAGTCATGATCACCTACGAGGTCGTGGCCCGCTATTTCTTCAATGCGCCGACCATCTGGGCTGCCGAGATTTCGCAGATGTTTCTGCTCTGGGGCACATTCCTCGGCATGGCC
Organism: Hyphomicrobiales bacterium; assembly: GCA_965275905.1. Classification (GTDB taxonomy): domain Bacteria; phylum Pseudomonadota; class Alphaproteobacteria; order Rhizobiales; family JAJFHC01; genus CBDAQD01. The sequence goes on along the minus strand of CBDHYJ010000053.1, from coordinate 34,972 downwards.
CGGCCGTTGCACGGCAATGCCCACATCCGCATTACCGTGCTGACCGGCCTGCTGAGCCAACGCCTCCGGCGCTTCGCCGACCTGTTCTCGATTGCGTTCATCGCGATCCTTTCCGCCGCCCTGATCTGGTACGGCAGCGAGATTGCCTATGATTCATTCGTGCGCGGCCGTTCGACCGGAACAATGCTGAACATCCCGAACTGGTGGAGCCAGGCGGTGATTCCGGTCGGCTTTTCGCTCCTGCTGCTTCAGTGCATCGTCGAACTGATACGGCTTGCACGCGGCGACGCCCCCCTGCCCGACGGCCAGTCGCACTCATGACCACGATCGGCATTCTGGCGGCCCTTTTCACTTTGCTGCTCGCCGGCGTTCCGGTCGCCTTCGCACTGGCCGGACTCGGCTTCCTGCTGCTGCTCGCCGGCGGCTTTTCCCCGCTCATGGCGCCGCAGGGAATGTTCAGCACGATCGACAATTTCGTGCTGCTGGCCGTGCCGCTGTTCCTGCTGATGTCCAACATCCTGCTGAAAGGCGGGGTCGGGCGCGATCTCTACGCGGCCGTCCAGGCCTGGGTCGGACACTGGCCGGGCGGTGTGGCCGTTGCGACCATTGTTTCCTGCGGGATCTTTGCCGCCATCTCGGGCAGTTCGGTCGCCACCGCCGCGACCATCGGCACTGTCGCCATTCCGGAGATGAGCAAGCGCGGCTATCCGCGCCCCTTCGTGCTCGGACTGCTGGCCGCCGGCGGGACGCTGGGCATCCTCATCCCGCCGTCGATCCCGATGATCGTCTACGGCTTCGTCACCGAAGAATCCGTGATCAAACTGTTCCTTGCCGGGATCGGTCCGGGCTTGCTGCTGGTCGGCCTGTTCATGGGGTTCTCGATGGTATTCGCCTATTTCAGCCCGGCCTGCGAATCCTCGCCGCGCGCCGGGTGGACGGAAAGGCGGGATACCGGCATCCGCGCGCTGCCGTCGATCGCACTGGCGGTTCTGATCATCTGGGGGATCTACTGGGGGATCTTTACACCGACAGAAGCCGCGGCGGTCGGTTTCGCGCTGTCGCTGATCATAACGGGCCTCATCCTGCGCACGCTGACCTGGGAAAAACTCAAGGAAGCCACCATCGACGCCATGACCACGACGGTCACCATCCTGCTGATCGTCGCCGGCGCGAAGGTGTTCGGCAAGGCCATCACGCTCTACCGCATCCCGCAGGATCTTTCGGCTTTCATCACGGCCAATTTCAGCGAGGCCTGGCTGTTCATGCTGGTCGTGGCCGCGGTCCTGGTGATCATGGGCCTGTTCCTTGAAGCCCTCTCCATGCTGCTCATCATGGTGCCCGTGCTGGCACCGTCACTGGCGCCGCTCGGCATCGACCCGATCTGGTTCGGCATCTTCTTCGTGATCATGATCGAATGCGCGCTGATCACACCGCCGGTCGGCCTCAATCTCTATGTGATCCAGGCGGTCGGGCAGGCCCGATTGGGCGAAGTGGCGCGCGGTGTCTGGCCGTTCCTCCTGCTCATGCTGCTCACCGTCCTGATCTGCTACCTGGTCCCGGACATCGTTCTCTACATCCCCTTCAGGTTATGATGCCATGCCCACCCCTGCCGACAAGTTGCGAGGACTGCTCGCAAAAGACGCCTTCTACACCATGCCCTGCTGCTACGATGCGCTAAGCGCAAAGATGATCGAGCAGGCGGGCTTCGAGGTCACGTTCATGAGCGGGTTCGCCGTGTCCGCGGCACGTCTGGGCTTGCCCGACACCGGGCTCATCTCCTACGGCGAGATCCTCGACCAGGGCCGCAGCATCTGCGCCGCGACATCCATGGCCGTGATCGGTGATGCCGACACGGGCTACGGCAACGCACTCAACGTCAAGCGCACGGTCCGCGGCTACGCCAATGCCGGTTTCGCCTGCGTCATGATCGAGGACCAGCTGGCACCGAAGCGCTGTGGCCATACCCGCGGCAAGGAAGTCGTCGACAGGGTTGAGGCCGAGGACCGGATAAAGGCGGCGGTCGACGCCCGCGCGGAAGGTCAGGACGTGCTGATCATGGCACGCACGGATGCCCGTCACGGACACGGACTTGCCGAAGCGATCGCGCGCGCGCAGCGGTTCCGGGAACTCGGCGCCGATCTGCTGTTCGTCGAGGCCCCGCGCTCGGTCGAGGAGATGGCCGAAATCTGCCGCGAGGTTCCGGGCGCGCATCTTGCAAATCTGGTGGAAGGCGGCGAGACGCCGCTCTTGCCCGCCGACGAATTGAAAGATATCGGCTATCGGCTGGCGGCGTATCCGCTGACGGTCATGAATGCGGCCATGACGGCCATGGCGGGTGCGCTCGAGGCGATGGCCGGCGGCCTGCATCCGGCGGAAAAACTCATGCCTTTTGAGGATCTGCGGCGGATCGTCGGGTTCGACGACTACTACGCCGATGAGCAGCGCTACGCCAAACCGCGAGAGGACAACGCCGCTTCCTGATTCCGGGTAATGCCGGCCCGGTCCGCCGGATGGACGCCGGCGGAGTCGCGAGACGGCAAATGATCGACGACGTCAGGCGGCGGATTCTGTTGCTGTGGAACCGATGCGCTCCAGCATCCGCACAAGCCCGGACATTGCCTCATCCGAAGGCGCCGGCTTGCGGGACGGGGGTTTCTTGCGCTTCCCGGCAGCCCAGGCGGGTCTGGCCTTCTTCTTGCGGGACTTCTGCGACTTTTCCGGTTTGCGCTGATCCTGCGCAGCCGACGCTGAACTTGTGCGGCTTCGGGCCGGTTTGGTGCTTTTCGTTTCCCCGGTCTTCGCGGTTTCACACTCAAGCTGGCTGCCAATCAGCCGCTCAATGTCGCGAAGCAGTGTGCGCTCTGACGGATCACACAGCGAGATGGCAACACCGGCACGCCCGGCACGCGCAGTGCGGCCAATCCGGTGGACATAGGCTTCCGGGACGTTCGGGAGCTCGAAATTGACCACATGCGAAACGTCGTCAATATCGATCCCGCGCGCTGCAATATCCGTTGCCACCAAAATGGTGGTTCTGCCAGAGCGAAATCCTGACAGGGTTCGTTCGCGCTGACCCTGGCTCTTGTTGCCGTGGATCGCAGCGGCGGACAACCCCGACTTCTGAAGCTGACGGTTGACCCTGTCAGCGCCGCGTTTCGTGCGCGTGAAAACGATAGCTCGCGCTACGTCGCCATCCGAGAGAATTCCGGTCAAAGCCTGCAGCTTGTCGGCCCGCGCCACATGCCGGACGCTCTGCGCTATGCGCTCGACCGGCCGGGCAGCAGGGGTCACCGAAATCTCCTTCGGTTGCGTCAGGAACTTCTGTGCGAGCGCCCGGATCTGTCGCGGCATCGTGGCCGACATGAGAACCGTCTGCCGCGCCTCCGGCACCTTTTCCATTATCGTCCGGATCGCCGGTACAAATCCGAGGTCGAGCATCTGGTCGGCTTCATCAATGACGACCGACGTGGTCCGGTCAAGACGGATCGCGCCGGTCTTCGTATGGTCGATCAGGCGGCCCGGCGTGGCGACGACAATGTCGACGCCCGATGACAGTGCCCTGATCTGCGGGCCCGGCTTGACGCCTCCCACGACGACAGCAACGGACACTTTCATGAATTTGCTGTAGCTGCGGATGTTGCCTGCGATCTGCGCGGCAAGCTCCCGAGTGGGAGTGAGGATGAGGGCACGGCAGCTCTTCGGCGCGGCCCTGCAACGCTCCCGGGTCATCCGGCTCAGGAGCGGCAGCACGAAGGACGCGGTCTTGCCGGTTCCAGTCTGTGCAATGCCAAGAACATCCTGACCGGAAAGCAATACGGGTATTGCCTGGGCCTGAATTGGAGTTGGATTGGTGTGACCCTCGGCCGATACGGCGCGAAGGAGGGGCTCGGCGAGGCCGAGATCTTCAAATTTTTTCAATTGGTTTCTTTCATTGGCATTGTCCGGCAACGGCTGTGGAGCCTGCGGACAAGGTCGCCTTTTCATATTTTGGAAGCTTGCGTAGATCAGCTGCCGATCATTTTCTGCCTCTAGGGCTATTCCGGGCAACGATCGATACGATCAATGTCGAGAACATTCTGCCGCTGCCATAATATCCACATGCGGCATCTGAGCCGTCTAAGAGCACGTTGGCACCCGGATAGCAAGACATTTTGCATTTTCAGGCGGATTGCCGGGTCAGACGGCTATCGTGCCAATAAGCAGCACCAAGCCCAAACGCGGGCCCATAACAAACCTTTATATTTCATTCCAGTCACATCGCGATCACGTCCGCGCGAGATGTCTTTTGCCGCTCGCGAGACTTCCTATCTGTACGTTCAACGCGGAACACACCGTTGAAAACAAACCGTTGATCGAAAGGATAGATAGAATGACCCGCATCACGACCCTGATCGCAGCCGCTGCATTCGCAACCGCTTTGCCCCTCGCCGCCAACGCGGACAGCTACATCAACACCAAGCAGTTTATCGGCCTTGGCGGCGCCACGGCCTCGGCGAAGTCCGAACAGAAGGTTGAGCGCAAAAAGCGCGTCCAGATCCGTCCTGCCAGCACACGCAGCGGCAAGAAGTACAACTTCGGCTCGCTGATCCGCGACACCAGCCGGGAAGGCTACGGCCCCAACGGCGGTCGCTAAAGCGCACCGCATCGAACACTGAACCCTGAGGTCCCGTATCGACGAACTCCCCTCTCCGTCGTGACCTCGGGAAAACAAGGAGCAGGCAGAGTGCCCCTCACTGCCTGCTCCTTTTATATTCTGGCTATTGCGTCGGATCGTCCGAAACCCTGACGACGAGCTTGCCGAAATTGCGGCCTTCCAGCAGGCCCTGAAACGCCTCGACCGTATTGTCGAGCCCTTCGACCATGTCCTCCCGGTATTTGAGGCTGCCGTCTGCGATCCAGCCGGAGACGTCGCGGTAGAAGTCGCGGTAACGGTCATAGTGATCGAATATGATCATGCCGTTGACCGACAGCCGCTTGGTCAGGATCAGGCGCATGAGCCCCGGCACCATATCAGGTCCTTCCGGCGGCGCCGTCAGGTTGTACCACGCAATCAGACCGCAGATCGTGACCCGGCCGTGCACGTTGAGCATGGGAAAAACCGTCTGCTGCACCTTGCCGCCGACATTGTCGAAATAAACATCGACCCCATCGGGACAGGCGGCCTTCAGGTCGCCGCGCAGATCATCGGAATGATGGCTGACGCAGGCATCGTACCCGAGCTCGTTTACCGCGTAGTCGCATTTCTCCGGCGCACCCGCCACGCCAACGACGCGCATGCCCTTGATGCGGCCGATCTGGCCCACGACAGATCCCACTGCGCCGGTCGCGGCAGAGACGACCAGGGTTTCGCCTTCCTTCGGCTGCCCCTTGTCCAGCAGGCCGACATAGGCCGTCAGGCCCGGCATGCCCAGAACGCCCAGCGCTGTCGATATCGGGGCTCCTGTCGTGTCGACATGGCGAAGCGTGTCGGCATCCAGCACCGCGTGGGACTGCCAGCCGTTCATGCCGGCAATAATGTCGCCGGGCTTGTATTTGTCGGACGTGCTTTCCAGCACTTCGGAGACCGCTTCGGCGGTGACCACGTCTCCAAGCTCGACGGACGGCGCGTAGGATTTCGCTTCCGCCATTCGGCCGCGCATATAGGGATCGAGCGACAGATAGATCGTACGGCACAGGACCTGGTTTTCGCCCAGATCGGGCACCGGTTTCTCGCAGATGTCGAAGTCGGAGGCCTGCGGCATTCCCACCGGCCGCTTGATCAGTTCAACACGCTTGCTCATGGTCGCCATCGACCAACTCCTTTGTCTGGTTTCTTCAGTTGGCCGAGACTCTTACAGCAAAGCCTTGATCCGCCAAACGACTTTGCAGCACCGGCGCCACTTCGTAGAATAAGCGGTGTTCATGGAAGGACGGGACATGGGCAGAACAGGCTTGGCCGCCGCGGTATGCGCGCTGCTGGCGGTCTCAGAACCGGCATTTGCCGATGGCGATATCGAACGCGGCCGCACGATCGCGGAGCAGCACTGCTCGCGCTGTCACGTCATCGGCGATTTCAACCGCATGGGCGGCATCGGCAGCACGCCGTCGTTTCAGTTGCTGGTCAACGCGCTCAAGGACTACGAGGACCGTTTCAGAAGTTTCTTCGCGCGGCGTCCGCATCCCGCCTTCGTCACCGTCAAGGGGTATCCCCCGCTGAACGCCCTGCCCGCCAATGCGGCACCGGTCGAGATCACCGACGAGGAAGTCGAGGATTTGCTGGCTTTCGCGAACACGCTCAGGAAGCAATAACCGCAGATTCGATGCGGATCAGACATTTTCCTGTTCTTCTTCCCTAAGCGGAGCCAGTTCCGGCATGTGCGGTGCCTGTGCGCTGATCGGCTGGTAGGGTTCGGTTTCCTCCTGCTCCACCGGATCAGTCTGAGTCAGCCGGAAGGCAACGAAAATGCCGTAGGCGGCGGCAACCGCGATCGCCACATACATGAAGGCTTCCGGCCCGACGATTTGGACCAGCACCGTCGTGATCCCCGGCAGGACGAAGCCCGAGACCGACCAGGCCACCAGCAGCGTGCTGGACAAGGAAACGTAGTATTGCGGTTCCGCCCGGTCGTTGGCATGAGCGTTGGCCACCGCGTAGATCGATTCCGTCGCGCCGCCCCAGATGGCGAACACGACAATCAGCATCAACAGTCCGGTCCCGTTCAGTTGCGTGGCGAAGCCGGCGCTGATCACGACGATCAGACAGGCGGCAATCAGCACGTAGCGGCGGTCCGTACGGTCGGAAATGGCGCCCAGCGGCAACTGAATGCCGAGCATGCCGAACTGCATCAAGAACATGAGCAGGGCGATGTCCTGCTGGCTGTAATTCGCGGCCGCCGCATAGACCGGGGCGAACCCCTGGACCAGCATGGTCAGCCCGCCGACGGCCAGCAGCCCGACAAGGCCGACGGGCGATATCTTCCAGACCGAACGGATAGCGATTGAGACCGATTCCGGCGGCGGCGGCGTCTTGAGCCGGGTCAGACCGACCGGGAGGATCGCCATCGTGCCGAAGAAGATCGCCAGAAGCGGGGCCTGCTGCCCGTCGATGGAGATGAACGTCAGGAGAAACGAGCCGACACCGATACAGATGACGTAGCTCATGTAGAACGTCGCGATCACCTTGCCGCGCCACTCGTTCGGGCTGGCATCGTTGAGCCAGCTTTGCGACACGACGAAAAGGCCGGCCGCCGCGAAGCCATAAAGACCGCGCGACAGCACCCAAAGAACCGGATTGGTTCCCAGCGCGATGATCAGGACGGACAGATTGACCACGGCGGCAAGCGATGCGAACACGCGGGCATGGCCGACCCGGCCAACCAGACGACCGGCGGCAAGGCAGCCGATCAGGCTGCCGAAGGCCATCGCAGTGATGATCGCGCCGGCGACCCAGGGCGCAAAACCGTCGGCGGCGAGTTTGATTGGCACGTAGGTGAACAGCAGGCCGTTGCCCACGGCAAGCAAGGCCATCGACAGGATGACACTGGTCACCGCAAACGGCGGCGACGGTGCGACCGTTCTGCTCACGCCGCAACTCCCGGAACAGGTTTTGAAGAATCGCCGCCGCGACGGCGGTCAGGGCTCAGCCCTTGAGCGCACGGTAATTCCGGGCACCGCGCGCGTAAAGCGATATCGCAGCCTGTTTTCCGGAAGCCGTAACCGGGAAGAAATGCGGATCAGTCGCCTCCGGTTTCAGCCATGCTGTTGTGCGTGCCGTCGCACATCGGCGAGGCGCCGGTGGCCTTGCAACCGCAGAACCAGACGTCGCCGGACTCCGTGGCCTGAAACATCACCGGCTGGATATCCGTGCTGGAGTGCGATCCGTCACAGAACGGCTGTTTCTGAGACCTGCCGCACGCGCACCAGAAGTAACGTTTGCCCTCCTGCACGGTGACCTTGTAGGGCTCGAGTTGTGCGGCGATCGCTTCATTGTCGGCCATGGTGGCTCCTTTAGTTGTCTCAATCCGGCCGCGCGCGACTCGCGCAGCCAGACTGCGTCGAAATTAAAGCGCCTTGGCGCCGCAACGTCCAACCGGAATGCGTTTGGCGCAGCCGCATCAGGTTGTAACATGCGTACGCTTTCGACGTGGCTTCGGATTGTCGACAGCCTTGCTTGAAACGCTTGCCGCCCTGTTCCGGAGATCGAGGATCCTTGCGTATCATCCTGATTTTTCCTCTGATTCTTGTCGCGCTCGCCGCTGATGCGGGAGCCGCGAATCCGTCTGTGCCACCCTGGCTGATCGCCCTGAGTCAAAGCGTCTGCGGGACCGAACGGGTCGACGGATATGCTGCGGCGGCCGGGCGTGCCGGGATCGATATCGCTGCACAGGACGTCATCCGCGCCAATGGCCCGGTTCGTGCGGTCCGGCTCCAGGCAACGGACGGCCGGACGGTAGACATTCAGCAGCGCATGCTGAACGGAACGCCCGCAGGCGGACGCATCATTGTCAGCGGCGGCAAGGCCGGGCGCAAAACACTGTTCATGCAAACCGGACCCGACTGCGAACCCCTTCTGGTCAGGATCGTGCTGTTCGATGCAGACGGGCGCGCCACGGAACTGTTCAGCTTCAATGGCGCGGATCTTGATGCGCTGCCTCCGGAAAAACTGAATCCGCCCGTGCCGCCTGGCAAGGACCCGGGTGGCGTCGCCGTCGCGGTGGTGGACGCCGGGATAAACTACATGCTGCCCGCGTTTACCAGCCGTCTGGCACGCGACAAGTCAGGCAAGATCCTCGGCTACGACTTCCACGATAATGACGACCGGCCATTCGACCTCGATCCGTCACGGCCCGTCTATTTTCCGATCCGTCACGGCACGGCGGTCGCGAGCATTATCCTGCGTGAGGCCCCGGACGCACGGCTGATCCCCATCCGGTTCCCTGCCCGTCAGCCCGACCGCTTTTCCGACGTGGTCGACCATGTTGCCGGGGGGCCGGCCCGTATTGTCGCCATGCCGCTCGGAGGATCGAGAGAGGCGGACTGGGCGGCGTTGGGCGAAGCCATCGAAAGGCGGCCCGATATCCTGTTCATCGTTTCGGCGGGCAATGACGGCCGCGATATAGATGTCCGGCCGATATTCCCGGCAGCGTTCGCATCCGACAACGTACTCACGGTGACCTCAAGCGGCAGCCATGGCCGCCTGCCCCCGGATTCGAACTGGGGCGCGTCGTCAGTCGATATCGCGGTGCCCGGAGAGCGCATCGAGGTCATCGATCACCGCGGGGCGAGAGCGCGCGCGTCGGGAACCAGCTACGCCGTGCCGCGCGTCGCGGCCCTTGCCGCCCGGATCGCGAACCGGGAACCGGACTGGTCGGCGAAGCAGATAAAGGATGCGATCCTGGCGCTTTCGGTGCCGCTGACGGATACAAGCCGGCCGGTTCGGCACGGCTGGATCATCAATCCGGCAATCGAATAGATGCAAAGCGAAGCGACGGTGTCCAATTGCTCCTGACACCGGAAGCTGGCGTCATAGCGACCTTATCAGGTATCACATGAACGACATGGACACTCACCGGAATGCCGATCCCGCGGCATGAAAACGAGGCAGGCCGAACGATGACAATCAAGCTCCTGGGACTTCCGCAAGACAACAATTCCAGTTTCCTGGCGGGACCGGCATTAGGACCGGCGCGCATACGCGAGGCGCTTGCGAGCGACTCGGCAAACATGACCGCAGAACAGGGCATCGATCTGAGCCAGCCCGGCTTGTGGAACGACGCGGGTGACGTGGCGCTGGACGGCCTCAGCGGCGAAGCTGCCTTTGCAGCCATTCATGGCCGGGTAAGCGAACTCTTGTCAGGAAAACACCAAGTGCTGGGTCTGGGCGGTGATCATTCCGTCACGTACCCGGCGGTCCTCGCGCATGCGGAGGCTTACGGCGATATCAATATCCTGCACATCGACGCCCACAGCGATCTCTATGACAATTTTCAGGACAATCCCTACAGTCACGCTTCGCCGTTTGCCCGCCTGATGGAGAGCGGCAAGATCAAGCGTCTTGTGCAGGTCGGCATCAGAACAATGAATGCTCACCAAAGAGAGCAAGCGGACCGTTTTGGTGTGGAAGTCCACGAAATGCGGGATCTCACCAAGCTGGACGCGCTCTCTTTTGACGGCCCCGTTTACCTCTCCCTCGATCTCGATGGTCTCGATCCGGCCTTTGCACCGGGGGTTTCGCATTTCGAACCGGGCGGCCTGTCAACACGGCAGGTGCTGACGCTCATCCAGACATTCGCGGGACGGCTGATCGGCGGCGATGTTGTGGAACTGAATCCGCATCGCGATCCCTATGGCATGACCGCAATGGTCGCCGCGAAATGCGCGAAGGAAATAATGGCCCGCATTATTGTCGATAACAGCTCCGGCGGTTGATCCGGCTACTGCCGCGTCGCCGGTGCCCGCCTTCGCGGCGGCGGGATATCTGCCTTGAGAAAGCGCTCCGCCGCCTGAAGCTGTGCGGGATTGTGCTTTCGGACAAGTTCAAGACCCTGCTGTGCCAGTGCTTCGTCACCGGCCCATTTCCCGGCCTGTATCGCAAACCGGGCGACGGACGGCTCTTCCGGCGCCACATCCACGAGAAACCGCAGATGCTCGATTTCATCCTTGTAACGCCCGGCAATGTGCAGGGCGATCACCAGCGTCAGCCGGCTGTTGATCGCGCTCGGGTCCCGTTCCACCGCTTTCTTCGACAGATCGACTGCACGGTCGAAATGCCGGGCCTGCGCAAGCGCCTGCGCCGCCAGGTCGAACAACTGGCGGTTTGCCGACGCCAGGCAGTTGTTCGAGATCTCGTCGGCAATGTCCTCTGCCATGGGGCCGCGAGACCGCGCCTCGAGGCGCTCCATGCACACACGGTTCGCGAGGCCAATAGCCTTGTGCCGGTCCGTGAACTCCGGTCCGCTCATGTTTTCAAGGACACCCAGTTCACGAACCGGCATTGCTTCGAACCGCCCTTCCCCGCCGGATGCAATCACGCCGACGAGCGCACCGGTCTCGTCGACCAGCGCACCGCCGCTGTTGCCCGGCTGGCTGTAGGCGGTGTGATGCAGCCTCGCGCGGGGCCGGTCGGCCGTCGGCACGAGCCGCCTGCCCGGCGGATAAGCGCGCACGGTCTTGCGTGTCGCGTCGGCGGCGACAGTGAAATACGGACCGTCGGAAACGGTGGTTGACAGTCTGACGACCGGACCGGGTCCCAGACCCTCCGCCTCGATCAGAACCAGATCGCCGTCATAAGCTGTCGGCACGACCTTGCCGACCACCTGCCGTCCGTCCGTTGCAGTCAGTCGAACCGTCTCGCTGTCGGCGACAGCGTGCCTGTTGGTGACCAGCCTCGTCTCCGACAGGCGCACCGCGCTGGCGAAAGGCTCAAAGGAGGAAAGCAGGAAAACCGCGTCGCGCACCGCGCAGACGGGCTCGGGTTGACGGCAGACCTGCTGTGCCGATACCTGCACAGGCAGCGTAAAACTGCCGCAAAGTAGACTCATGGTGATGATACGGAGCCACAAGTTTGACGCCATTTGGTCGTTTCCTTACCGCGCGTCGCGGATGCATCCGCCCCGTGCACGCGCTACAGTCGCAAACAGATACAAAACAGCCTGGAGAGTGGTGCAAATTATGAACAGACGTGAACGTCGGGCAGCCAATGCCGAAGGGGAACTCGATACGACGGCATTTCTGAAGGTTGCCGACAAATTCATAGACGTCGCGAATCGTGAGAACAGGCGAATCAAGGCGACCCAACTCCATATGGCATTTCTGTTCGGATCCGCACGGTACAGCGCGTTTGTCGCCAAACAGATCCTCGACATCGAAGCCCATGAGGAATTCGTCGCGAAAATGACCAGCCAGTACGCTGACATGCTTCGACAGCACCTTGCCGACGACACGCTGGCCGGAGACGCGGAGAGCGTGCCGTCCTGACGCGAGCCGGCATCAGATCTGCTCCTCCAGCAATCGGACAATCTCCTCGTGGCCGGCCATTCTCGCGGCCTCGACGGCCGTCCAGCCGTCGCTGGCCACGACGGAGACCTTCGCGCCGGCATCGAGCAGCCGGCGCACGATCTTTTGCTGACCCGAATTCGCCGCCCACATCAGCGCCGTCGAGCCGTCAGCGGCATTGAGCGCATTTGGATCCGCCTTGCGCTTCAACAGGAGTTCGACAACCGCTTCATTTCCGAGGCCGCCCGCGATCATCAGCGCGGTCTTGCCGCGGGTACCCGGGAGATCGGGATCAGCACCGGCTTCGAGCAGCGCGATGATCGCATTCTGACTTTGCGCAGCGGCTGCCTCCGCAATCGGCGCGATACCGCCCGGCACGTCCGGCTTCACACCGCGCTTGAGAAGTGCGGCAACGGTGGTGAAGTCACCATGTCTCGCAGCAATACTGAGTGCCGTGCGGCCGTCGGCGCTGCGCACGGCAGGGTCACCGCCGGTCCCGATCATCAATCCGATCTTTTTCGGGTTGCCCGTCTCGGCCGCGATCATGAGCGGCGTCATGCCGTTGGTGTCCACGCCGTCGGTGCGCGCACCTGAAACCAGGAGTTCGGACATGATTTCCACGGCCTGAGGTTTCCTGCTGGCGATCGCCCTCATCAGGGCGGTCCGCCCGTTTTCAGCATCGACAGCATCAATGTCGGCACCGGAAGAAGCCAGTGCGGCTACGATTGCCGGGTCCTTGCCGCGCGCGGCGACATGAAGCGCGGTCTGTCCCTTGCGCTTCTCGACGCGCTTGGGATCAGCTCCGGCATCGAGCAGGCGCCTCACGATTTCCGCACGATCGCGATATGCCGCTTCCATGAGAGGCGTCCACCCTTCGGCGTTCGCGGCGTCGGGATCGGCGTTCCTGGCCAGCAATACGCTCACGGCGCTGCCCGCGCCGGCACCGGCAGCGACGATCAAGGCGGTATTTCCCGCCTTGCCCGGCATATCCGGGTTCATGCCTCTCTCAAGGAAATGCAGCAGAATGTCGATGCGATCGGAAGCAGCGCCGGCCAGGAATACATCGATATCATCGGCGTTTGCGCTGTCTTCCTGAGCGCCGGATTCAAGCGCCGGTAATGTGATCCCGACGGCGAGCGTCAGGACGGCAAACACCCGATGCAGCCTCGCGCGCAAGGGTCAAACCTCCTCGGCCGGATCGTCGATGTCGTCTCCGTCACTGTCTTCGATGTCCGGGTCATCATCCGTCAGGCCTTCGGCATCGTCCGTTTCCGGGCGATCTTCAGCGTCTTCGGGACCGGCTTCGTCAGCGACCTGCGCTGTCTGCTCTTCGGCGCCGTCAGCGGCCCCGGCGACGGCGTCCTCATCCACTTCGTCCTCGTCGTCGAGGAGATACCCCTTGCCGACCTGATAGGCGCTCTTGAGGCCCTTGACCACGAGTGCCGCGTCCGTGAAGTCCTCGTCGTAGTCGTTCAGTCCGTCGACATTGGCGAGAACCGGGTTGGACCGCCACAACTGGCGCAGGGCGCGGCGGCGAATGGCTTCCGGCACATTGTCCTTCATGAACATCGTGAAATCGGAGTCGTAGTCGAGCGTATCGATATCGATGTCGGCGATTTCCGGAGGAATCTCCTCGCCTGTTTCGTCGCCCTCGACGGCAGCGTCCGGATCGACCGCTGCGACCTCCTGCGACGATGCGGTGGATTCATCGAGCAGTTCCGGCTTGGGAACCTCGTCGTCCGGCCCGGGCGCTGTCTTCGCCTCGGCCTTCCGGCGCGACCAGCGATCCAGGAATTTCTCGTCCTCAGCCATCGTCGTCCCCCGCGGCTTGACTTGGGACGCGCCCGTGGCTTTCGAAGATGGGGTCCTTGCCGAACTTGTGGTCTTCTATCTTGAGCTTGTCACGCTTGCGCTTGATGAACTTCTCCTCGACGTGATTCTCGCCCACGAAGCTGCGCAGCCAGTCCTCCAGCCCGTCCGGCATCGGCAGCGCCTCCACGATCTCCTCGCCGGAATCCAAATAGTCCTGGGCTTCGAAGGGCGAGACGGTGACGAGGTGCGGCTCGACCGGATAGTCCGCGTCATCGTCTTCGGCATCCCGCAACACCACGTAGATGGCGGGCATCTGATTGCCGAGATTGACGATATAACCTTCGGTTTCCTTGTGATGCAGTTCGAGCGGCAATGTCCCGGCATGGAACTGCGTCCAGTCGGCGCCGGAACGCATCTCGCGCCAGTTCTCCTCGGGCCCCGCTCCCGGAATCACGGCCACAGGCCGCCACGACCATTCCTGCCATGGATGGTCTATCTTGCGGCGCTCAACAACGACGCCAACGTCGATGGATTCGATTTTGGGCATAAAATCAAACATCTCCAGCCATTCGCCGCAATTACAGCGCCCGGCGGAGGCTGCGTCAAACCACTATACGAAATAGTGGATTGCACCGTCACCAAAGCCAAATAAAATCAACGGCAACAACAAATTCAAAGGGTTGAGCGCGGAGACACCACTCCCGCGCCCCCGTGTCGGGAGAGAATTGCATGAAAATCGCCGGGCGCCGGCTGCTCGTCTGCAATTGCGAGCGCACCATGGAGCTTGACGGCAAGGCACTTTGCGGTGCGCTCGGTGCCGAGGACGAGCCGCAGGTTCACACCCATCTTTGCCGCACGGAGGCGGCAACGTTCGGCAAGGCCCTCGACGGCGGCGAGCCCCTGCTCGTCGCCTGCACCCAGGAAGCGCCGCTGTTCCGCGAACTCGCCGAGGAAGCCGGCAGGGCGGATCTGCTGGCCTTCACCAACATCCGGGAGCGTGCGGGCTGGTCCGAACAGGGTGCGAAAGCCACGCCGAAGATCGCGGCACTGCTTGCCGAGGCGGCCATCGACATCACACCGGCAGGCACGACGACGCTCAAGTCGAACGGCGTCTGTCTCGTCTATGGCGCCGGACAGGAAGCGGTTGACGCCGCGCGCGCGCTTTCCGGTCGTCTCAGCGTGACACTCATGCTGACGTCAGCAGACGACGTGCTGCCGCCGTCGGTAGTCGACGTGCCGATCTATCGCGGCCGCATCGTCGAGGCGAGCGGACACTTCGGTGCGTTCGAGATCACCGTCGACGGCTACTCCCCGGTCGTGCCCTCGTCGCGATCGTCTCTCGATTTCATGATGGAGCGGGACGGGGCGAAATCGAACTGCGACCTTATCCTCGACCTGTCCGGCGGCGATCCGCTGTTCCCGTCCCACAGCCGCCGGGACGGCTACCTGCGCGCGGATCCGGCGCACCCGGCCGCCGTCGCAACCGCCCTGTTCGAAGTCACCGACCTTGTCGGCGAATTCGAGAAGCCGCTTTACGTCACCTATGACGGCGAAATCTGCGCGCACTCGCGCAGCCAGAAGACGGGCTGCACGGGTTGCCTCGACAACTGCCCGGCATCCGCGGTCAGCCCGGCCGGCGACACCGTCACCATCGACCCGGTGCTTTGCGGCGGTTGTGGCTCCTGTTCCGCGGTATGTCCGACGGGCGCGGTCTCCTATGCCTATCCGAACCGGGCAGACGTGATAAAGCGCGCCCAGGTCTTGCTCGAAACCTTCGAAAACGCCGGAGGAAACGCCGCCGTCCTGCTGGTTCATGACGAACGGCACGGCGCGGACTTGATCGCCGCATCGGCGCGCATGGGCCGCGGCCTGCCGGCCAACGTGATCCCGTTTGCGGTCAATGAGGTGACCAGCCTCGGCCACGACATCATGGCCGCCATGTTTGCATCCGGCGCACAGGCGATCGTCGTGCTGGCTTCTCCGGAAAAACGCGACGAGCTCGACGGACTGGCCACGCAGATCGCCCTCACGATTGCGATCCTCAAGGCCCTGGATTACGAGGGCGACGAACGGGCGAGCCTGCTTGTCGAGCAGGATCCGGACGCCCTTGATGCCCGGCTTTACGAGCTGCCGGCCGCCGCGCCCATCAAACGGCAGAAGTTCGAGGTGCTCGGCGGCAAGCGCGACATCGCCAGGACGGCGATCACGGCGCTCAACGACAATGCTCCGGCGCCGAAGGAACAGATCGTCCTGCCGGACGGTTCTCCCTATGGCCGCATCAGAATCGATACGGACGGCTGCACACTCTGCCTCGCCTGCGTGAGTGCGTGTCCGGCAAACGCTCTGCAGGACAATCCCGACCGCCCGCAGGTGCGTTTCGTGGAGCATGCCTGCGTCCAGTGCGGCCTCTGCCGCAATACCTGCCCGGAGAGCGTGATTACGCTCGAACCCCGGCTCGACCTGACACCGGCGGCCATGAACGCGTCCGTGCTCAACGAGGACGAGCCGTTCGAATGCATCAGCTGCGGCAAGCCTTTCGGCACCAAGGGTACGGTGGAGCATATTCTCGCAAAGCTCAGCGGTACCCACTCCATGTTCCAGGACTCTGAGTCAGCGAAGCTCATCCAGATGTGCGAAGACTGCCGGATCGAGACCCAGGCCAACAGCAGCAACGACCCGTTCACCTTCGGCGAGCGGCCGAAGGTCCGGACCACGGACGATTATCTCGCCGCCGAGGAAGCCGCGCGTTCCGGCAAGAACGGCCGGGACGGTCTCAAGCCGGACGACTTCCTCATCGACGACGACTGAGGCGAGGCTTAGTCCCTGCCCTTGAACGTTCCATAACGGCTCCCCATGTCGACAGGCAGGGCTCGTGAAGCCGTTCGCTCCGGTCGAGGGAACCGGGGCGGATGGTGCTGCGACAGGGGAACATCATGCGCGCGGACAGTCCTGCGACCGGCGACGGCACTCTGCCGTCGGATCCGGTGCTACTTGAACTCTGCCAAAATGCGATCAGAGACTGGGTCCGGAAGGATATCGAAAACCCGCCCGATGAAAGCGACTGGCGATTGCTCAGGCGGGAGAACGGTGACGGCTGCGGCATTCTCATCCTCGGCGCCGACAGTGTGCGGGACCATTGCAGCCTCTACGTCGCGTGGGATGACGGCGCGCCGGCAATCAAGGCGATCAGTCACCAGAAACCGCGGGTCATGTTTGACAATCCGTGGCTTGGCGAGGACCAGCATGTGCGTCCGGAGATCGACAGCCTGTGCTGCCACGGTCTGTTCGCGATTGCCTCGGAACTCGAACCGGGCGCCGACGCGGTACGCTTTGAGCGCGGCGGGGCGCAGCATGAAATCGAGATCGATCCCGGAACCGGGCGCTTCTTCATAGTCGACTGGCACAGCAACGAGACACTCGCGGGATACAAGGCGGTTCGCCGGAACGGCCAATGGGTCGATACCGTGACCCCGGCTTTTCCTTTCACCACCGATTATGCTGCCGAGAGCTGGAACCGGGCGTCCGAAACCTTCGGCAGGCCGGAGAGCGACCGGCATGACTGGATCGGTTCGCTGTTCTTCGAGCTTGAAGACGACGACTACGGCGACATGATTTTCACGCTGCTGAACACTCTCGACGCAAAGCGACACCGGCAGGGGCTGGCCTCCCTGGGTGCCGGGCCGATCTACGGATCAGGCCACTGGTTCTATGACCGGGTCGAAAGGGAACCCGGCATACCGCCGGAAAACCTCTACGAAGCCCTGATGCTGGAGCGGCCCGAATTCCTTCCCGAAGACGTGGCCGCGCGCTATTTCGCCCTGATGAAGCAGCTCAACTTAAAGATCAGGCGGGATTGAAGCGGTCATGCGCCCGTTGAACGTCTGATCGCAACATCCTTGCGCGCAAGGAAATCCGGCAGCAGGTCAACGCCCAGTCCCGCTCCGTCCGGTGGACGGATCATGCCATCCTCGAGCGGCGGCAATGCGGTGACGATGTCGCCGTACCAGCCGTAATAGAAGGCACGGACCACTTCCTGGATGTGGACGTTCGGGATGGCGACCGAGAGGTGCGCGCCAATGGCAAGCGACAGCGGGCCGGTGCAGTCGTGAAAGGCGATAGGCAGGTCATGGGCTTCGGCCAGCGCCGCCACGCGGCGGGCTTCGCTGATGCCGCCGCTCCACGCCGGATCGAAGATGACGAGGCCGACTGCCGCCTGATCGACAAGGCGCTTAAACTCAGCCAGACCGCTGAGGGTCTCGCCGACGCCGAACGTGGCACTGCTCGCGGCAGCGAGATCTTTGAGGTTTTCCAGATACTCCAGCCGCAGGGGGTCCTCGATCCACATGAGATCAAACGGCTCAAGGGCCCGGGCAATCTGCTTGGCCGGCGTCAAGTGCCAGAGGCCGTGCAGTTCCGCCATGATGTCCATGCGGTCGCCGACCCGGTCGCGGATGGCCTCGAACGGGGCGAGTGCCGACTTGAGGTCGTCGGCACCGATGCGATGGCCGCCCGAGGCCTCGGCCGCGTAATCGAACGGCCAGATCTTCATGGCGCCGATGCCCATGTCGAGCAGGCTTTCGGCGAGCGTCCCGGCATCGCTCAGGAAGGCATTCAGATCGTCATACTGATCGTTTGCCGAGATGCCGAAATTGCCGGTGCCCTGCCCCGCAGCATCGCGCACGTAATGCGTACCGGCACAGGTGTTGTAGACCCGGATGGACTCACGGCAACGGCCGCCAAGCAGGTTATAAAGCGGCACGTCCGCGGCCCGGGCGGCGAGATCCCAGAGTGCGATGTCGACCGCTCCGTTGCCGCGCGCCTCGGCACCGCTGCCGGTATATCCCAGATAACCGCGCAGGGCCTGGCGGTGGCGCTCGATGTCGCGCGGGTCCGCGCCCAGGAGCCGGGGTGCAACCCAGTCGTGGATATGCTGTTCCACGGTGGCGGCGCCAAACCAGGTCTCACCGAGGCCGGTCACGCCTTCGTCGCTTTCGATGCGGATCAGCAGAAGATTCGGGTGCTCGACGCAACGGATGGTCTCTATTGCGGAGATCTTCATGCCCGCTCCGCTCTCAGTTCCCCGCAGCGGCGTCCGGCGGAAACTGCGATGTGCAGAACGCGATGGCACGCTCGGTGAACGTGCTGACCTGCTTGTCGCCGATCAGGCCGTCGCTCTTCATTTTCTGCACCTGCGCAGTGCGCTCGTCACGGCACTTCACGAATTCCGGGTTGAGACCAGCCTCTTCGGCCTTCTCCGGCGGAAACAGATCATCGCGGTGATGGTATGCAATCATGGCCGACGCGCCCAGGATGATCGCCACGGCGACGAGGCGGGCAAAGTGCGACGTTTCCCCGCCCCGGCTCATGCTTCGCTCCCGAGCGGCAGGTTGGTGAGCAGGTTTTGGGGCTTGAGCTTCAGCTTCTTCGCCCCTGTCATGGCCGCGCCCAGATAGACGGGCTTGCCGCGCAACGCCGGCTGCACGGCGTTGCGATCCTCGATCTTCATGGTGAAGAGCGCAATGATCCGCTGCATATCGTCAAACGGCATCTCCCGGCCCTCGTAGAGGCCGTTGAGGATGCGCGTCGCTTCCGCATCCAGGCCGACATGCCAACTCCATTTCTCATCATCGATCCGCTGCATCGGCTGGACCCTGACATGGAGTTTGAGAAAGTGGCCGATCCACGCTTCGATGACGCGGGCCAGCGCGTCAAGCGCGGGCTGGGTAAACCGCAGATCGACAACGGTGTCGAAGCGGTCGCTGCGCTCCCAGTAGATCTCCTTGTTGTCCTCGTCGAGCACGTCGAGCTCGACCGACTTCATCGGCGTGCTGCTCTCGACCAACAACTGCCCAAGGCCGCCGAGGCCACCGGTATCGGTATACATTTCGACGATCTCGTCGTCGGCCAGCATGACCCGGCCGTCATCGGTGCTGACATTCTGATCACGGAAAAACAGTTCGGCGGCCCGCAGCCGGATCGGGTCCTTGGCGCCTTTCAGAATGTTCTTCAGGATGACATGGACCAGCTGGTCGACGAATACAGGCGGCACGTCGATGGGTCCGCGGACCATTTCGAGATAAGCGCCCTCGACCGTGCCGGCGGCCGCCAGCCGGTCGCGGAAGCGCAGCACGACACGGTAGTTGTCGCGGGCATCGGGATCCGCAAAGGACTCGAGACGCGCTTCGTCGACCGTCATAAACGGGTCGGCCATGAGGGCCTCGAACAGCGCGATCTCGTTGTCGCAGGACTCGTCAATCGGATGGACCTCGGGACGTGTCAGATAAGCCCGGACGAAGTCGGGCGTGACCGTGAGCCAGCCGTCGTCATTAACCTCAAGCAGGTGAAACCCTGCCGATTTCCAGAAGTCACGCATCGTCTTCGACCACATCCCACACGCGCGTGTGCACCGGTTCTGACGGCGGCGTAATGATCCGGAATTCCTCGCGCACCTCGCCGTCCTCGTCGAGCACCCTGCGCAGGGTGAAGACCGTGTTGACGGGCTGATCCGCGCACAGGTCGACGACAAAGGCCAATTCTTCCCGGGCCGCGGCGTTCGCGGCATCGGCATCCGGTGCGCCGTAGTTTTCAACAAAGTGCCTGGAGAGCAGGCCGGTCACAGACTCGTGCTCGTCCTCCGTCATCTCGCCCACTGTTGCGAAGGTGGAGCGGCCGAATGAAGGAAGTCCGAGAAATCCGTTCGCAAAGGCCTGCCGGGTCTTGCCGACCAGGTGTTCTGCCGTGATGCCCGAATACGCAAAGCCGCCGGAAACAGCCCATTCATCCGGGACTGCGGCATTATCAAAAACGGCCTCGTCGGATTCATCAAACCGGATGACGCGAAGGAATTTCATGGATTACGCCCCGCCGGCCCCGCGTTCGGCGCAGGCCAGTGCGTCCAGAGACATGACCGACCCTGCGCCCTCGCCCGCTTCCGGCCGGTAGAGCAGATTTCCAAGATCGTCGAGGCCGACAAATTTCCCCTTGTGCGTCTCTCCACCGTGCTCGAGGTCAACATCCTCGTCGAGCCCCCTGTAACGGCCGACCCAGTTCTCGTGAATGCCCTTGAAGCCTTCGTTCTCCCATTCGTTGATCCAGACCAGGAAGTGCCGGCAGAAGGACTCGATGAGATCGGTACGGGTGATATCCATCCCGCCTTCTTCGTAAAGCGAGGTGTTGTCCGGATCGAGGCCGGGGTTCAGATCCTCGACGTCGCCGTGAATCTGGAGCTTGGCTGCCACCACCATCCAGTCCGGCACGTCAGTGCCTGCAGCGTTCTCCGGAAGCGCGACACTTACGCCGCCGACGCGCGCGCCGTTGATCATGATGCCGCCGGGCCAGCGGTAGTAGATCCCGATCTCAGGTTCGGCAATGGCGCCCAGCGCGTCGCCGAGCGCCACCATGGCCGCAAACAGCATCTGCATCGCGCGGGCCGCTTCGACGTCTGGTTCGAGCACGATGGCGACCCGGAACCGTCCGATGTCGCGCGACCAGAAGGCATCACCCGCTCCGGCTTCCCCGGCGGATGCCTTCGACCGCGCGACGGCAAACGGATCATCCTGTTCGTCGACGGGAATTCCGTTCAGCAGCGGCGGGAATGTCGGATCATCGACACCCATGACAGGCACCCTCAGGACAGGTCGATTTCGCCTTCGACAACATGGTTGAGTCCGATGTCATCGCCCGTCAGCACGACCCTGACCGCGACCTTGCCGTCGCTGCGTCCGGACTCACGGACTGCCTTCTCGATCTGCTGCTGTGACGTTACGCCGACCTGCTTGAGAAACTTGCGCATCGACATGTTGAACTTTTCGTCGTCCATGGTTCTTCCTTTCAACGACCGCTATTGCACCGACGGTACCCCGTCGAGTGTGATGGTTACCTGCTTCAACTGATCGCCGCGAACGACTGATAAGTCAAGGGAATCGCCCGGCCTCAGACGTCCCATCACACTCATGAAATCCGCCGCCTTGCGGATCCTGCGGCCGGCGGCCTCGACGATCCGGTCATCGACACGGAGTCCCGCCTTCTCTGCTGCCGATCCCGTCCGAAGTCCGATCACGCGTGCAGCAAGCCTGCCGGTCTGTCCACGCCTGACCGCGGGTCCGAGCCTCAGTCCGGAAACGGCGCGGCTGACACGCCCCGACGTCGCGAGATCATCGACGATCCGCCGGGCGAGTGGCGCAGAGACAGCGAAGTTGAGCCCCAGATTGCCGTCGGCACGCCCGGTGAAGATGCCGGAAATGATTCCGACCAATGTACCGTCGCGGCGGACGAGCGCGCCTCCGGACATGCCTGGATTGATCGCTGCATCGGTCTGTACAAAATCTTCGATGGCGTTGAAGCCGGCGCCCGCCTTGTGAACCGCCGACACGACGCCGCAGCTCATGGACAGCCCGAAGCCAAATGGATGGCCGAGCGCGCAGACGTCTTCGCCGAAGTCGGCGTCGCCACTGAATCCCAAGGGCTCGAGATCTTTTTCGATCCGAAGGATGGCCAGATCCGTGGCGCGGTCCCGGCCGGCAACGGTGGCATTCAGAACCACGCCGTCATGGGTCCGCACCTGCACGGAGAGCGCCTTGTCGATGACATGCAGCGCGGTCACGATGGTCCGGCCGTCGAGAACGGCGACGCCCGACCCCTCGACCTCCTTCGGCCGTTGTCCCCCGCGCGGCCATTCCGGCAAAACGGCCACAACCGAACGCGCAACCGCCTCCAGTGCGACCTGTGCCTCACGCGCTGCGGAAGGGTGCGGCCAAACGAGAACGACAGCGATCGCCAGAATGCAGAGCCGGATCCTGATGGGGAAAGCCGGCGTCCGGCGGTCAGTTGCCAATGGAAACGTTCTGCGACGAGAAAATGCCCTGCGAGGACCAGTCATAATTGTCCAGCGCATACTTGGCCCCAACCGATATCGCCGCAATGGCGACCAAACTGGCCAGAAACGATTTCATTTCAATCTCCCCAAATCTATTGCGATACCGGCGCGGTCGCGCGTTTCAGATAGGCGATCAGCGCCTCGCGTTCATCCGGGTTCTTGATCCGCTGAAGCGGCATCTTCGTTCCCGGTGTGTAGTGTTCCGGCCCTTCGGTGAAAAGCTCGGCCACCGTTCTCTCATTCCAGATGATATCAGACCCTGTCAGCGCGTCGGAATAGACATATCCGGGCACAGTGCCCGCCCTGCGCCCGAACAGCCGGTAAAGCGTCGGCCCGGCCCGGTTGGCGCCGTCGGGCGTCAGGGTGTGGCAGACGCTGCACTTGCGCGCAAACTGCAACTCGCCCGGGTCGGTGTCGCCGGCCACCTGGAAGCGGCGCGGAAACTCGCCCTTCGCCTGCTCGAACGGCTTCACGGGATCCATCTGCCAGTGAATGACGAAGTCATCGAGGCCACCGTAGTAGAGCGACTTGCCGTCGGCGGCGAAGTCAATCGCCCAGACCGGTCCGTAAGGGTTGTCGTGCGTGAATTTGACCTTCCAGTCGGCTGTCGACCAGACCCGTATCTTGCCGTCGGCGCCGCCGGTCGCGAACAGACCGTGCTTCGTTAAAAGGGCTGCCGACAGGACCGGGCCTTCATGAATGTCGAGCTTCTTCAGGATCTCACCGGAGTCGATGTCGAGCACGTTGACCGCACCGTTGAGCGATCCGAAGATGAGCCTGTTCCCGTCCGGCAGGGCGTGGAGGACGTTGATGCCCCATCCGAAATTCAGGACGGGCCGCATCCGTTTTCCGGTCGCTCCATCCCACATCCAGATGACGCCGTCGTAACCGCCGCTGAAAAGCGTTTTGCCGTCGGGCGAGAAGGACACGGCGTTGACGTTGTTCTTGTGGCCCTTGAGAACCGGGCCGTCCTTCAGATCATCGAGCCGCCAGAACCTCACCGAGCGGTCCCACGCGGCAGACGCAGCCAGTCGGCCGTCCGGCGAAACGGCAACGTCGACAATCTTGCCGGTGTGACCCTTGAACCTGTGGACGAGTTTGTGCGTATCGAGGTCCCAGACGCCGACGGACCCGTCGTCTCCCCCGGAAATCGCCAGCTTGCCGTCAGGCGTGAAGGCGGTCGCGTTGACGGCACCGTCGTGATCGTCAAAGCGCTTGAGCAGAGCGGATTTCTCTCCGTCCAGTACCCAGAAAATCATGGAGTAGTCGAAACTGCCGGTCAGCGCCCGGCTGCCGTCGGGCGCGACACTGACCGTCTTGACCGGCCCGCCGTGCCCCTTCAGGTCGGCCGCGCCAGCCGCCGTCGACGCAACAAGGCCATACAGAATCAGAATGCAGGAAAGGATGCCGTGCCGGACCGGACCCAGATCACGCCGCCTCACGAAGGCGGGGAGCCGATTTGCCGAGGCGACCAATTTCATGCCGCAGATCTCATGACACGTCGGCGGAAACCCGGGGCACGCAGGCCCCGGGACAGGTCGCCGCCCTCCCTCGCTATTCCGCAGGCTGCTTGGCCGCCTGAGCCTGTTCCTTCGCTTCCACTTCCTGGACCCAGATCGAATGGTGTTCGCGGGCCCAGTTCTTGTCCACCTCGCCGCTGCCCATGGCGTCGAACGCACCTTCCATGCCGACCGAGCCGATGTAGATGTGGGCAAGGATGACCACGATCAGGAACAGGGCGACGATGGCGTGCCAGACCTGGTTCAGCTGCATCTCCTGCATGGGCGTCAGCACCGTCGGCAGGTTCAGACCGAAATTGTTCAGCATCGCGAAGGTGTCGGCGAAGAACGTGAACTGGAACGGAAACATGAGCGCGACGCCTGAAAGGCTGACCGATACACCGCCGAGAAAGACAAGCCAGAAGATGATCTTCTGCCCGGCGTTAAAGCGCCGCGACGGCGGATGGCTGTGCTTGGAAAACATACCGCCGCCCTTGAGCAGCCAGATCACGTCGTGGCGGTTCGGAAAGTTGTCCTTGATCCACGTGAGGAAAACGATCGCCAGTCCGACCATGAAGGCAAAGCCGACATAGTTGTGCAGCAGCTTGCCGTAGGCGGTGATCGTGCCGAAGGCTTCCGCTCCGATCAGGTCAATCAGGAAGTAGCGGCCATACATCAGATTGAGGCCGCTCACGGCCAGAATGATGAAGGAAATCGCCAGCAGCCAGTGTCCAAAGCGCTCGATACCGTTGAACCTGGTGATCTTCTCGCCGCTCGGGCCTGCCTCGATGCGGATCCGGCCCCTGATCAGGAAGAACAGAGCGAGCAGGATCAGGATGCCGCCAAGCCCCCAGACCCCGTAAGTCGACAGGGGGCCGTTGCGGAAGGCGCGCCAGTTGTCGCCCTCGGACTGGATCAGCACACCGGCCTGCTTGTCAGGGATAGACACGTTGCCCTGGTTGCCCTTGCGGATTTCCCGCCAGAATGACGAGTCCGACGTCGAGCCATACGGTTTACCCGGCACTTCTCCGGCCTGCTGTGCGACCGCGAGGTCTGAACTGGTGACCGTTGCCGCCGTCGTGGCCACAACAAGCAGCAACGCCGCGGCAACCGCGAAAGCGGCCCGGCGCAACGCCACCGTCCAATCCATCTGCGAGGTACCCTTCGTCATCGCGTCATCCGATCCCTAGTTGAAACTCTGATGCTGACCGCGAAGCCGGAGCTGGTCCAGTTTCTGCTGGTCAAGCTTCTGATCCGGCTCACCGCCGTATTCGCCCTTGGTGTAGGTGAGCGGCCGGTTCTGCTCGGATTCCCTGCAGCCAGCCAAGGCGAAGACGATCGCGCCGGCTGCCAGAAACATTGCGAAATTCTTCAAAACAGTCATCAAATCCAGGTCCACTTCTGACCCTGCGAACCGCACCCGCAAAAGGTCCACCGAGGATTCTTGGCGTTACGCAGCACGCGACGACCTCCTGGCCGCCCCGTTTACGCAAGCGCGACAAATCATTGCAACTGGTTAAGAGCGCGGGGCGGCAGATATGCCGCCCCGCACGTTCCCGATACCGTTACGAGCCGCCGCCGGGATAGGCCCGGCCCCAGCCCCAGGCACCCGAGCCGAAGCCACGGGCCACCACGCGTTCGCGATAGATGTTGGACACAACATCACCGTCGCCCGCGAGCAATGCCTTGGTCGAGCACATTTCCGCACAGAGCGGAAGCTTGCCCTCGCCCAGACGGTTGCGGCCGTACTTCGAGAACTCGTCGTCGGACGAGTGGTATCCGCTTCCGGGCCACCGGCACAGAAGGTGCACTTGTCCATCTTGCCCCGGCTGCCGAAATTGCCGGCCTGCGGGAACTGCGGCGCGCCGAAGGGACAGGCGTAGAAGCAGTAGCCGCAGCCGATGCAGAGGTCCTTGGAGTGCAGAACCACACCTTCTTCGGTCTGGTAGAAGCAATCCACCGGGCAGACCGCCATGCAAGGCGCGTCCGAACAATGCATGCAGGCGACCGAGATCGACCGCTCGCCCGGCTTGCCGTCATTGATGGTGACGACGCGCCGCCGGTTGATGCCCCAGGGCACCTCGTGCTCGTTCTTGCACGCGGTGACGCAGGCGTTGCACTCGATGCAGCGCTCGGCGTCGCAAAGGAATTTCATACGTGCTCGCCATAGCGTTCAGCTCCTTACGCGCGCTTCGATTCGGCAGAGCGTGGATTTGGTTTCCTGCATGTTGGTGACCGAGTCGTAGCCGTAGGTCATGCGCAACGGTGTTGGAGGCTTCGCCCAGGACATAGGGATCGGCGCCAGCTCGGATAGTTGTCGCGCAAGTCCTCGCCCTGCATGTGCCCGCCGAAGTGGAACGGCATGAAGGCGACACGCCGCGCCCGACCCGTTCGGTCACCATGGCCATGACCTTGACCTTGGAGCCTTTTCGGCGACCATGCACCCAGACCTGTTCGCCGTCCCTGATGCCGAGGTCCGTTGGCATCGAAGGGATTGATCTCGACGAACATGTCCTGCTGCAGTTCAGCGAGCCAGGGGTTGGAGCGGGTCTCGTCGCCGCCGCCCTCGTATTCCACCAGACGCCCGGAGGTCAGGATGATCGGGAAGTCTCTTTCGAGAAATCCTGTTCTTCTGGATCGATTCGTAGTAGGTCGGCAGACGGTACATCTGACGATCCTCGTAGGTCGGATAGTCGTTCGACAGAGGATCGCGCCGCGGGTGTAGAGCGGCTCGCGGTGCAGCGGCACCGGATCCGGGAAGTTCCACACCACGCAGCGGGCCTTGGCGTTGCCGAACGGCGCGCAGCCATGCTTGATCGCGACCCGCTGGATACCGCCGGAAAGGTCGGTCTTCCAGTTGGTCTTGTCGCCGGCGACCCGCCTCGATGGCGGACTTTTCTCGTCGTCGGTCAGGTCGCCATCCCAGCCGAGCTTCTTCAGCATGGCCATGGTGAACTCGGGATAGCCGTCCTGGATCTCCGAGCCGACCGGATAGCTGCCTTCGGCCAGCAGGTTGTCGCCGTCCCGCTCGACGCCGAAGCGCGCGCGGAAGCAGAGACCGCCTTCGGCCACAGGCTTGGAGGGATCGTAGAGGATCGGCGTGCCGGGATGGCCCATCTCCGGCGGTGCCCCAGCACGGCCACGGCAGGCCGTAGTACTCACCGTCGGCCGGCCCGCCGCGTGCCTGCAGCGTGGTCTTGTCGAAGGTGTGCTGGTTGGCCATGTGCATCTTGAGGCGTTCCGGCGACTGGCCGGTGTAGCCGATGGTCCACATGCCCTTGTTGATTTCGCGGGTGTGTCCTCGATCGACAGGCTCGTTGTTCTCGACCTTGATGTTCTTGAACATCTCGTCGGCGAAGCCGAGCTTCTGGGCCAGGAGATAGATGATCTCGTGGTCCGTCTTCGACTCGAAGAGCGGATCGAAGACCTTGTCGCGCCACTGGATCGAGCGGTTCGACGCCGTGACCGAGCCGTAGGTCTCGAACTGCGTCGCCGCCGGCAGCAGATAGACGCCGTCCTTGCGGTCGTGCATCACCGCCGTCATGGTCGGGAAGGGATCGATCACGACCAGCAGATCGAGCTTGTCCATCGCCTTCTGCATGTCCGGCAGACGGGTCTGCGAGTTCGGCGCGTGGCCCCAGAACACCATGGCCCGGACATTGTCCGGCTGGTCGATGTTCTCCTTGGCCTCGAGGACGCCGTCGAACCAGCGGGACACCGGAATGCCCTTGGCCTTCTCCATCAGCTCCTTGGAGTGGAAAGCGGCCCTTCAGGTAGTCGTAGTCGACGTCCCAGACGCGACCCAGTGCTTCCAGGAGCCGGTCTTCAGGCCGTAGTAGCCCGGCAGCGTGTGGCACAGCACGCCGAAGATCGGTCGCGCCCTGCACGTTGTCGTGGCCGCGGAAGATGTTGGTGCCGCCGCCGGCCGTGCCGATGTTGCCAAGCGCCAGCTGCAGCACGCAGTAGGCGCGGGTGTTGTTGTTGCCGTTGGTGTGCTGGGTGCCGCCCATGCACCAGATGATGGTGAAGGGCGGTTGTTGGCCAGCGTGCGGGCGACGCGCTTCAGCTGCGAGCCCGGCACGCCCGGTGACCGCTCGGTCTCTTCCGGCGTCCACTTGGCGACCTCGGCCTTGATCTGGTCCATGCCCCAGACGCGCTGGCGGATGAACTCCTTGTCTTCCCAGCCGTTCTCGAAGACGTGCCAGAGGATGCCCCAGATCAGCGCCACGTCGGTGCCGGGACGGAACCGCACGTACTCATCGGCATGGGCGGCGGTGCGGGTGAAGCGCGGGTCGCAGACGATGAAGGGCGCGTTGTTCTGCTCCTTGGCCTTCAGCAGGTGCAGCAGCGACACCGGATGCGCTTCAGCCGGGTTGCCGCCGATCAGGAAGATCGCGCGCGAATTGTGGATGTCGTTGTAGGAGTTCGTCATCGCGCCGTAGCCCCAGGTGTTGGCAACACCCGCGACCGTGGTCGAGTGACAGATCCGCGCCTGGTGGTCACCGTTGTTGGTGCCCCAGAAGGCGTAGAACTTGCGGAACAGATAGGCCTGCTCGTTGTTGTGCTTGGCGGAGCCGAGCCAGTAGACGGAATCGGGACCCGAGGCCTCGCGGATCTCGAGCATCTTGTCGCCGATCTCGTTGATCGCCTCTTCCCACTTCATCCGCTGCCACTTGCCGTTGACCAGCTTGGTCGGATATTTCAGGCGGCGCTCGCCGTGAGCGTGCTCGCGCACCGCCGCACCCTTGGCGCAGTGGGCGCCGAGGTTGAACGGGCTGTCGAATCCGGGCTCCTGGCCGAGTCCAGACACCGCCGTTCACCTCAGCGATGCACGGTGCAGCCGACCGAACAGTGGGTGCACACCGATTTCTTGATTTCCACCGCGCCGTCCGCAGTCTGGCAGCTTCAGCCTTCTGGACCATGCCGCCACTTACCGTGGCCGGTCGACGCCGCGGCAGTCCGCCGACCGCGAGACCCGAACGTCGCAGGAATGTACGGCGGTCAATGGCTCCGCCTGATCGTCAACTCGGTTAGGGCCGATGACAAACGGGGGCCTATCGCCACCCCGTTCGGTCTTCTTCCTAAGCATTTTTCTCTCCTCAAAGTTTCACTGCCTTCGGCTATCAAGAGAACGCTTTGCCGAAAGCCTTTTTCCGAACGCACAAAGACGTCAAATGGCCGTGTCCCTAGAACCGTGCCGTGTCGTAGAACGTCTTCACGTGATCGGTTTCGCGATACGCCTTTCCGCCTTTCGACTTCATCCAGCTTCAAGCTCGCGTCCGCTTCAGTCCGGCCCAGAGCCAGTGCGGCTCCGCCCGTCAGCGTGCCGACACCGGCAAGCTTCAGGAAGTTCCGGCGGTCAGCGGCTACCTTATCTTCACGATCAGGCATGCTTGCTCCTCCTTGGTCTTCAATTGGTGCACATACGGTCATCCGTGTCATACTCACCTCCGGCGGCTTGTTCTGCGGCAACCGCGCCGCGCCGCTCTCCTCGTTGCACCGGCCGATACGCAGGCCGGCATGTGGATCAGTCCATCGTGAAAAGCAACCTCCTCGATCTCCATGAATAGGCGGCCGACCGATCCAAGTGCCGCATAAAGGACAGAGGACTTCGCGCAGCCTCCAGGTCCCTGAAGAAATGCTTGGCCCATGATCCGACATGGGCTTCGAAAAACCGCTTCTGGTCGATCCAGCGAAGCCACTTCGCCGAAACTGCCGGTGATCAGCCCGCTCATCATTTCGAACAGCGCGGCTATATGGTCTTCCGGCTCCTTGACCGTCTCGCGGCGCTCGATCCCAAGATCCGGGACATGTCATTGCGCAGGCGGGCCAGCGGCTTTTCGTGCAGGAAGCCGGTCAGGTAGTAGGACCCGTAGGGCAGCAGTTCGCCGCGCCCCACGCCGATGAAGAGGTCCTGGTATTCCTGTGAAATCTGTTCGGCAGAGGATCTGGATGCGATATGGGCAAAGGCCCGGATGGCCTTGCCAAGGTCGGACTCGTCGCCCGTCATGCCGGCCGCAGCCTTCAGCTCGTCGCCCGAAGGCGGCCGCGAAAGAAAATGACCAAGAAGCCTGTACATGTGCGCCCGAAGCGCATCTTCTTCACTGGTTTCCAAGGTATGGACTGCCCCGGACGGGTTCATCCCGACGTCGTTCCTCCCAGAACATCTTGTGCCGGTGAGTTTTGAATTTCGTCCGAATCTCCGCGGAGTTAGGACATATTTTTCACCACTTAGAATTAAACGCCTATTTTCACCCCCCTGCAAGCCCAATGGCCCTGCCCGCCTCACGAATCCCATAATACGGAAAATCAAACCACTTCGCGGCGCAAACCCCTCGATCTGAGCACGCAAGGGCACTAGCTTGACCCATGTCATGTACGGACCGGCCTGAAACGGTTACTGTGCCGGACGACTGTTGACCGCCGAGGCAGAAAGGTGCCGAATTCGGTGCGGCGTTTAAGAAACTGAAACCGGAGCGCTATCCGCACGTTGAGCGATTGTGGTGCAGCCGGGACAAAGTGGACAGGGAGAGGCGTTTTGTCAGAGAAAACCGGCACTGAATCGGCTGGCTCAGCAGGCATGCAGAAGCCAATCGACGCCGCCGATCAGGGCACAATGATCGATCCCTTCGGCCGCCATGTTAGCTACCTGCGTGTATCGGTGACCGACCGGTGCGACTTCCGGTGCGTTTACTGCATGGCGGAAAACATGACGTTTCTGCCAAAACGGGACCTTCTGACCCTCGAAGAGTTGGACCGCCTGTGTTCGGCGTTCATTGCCAAGGGCGTGCGGAAAATCCGCCTGACCGGCGGTGAGCCGCTGGTGCGCAAGAACGTCATGAGCCTGTTCCGGAACCTGGGGCGACACATCGGATCAGGCGCCCTGGACGAGTTGACCGTCACGACCAATGGCAGCCAGCTGGTTCGGTTCGCCGACGAGCTTTATGACTGCGGCGTTCGGCGGATCAATGTCTCGCTCGACACGCTCGACCATGCAAAATTCCGGGCAATTACCCGTTGGGGCGACTTCGATCAGGTGATGGAAGGCATCGAGGCGGCAAAGAAAGCCGGCCTGCGGGTCAAACTCAACGCCGTCGCGCTGCAGGGATTCAACGACGACGAAATCGAGTCGATGATCGAATGGGCGCATGGCGGCGACATGGACATCACCCTGATCGAAACCATGCCCATGGGCGATATCGACGGCGACCGGACCGACCAGTACCTGCCCCTGTCCGTGGTGAGGGCCCGCCTGCTCGACCGGTGGACTCTGGAAGACATTCCCTACAAGACCGGCGGGCCAGCGCGTTACGTGACGGTCAAGGAGACCGGCGGACGGCTCGGTTTCATCACGCCGATGACCCATAATTTCTGCGAGTCGTGCAACCGGGTGCGCATCACCTGCACAGGCATGCTCTACATGTGTCTCGGACAGGATGATTCCGCGGACCTGCGGGAACCGCTTCGGGCCAGCGAGCACGATATTTTGCTGAACGCTGCCATCGACGAGGCCATCGGACGCAAGCCGAAAGGGCACGATTTCGTCATCGACAGACGGCGCAACGCACCGGCGGTGTCACGGCACATGTCCGTCACCGGCGGCTAGACCGCTCAGCTTCGGGCGACTCGAAAAATCTGATTCAATTCAAATGGTTCCGACGGGTTCTTGAGGCGTTTTCGAGTCCGGGTTCTACTCGATGACGATCTTCGGCGCCTGCCTTGCCGGGCCAGACTCGGCATCGCTAATCTGATCCCAGGCCGCCTTCGCAATGTCCCGATAGATGCCGGCGTGCTCGGAATCCGGCAGCGACACGACGATCGGCTGTCCGCCATCCGAGCGCTTGCGCAGCTCCATGTCGAGCGGCACTTCACCGAGGAAAGGAACCCCGAGCTTTTCCGCTTCCTCGCGCGCACCACCATGGCCGAAGATTTCCGAGCGATGACCGCAACTCGGACACGCGAAGTAGCTCATATTCTCGATGATGCCGAGCACAGGCACGTCGACCTTGCGGAACATGTTCAGACCCTTGCGTGCATCGATAAGCGCCAGGTCCTGCGGCGTCGAAACGATGATGGCACCGGCCAGCGGCACCTGCTGCGCCATGGTCAACTGGGCATCCCCGGTGCCGGGCGGCATATCGACGACCAGAACATCCAGTTCGCCCCACGCCACCTCGCGCAGCATCTGCGTCAGCGCCGACATGACCATCGGACCGCGCCAGATCATCGGCGTGTCGTCCTCGACCATGAACCCCATGGACATGACCTTGACGCCATAACCCTGGAGCGGGTTGAGAACGCGGCCGTTAGCGGGCTGCGGCCGTCCCGTCACACCGAGCAAACGGGGCATGGACGGACCGTAGATATCAGCGTCGAGAATGCCGACAGACAGATCGTTTGCGGCGAATGCCAGGGCCAGATTCACGGCGGTGGTGGATTTACCGACACCACCCTTGCCGGAGGCAACAGCAATGATCGCCTTCACGCCGGGAACACCGGCAATCTGCCTCTGCGGCGCTCCGGACGGATTCGCACCTGCCACTGGTGGCGGAGGCGCGAGATCACCCGGGAGGCGGTCCGTCTGCGTCCGGCGGAGCCGGAGCCGGTTGAGCGAACCGGCCGCCTGCTCCAGGCTTGCGGTCGGCCGTCAGCGCAACCATCGCCTTTGCAACGCCGGGCACCTTGAAGCGCCATCTGCTCGGCGGCCTGGCGCAGCGGTTCGAGTTCGCGCGCGCTGCTCGGCATCGACGCTGAGCGAAAAGAAGACACTGTCGCCATTGATCAACGATGTCGGACACAAGCCCCAAGGGAAACGATATCCCCTTCGAGATCAGGTCCCTTTACATTGCGCAGCGCATCGACGAACGCCCTGCTTGTCGATTTCAGTCATTTCAATGAAATTCCGCACATTTCGGTCCGGATTGCGGACCGATTCTGGATCTGGCGCCGAACTTAAACGGGATCGAGCCCTTCGGGAAGTCTTCCGCCAACTTCCGCCGTGATCTCGTCGGCAATGGCCTTGACGTTCTCACCGAGAGTCGGCAGGCGGCCCTCCGGGCATCCGGGCCGTCGGGTCCGGAAACCGAAATGCCGGCCAAAGGTCTGCTGTGTTCATCGAATATCGCGCTGGCGACGCATCGCAATCCGATGGCATTTTCCTCATCGTCGACCGCATAGCCACTGTTCGCGAATGGCAGGAGAATGCCGAAATCAGTTCAGCCTCGCTGCCGACCGTCTTCATGGTCTCGCGATGCATGGCCGAGGCCCGCAACAAATCGCGGACTTCGCGTTCTTCCATCCACGCCATGATCGCCTTGCCGTTGCCGGAACAGTGCAGCGGCGCCCGGCCGCCGGGGCCCGGCTATGGCACGCATCATTTTCTGACACTCGACCTGGGCCAGGAAGATCACTTCATTGCGGTCCACAATGGCCAGGTTGACGGTTTCTCCGGATTCCTCCATCAGCCGGCGCATATACGGCCGGGCGATCGCCACGAGATCCCGCGATCGCACATAGACCGAACCGACATGAAAGGCCTGGACACCAATCAGCCACACGCTTCTTTCGTTATCGAACCTGACGTAACGCTCGTTCTGGAGCGTTGTGAGCAGGCGGTGAACGGTCGAAGTCGGCAGAGCCACCGTGTGCGCCAGATCGCTCAGTGTCAGGCCGTTGGCGCTTTCTGACAGCGTGTTTAGTATTCTGAGGGCGCGCGTCAGCGACTGAACCTGACCGGTTCCGCGAATCTGCAGCGGATCCGCCGATACATTGCGTTTCCGCGCCTTCTTCGCCTTGCCCAGCGACACGACGTCGGACATTAAACTCTCCTATTGCAGAGGCCGGCATCTTCCCCGCAGACCGGCCGTCATATCCCCTTGAACCGTATGGCTGTGCGAGAAGCCCGGTTCTTCCACGATATGATATAGAGGAACGGAACTAAAATTCTCGTTTTCAGCACTAAAAATCGACTTCACCCCCGCCGCAACACGGCTTTCCACCGCAATTTCGGTTTCCCGGCGGCTATTCCGCGTCATCGCTCTTGGCCTGCCCCGCACCCAGCCAGAAATCGTAACCCGCCATCAAGGAGACCAGAACGACGACAATGATCAGGTCTATTTCCCTGACCCACCAGATTACAATTCCGCTGAACACAACAAATCCGACGAAGGCCAGCAGGGCGAGGATTCGGTCGACACCAGTCATGATTTCCATTCCCGATCCGTCATAGCGACATCATTCATACCAGCACTCTAGTCCTCGAGCGCATTGACTTCATTCCACAGCCAGTTGGCCGCCCGCAGGAGGCGGCCGTCGTGCATCCGCGGACCGACCACCTGTACGCCCACAGGCAGCCCGTTCGGCCCCTGGAGAAGGGGCAGCGAAATCGACGGCGTCCCGCACAGGGTCCAAAGCGTACAGAAGGCGGGATCACCGGTTGACTCCAGTCCCCGGGGCGCCTCGCCCGGTGCAGACGGAGTGAGGATGGCGTCGTAACGCTCGAAGACTTCCTCAAGACCGGCATTCAGAACTTCGACCCAATCGAGCGCGTCCATGTAGTCGACGGCTGGGATCCCGCGGCCTTCTTCGATGAGGTCCCGCATGCGCTGACTGAGCTGCGCGGCGCCACGTTCGTGGTACCCGGCCAGGTTCTTGGCCATGGTCGCAAACATGATGGTGTGATGTACATCGTGGCCGGTGGCAAAGGGTGACGGCAGCTCGACAAGATCGCAATGATCGCCGAGCGCATCCGCGAGTTCGTCGAACGCTTCCCTGGTCGCCGTTTCCGCCTTCTCCCAGACCGGCGTCCGGACCA
>CBDHYJ010000052.1:0-53716 GCA_965275905.1 Hyphomicrobiales bacterium | reverse complement strand
GTCACCGCACAACAACGACAATGCCGAGCTGATCCCCGAGGTGCGCGAAATCACCAGTGAGATCGTGGCCATGGCCGGTAAGCCCGAGAGCGGTGTCGGGTCAGGCGGAATGGTGACCAAGATTGAAGCCGCCCGCATTGCTGTAGGCGCCGGGGCCGACATGGCGATCACAAGCGGACGCGTCATGAATCCGCTGGCCCGGCTCGAGGACGGTGCACGCTGCACCTGGTTCATTTCGGGCGCAACGCCCAAGGCCGCCCGCAAGACCTGGATCGCCGGGACGCTGGAGCCCTGCGGCACGCTCTTTGTCGATGACGGTGCGGTCAGCGCGCTGATGGGCGGCAAGAGCCTGCTCCCGGCCGGAATTGTCCGCGTGGACGGCCGGTTCAACCGGGGCGATGCGGTCATGGTGAAGTCCTCCGACGGCGTGGCGGTGGCGCGCGGGCTTTCGGCCTACGATTGCGATGATGCCCGGGCGATCGCCGGGTACAAAAGCGGTGAAATCGAGCGGATTCTCGGCTACCGTGGCCGCGATGAGGTCATTCACCGCGACGATCTTGTTCTGACCAAGGGGTGAAGTCATGAGTCTAGCAGCGGAAGCGGATCGGCCCGTCGGGGCGGCGGAAGACGTCGCGGCGACGATGCGCGACATCGGCGCACGCGCCAGGGCGGCGACACGCGATCTGGCCAACGCCACCGCCGAACAGAAAAACGCAGCACTCGCTGCTATGGCAGCCGCCTTGCGCAACCGCACCGATGAAATCCTCGCGGCCAACGCAATCGACTATGCCGGAGCGCAGGAACGCGGCACGACCGGCGCGTTCCTCGACCGGCTCAGGCTCGATACGGACCGCGTCGAAGCCATGGCTCTTGGTCTCGAGGACATTGCGGCACTGGAGGATCCGGTCGGCTCGGTCATTACCGAATGGGACCGTCCCAACGGTCTTCACATCGAGCGTGTCCGCACACCCATAGGCGTCATCGGCATCATTTTCGAAAGCCGTCCCAATGTGACCGCCGACGCCGGTGCGCTCTGCATGAAATCCGGCAATGCCGCGATCCTGCGCGGCGGCTCCGAGAGCATCGAATCGAGCCGCGTGATCGCGTCGTGCCTGGCGGCGGGCCTCAAGGACGCCGGCCTGCCTGAGCACGCCATCCAGCTTGTGCCGACGACGGACCGGGCTGCCGTGGGCGCCATGCTGAGCGGCCTCGACGGCACAGTCGACCTGATCGTCCCGCGCGGCGGAAAGAGCCTGGTCGCCCGTGTCGAGGCGGAAGCCCGCGTGCCCGTGTTCGCGCACCTGGAAGGTCTGTGCCACGTCTATGTGGACAAGGCGGCCGATCTGGATATGGCGGTCGATATCGCGATCAACGCAAAGCTGCGCCGCACCGGCATCTGTGGCGCCGCGGAGACCCTCCTGGTCGACGGCAACTGCCCGGAGACGCACCTGCCGCAACTGGTGGGCTCCCTGATCGAAGCCGGGTGCGAAGTGCGCGGTGATTCCGCCGCACAGGCAGCAGACGGGCGCGTGATAGCGGCCACCGAAGAAGACTGGGTGACCGAATATCTCGACACGATCATTTCCGTGCGGCTGGTGGATGGCGTTGACGCCGCCATAGACCATATCGACCATTACGGCTCCCATCACACCGAGACCATAGTCACGAGCGACCCGGCGACCGCGGACCGGTTCCTCGACAGGGTCGACAGCGCGATCGTTCTGCACAATGCCTCGACCCAGTTCGCGGACGGCGGCGAGTTCGGCATGGGCGCCGAGATCGGCATTGCCACCGGCAAGATGCATGCCCGTGGCCCGGTCGGTCTGGAGCAGCTGACAAGCTTCAAGTACGTCGTGCGCGGAACGGGCCAGACCCGCCCCTGAATGGCCGCCAACGGAACGCTTTCCGCCGTCACGCCGCTCGCCCTGCCCGGTCAGCGGATCGGCCTGTTCGGCGGCTCCTTCAATCCGGCCCACGCCGGGCACCGCGCCATATCCCTTGAAGCGCTGAAGCGTCTGGACCTTGACTGGATCTGGTGGCTGGTCGCACCCCAGAACCCGCTCAAGGACCCGTCTGAAAGCACCGCACTCGAACTCCGGCTCGCGCGCGCACGCGAGGTGGCCGATCATCCGCGCATCAGGGTAACCGGATTCGAGGACGCCATTTCCAGCCGCTACACCGCCGACACCATCGAAGCCGTCAGGCGGTTCTGGCCGGCAACGCGTTTCGTCTGGATAATGGGCGCCGATTGTCTGGCCGAACTGCATCGCTGGCAGGACTGGACCGGTCTCGTCGAGAGTGTGCCCATGGCGATTGTCAACCGGCCGGGATTCGGTCTGAGCGCGCTCGCCGCTCCGGCCGCCGTGCGGTACGCCCGTTTCCGGCTCGACGAGACGGATGCCGGCCTTCTGGCCGACAGCGCGCCGCCGGCATGGTGTTTCCTGAAAGTACCTCTAAGGCGGGAAAGTTCGACCAGCATCCGCACTCAGAACGGTGAATGATCGTCGTTAGAGCGAGATGAGGTCAGATTAAATCGTTCTGCCGGATTGCGTTTTTGTCAGGATCGAGGGTTTTGGCGAAGGCCATACCAGCGGTACGGTCGAGACAAAACCCGATGGAAATGGCAAAAAGGCAACCGGCCCGAAGGGTTGAATGAAATCGACCATCCATGGCGTCAGGTCTTTCGACCGTAGCCCCACTACGCTTCTCAAGACCTTCCTTGTGGACTGGTGCAATTTCATCCAACAGAACTGGTTCAATCTGACCTCATCTCGCTCTAGTCGTCACGATTCCGACATCGAACAGCTATTGAACCGCGTGCCACATCGAATTATTCTATTGGGGTAATGTCAAAAGGACTTTGCGTTACGTGCTGACAACAGCATATCGGTCATTGAAGTTGGACGCCCCGCGGCTCCATAGCGGCTGCCGGACGTTTGTGAGAGAGGACCACCACCCTGACAATGCAACAGCTTGGCGATTCTGCCGGCAACGGCGGGATCGGCGGTGACGTTCTGCCGTCCCGGCGCGAAACGTCACAGAAACTGCTCGAGACCGTTCTCGATTGCCTTGACGAGGCCAAGGCCGAGGAAGTCACGTCGATCGATCTCGAAACAAAATCCTCCATCGCCGACCACATGGTTGTTTCCTCGGGACGCTCGCAGCGTCACGTTGGAGCGATTGCCGACCAGCTCGTGTCCAGACTCAAGGACGAGGGTTACGGCAAGGCCCGCGTGGAGGGACTGCCGAACTGCGACTGGGTCCTGATCGACGCTGGCGATGTTCTCGTGCACATCTTCCGGCCCGAAGTCCGGAGCTTTTACAATCTCGAGAAGCTCTGGTCGGCGAACAGCCCGACGGACAAGGTTGCGGTCTGAGCCGTAGCCGGAACCCGGTCTGAACCGGAGCGTCGGGCATGAAGATCTTTATTGGCGCTGTAGGCCGCCTCAAAGACGGCCCCTCGCGCGAATTGTGCCTGGACTACGTGCGCCGCCTTGGCGCACAGGGCCCTTCGGTCGGCATTCGCGCCGTCAGCATCCACGAAGTCCCCGAATCGAACCGGCGCAACGCGGAAGAGCGCCGCGGCGAGGAAGCGGCCGGCCTGCTCGCGGCCGTACCCGATGGCGCCTATGTCTTTGCACTCGATGAACGCGGCAAGCCCATGGCCAGCCGCGCATTCGCGACAAAACTGACCGATCTCCAATCTGACGGCACGGCCGACGTCGGCTTCCTGATCGGGGGTCCTGACGGACACGGCGATGCGGTCCGCCAGGCTGCGGCACGGCTCATGTCGTTCGGGCCGATGACCTGGCCGCATATGCTGGTCCGCACGATGCTCGCCGAACAGCTTTACCGGGCAGTAACCATATTGGCCAAACATCCCTATCATCGCGATTGAATGGGGAAGTTCCGGCATTCACGGCGTTGTTTCTGGCCCTGCGCGGCCTGACGCGCTATATGACGCCGGTCTAGGTGAGCGAAACGGTTTTGGACCGATCAGTCAAATATATGTCCAGCGGGCTGGTTCCGGCTGCCCTGCTGGCTCTTGCTCTGGCGTCGGCGCCCGCGGCAACGGCTCAGGACGCCGGTACGGACGATCCGGCGAGCCAGCTCAGGTCGGTCGAGGAGCAGCTTGAGTTTTCGCGGTCGCGCGCGGATACGCTCGAGGCGGAGGCACGCGAGCTTGCCGAGGAAACCGCACGGCTGAGCAAGCGGCTGGTCGCGATCGCTGCACGCATCCAGGCCCGCGAGACACAGATCACCACAACGGAAACGCGCCTGGCGAGCCTGGGAGGCGACGAAAGCAAGGTCCGCGAAAGCCTGGTCAAGCGGCGCAAGACGCTGGCCGAGTTGCTGGCCGGCCTGCAGCGCCTTGAACAGAACCCGCCGCCTGCCCTCGCCGTGAAGCCGGAGGACGCCCTTGGGGCCGTGCGCAGCGCCATGCTGCTGGGTGTCATCGTTCCGGAACTCCGGGCGGAGGCCAACGCCCTGGCGCAGGATCTGACCCGGCTGAAGCGCCTGCGCCGGTCAATTGAACGTGAACAGAACTTCCTCAACCAGAATGTTGCCGCGCTCGAGATCGAACGCAAGGAGGTTGGCGAGCTCATCGAGACCAAACGGGCCACGACCAGACTGACCGACGAGGAGATCGAGGCCGAGCGGCAGCGGATCGCGAGTCTGGCGCAGCAGGCCAGGACTTTTCGCGACCTGATCGCCAAACTCGACGAAGAAAAGCAACGCGCGGCAAAAAAGCCACAGACCAAGGCGCGGAAGGTGGTGGCCCGGGCAACCGCGCTGGTCAAGCCGCGCGTCCGGTTTTCGAAAGCCCGCGGATCGCTGGCATTTCCCGCGCAAGGCGTGAAAATCCGCGAATTCGGGAAAAAAGACAGCTTCGGGGCAACGGCAAAGGGCCTTTCCATCGCAACCCGGAAACAGGCTCAGATTACCACCCCGGTCGACGGCTGGGTGGTCTATGCCGGGCCGTTCAGAAGCTACGGCCAGCTATTGATCATAAATGCCGGCGAAGGGTATCATGTGCTGCTGGCCGGAATGACTCGAATCAACGCAAATACGGGCCAATTCGTACGCTCCGGCGAGCCAGTCGGTACAATGGGTGAAGAGGCCGTCAGCAGTGCGGCGATTGGAGAGATTGCCGAAAACGAGTCTCGCCCAATATTATACGTTGAATTCCGCAAGGGCGGAAATCCAATAGATCCGGGTCCGTGGTGGGCCGGAGCTGATGAAAAGGTAAGTGGATAATGCGCAGATCCATTCTGACAGGGCTTGGGTGTTTCGCGGCGGGCGTAATGGCGACTGCCTTTGCATTGCAAAATCTCGGGCCTCAGGGCACTGCGAATGCGGCCAGCTCCGAAACCTACCGGCAGTTGAACCTGTTCGGAGATGTCTTCGACCGGGTGCGGTCGGACTACGTTGAGGTCCCCGACGACAGCAAGCTGATCGATTCGGCAATCAACGGAATGCTCGCTTCGCTCGATCCCCATTCGAGCTACATGAACGCCAAGACATTCCGGGAGATGCAGGTCCAGACCCGCGGAGAATTCGGCGGCCTCGGCATTGAAGTCACCATGGAGAACGGCGTCGTCAAGGTCGTTACCCCGATCGACGATACGCCGGCGGCGAAGGCGGGCGTGCGGGCTGGTGACCTGATCACGCAACTGGACGGCGAACAGATTCTCGGCCTTACCCTGAGCCAGGCCGTCGATAAGATGCGCGGTCGCGTCAACACGCCGATCCTTTTGACGATCGTGCGCAAGGGCGTTGAGGACCCGATCGAAATCAAGATCGTTCGCGACATCATCCGCATCAAGTCGGTGCGGACGCGCGATGAGGGTGATATCGGCTACATCCGCGTCACCACGTTCAACGAACAGACCCAGGAAGGCCTTAACAGGGCAATCCGGGAATTCGAGAAGAAATCCAGCGGCAGCGGCGTCAAGGGATACATTGTCGATCTGCGGAACAATCCGGGCGGTCTCCTGGATCAGGCGATCTCGGTATCCGACACGTTCCTTGATCGCGGCGAGATCGTTTCGACCCGCGGACGCAATGCCGAGGAGACGCAGCGCTACAATTCCGACCCCGGTGACCTGATCAAGGGCAAGCCCATGGTTGTTCTGATCAACGGCGGCTCCGCGTCGGCGTCCGAGATCGTTGCCGGTGCTCTTCAGGACCACCGCCGCGCCACCGTGGTCGGCACCCGGTCGTTCGGCAAGGGTTCGGTCCAGACCATCATCCCGCTGGGCAGCAACGGTGCGATCCGTCTGACCACGGCGCGGTACTACACCCCGTCGGGCCGTTCCATTCAGGCCAAGGGCATTATCCCGAACGTGGTCGTCGAGCAGGATCTTCCCGAGGACCAGAAGAAGAAAGTGAAACCGCGCGGTGAAGCCAATCTGCGCGGCCACCTGAAGGCAGAGGGAGCCGGCAAGGAAGAGTCTGGTTCCGCATCCTACGTCCCGGCGAAGAAGGAAGACGACAAGCAGCTGATCTATGCCTTGAACTTCCTGCGGGGCGTCAAGCTCGACAGCAATAACTCGACGACGAAGAAGGAAACCGTGCCGAACTAGGCCTACGCGGGTTCGAGGCCGCCCGCAGGTCTTGGCAGGCCACATATCTTGAGGGGCTATGGGCGGAGATCATGGCGGCGGATGATCTGAGCGCACCGCTTGTGCGCAAGGGGCTGCTTGGCAGAATTGCGGGATTCCGCACCACTCCCCTGAGGTTTGCGGCGTTTCTGTTCGTGGCCGTTGCCGCCGGCATCTTTGTCGTCCTGCGTCTTTACCCCGATCCGAATGGCGGCGAGCCGGTGGCCGTCGTCGAGCTCACACCCGAAAACGCGGCCGGTCAGCAGGGCGGAG
Source organism: Hyphomicrobiales bacterium (assembly GCA_965275905.1). Taxonomy (GTDB): domain Bacteria; phylum Pseudomonadota; class Alphaproteobacteria; order Rhizobiales; family JAJFHC01; genus CBDAQD01. Next base: position 46,838 of record CBDHYJ010000052.1, on the reverse strand, counting down.
TGTCCACAGACGACCTCGGCATGCGCAACGCGCTGAAGCCCGAGGACAATGTCGATCTCATGAGCCGCCCGGTCGCGGCGGCCAAGACAGAAACCTCCCAAGACAGTCCGGTCAGAAGGGCGCTCGGTGCGGTTCCGCAGAAAGGTCTCTTCGAAAAGGGACGTTACGGGCTTCTGCCCCGCATCGGTCCTGACGGCCGCAGGCCCTCGCAGGCCTATGCGCGGCCGGCGAACCGCACGGTAGGCGGTGCGATCGGCGGCACCAAGGTTGCGATCCTCGTTGGCGGTCTCGGTCTCAGCACCCGGGGGACCAATGATGCTATTCGCCGCCTGCCGCCGGAAGTCTCGCTGGCGTTTGCGCCCTACCCCAAGAATCTGCAGCGCTGGGTCGAACGCGCCCGGCAGAACGGCCATGAAGTCATGCTCCAGCTCCCCATGGAGCCGTTCGACTATCCCAATAGCGATCCCGGCCCCTATACACTGCGGACCGATGTTTCAGCGCGCGAGAACGCGAAGCGGCTGGACTGGCTGCTGAGCCGTTTCACGGGCTATTTCGGCGTCACCAACTATATGGGCGCCAAGTTCACGTCCGTTCCCGACGCCTTGCGGCCGACACTGAAGCAGATCAGCGCACGCGGCCTCATCTATGTCGATGACGGATCGTCAGCGCGCAGCCAGACCAAGCGCGTATCGGAGGATGTCGGTCTCGCGACAACGACCGCCGACGTCATCATCGATGCCGAACCGACACCCGAAGCCATTTCCGCCGCGCTGCGGAAGCTTGAAGGCATCGCCAAGGAACGCGGCATCGCCGTAGGTGTTGCATCGGGCCTGCCCATCACGATAGACCAGATCGTTGAATGGCATGAGGAACTGCGCGACCGGGACATCGTCATGGTACCGGTCAGCGCCGTACTGGCAGGTGAGCAGAGTTGAGTGACAATCGGTCGGCCGGGCCCGACCCTGATACCCTTCCCTACCGTCCATGCGTCGGCATCATGCTGCTCAACAGCAGCGGGCTGGTCTGGGTCGGCCGCCGGATCTCCAAATACGACAACGACAGGGCGGAGCAGATGTGGCAGATGCCCCAGGGCGGCATCGACAAGGGCGAGCAGCCGCGCGACGCGGCGTTCCGCGAGCTCGAGGAGGAAACGGGCACGACAAAGGCGAGCCTGCTTGCCGAAATCGAGGACTGGCTGACATACGACCTGCCCCCGGATGTGCTGGGCGTCGCGCTCAAGGGCAAGTACCGCGGACAGAAACAGAAATGGTTCGCCATGCGTTTCGAGGGTGACGACAGCGAAATCAACATTACGCCCGAAAAGGGCGAGAAGGCCGAATTCGACGACTGGAAATGGGTCGCCATGTCGGAACTGCCGGGCCTGATCGTGCCGTTCAAGCGGCAGGTCTACCTGCGGGTTATCGAAGGATTCCGGCACTTCGGAGAGTGATCGCGTATCACGTCTCGCTTCGGCAGGACGACCGGTCTCTCAATAACCGCGCACCCACGGGCACACTCGCGACCGGCATAACCGGGCGCGCGGCGCATGGATAGCGTCGCGACAACTGGCCGGGATAAACGCTCCGGGAAGGCCGTCAGAGGGCGGCTTGCAGTTGCCGAAGGTGGTCGAGCGATTCCTGGGCGCGCTGACGGCTGTCGTCCGTCTTGGCGTCCGCCACGTCTTCCTCGGCATTCTGGATCTGCTGTGCCAGCGCATCCGCGTCGAGTTCGCCGAGCGGAACGGCCTGTTCCGCCAGCACGGTCAGACCGCCTGGAGTCGCCTCGGCGAAACCGCCGCGCACGAAGATCTTTTCCTCGCCGCCGTCATCGACCACGACGACAACGCCCGGGCGCACCGTCGAGAGCACGGGCGCGTGGCCCGGCAACACGGTGAAGTCGCCTTCGGTGCCGGGCACCGTCACCTGCCGGACGTCCCCGGACTTCAGGAGCTTCTCCGGGGATACCAGTTCGAACTTGAGTGAGTCGGCCATGGTCGCGCGATTCCCTGTTTAGACTTGGCGCAAGCCCTCGTCAGGCCGCTTCCGCAGCCAGGCGTTCCGCCTTCTCGATCGCTTCGTCGATATTGCCGACCATGTAGAAGGCGGCCTCGGGAAGGTGATCGTACTCGCCGTCGCACAGGCCCTTGAAGCCCTTGATCGTGTCGGCCAGGTCGACCAGCTTGCCGGGCGAACCGGTGAACACCTCGGCGACGAAGAACGGCTGGCTCAGGAAGCGCTCGATCTTGCGCGCGCGCGACACGGTCAGCTTGTCCTCTTCGGAAAGCTCGTCCATGCCCAGAATGGCGATGATGTCCTGCAGGGCCTTGTAGCGCTGCAGGATCTCCTGCACGCGGCGGGCCACCGTATAGTGCTCCTCACCGACCGTACGCGGCTCAAGCACGCGGCTGGTGGAGTCGAGCGGGTCCACGGCCGGGTAGATGCCCTTCTCCGAGATCGCACGCGACAGCACCGTGGTGGCGTCCAGGTGGGCGAACGAGGTGGCGGGCGCCGGGTCGGTCAGGTCGTCGGCCGGCACGTAAATCGCCTGCACCGACGTCACCGACCCCTTCGTGGTGGTCGTGATGCGCTCCTGCAGGGTGCCCATGTCGGTGGCAAGCGTCGGCTGATAGCCCACCGCCGAAGGAATACGGCCCAGCAGCGCGGACACTTCCGAGCCGGCCTGGGTGAAGCGGAAGATGTTGTCGACGAAGAACAGCACGTCCTGGCCCTGATCGCGGAAGTGCTCCGCCACCGTCAGGCCGCTCAGGGCCACACGGGCGCGGGCTCCGGGCGGCTCGTTCATCTGACCGTACACCAGCGCGCACTTGGAGCCGTCGCCGCCGCCTTCCTTGTTCACGCCGGACTCGATCATCTCGTGATAGAGGTCGTTGCCCTCGCGCGTCCGCTCGCCGACACCGGCGAACACCGAATAGCCGCCGTGCGCCTTCGCGATGTTGTTGATCAGTTCCATGATCAGCACGGTCTTGCCCACGCCGGCGCCGCCGAACAGGCCGATCTTTCCGCCCTTGGAATACGGTGCCAGCAGGTCGACGACCTTGATGCCGGTGACCAGAATTTCCGACTCGGTGGACTGGTCGACCAGTTCCGGCGCTTCCTGGTGGATGGCGCGCGTGTCGTCGGTCTCGATCGGGCCGGCCTCGTCCACCGGCTCGCCGATGACGTTCATGATCCGGCCGAGCGTGCCGTCGCCGACAGGCACCGCGATCGGCGCGCCCGTGTCGCTCACTTCCTGACCGCGCACCAGACCTTCCGACGTGTCCATGGCAATCGTGCGGACTGTGTTCTCGCCGAGATGCTGCGCCACTTCCAGAACCAGGCGGTTGCCGCCGTTATCCGTTTCCAGACTGTTCAGGATTTCCGGCAGGTGGTCGTCGAACTGGACGTCCACGACAGCGCCGATGACCTGCGTAACCCGACCGACTTTGTTTGCCATTTCGATCTTCCTCGTTTCCGTACGCTCTAGAGCGCCTCTGCGCCCGAGATAATTTCAATCAGTTCCTTGGTGATCATCGCCTGCCGCGAGCGGTTGTAGGTGATGGTCAATTTGTCAATCATTTCGCCGGCATTGCGCGTCGCGTTGTCCATGGCGGACATCCGCGCGCCCTGCTCGCTCGCCCCGTTCTCAAGCAGGCCCCTGAAGATCTGCACGGAGACGTTGCGCGGCAGCAGCTCGGCGAGGATCTCGCTCTCGTCCGGCTCGTATTCGTACGCCGCCAGCCCGATGTCGGAGCCACCGCCTCTTCGGACGCTCGATCTTGGCGGGAATCAGCTGCTGCGCGGTCGGGATCTGCGAGATCACCGACTTGAAATTCGAGTAGAACAGCGTGCAGACGTCGAACTCGCCGGCGTCGAACATGTCGAGCACCCGGCGGCTGATGTCCTGCGCATTGGCGAACCCGACCTGGCGCACCGACTTCAGGTCGATCACGTCGATGATGTGCTGCGAAAACTGTCGTTTCAGCGCGTCATGGCCCTTCTTGCCGACGCACAGGATCTTGACGGTCTTGCCTTCCGCCATCAGCTTCTGGGCCTGCTCGCGCGCAAGCTTCGCGATCGACGAGTTGAAGCCGCCGCACAGGCCGCGTTCGGCGGTAGCCACGAGAAGAAGATGCGTGTCCTCCGCCCCGGTCCCGACAAGCAGCGGAGACGCACCGTCCCGCCCCTGCAACGCGTCCGAGAGGTTGGCGAGCACGTTTTCCATGCGCTCGGCGTAGGGACGCGCGGCTTCCGCGGCTTCCTGCGCCTTGCGCAGCTTGGCCGCGGCGACCATCTGCATCGCCTTGGTGATCTTCTGCGTCGCCTGGACGCTTGCGATCCGGTTTCTTAGTTCCTTGAGGCTGGGCATTTACGCCGTTCCCTGCTGAGATTGGATCCGAAAATCAGGCGAAAGCCTTGGAGAACGCGTCAACCGCGCTCTTGAGCTTTTCGCCGGTCTCGTCGGAGATCTCCTTCTCGGTCCGGATCGACTCCAGGATGTCGGCATGCTTCTCGCGGACATTGCGCAGCAGTTCTTCCTCGAACCGGCCCACATCCGAGACGTTCAGCGGATCGAGATAACCGTTCACGCCGGCATAGATCGCCACGACCTGTTCCTCGACCTTCAGCGGCGAGAACTGGGCCTGCTTGAGCAGCTCCGTCAGACGGGCGCCGCGGTTGAGCAGACGCTGGGTCGAGGCATCGAGATCCGAGCCGAACTGCGCGAACGCCGCCATCTCGCGATACTGGGCAAGCTCGCCCTTGATCGCGCCGGCGACCTGCTTCATGGCCTTGATCTGTGCCGACGACCCCACGCGGGACACCGAAAGGCCGACGTTCACGGCCGGGCGGATGCCCTGATAGAACAGGTCGGTTTCCAGGAAGATCTGGCCGTCGGTGATCGAGATCACGTTGGTCGGGATATAGGCCGACACGTCGTTGGCCTGGGTTTCGATGACCGGCAGCGCGGTCAGCGAGCCGGCGCCGTTGTCCTCGTTCAGCTTCGCGGCGCGCTCCAGCAGCCGGCGAGTGCAGATAGAACACGTCACCCGGATAGGCTTCACGTCCCGGCGGACGGCGAAGCAGCAGCGACATCTGCCGGTAGGCCACGGCCTGCTTCGACAGATCGTCATAGGTGATCATGGCGTGCATGCCGTTGTCGCGGAAATACTCGCCCATGGTGCAGCCGGCGAACGGCGCCAGGAACTGCATCGGCGCCGGATCGGACGCGGTCGCGGCAACGATGATCGAGTAGTCGAGCGCGCCGTTTTCTTCCAGAACCTTGACGAACTGGGCGACGGTCGAACGCTTCTGGCCGACGGCGACATAGACGCAGTAGAGCTTGACGCTCTCGTCGTCCGACTCGTTGATCGACTTCTGGTTCAGGATGGCGTCGAGCGCGACGGCGGTCTTGCCGGTCTGGCGGTCGCCGATGATCAGCTCGCGCTGGCCGCGGCCGATCGGGATCAGCGAGTCGATGGCCTTCAGACCGGTCTGCATCGGCTCGTGCACCGATTTCCGCGGAATGATGCCGGGCGCCTTGACGTCCACGCGGCGGCGTTCGGCACCTTCGATCGGGCCCTTGCCGTCAATCGGGTTGCCGAGCGGGTCGACCACGCGGCCGAGCAGGCCCTTGCCGACCGGCACGTCCACGATGGCACCGGTCCGCTTGACCGTGTCGCCTTCCTTGATGTCCCGGTCCGAACCGAAGATCACGACACCGACATTGTCGATTTCGAGGTTCAGCGCCATTCCCCGGATTCCGCCGGGAAATTCGACCATTTCACCGGCCTGGACATTGTCGAGGCCGTAGACGCGCGCGATGCCGTCGCCGACCGACAGCACCTGACCGACTTCGGTGACCTCGGCTTCCTTGCCGAAATCTTTGATCTGTTCCTTGAGGATTGCGGAGATTTCCGCGGCCCGGATATCCATCAGCCGACCTCTTTCATGGCTATTTTGAGATTTTGAAGCTTGGTGCGCAGCGAGCTGTCAACCATCCGGCTGCCCACCTTGACGACGAGTCCGCCCAGCAGGCTTGCGTCCACCTTGGTATCCACCGTGACGTCGCGGCCGACGGCGGATTTCAGGGACGCGCGCAGGGCATCGAGTTGCGTGTCGCTGAGTTTCTCAGCGGAAGTTACTTCCGCGGCAATCTCCCCGCGGTGTGCGGCCATCAGCGAGCTGTAGGCTTTCACCATGCCCTTGATGCCGAAAAGCCGGCGGTTTTTGGCCACCAGCTTTATGAAATTCCCAGTCAGTCCGCCGATCTCGGCTTTTTCGAGGATCGCGGCAATCGCGCGCATCTGATCCTCGGCCGTGAACACCGGGCTGCGTACAAGGCGCTGCATGTCCTCACTGTCGTTCAGCATGTTGTTGAACCGGTTCAGATCGGTTTCAACGGCATCAAGCGCCCCCGACTCCTCGGCAAGCTCGAACAGCGCCGTGGCATATCGGCCGGGCATGCCAGCAATGTTTGGATCTTGACCAGACACGAATATCCGCTCTCTAGGTGGTGATTACGACACGGCGCTCAATCTTGGTGAGGACGCCAACCCCTTGATAAATATATGTTTTTTGAGTGAGGGCACGGTCGCAGCGTTCCATTCCCCTCGCTGCCGGCCCTCCCTATAACAAAAGCGGTTATGGCATGCAACACGTACGCTGTACAAGGACGTTGCGAATCGCCAATTTGCCGCAGTTTTCGCGTATTGTTCAGGCCGCCCAGAGGCCGCTAGCACCGGTATAGAGCAGGCGCAACGCAAGCAGCGCCAGAAAGCCGCGGAACACGATTTTGAACGATCGTTCCGAAAACCTGCCGAGCAGGCGCGTGCCGACATATGTTCCGGCGAAACCGGCAGCGATGACGATGGCCAGGAACCCGAGCCAAGGTCCGTAGGCGAACCCGGCCAGGCCGAAAAACACGATCTTGAGCAGATGCTTGACCGACATGAGAAACGCATGGGTCGAGACGACTTCGTGACGGGTCATCCTCTGCGAGGGCAGGACTGCGGCGACCAGCATTCCCGTCGCCCCGACGAAGAACGTGGCGACCGTGGCAATCGCGCCGCCGACCGCGAGGCCGGCTCTGCCGGGCGAGAACGATTTCGGCTTGGGGGCAAACAGTGCAACCAGAACGAAGACGCCGAGGATAACCTGCAGCACCTCGGTCGGGATGTCGATCGCGATCCGGGAGCCGACAACCGCGCCGGCCAGCGCGCCCAGAATGAACCACAATGCAATGGACCAGGCGATATGGTCCCTGATGATGAAGGCCCGGCTGCCGTTGCTGGCGAACTGGATGCAGGCGTGGATGGGAATGACGGCGGCCGCGGGGATCAGGTTGGCGAGGATCGCAAGGATCGCGATGCCGCCGCCGAGGCCGACCGCCGCAGAGAACGCCGCCGCCGCGAAATTGGCCACGACGACGAGGCCGGCCAGCCACGGCGCCATGCCCGATGGGACGAGGAGATCGACGGCATCGGCGCCGGTCATCCGGCACCGCTCTCGCGGCAATGACCGGTCACAGGAAGCTCTGCGGATCGACGTCGACAACCAGCCTGAGATCGCCGCGCGGTTTCGGCCCGGCGCCAAGCCACTGCTGCAGAAAGCCCTGGATATTGAAATCCCGCACCGTCTTGACCAGGAACCGCACCCTGTGCCGGCCGCGCAGGAAAGCGATGGGCGCCGGAGCCGGCCCGAGCACCCTGACATCCTGCGCCTGCGGGGCCGCACGGGCGAGCGACCGCGCAAAGGCCTGGGCGTCGTCGACCTTGGAGCTCGAGATGATCAGCGCCGCGAGCCGCCCATAGGGCGGCAGCCCGGCGATTTCCCGCGCGCGCCGCTCATACGCGTAGAACTGTTCGCGATCGCCCGAGATCAGCGCCTGCATGAGCGGATTTTCCGGCTGGTAGGTCTGGATCAGCGCCCGCCCAGGCTTGTCGGCGCGTCCGGCGCGCCCGGCCACCTGCCTCAGCAGCTGGTACGTCCGCTCCCCTGCCCGCGGGTCTCCGGTACCGAGGCCGATATCCGCGTCGACCACGCCCACCAGCGTCAGGCCCGGGAAATGATGCCCTTTCGCGACAAGCTGCGTACCGATCGCAATGTCGATCTCGCCTGCGGCCATGGCCGCAAGCGTGTCGCGCAGCGACGTGCCGCGCAGCAGGTCGCTTGAAAGTACGGCGATCTTGCGGTCCGGGAAATCCTCGAGCACCTCTTCGGCCAGTCTTTCCACGCCCGGCCCGCAGGCCACGAGCGTTCCCTCGCTGCTGCAGGACGGACATTGATCGGGGATCGGCACCTGATGGCCGCAGTGATGGCACATGAGGTGCCGCCGGAAGCGGTGCTCCACGAGCCAGGCGTCGCAGTTCGGGCATTGCAGCCGGTGGCCGCAGGTCCGGCACAGGGTCAGCGGCGCGTAGCCGCGCCGGTTGAGAAACAGGAGGGACTGCTCCCCCGCCTCCAGTGTTTCACTTAACGCCGCGCGCAATGGCTCAGACAGCCACTTGCCCTTTTGCGTTTCCGCACTGCGCATGTCGATCGTGGTCACATCCGGCAGAACGGCGCTGCCGTGACGGGCCTTGAGCGCGACGCCGTGATAGCGGCTGCGGTCAACATTGTAGAGGCTTTCGAGCGACGGCGTCGCCGAGCTCAGGATGATCGGGAACGCGCCGAGCGATGCCCTGACGACCGCCATGTCCCGGGCATGGTAGTGCACACCGTCTTCCTGCTTGAAGGCCGGCTCGTGTTCCTCGTCGACAACGATCAGGCCGAGATCCGGATAGGGCAGAAACAGGGCCGAGCGCGCGCCGACGACAATCCGCACGCTGCCGTCCGCCACGCCGCGCCAGACGCGTTCGCGCTCGCGCGGTCTGAGGCCCGAGTGCCATTCGGCCGGTGCCGCGGCAAACCGGTTTTCGATGCGATCGATGAACTGCGCGGTCAGTGCGATCTCGGGCAGCAGCACAAGCACCTGCCGGTCCGCCTCAAGCGCTGCCGCAACCGCCTCCAGGTAGACCTCTGTCTTGCCCGAGCCCGTCACACCGTCCAGCAGACTGACCGTGTATCCGCCGTCGCGGACCCGCGCCACCAGTTCGTCCGCCGCACGCCTCTGGTCGTCCGAGAGTTCGACTCCCGGGTTGGCCGGATCGGGCCGCTCGAACGGCTCCAGCGCCGGCATCGGGATCGAGACGAGCGTGCCCGCATCAACCAGTCCGCGGACGACGCCGGTGGTGACCCCCGCTTCCTCCGCAAGGTCAGCAACCGGCCAGGCGAGACCTTCTCCGGCAACGTCGAGGACACGCGCGCGCTGCGGTGTCAGGCGCTTGGGCGGCGGTCCTTCCAGCCGCACGCCGGAACGCTCCCGCGGCGGACCGAGCGCCGCCGGCACCCGCAAGGTCATGCGCATGACCGCGCCCGCCGGAGACAGCGTATAATCCGCGACCCAGTCAATGAACTTCCGGTGCACATCGGGCATCGGTGGCGCCTCGAAGGCTTCCGCAACAGCGCGCAGCTTTCCGGCCTCGACCTGCCCCGACCCCGGGGCCCACACCACGCCGATCACGTCGCGCGGTCCCAGGGGTACGCGAACGTAGGATCCGGGCCCGATCCCCTGACCGGCCGGGGCCAGATAGGAATACGGACCCGGCATCGCATAGGGCAGCAGCACCTCCACCTCTTCCGTCTCTTCTTCCGGAGAGGCGAACAGCGCCGGCAAAGCGTCCGAATCGGATGTCATGCTCTAGAGTTTGTCAGCCATGGGAAGCGCCAACAAGCGCACCTGTTGATAGCGTCGATCATTGCCTTTGCAAATGGGTCGTGACACTTTGCGCGAATTCAGGCACATCGGGTGGCTGAAAACGTGTATTGCGCAGGAAACCGGAAACGACAGCCATGAAATTTTTTGTCGACACCGCGGAAATCGAAGAAATCCGCGAGCTGAATGAAACCGGCATGGTGGACGGGGTGACGACCAACCCGTCACTGGTCGCAAAGTCCGGCCGGGACTTCAAGGAAGTGGTCGCGGAGATTTGCGAGGTCGTGGACGGACCGGTCAGTGCCGAGGTCACGGCGCTCGATGCCGAGGGCATGATTTCGGAAGGCCGCACGCTTGCCGCCATCGCCTCGAACATTGCGGTCAAGGTGCCGCTCACCTGGGACGGCCTGAAAGCCTGCCGTGCGCTCAGCGGCGAAGGCACCATGGTGAACGTCACCCTGTGCTTCAACGCCAACCAGGCGCTGCTCGCGGCCAAGGCGGGAGCCACTTTCATTTCCCCGTTCATCGGCAGGCTCGACGATATCGGCCTTGACGGCATGGAGCTGATCGAGGAAATCCGCGAGATCTACGACAACTACGACGCGCTGAAGACGGAGATCCTGGCGGCCTCGATCCGGTCGGCCAACCACGTGAAATTCTCCGCCATGGCGGGCGCAGATGTGGCGACCGTGCCGCCGGGCGTGCTGCGTGGCCTGATCAAGCATCCGCTCACGGACAAGGGTCTGGATGCCTTCCTCGCGGACTGGAAGACGACGGGGCAATCGATCACCTGAGCGAGGACAGCGTGACGGACAAGCGTCCAAGCAGGAGCGTCTACGCCGCGGCCGATACCGCGGAGGGAATCGATGCCTGGATCGCCTATCTCGTCGCGGAAAAACGCGCCGCCGAAAAGACCATCGAGGCGTACCTGCGCGACATCGAGCAGTTCTTCGCCTTTCTCGCCGATCATCTGGGCGGCCCGGCGACCCTGTCCGACCTTGCCGATCTGAAGGCCGGCGATTTCCGCGCGTTCCTGGCGCAGCGCAGAAACGACGGCGCGTCGAGCCGGACACTGGCCCGGTCCCTGTCTTCGATCCGCTCGCTGTTCCGGTTTCTCGAACGGAAAGGTCAGGTCAAGAATGCCAGCCTGACGGCCATCCGCTCGCCGAAGCTGCCGCGCACGCTACCGAAAGCGCTCTCGGTGTCCGCTGCGAAGCGTGTGGTCAATGATGGAGATCTGGCCCGGCCCGATGACGAACCGCAGTGGGTCAACGCCAGGGACACCGCGGTCCTGCTGCTGCTCTACGGCTGCGGTCTGCGCATTTCCGAGGCGCTCGGGCTCAATCGCGGCGAAGCGCCGCTCGATCCGGGGCGCGCAACGCTCACCATCACCGGCAAGGGCGGCAAGACGCGGCTGGTGCCGGTGCTGCCGGTCGCGCGCGAGGCGATCGCGGCCTATCTCGATCTCTGCCCGTGGTCGCTGCAGGCCGACGATCCGCTGTTTGTCGGGGTCAAGGGCAAGCGGCTGAACCCGCGGCTGATTCAGCTCGCCGTCCAGCGCCTGCGCGGCGCCCTCGGCCTGTCCGACACGGTGACGCCGCACGCCCTGCGCCACAGTTTTGCAACCCACCTGCTGGGGGCCGGTGGCGATCTCCGCACGATCCAGGAACTGCTTGGCCATGCCAGCCTGTCGACCACCCAGGTCTATACCCAGGTCGACCGGGAGCATCTGCTGAACGTCTACGATGCCGCCCAGAAGAAACGGAACAGCCGCGCATGACCGACACCAGCCCGAAGACCCTGCCGGACCACTACAGGATGTTCGCGCACTACAACAGCGAGGCCAACCGGATCCTCTATGCCGCGTGCGCCGATCTGTCCGACGCGGAGCGCAAACTGGACCGCAAAGCGTTCTTCACCTCTATCCACGGCACGCTCAATCACATCATGGTGGGCGACCGGCTCTGGATGGCGAGATTTGAAGGCACCGGCGCCCCGTCCCTCGAGCTTGATCAGATCCTCTACGACGACTTCGAGGAACTGTCAGAGGCCCGCATTGCGGAGGACGTGCGGATTCGCGCCTTCACGGAGACACTCGACGAGGACGCCCTCGGCAGAGCCGTGGACTACGTGAACTTCATGGGCATCCGGGTGGTCGATCCCCTGCCGCTCGCCCTCGCACATTTCTTCAATCACCAGACGCATCACCGCGGGCAGGTGCACGACATGCTCGGCCATACGGCCGTCGCGCCGCCGCCGCTCGACCTGCACCGGGTGGTGAGCCCCCTGTGAGCCGACGATGAGCCAGAAGGCGTCGGGGCTGCGCCTGGAGAGCGTTTTGGGCGCGGTCATGCTGGCGCTCATGGCGTTCGAACTTCTCGATCTCTACGCAGGCATACCGGCCGTGTCCGTCATGGCAAAGGTCCTGGTGCTCAGTCTGCCCGTGCTCGCATGGCGGCGCTTGCGGTTGCGGGAACTCTACCTGATCGCGATCTGTTTCCTCTTGCTCGGCCTGCTCTGGTCCACGGACGGCAATGCCGGCGGGACGCTGACGCAGGCCCTGGACCGCTCCGCCTATCTCGCCAGCTTCATACTGCTGATGGGCCTCTTGCGCGAAGGCGCCGTGACGTCCCGTTCGGTTCTGGAGTGCGGAACCTATGTGACCGTTCAGCCCGCTCAACGCCGGTTTCTGGGCGTATTCGCGGGCAGTCATTTCTTCTCGGTGCTGATCAACCTGGGGTCCCTCAGCCTGCTGGCGCCGATTATCCAGCGCGGGGTGCGCGGCGACCGCGACCCGGCGGAACCGCTCGACGAGATCGCGCGGGTGCGCGAACGCCGGCAATTGAGCGCGGCACTGCGCGGTTTCGCCTGGTTCCTCGTCTGGGCGCCGACCGCCGTGACGCAGGCGATCCTGCCGACACTCATCCCCGGCATCGACCCGCTGCGGCTGATCGCCATCGGCGCGATCGTTGCGGTGGTCATGCTGGCCGTGGGCTGGATCGAGGACACGGTGACATGGGCCCCCTTGCGCCGGCGATTGCAGGCCGAAGGCCGCATGCCCGAGACCGGGACCAGGCCGTTCCCTGGCACTTCCGCGCGCAATCTGGCGCTGGTCTGCGCCGGCCTGTTCTCCCTGACGATTGTCTTTACCCTGCTCGGCCAGGTGTCGATCGTCTCGGGCGTCATGCTGGCAGCTCCCATCGTGGTGATCGGCTGGATCTTCGCCCAGCAGCGCCGCCTGCCCCGCGCGGAAAGAAAGGCCGCGACAAAGGAGCGGCTGGAAACCATCACCTTCACGGCGTTGCCGGGCTTCATCCGCGAGGCGGTGTTCATCGGCTGCGCAGGCTTCATCGGCACGACGGCAGCGCATCTTGTTCCCGCAGAGCAGATTGCGGCGGCAATCGGCGTTGCCGGGATGGCGGCCTGGCTGTTCATGACTGGCCTGTCGGTCCTGGTCTGGGCGGGCGGTCAGGTGGGCCTGAGCCCGATCACCATGGCTGTCTTCCTCGGCAGCGTGGTTGCCGAACTCCCGGACCTGCCGGTCGATCCCACCCTTGCAGCCCTTGCCATCGCGGCCGGCACGGCGATCTGCTCGGTCGGCGCACCATTCGCCTCCGGCACGCTCATGCTGTCACGGGCATCCGGCTACAGCGGCTTCGAGCTCACCTGGAAGTGGAATTCGGTCTACACGGGTCTCTGCGTCTTGGCGCTGGCCGCGCTCTACGCGGTCTTCACGGCCGCGGGTCTGTGACGAAACGAACGGGTCTTGAACTCTCACATTCTGTTGTCACCCCGCACTTGATGCGGGGTCCAGCGCCAGTCATAGACATCGAAGCATCTCGCTGGATGCCGGATCGGAGTCCGGCATGACAAGGGAGATTGGCGTTTGTCATGCTCATGCCTGACAAGAGCATCCTTAGCGGCGAGTGCAGACCCTCGTGTCGAGCACGAGGGTAACAACACCAAAAAGAGTGTTGTCACATATGGATCGTGCGCTTGGCCACACCCATGGCGGCCTCTTTCACCGCTTCGCTGAGCGTCGGGTGTGCGTGACAGGTGCGCGCGAGATCTTCCGCCGACCCGCCGAACTCCATCAGCACCGCGGCTTCCGCGATCAGTTCGCCGGCGTTCGGGCCGATCATGTGGACGCCCAGCACCCGGTCGGTCTCCTTGTCCGCAAGCACCTTGACGAAGCCGTCCGTGGTCCGGTTGACCTTGGCGCGGCCGTTGGCCGTGAACGGGAACTTGCCGGTGTTGTAGGCGATGCCCGCGTCCTTCAGCTCTTCCTCGGTCTTGCCCACCGAAGCGACCTCCGGATAGGTGTAGATCACGTTGGGGATCACGTCGTAGTTCACGTGCCCAGACTGGCCGGCGAGATGCTCGGCAACCGCGACACCCTCGTCCTCGGCCTTGTGCGCCAGCATCGGACCGGCGATAACGTCGCCGATGGCGTAGATGCCGTCCACATTGGTCTTGAAATGCGCATCGGTGACGATCATGCCGCGGTCCGTGGTCTCGACGCCCGCAGCATCCAGTCCGAGACCCTCGATGTAGGGCACGCGGCCGATGGCAACCAGCACCACATCGGCATCAAGCGTTTCGGCATCGCCGCCGGCGGCCGGCTCGACGGTTACCTTGAGGCCGGATTTCTGCTTCTCCACGCCGGTAACCTTGGTGCCCAGCTTGAAGATCATGCCCTGCTTCTTGAGGACCCGCTGGAAGTTCTTGGAAACGTCATTGTCCATTCCGGGCGTAATCCGGTCGAGGAACTCGACCACCATGACGTCCGAACCGAGCCGCCTCCAGACCGAACCCAGTTCAAGCCCGATGACGCCCGCGCCGACGACAAGCAGCCGCTTCGGCACCGCGCTCAGTTCAAGCGCGCCGGTAGACGACACGATCCGCTCTTCGTCGATCTCGATGCCGGGGAGCGGTGCGACGTCCGATCCCGTCGCGATCACGATGTTCTTGGTGTCGATGGTCTCCGCATCGCCCTTCTCCGGCGTCACGGTGACCTTGCCCGCGCCCGGGATCGACGCCGTGCCGTGATAGGCCGTGATCTTGTTCTTCTTAAGAAGGAACTCGACGCCCTTCACGTTGCCGTCGACGCCGTCGTCCTTGTAGGCCAGCATCGCCTTGAGATCGACCTTGGGCGCCGACACCTTGATCCCCATGCCCGCGAAGCCGTGGCCCGCCTCCTCGAACAGCTCCGAGGAATGCAAAAGCGCCTTCGAGGGGATACAGCCCACATTGAGGCACGTCCCGCCGTGGGTCGCGCGTTTTTCGACAACCGCCACCTTCATGCCGAGTTGTGCTGCGCGAATGGCACACACATAGCCGCCCGGGCCGGTGCCGATGACAACAAGATCGAATGCGTCCGCCATGCTTCCGCCTGTCAGTTAGAGGGCGCGCCGTGCTTGGAACGCGCCGGTTTACCGTCCGTTCAGATGTCGAGGATCATGCGTTGCGGGTCCTCGAGGCATTCCTTGACCCGCACCAGGAAGGTCACCGCCTCCTTGCCGTCGACAATGCGGTGATCGTAGCTGAGCGCCAGATACATCATCGGCCGGACCTTGACCTCGCCGTTGACCACCATGGGCCGCTGCTGGATCTTGTGCATGCCGAGAATGCCGGACTGCGGTGCGTTGAGAATGGGCGTCGACATCAGCGAGCCGTAGACGCCGCCGTTGGAAATGGTGAAGGTGCCTCCCTGCATCTCCTGGATCGTCAGTTCGCCGTCGCGCGCCTTGCGTCCGAAATCGCCGATCGTCTTTTCGATTTCCGCGAGGCCCATCATGTCGGCGTCTCTGACCACCGGCACGACGAGCCCCTTATCGGTGCCGACCGCGACCCCGATGTGGTAGTAGTTCTTGTAGACCAGATCGTCGCCGTCGATCTCCGCATTAACCGCGGGAATGTCCTGCAGCGCCGTGATGCAGGCCTTGGCGAAGAACCCCATGAAGCCGAGCTTGACGCCGTGCTTCTTCTCGAACAGATCCTTGTATTCCGCGCGCAGCGCCATGACGGCGGTCATGTCCACCTCGTTGAAGGTGGTCAGCATGGCGGCCGTGTTCTGGGCGTCCTTCAGGCGCCGGGCGATTGTCTGGCGGAGCCTTGTCATGCGGATGCGTTCCTCGCGGGACGCATCGTCGGGTGCTGACGGCGCCCGGGCCGCCGGCGCCGGGGCAGACTTGCCCGTACCCTTTTCGAGCGCGGCCAGGACATCGCCCTTCAAGAGCCGTCCGTCCTTGCCGGTGCCCGCGATCGCGCTCGGATCCAGGTTGTTCTCGTCGACAAGCTTGCGCACCGCCGGGGACAGCGGCTGATCGCCGCCTCCCGCGGGCGCTGGCGCCGGTTCGGCCGCGGCGGGTTCCTCGGCCTTTGCCGCGGGAGCCGCTGCCGGTGCTTCGGCCTTGGCCGCCGGCGCGCCGGTGCCTTCGCCGATCGCTCCAAGCAGCGCGCCGACCTCAACCGTGTCGCCGTCCTTCGCGACGATTTCCGAAAGCACGCCGGCCGCCGGTGCCGGAACTTCTACCGTAACCTTGTCCGTCTCAAGTTCGACCAGCGGCTCGTCGGCGGCGACGGCATCGCCTTCCTTCTTGAACCATTGAGCGATTGTTGCCTCGGTTACCGACTCGCCCAGTGTGGGAACGCGAATTTCCGTCGCCATTACGACCTCGTTTCTATTCTTGCCGCGGCATCCTGGCCCGGCCTGTTAGTCCGCCATTGCATCGTCCAGGAATTCCTGGAGTTCCTTCAGGTGCTTGGGCATCAGCCCCGTCGCCGTTGCCGCATGGGCCCTGCGCCCGACATAGCGCGGCCGGGTGTGCTTGGATTCGATCTCAAGCAGCAGGTCCTCCAGCAGCGGCCCGACAAAGAACCAGCAGCCCATGTTCTTCGGCTCTTCCTGGCACCACACCATCTCCGCCTGCGGAAAGCGACCCAGCTCCTCCTTCAGGGCGATTTGCGGGAACGGGAAGATCTGCTCGAGGCGCATCAGATAGATGTCATCGATGCCGCGTTTCTCACGCTCGTCGTAGAGGTCGTAATAGACTTTGCCCGAGCACAGGATGACCCGCCGGATCTTCTTGTCGTCGACCAGCTTGATCTTCTCTTCCGGCAGGACCTGCGCGTCGTCCCACAGCACGCGGTGGAACGTCGAGTCCGGTCCCAGTTCCTCGATCTTGGAAATGACCCGCTTGTGACGCAACAGCGACTTCGGCGTCATCAGAACGAGAGGTTTGCGGAAGTCGCGTTTGAGCTGGCGCCGGAGAATATGGAAGTAGTTCATCGGCGTCGTGCAGTTGGCGACCTGCATGTTGTCTTCCGCGCACAGTTGCAGGAACCGCTCGGGCCGCGCCGACGAATGTTCAGGCCCCTGCCCCTCGTAACCGTGCGGCAGCAGCATCACGAGGCCGGACATACGCAGCCACTTGTGCTCGCCGCTCGACACGAACTGGTCGACCACCACCTGCGCGCCATTGGCGAAGTCACCGAACTGCGCTTCCCAGAGCACAAGCGCATTGGGCTCGGCGAGGCTGTAGCCGTATTCGAAGCCGAGCACCGCCACTTCGGACAGCATGGAATTGATGACTTCGTAATGCGCCTGATCTTCGGAAATGTGCTGCAACGGCGTGTATTTGCTCTCGTTGACCTGGTCGTTCAGCACCGAGTGGCGTTGCGAAAAGGTACCTCGTTCACAGTCCTGACCGGACAGCCGGACGGCGTAGCCCTCCTTCACCAGCGTGCCGAAGGCAAGTGCCTCCGCCATGGCCCAGTCGATGCCGACCCCGTCCTCGACCATCTTGCGGCGGTTGCCCATGATCCGCTGGATCGTCCGGTGGGCATTGAAGCCGTCCGGGATTTCGGTGATCTTCCGGCCGACATCCTTCAGAACCCCGATGTCGACGCCGGTCTGGCCGCGGCGCGGTCCCGCCTTGGCGCGCCCGAGACCGGACCAGGCACCGTCCAGCCAGTCGGCCTTGTTGGGCCTGTAGCTGTCTCCCGCCTCGAACGCATCGTCGAGATGCTTCCTGAAGGCGGCGATCTGCGCATCGACCTCTTCCCGGGTGACCAGGCCTTCATCGACCAGCTTTTCGGCATAGATCGTCAGCGTGGTCGGATGGCTGCGGATCTTCTTGTACATCAGCGGCTGGGTGAACGAAGGCTCGTCGCCTTCGTTGTGGCCGAACCGGCGGTAACAGAACATGTCGATCACAACCGGCTTGTGGAACTTCTGCCTGAACTCGATCGCCACCTTGGCGACGTGAGTGACAGCTTCCGGGTCGTCGCCGTTGACGTGGAAGATCGGCGCCTCGATCATCTTCGCCACATCCGAAGGATAGGGCGACGACCGCGAGTTGTGCGGCGCGGTCGTAAAGCCGATCTGGTTGTTGACGATGAAGTGAATCGAACCGCCGGTCTTGTGACCCTTCAGCCCGGACAGGCCGAAGCATTCGGCCACGATGCCCTGCCCGGCGAACGCCGCATCGCCGTGGAGCAGCAGGGGCAGAACCTGTGTGCGCTCCTCGTCGTCGAGCTGATCCTGTTTCGCGCGGACCTTGCCGAGCACGACCGGGTCGACGATCTCCAGGTGCGACGGGTTGGCTGTCAGCGACAGATGGACGTTGTTGCCGTCGAACTCGCGGTCCGACGATGTGCCGAGGTGATACTTCACGTCACCCGACCCCTCGACGTCCTCGGGGTTGGCGGAGCCGCCCTTGAATTCGTTGAAGATTGCCTTGTGCGGCTTGCCCATGACCTGGGCGAGCACGTTGAGGCGGCCGCGGTGCGGCATGCCCAGTACGATGTCCTTCAGCCCAAGGCTGCCGCCGCGCTTGATGATCTGCTCGAGCGCCGGGACCATCGATTCACCGCCGTCGAGCCCGAAGCGCTTCGTGCCCGTGTACTTGACGTCGATGAATTTCTCGAAACCTTCGGCCTCGATCAGCTTGGTCAGGATCGCCTTGCGCCCTTCCGGCGTGAAGCTGATCTCCTTGCCCGGTCCCTCGATGCGTTCCTGCAGCCACGCCTTCTCCACCGGATCGGTGATGTGCATGAACTCCACGCCGATGGTGGAGCAGTAGGTCCGGCGCAGGATGGAGATCATTTCCCGGATCGTGCCGGCTTCGAGGCCCAGCACGTTGTCGATGAAGATCGGCCGGTCGAGGTCCTCTTCCGTGAAACCGTAGGTCTCGGGTTCCAGCTCGGGATGGAACGTCTTCTCTTCCAGCGAGAGCGGATCCAGATCGGCATCCAGGTGACCGCGGATACGATAGGCCCGGATCATCATGAGGGCGCGGATCGAGTCCAGTGTCGCGGAACGCAGCTCCTCAAGTGAAAGAGCCGCGCCCTTTGCCTTGGCGCGGCTGTCTATCTTGTCCCTGATCTGCTCTTCAAGCGGGGCCCAGTTGCCATCGAGAACACTGACCATCTCGCCGTTCGCCGGGATTGGCCAGTCCTCCCGCTGCCAGGACGCGCCGCGGGCTTCCGCGATCACCTGGGCGCCGTCATCCTTGAGCTGGGAAAAGAACTCGCGCCATTGCGGATCGACCGAGTCCGGATTTTCCTGATAGCGCGCGTAGAGTTGTTCGATGAATGCCGCGTTGCCACCGTAGAGAAACGACGTGCCGGCAAACACGTCGTTCATCTCGTCTTTAGCCATTTTTCCTTCCGCCGGACCGCGAACCGCCCGGACTGCCCTCCATTAGACTGTGACCCGCCTGATGCAATGGGTGTCACTCGACCATGATCAGATCAGCCATTTAAAACCTTGACGAGCGTCGTGCCAAGCGAAGCCGGAGAATCAGCAACATTTATTCCGGCGTCCCGCATCGCTTCCATCTTGCTTTCCGCACCGCCCTTGCCGCCGGAAATGATCGCGCCGGCGTGGCCCATGCGTCGTCCGGGAGGCGCCGTAACCCCCGCGATGAAACCGACCACGGGCTTCTTGACCTTCGAGGCTTTCAGGAATTCCGCCGCTTCCTCTTCCGCCGAACCGCCGATTTCGCCGATCATGATGATCGATTCCGTCGCGTCGTCACCGAGGAACATGTCCAGGCAGTCGATGAAATTGGTGCCGTTGACGGGGTCGCCTCCAATGCCGATGCACGTCGACTGCCCGAGACCCGCTGCGGTTGTCTGCGCGACCGCCTCGTAGGTCAGCGTGCCCGACCGCGACACGATTCCCACGGAACCGGACTTGTGAATGTGTCCCGGCATGATGCCGATCTTGCACTGGTCGGGCGTGATCACGCCCGGGCAGTTCGGACCGACCAGCCGCGTGTTGGATCCCGAAAGCGCCCTTTTGACCTTCACCATGTCCGCGACCGGAATGCCTTCGGTGATGCAGACGACAAGCGGCAGCTCGGCCGCAATGGCTTCGAGGATGGCGTCACCGGCGAACGGCGGCGGAACATAGACCACGCTGGCATTGGCGCCGGTGGCCTCCACGCACTGCCCGACCGTATCGAATACGGGCAGGCCGAGGTGCTCCGTGCCGCCCTTGCCCGGCGTAACGCCGCCGACCATTTTCGTTCCGTAGGCAATCGCCTGCTCGGAATGAAACGTTCCCTGGCTGCCGGTGAAGCCCTGACACAGCACCTTTGTGTTGCTGTCGACGAGTACGGACATCAGGAGGCCTCCTTCACGGCTTCAACAATTTTCTTGGCGGCATCGTCGAGATCGTCCGCCGCGATGATCGGCAGGCCGGAATTCTTCATGATCTCCTTGCCCTTCTCGACATTCGTGCCCTCGAGCCGCACGACCAGCGGCACTTCGAGGCTGACTTCGCGGGCCGCCGCGACCACGCCTTCGGCGATCACGTCGCAGCGCATGATGCCGCCGAAGATGTTGACCAGGATGCCCTGCACGTTGGAATCCGACAGGATGATCTTGAATGCCTCGGTCACCTTTTCCGTCGTCGCGCCGCCGCCCACGTCGAGGAAGTTCGCCGGCTCGGAGCCGTAGAGCTTGATGATGTCCATCGTGGCCATCGCGAGGCCGGCGCCGTTGACCATGCAGCCGATCTGGCCGTCCAGCTTGATGTAGTTCAGGTCGTATTCGGAGGCCTTGATTTCCGCCGGGTCCTCTTCATCGAGGTCCCGCATTTCCATGATCTCGGCCTGCCTGTAAAGCGCGTTGGAGTCGAAGTTCATCTTCGCGTCCAGACAGACCAGATTGCCGTCCTTGGTCACGACCAGCGGGTTGATCTCGAGCAGGCTGGCGTCCTTCTGCATGAAGCAGCGGTAGAGATTCCCGATCAGCCGCGAGCACTGCTTGATCTGGTCGCCTTCGAGCTTGAGTCCGAAGGCGATGTCGCGGCCGTGGAAGCCGCTGATGCCCGTCGCCGGATCCACCGTGATGGTGATGATCTTCTCGGGCGTATCGGCGGCCACCTGTTCGATATCCATGCCGCCTTCGGTCGAGGCGATGAACGCCACCCGCGATGTCGCCCGGTCGACGAGAACCGAGAGGTAGAGCTCTCGCGCGATCTGCGATCCGTCCTCGATATAGATCCGGTTGACCTGCTTGCCCTCCGGGCCTGTCTGGTGGGTGACGAGTTGCATGCCAAGGATGTTCCCGGCCTCTTCCCGCACTTCTTCGATCGATTTCACGACCTTGACGCCGCCGCCCTTGCCGCGCCCGCCGGCATGGATCTGCGCCTTGACGACCCACACCGGACCGCCGAGCTTCTCGGCCGCCGCCACCGCCTCGTCCACACTGAATGCCGGATAGCCCTTCGGTACTGGCAGTCCGAATTCCTGCAATACCGACTTTGCCTGATATTCGTGAATATTCATGGGAGATCTCTATCTGGGAGGAACCCGCACGCCACCGGCCCGACCGGCCGGAAAAGACTTATTATTGAGTTATAGCACCGCAGTGAGTCGGCGCAACAGCGCAACGGCCGGACCGGGCATTTGCCCGGCCCGTTTCCACTTGGTTTTTCTTCAGGATGCTCAGCCCTTGCCGAGTTCCGGCGCGATCTTCTTGCACGCGTCGACCAGTCCTTCGACCCCCTTGACCGACTTGGAGAACTGGGACTTCTCGGTCCGGTCGAGCTTGATCTCGACGATTTTCTCCACGCCCTTGGCGCCGATCACGACCGGCACGCCGACATAGAGACCCTTCACGCCGTACTGGCCGTTCAGATAGGCCGCGCAGGGCAGCACGCGTTTCTTGTCCTTCAGATAGGCTTCCGCCATGGCGATGGCCGAACTCGCCGGCGCGTAATAGGCGGATCCGGTCTTGAGCAGGCCGACGATTTCTGCGCCGCCGTCGCGGGTGCGCTGGATGATTTCGTCCAGCCGCTGTTTCGTCGTCCACTTCATGGCAACGAGGTCCGGCAGCGGAATGCCCGCAACGGTCGAGTACCGGGCCAGCGGCACCATGGCGTCGCCGTGGCCGCCGAGCACGAAGGCCGTGACGTCCTCGACAGAGACGCCGAACTCCTCGGCGAGGAAGTACCGAAACCGTGCGGAGTCGAGAACGCCCGCCATGCCGACCACCCTGTTGCGCGGCAGGCCGCAGGCCTTCTGCAGCGCCCAGACCATCGCGTCGAGCGGATTGGTGATGCAGATCACGAAGGCGTCGGGGGCGTATTTCTTGATGCCGGCGCCGACCTGACCCATGACCTTGAGGTTGATCTCCAGGAGATCGTCGCGGCTCATGCCCGGCTTGCGGGCGACGCCCGCCGTCACGATCACGACGTCCGACCCCTTGATCGCGGAGTAGCGGCTGGTGCCTTTCAGGTCCGAGTCAAAGCCTTCCACGGGCGAGGATTCGGCAATGTCGAGCGTCTTGCCCTGGGGCAGTCCGTCGACGATGTCGAACATGACGACATCGCCCAGTTCCTTGAGGCCGGCGAGGTGCGCCAGCGTACCGCCGATCATACCGCCGCCGATGAGTGCGATTTTGTTTCGTGCCATGGAGGGCTCCGTTGAGTGTGACGTGGAATTGCGCAGGCGGTTTAGCGCGAATGCCTGACACCCGCAAGTTATACCAAAGATGACCGCCATTTACCCATTTCACCGGCGCGGTTTTTGTTGCCGACAAGGCGCGTTTCGTGCCGGAGTGCCAGCACTCCAAGCGGAACGCAACGATGTCGGAAAGGTAAAAATACCCAGCCTTCGGTGGGACGAGCCGGTTCACCGGCTGCGTTGCATCGCTTGCCCGATACCCCGCATCGCGCTTCGCGCTGCGCCTGCCCGGACGAACCGGCTTGTCCCATGAAATGAGTAAATGGCGGTCATCTTTGGTATCGGACCTATGTTGGAGGGCCTGCCTTCATACGCATCTACCAGACTGAACTGATGATGCGTCGGGAAGAGTCGCTATATGAAATCTCCGGGAAGTCGAGTTTCCCGGGTGCGCGACAGCGCAACCCGGGACCGTTCCATACTCAGGCATCAGTTCCCGGCGGCCCCGGATCTCGCTTGCGCTCGTCCGGGGAACCCGAAGAGCAGACACTGCGCCCACGCCGTGACTACAGCGGCTCGTCCAGGCCGTTTGGCAGTGAAATCCAGAGAACAAGCTGGGAGTCCGGTGAATGACGCGACAGATGCCCTTTGCCGTGCGTGTCTTCGACGAGAACGAACTCGCCTGCGGCGACATGACGGACCTCGCCGTCACTCGTCTCGTAATCCACCGCGCCGTCCAGCCTCACGGTCAGCACGCGATCAGGCACGGTGTGCCAGTCGACCTGGCGCATGCCCGCCGGGATGCGGGTAAACCGGATGCGCGAGGCCGGATAGCTGGCGCTGACATCGAACGGTGTCGCCTCGGGGTGGACCGACAGTTGGTTCGTCGGAATTTCGACCTCACCGAAATGCGATTCCCCATCCGGCGTGGCATAGATGCGCAGGCACTTCACTGTGGCGGTTTCCTAAGGGCTGATCATGACGAAACGACGTGTCTCTACCATGATGCAATGACAGGGCGGTACCGTCGTCTTGGTTCCGGACAGTCCGGCAGAGACCGGCCCGACGTCAGCTGCCGTGGCTGAGCGAGAGGTATTCCTCGGACCGCATTTCCTCGAGCCGCGAGGCCGTGCGCTCGAACTCGAAGCTGCCGTCGCCATCGGGATAAATGCCGTCAGGCTCGGTTTCGGCCGATGCGATCAGCTTGACCTTCTTCTCGTAGAGCGCGTCGATCAGCGTCACGAAGCGCTTGGCCTCGTTGCGCATGTTCTTGGCCAGCTCGGGAATATTGTCGATCAGGACCGTGTGATACGTGATCGCCACCTTGAGATAATCGGCGGGACCGAGCGGCATCCGGCACAAATCGTCGAACGTGAAACGCGCCACGCCCTTGGCCGACTGCGGCACGATCACATGACGGCCCTTCAGTTCGAGGATGACCGTCTCGCCCTTTTCCATGTCGGTGAGACGCTCCCAGGCCGTCTGCATCGCGTCTTCGGTTTCTTCCGAAAGCGGGGTGTAATAGACCGGCGCGCCTTTCATGCGCTGCATGCGGTAGTCGGTACCGCCATCGAGCTCGAGGATGTCGAGCCTCTGTTTCATGAGGTCGATGAACGGCTCGAACAGAGCCCGGTTGAGGCCATCCTTGTAGAGATCGTCGGGCGGCCGGTTGGACGTGGCCACCACCACGACGCCATGCTCGAACAGGGCCGTGAACAGCCGGCCAAGGATCATGGCGTCCGTAATGTCGGTGACCTGGAACTCATCGAAGCACAGAAGGGTCGCGGATTTCGCGATGTCCGCCGCGACCGGCGCGATCGGGTCGTCACCCTTGACCGTGCCTTCCTTGTGCGCCTGGCGCCATTCGTGGACGGCGCCGTGCACCTCCTGCATGAATTCATGAAAATGAACCCGCCGCCGCGGCTCGGTCGGTGCGGTTTCGAAGAACATGTCCATCAGCATGGACTTGCCGCGCCCAACACCGCCGTAGATGTAGAGTCCCACCGGCGCGGGGTCCGGGCGCCCGATCTGCAGCAACCCCTTCAGGCCGCCTTTCTCCTTGCCGGGCACATATCCGGTCAGCCGGTTATGCAGAAGCTGCAGCTTCTCCGCCGCCAGCGCCTGGACGGGATCGGGGCTCAACGTGCCTGACGCGATCATCGCGCGGTAGGAATCGATGGGTCCTGTCATGAACTGGATTCTGGAGTTCTGATCTGACTCTACGGACTGGATCTGGTTCATCGTATCTGCAACGAGACTTATCAAACACCGCCTGAAAAGCAACCGGCGACGGCTGCCCTGTATTGCTGCTACACTCGCCAAGGGGGAGTTGCGTCAGTGAGAATACGTGCAATGAGTTTACAATTGTTTGCGTTGCGGCGGGCGTTGCTGGTTTTTCTTTGGGCCGCCGCATTTTTGTCGCCCGGTCCGGGCGCAGGCGCGCAGGACGCCAAGCTGCAGTTCATTCCGGGCAAGCCGATCGGCATGACGCCGCCGCCCGGATTCGTCCTGAGCAGGAAGTTTTCCGGCTTCGAAATAACGGAATCCGGCAGTTCCTTCCTGGTTGCGGAGTTCCCGCCTCAGGCCTATCCGCAGCTCATTGCCAGCATGACCGAAGCGGCGTTTGCGCGGCAGGGCATCACGATCAGAAGCAGGAAGGATGTCAACGTCGATAACGCCAACGGCGTGAGCCTGGCCGCCAGCCAGACTGTCGGCGATCGCACGGTTAACAAATGGATACTGTTGCTTGGCGGCAAGGCCGCGACGGTGATGATCACGGCACAGGACGTTTCGGGAAAGGTCCTGAACGACGAAAGTGTCAGGGCCGTGTTCGCAAGCGTGCGCTTCCGCGCGGTGCAGAGCCTTGACGAACAGCTCGCCGGACTGCCGTTCTCGGTAACGTCGCTGTCGGGGTTCCGGATCGTGCGCACATTTGCAGGCAACGGCATCATATTGACCAGGGGCCCGAAGGACATTGTCGACGACGCCTCGCAGCCGGTCGTGATCATCGTGAGGCCGCTCGCCGCCGCCTATCCGACGAACGTTGCCCCCGCGATCCTGTCCGAGCGGTTGATCCGTTCGATCAAGTCGATCGCCATTGCCCGCATCGGCAACACGATCAAGGCGCCCGTCGCCGGCGCCAACGGCCATGAGGTGACGGGCATGGCGATGGACAAGCCGACGGGCAAGCCGGTAACGGTGACGCAGTGGCTCAGGCTCGACGCCGGAAAACAGATCAGGGCTCTCGCCGTGGTCCCCGCGGGCGAGCTCGAGCAGTTGATGCCCGACCTTCGCGCTCTCGTCGCGGGTCTGGCGATCAAGTAGCCGGAACGTCAGGAGCAGCTCAGAGGAAAGCGTCGTCTATCGGCACCTGAAGGCCGTTGGCGAGACGGTTGGTCTCATTGGCCATGCCGACGACAGATAGCACCTCCATCAGCATTTCATCCGTCATGCCCTTTGCCCTGGCCGATGCCGTATGCGAGCGGATGCAGTACTCGCAATTGTTGGTCGCGCTGATCGCCACGTAGAGCATTTCCTTCACCAGGGGATCGAGCGCTCCGGGCCCCATCACTTCCTTGAGCGACAACCAGGTCCGCTTCAGCGCGGCCGGATCATTGGCCAGCGCCTTCCAGAAATTGTTGATCCAGTCCGTGTTCCGGGTTGCCATGATGTCGTCGTAGACGGCGCGCACCTCCGGCCCGGCGTCCTCGTATTCGACCAGTCCGACAACACCCATTTCGAGTTCTCCCCTGCTTGCATAAGAAAAAGCGCCCCGCCGGTCCGACGGGGCGCTCGCGTAACAGCCTGACGGCTTACGTTGCGTGCCGCACCGTCACGACATAGTCGGAATCACGAAGGACGAGCCTTCGCGGATGCCGGACGGCCAGCGCGACGTGACCGTCTTCGTCTTGGTGTAGAAGCGGATGGAATCCGGCCCGTGCTGGTTGAGATCACCGAACACCGAGCGCTTCCAGCCGCCAAACGTATGATAGGCAAGCGGAACCGGGATCGGCACATTGACGCCAACCATGCCAACCTGAACGCGGTTGGCGAAATCCCGGGCGGTGTCGCCGTCACGGGTGAAGATGGCGACGCCGTTGCCATATTCGTGATCGGTCGCCAGGCCAAGCGCCTCTTCATAGGCATCGGTGCGCACGACCGAGAGAACCGGACCGAAAATCTCTTCCTTGTAGATCCGCATGTCCGGCTTGACGTTGTCGAACAGGCAGCCGCCCATGAAATAGCCGTTCTCGTAGCCCTGCATCGTGAAGTCGCGCCCGTCCACCTTGAGGTCGGCACCTTCCTCGATACCCAGATCCACATAGCCCTTGATCCGCTCGAGCGCTTCCTTGGTCACCACCGGACCGTAGTCGGCGTCGACGTCATGCGACGGGCCGATCTTGAGGGATTCCACGCGCGGAATGAGCTTTTCGACGAGAGCGTCGGCGGTCTGCTCGCCCACCGGAACCGCCACGGAAATCGCCATGCAGCGTTCGCCCGCCGAGCCGTAGCCGGAACCGATCAGCGCATCGACCGCCTGGTCCATGTCGGCGTCCGGCATCACGATCATATGGTTCTTGGCGCCGCCGAAGCACTGCACGCGCTTACCGTGCGCCGTACCGTTGGTATAGACATACTCCGCAATCGCCGTCGAGCCGACGAAACCGACGGCCTGGATGGTCGGGTCGGTCAGGATCGCGTCCACGGATTCCTTGTCACCGTTGACGACATTGAGGATGCCTTCCGGCAGCCCGGCCTCGAGCATGAGTTCGGCAAGGCGCATCGGAACGGACGGATCGCGCTCGGACGGCTTGAGGATGAAGGCATTGCCGCAGGCGATCGCCGGCGCGAATTTCCACATCGGGATCATGGCCGGGAAGTTGAAGGGCGTGATGCCGGCGACGACGCCCAGCGGCTGGCGCATGGAGTACATGTCGATGCCGGGACCGGCGCTCTCGGTGTACTCGCCCTTGAGGAGGTGCGGGATCCCGCAGGCGAATTCGACCACCTCGACGCCGCGCTGAATGTCACCGGCGGAGTCCGGCAGGGTCTTGCCGTGCTCGCTTGACAGCATCTCCGCGAGCGAGTCCTTTTCCCTGGCCACCAGGTCGAGGAACTTGAACATGACGCGGGCGCGAACCTGCGGGTTCTTGGCGGCCCAGCCCGGCTGCGCGGCTGCGGCGTTTTCTACGGCCGCGCGCACTTCGTCGCTGCTTGCCAGGGCGACCTTGGCCTGCACCTCGCCTGTGCTCGGATTGTAAATGTCCGCGAAGCGGCCGCTTGTGCCCGCAACGTTCTTGCCACCGATAAAATGGCCGATTTCCCTGGTCATTCCGCTATCCGCCAGTCCGCTGCGCGAACATGGACGCTCCCTGTGATTGACTAAAAATTGTGCCGCACGCTAGCAGACTGCACTTCCCGCCAGCAAGCCCGAAAAACTGCGCAACCGGGCTGCCCTCAAAGCGCCCATCTTGAGGAAATTTTGTGCATTGCAGCATTTCCGGTTGAAGTTTTTTTTGCGCAGCATAGATCATTGTGCGTCGCAACAATCGAGGCCGAATCAATGTCTTCACCGAACACAGAGACCGGCAAGATCCGAAAGCTGTGGCCTACGGAACTCGAGGAATTCCGCGCCCACTTGCTGCGCCTCGACCGCGAAAGCCGGCAGATGCGCTTTTGCGCCGCGGTCGGCGACACGTTCATCGAGCGCTATTGCGAAACCGTCCGCCGGGTGCCGACTCTGATCCACGGATTCTTCGCCGACGGCAGCCTGCGCGCCGCCGCCGAACTCCGTCCCATTCTGGACGAATGGCCGGTCGCCGCGGAGGTCGCCTTTACCGTGGAGTCGCCCTGGCAGGACTCCGGCATCGGCACCGCACTGATGGACCGGACCCTGACCTCGGCGCGCAACCGAAGCATCGGCGTGCTCTACATGATCTGCCTCAGCGAGAACGGCCGCATGCAGCGCATCGCGCGCAAGTTCGATGCCCGGCTGCAGTTCGACAGCGGCGAGGTGACCGGGAATCTCGACCCGGCGACGCCCGACTGCTTTTCTCTGCTGCGGGAAGGACTCGACGACGGCGCCGGGTTCGTCACGGCGATCATCGAGAATACCCGCAAGGCCATCCGCTGACCGGCGGTCAGGCGACGCGCGGATACTCCCGGGCGGAGATGCCGGGCATTTCGAGCAGCAGGCTGTCCGTCAGTGTACGGAGCTCGGCAAACTGGCCGAGAAAGTCGGCAGCCCGCAGACCAGCAGCATGGTTGAGTTGCGACCAGGACAGCCCCAGGACGAGCCGCTCGGGACTGCCGCGCCACTCCGGCGCTCCGGGCATGATGTCCGGATCGCACAGGTAAACCACAAGGTCCATCCTGGGCGCCTGGGGCAGCGCGAAGGCGTTCCAGGACTTGGGCGCAAGGCCGCTGTGGCGGACTCCGGCTGCTTTCAGGGTTTCCAGCGCGAGGGGATGGATCTCGCGGGCCGGCTCGGGCCCGGCACTGAAAGCCCGGGCGACGCCGCGCCCAGCAACCGTCATGTAGGCCTCGGCCATAATACTAACCGCCGCATTGTCACGGCACAGAAAAAGGACGTTCTTCAAGGTCATCGCAAAGCCTGCCGCATCTGAGGGTTGGGGCCGCCCGCAGCATGCATTCGACCAGATCAGGTGGCGTCTGCATGCGGGCCGTTGCGATGAGTTCTAGAGCCGGTTTCCATCAGGATTATGACGGCTGCCGAACATTATTATGGCCATTTATACAGGCATTTGTGTCGGCCGCTGACACAGGCCGGAACGGTGCGGATCACACCCGGCGTTCGACCATCATCTTCTTGATTTCGGCGATGGCCCTGGCCGGGTTGAGCCCCTTCGGACAGGCCTTCGCGCAGTTCATGATGGTATGGCAGCGGTAAAGCCGGAACGGGTCTTCCAGGTTGTCCAGCCGGTCGCCAGTCGCTTCGTCCCGGCTGTCGATCAGCCAGCGATACGCCTGCAGGAGAATGGCCGGTCCGAGGTAACGGTCTCCGTTCCACCAGTAACTCGGGCACGACGTCGAGCAGCATGCGCACAGGATACATTCGTAAAGGCCGTCGATCTTCTCCCGGTCGTCACGGCTTTGCAGCCATTCGCGCTGCGGCTCCGGTGTCGCGGTCTGCAGCCACGGCTCGATCGAGGCGTGCTGCGCATAGAAGTTCGACATGTCCGGAACCAGGTCCTTCACGACCGGCATGTGCGGCAGCGGATAGATCTTCACCGTACCCTTGACGTCGTCGATGCCCTTGGTGCACGCGAGCGTGTTGGTCCCGTCGATGTTCATCGCGCAGGATCCGCAGATGCCCTCGCGGCAGGACCGCCGGAATGTCAGTGTCGGGTCGATCTCGTTCTTGATCTTGATGAGCGCGTCGAGAACCATCGGCCCGCAGGTGTCGAGGTCGACGTGATAGGTATCTACCGTCGGATTGCCGCCATCGTCCGGATTCCAGCGGTAGACGCGGAAAGCACGGATGTTGCCGCCGCCCGAAGGCTCCGACCAGACCTTGCCCTCTCCGACCTTGGAGTTCTTGGGCAGCGTCAATTGCACCATGCGTCGATTTCCTTTGTTAATGCGCCGGCAGGGACCTCAGTACACCCGCGCCTTGGGCTCGATATACTGAACGTCATTGGTAAGGGTGTAGGTGTGGACGGGACGGAAATCCAGCGTCACGGACTTGTCGGCATCGTTCGACCAGGCCAGCGTATGCTGCATCCAGTTTTCGTCATCCCGGTCGGGATAATCCTCGCGCGCGTGACCGCCGCGGCTTTCGGTGCGGTTGGCCGCGCTCTCCATGGTCACCACGGCCTGGCAGATCAGGTTGTCGAATTCCATGGTCTCGATCAGGTCTGAGTTCCAGACCAGAGACCGGTCGGTTACCCGGATTCCGGCGTCTTCCTGCCAGACGTTGTTGATCAGCTCGCGGCCTTCTTCAAGCACTTCGCCGGTGCGGAAAACGGCGCAGTTGTTCTGCATCACGCGCTGCATCTTCAGGCGCAGTTGTGCCGTGGGTAAATCGCCATCGGCATGGCGGAACCTGTCGAGCCGCGTGATCGCCAGTTCTCCTGCGTCTTTCGGCAGTTCAGGCTGTCCCTGACCGGGCTCCATGGTTTCGGCCGCACGCAGGCCCGCCGCCCGTCCGAACACCACCAGATCAATAAGGGAATTCGACCCGAGCCGGTTCGCGCCGTGCACCGAGACGCAGGCTGCCTCGCCGATCGCCATCAGGCCCGGAACCACGGTATCCGGATTTCCGTTCCGCAGCGTCAGCACCTCGCCGTGATAATTGGTCGGGATGCCGCCCATGTTGTAGTGCACCGTCGGCAGCACCGGGATCGGTTCCTTCGTCACGTCGACGCCGGCGAAGATATTGGCCGACTCGGAGATACCCGGAAGCCGCTCGTGCAGCACCGCGGGGTCCAGGTGATCCAGGTGCAGGAAGATATGGTCGCCTTCCGCGCCCACGCCGCGGCCCTCGCGGATCTCCATGGTCATCGATCGGCTGACGACGTCACGCGACGCCAGGTCTTTGGCCGACGGCGCATAGCGCTCCATGAACCGCTCGCCTTCGGAATTGACCAGATATCCGCCCTCGCCGCGCGCACCCTCCGTGATCAGCATGCCGGCGCCGTAGATGCCCGTCGGGTGGAACTGAACGAACTCCATGTCCTGGAGCGGCAATCCGGCCCGCAACACCATCGCGTTGCCGTCGCCCGTACAGGTATGCGCCGAGGTGCACGAGAAATAGGCCCGGCCGTATCCGCCGGTCGCCAGGATCGTCTTGTTGGCCCTGAACCGGTGCAGCGTGCCGTCCTCCATGCAGAGTGCAACCACGCCCCGGCACATGCCGTCCTCGTCCATGATCAGGTCGATGGCGAAATACTCGATGAAGAATTCGGACGTGTAGCGCAGGGACTGGCCGTAAAGCGTATGCAGGATGGCATGCCCGGTCCGGTCGGCCGCCGCACAGGTCCGCTGGGCGGTACCTTCGCCGTAATTCGTCGTCATGCCGCCAAACGGACGCTGGTAGATCTTGCCCGCTTCCGTCCGGCTGAACGGCACGCCGAAGTGCTCCAGTTCGTACACGGCGGCGGGCGCCTCGCGGCAGAGATATTCGATGGCATCCTGATCGCCGAGCCAGTCCGAGCCCTTGACGGTGTCGTACATGTGCCAGCGCCAGTCGTCGTCGCCCATGTTGCCGAGCGCGGCCGAAATGCCGCC
The DNA here is from genome assembly GCA_965275905.1 of Hyphomicrobiales bacterium. Classification (GTDB taxonomy): domain Bacteria; phylum Pseudomonadota; class Alphaproteobacteria; order Rhizobiales; family JAJFHC01; genus CBDAQD01. The sequence continues at coordinate 14,919 of CBDHYJ010000052.1, read as the reverse complement.
CTGCGCCGCGACCGTGTGGCTGCGCGTCGGGAACACCTTCGAGATACAGGCGGTCTTCAGACCGGCCTGTGCGCAGCCGAGTGTCGCGCGCAGACCTGCTCCGCCGGCGCCCACGACCACGACGTCAAACGTGTGGTCGATGAACGAATAGGCCCGGCCGCCGATATTGATGGTGGATGGGGCGGTGGTTCCGTTTCCCTCTGTTCCCGCCATTTTCCCGTCAGACTCCCAAGCTGAGTTTTAGCATCGCGAACACGCAGGCAAATGCGACCGCAATGCAGAAGAATGTATTGCCCATCAGAGCGAGAATTTTCGTGCCCTCGCCGTGAACGTAGTCCTCGATGATCACCTGCATGCCAAGCCGCATATGGAATACGCCGCTAACGATCAGCAGGATCATCACGATCGCGATGACAGGTGATCCCAGGAAAGCCGTCACCGAGGCGTGGTCGCCTCCCGCATTCGCAATGAGACTGACAAGGAAGAACAGCACGAGCGGAATATTGGCGACCGCGGTAACCCGCTGCAGCCAGAAATGCTCCGAACCGCTCTTGGCCGAGCCGAGACCGCGGACTTTACTCAGGGGTGTTCGCATGGACATCGGATCAGCCCCCCATTACCCAATAGCCTATGACCCAGACGATCAGCGTCAGGACAATCGAGCCGCCGAGCGTCGCCTTGGCCATGATTTCAACGGTCGGCAGGTCGAAACCGCGTCCCGTATCCCAGACAAGATGCCTGATGCCGCCCAGCATGTGGTGAATCAGAGCCCATGTGTACCCGAGCAGGATGAGTCGCCCCAGGATCGATCCCATGAACCACTGGGCGGTGGCGAAGGCCTCGGGCCCGGTTGCCGCCGCCAGAAGCCACCATGCCAGCAGCGCCGTGCCGAAAAACAGGGCAGCGCCGGTCATCCGGTGGATGATCGACATCATCATCGTCAGCATCGGACGATAGATCTGCAGATGCGGCGAAAGCGGCCGTTCGGGCTGCAGTTTTGTGTCCGCCATGCTATCCATCCTTTTTCGTCGCCGCGGCGAAACGTCCTTCAAATATTTAGACCTCTGCGCCGTTTAAGGCAATTCGGCCTGATTCACCTTTCAAATACGTGAACTCACCGTGGGATCATTGCCCAGTAGTCGATTTCAAGTACAACACCATCTTCAAAACCGTTTTCGGCCCGGCCCGGATAGGCCGCACAGGGCAGATCGACCGTCGCATAGGTTCTGATGCGCAAGGCCCCGGCATCGTTACGGTCGCGAATCTCACTTTTTTCTACGATTTCGGACCACGCGTGGACCGTATTTCCGGCGAAACAGGGCGCGACATGACGTCCCCCGTTTATCGCCGCGACATGGAAGGCATTGGCCAAACCGTTGAAACTCAATGCGCGGGCGAGACTGATGACATGACCGCCATAGATCAGGCGCCGCCCGAACCGGCCCTGGCCTTCGGTAAACTGGTTGAAATGCACCTTGGCGGTGTTCTGATAAAGCCGGGTCGCGACCATGTGCTCGGCTTCCTCGATCGTCATGCCGTCCACATGGTCGATCTTCTCGCCTGGCTCGTAGTCGTCCCAGCGATGCGGACTCCCGGCAAGCGCCATGTCGTAAGCGTCGGAATCGAACGCGGGCAGCGCGGTCCCCAGCCTGTCGGCATCCACGGCATCGGGCAGTTCGGGTAAAACCGGATCGGGCGCGGCCGCATCCGGATCGCGCTTGCGCACCATGACCCAGCGTACATAGTCGAGCACAATAACACCGTCCTGTTTCGTGCCCGTAGACCGTACATAAACAACGCCTGTCTTGCCATTGGAATTCTGTTTGAGCCCGATCACGGTCGATTTGGCGGACAGCGTGTCGCCTGGATAGACCGGCGCCAGAAACCGGCAGTCCGCGTAGCCCAGGTTCGCAACCGCATTGAGCGAGATATCTGGAACGGTCTTGCCGAACACCACATGAAACACCAGCATGTCGTCGACCGGAGCGCCGGGCAGTCCGATCCTGCGCGCGAAATCATCCGACGACTGAACGGCAAAGCGCGAGCCGTAAAGGCCGGTGTAGAGCGCGACATCCCCCGCCGTAACCGTGCGCGGCGTGGCGTGGCGGATTTCCTGGCCGAGACTGAAGTCCTCGAAGAAGTTGCCCGGATTGGTCTTGTCGCTCGAACCGTTCATGCGAATTTGTCCCGTCAGTCCGCCATCGCCGCAATGGCGTCGGCGATCGCAACGGTTCGCCGCGCGATATCGGCGTGCAGAAGCTCGACCATCTGGCCGTCTACGCGGATCACGCCCTTGTCCCTGTTTTCCGGTTCTTCGAACGCGGCGACGATGCGCCGGGCGCGCTGCAGTTCATCGTCGCTTGGCGCGAACACCGAATTGCAGGTCTCGATCTGCCCGGGGTGAATGAGCGTCTTGCCGTCGAATCCGACGTCGCGCCCCGCCCGGCATTCCTCCGCGAATCCCCTGTCATCCTCGAGGTCGTTGAAGACGCCGTCGAGGATAGCGAGGCCGTAGGCTCTCGCAGCGAGCACACAGGTGGTGAGCATGCCGATGAAAGGCACGCGGCCCTTTTCGAGCCGGCCGTGCATCTCCTTGGCAAGATCGTTCGTCCCCATGACAAGACCGGCAAGACGCGTCCGCCCGGCTGTCTCGGCAATCTCGCGCGCGTTGAAGATCGCGAGCGGCGTTTCCATCATGACCCACAGCGCAACGCCGTCCGCCGCGCCGGCATCGTCGAGAACCCTCGATGCGGCTTCCACGTCCGCCGCGGAATTCACTTTCGGAATCAGCACCCCGTCCGGACCGGATTTGCCCGCCGCTTCAAGGTCGGCCGTGCCCCAGGCCGTGTCCTGGCCGTTGGTCCGCACCAGGACTTCGCGGCGACCGTATTCCCCGGCCTGCACGGCGGCACAGACCGCGGCGCGCGCCTCCTCCTTGACCTCAGGCGCAACCGCATCTTCCAGATCGAGAATCAGTCCGTCGGCGGGCAGGCTCTTGGCCTTTTCAAGTGCGCGCTCGTTTGATCCCGGCATATAGAGTACGCTGCGGCGCGGGCGTATGGTCATGGAGCCCCTCTTGGTCGATGCGGCGCAAGACTAGTCTACCGCGTTGCAGCAATCCAGTAGTCTTTCGGCTGAGGAAAACCCCTCTTTTCAACCACCGCGCGCTTGGAATGCACGCCGCCATCAGGCACAGTTCTGGACATGGGCCACGCCGCTTTACCCGCTCTATTTGCCGAACCTTCGGCGACCGGATTCTGACATGCCGGTTGTGCTCGGCATATCGTCACAGGTGGCCCGGGGTCACGTCGGCAACTCAGCCGCGTCTATTGCGCTGAGAACCATGGGCGTCGATCTGTGGGGTATTCCCACCATCGTATTGTCCAACCATCCCGGACACGGGTCCACGGCCGGCCTGCAGGTCCCGGCAACCAAGATCGGCGACATGGTCGAGATGCTCGATGAGCATGGCTGGCTGGGCGAGGTCGACGCGGTGCTGTCCGGCTACATGGTCCGCGTCGATCAGGTCGAGGCCGTCGCCATGGCCGTCCGCCGGGTCAAGGCGCTGAACCCGAAGGCGATCTATTGCTGCGACCCGGTCATGGGCGATCTCAAGAAGGGCCTCTACGTGCTCGAAGACGCGGCGGTGGCCATCCGGCGAACCCTTATTCCGCGGGCCGATATCGTGACCCCCAACCTTTTCGAGCTTGGCTGGATGACCGGCATGTCCGTGGAGTCACAGACCGAGGCGTCGCTCGCGGCGCGGGATCTCGGGTGCGGGCAGGTTCTGGTCACCTCTGCGCCCGGTTCCACGGAAGACAAGATCGCCAACATGCTGATCACGCCCTACGAGGTGCACAAGACCGAAGCGCCGGTCCTGGAAAACGTGCCGCACGGCACCGGCGACCTCCTGACCGCGCTGGTTACCGGCCATCTGGTGGTCGGACGCGATCCGTCCGAAGCCCTGGAAAAGGCCACCAACACGCTGACGAAGGTAATCCAGGCCTCTGTCGAGGCGGGCGCGGACGAACTCCAGATCGCAAAGAACCTGAACCTGCTGACAGAATCATGACCGCCGGAAACCTGCGCTGGTACGCCGGCGTGGACGGCTGTCCGGCCGGCTGGGTGGTCGTGCTGCGCGAAGCCGCCGACGCGGAGCCTCCGAGCGCCCTCGTTTGCGGGGAATTCGCCGAAATCCTCGAACTGGAGGCGAAGCCGGCCGTGATTGCCGTAGACATGCCGATCGGTCTCGCCGAAACCGCGGTCCGGGGCGGACGCCCCTGCGAGGTCGAGGCACGCAAGCGCCTGGGCGAGCGGCAGAGCAGCGTGTTTTCCGTACCCGCCCGCGCCGCGGTCATGGAAACGGACTACCCGCGGGCCTGTGCCGTCGCATTGGAGCACTCCGATCCGCCGCGCAAGGTTTCCAAGCAGTGCTTTCATCTCTTCCCGAAAATCCGCGAGATCGACGCTTTGATGACACCGGCGCTGCAGGACCGCGTCTTCGAATGCCACCCGGAACTCGTGTTCTGGGCGCTCAACGGTGGCGCCCCGATGACGCTGCCCAAGAAGGTCAAGAGCCGTCCGAACCCGGCCGGCCTTGCCGAACGCCGCGAACTTCTGGAGCGCCAGGGCTTCGAGCGCGAATTCCTGGAGCAGAAACTAGGTCCGGTCTCGAAGGTCGGCGCCGACGACCTGATCGACGCTTGTGCGCTGGCCTGTGCCGCCGCGCGCATAGACCGTGGCGAAGCCATTCGCCTGCCCGAAGACCCGCCGCGCGACGGCCGCGGGCTGCGCATGGAGATCAACGCGTAGCGCCTGCCGTGGATCTTCCGGTCAGAGTCCCGAGCCTCGCGAAGGCCTCGCCGAACACGCCGCGCGGCAGATACATCACGCAGATCACGAACAGGCCACCGAGCACGAGAAGCCAGGCATCGCCCAGCAGACGCGACAGGGTCTCTTCGCTGAGCCGCACCAGGATCGCCGCGAGCGCTGCGGCAAGAGGGCTGACGCGCCCGCCGACCGCCACCCAGATCAGCACCTCGGCCGAGAGGCTGAAGCCGATCAGCGCCGGCGACGCGAAGCCGAACTGGACCACGAACATGGCCCCGGCGAACCCGGCAAGCGCGGCGCTTAGCGCGTAGGCCCTGGTCTTGAGGCGTGCGGGATCGTAGCCCAGCGCACGGGCGCGCAGCTCATTGTCGCGCACCGCCGCCAGCGCCAGACCGAAACGCGATCTCATGACCTGCCTCAGGACAATCAGCCCCGCGACCAGCAGACCCAGCATCACGTAATAGACGGGCACCGTGTCCCAGAGCTCGTGGCCTGCGCCGTTCAGGCCGAGCACGATGGGAGGAACGCTCATCAGCCCGTTGAGACCGCCAAGATAGTCCCAGTTGATCGCGAGCCGCTCTGCAATCACGCCGATGGCAAGCGTGATGATCCCGAAGAACGGGCCCTGCAGGTTGCGGCTGGAGAACAGGAACAGCCCGATCGCCCAGGCGAGCAGGGCCGGGACCAGAAGGGCGGCGGCAAGGCCGAGCCAGGTCGAGATGAGCCAGGGCAGACCCGGAAGCTTGCCGAGCGTCACGACGCTCATGGCATAGGCGCCGGCTCCGAAGAAAACCGCATGGCCGAGACTCAGCAGACCCACGTGGCCCCAGATGAACGCGAGACTCGCGGCAAAAAGGGCGTAGGAAAAATAGATCGACAGGGAACCCAGAGCCCCGTCCGCAACCACGAACGGCAGCAAGAGACCGGCGGCAACCAGGCCGGCTCCGGAAATGTCTTCCGGTCCCCGGCCGGTCATACCGATCGGCCCTTCCGCGAGATCAGGCCTTTCGGGAACAGCCTGATCAGGAGGATGGCAATCACCAGAACGCCGAGCTGGGCGGCTATGGGCGAAACCGACCGCGCGATCACGTTGTCGAGCATGCCGACCGTGGCCGCACCCGCGATCGGGCCGACGATGCTGCCAAGCCCACCGACGAGAACCGACAGGAAGGCCGGAACGAGGAATCCGAGCCCCATCTGCGGATCAACGGAAATAAGCGGCGCGATGGCGGCACCCGCGAGACCCGCAAGCGCCGTCCCGTAGACGAATGTCGCGCGATCATAAGCCCGCGTGTTGAGGCCGAGGCAACTCGACATCTCGCGGTTGGCGATCACGGCACGCGCATTGAGACCGAAGCGCGTGAAAAAGAACAGCCAGCAGGTGAACAGCATGACACCGAGACTGAGCGCCATGATGAAAAGCCGGTAGAGCGGATAGTCGACACCGAGGATCGCGACATTGGCCTGCAGCGGCAGGGAGATCGAGTGCGATCCCGGTCCGAAACCGAGCACGATCGCCTGTTTGAGAACCAGCGAAATCCCCCACGTCGCGAGAATGCTGTCGAGTAGCCGGTTGTAGACCCTGTGAACGATGACCGCCTCGATCACGAGACCGGCGAAGCCGACGGCAAGAGGCGCCAGCACCAGGCCGAGCCAGTAGGAGCCGCCCGCGCTTTCGATCACGAGCACAAGATACGCACCCAGCATGAGGAATTCGCCGTGCGCCATGTTGATGACCCGGATCAGCCCGAAGATGATGGCGAGACCGATCGCCACAAGAGCCAGTATGAACACGTAGTTGGCGGCGTCGAGCAGCAGCGTGACCAGATCCGACATGACGCTCACAGCCCCAGATACGTATCGACGAGTGCGGGGTCATCGCGAAGCACGGACGCGTCTGCCTCGTCGGCCACATGGCCCTTGTCGATGAACACGACGCGTTCGCACAGGTCGAGCGCAAGGTCGACATTCTGTTCGACGAGCACGATCGCCATCTGATCGCGCCGCGCCAGTTCGCCCAGCGACTTGGCGATATCCATGACGATCGATGGCTGAACCCCCTCGGACGGTTCGTCCAGCAGCAGATAGGCAGGCTTCGCCTGAACGGCGCGCGCAATGGCCAGTTGCTGCTGCTGGCCTCCGGACAGATCTCCGGCGCGGGCTCCTCGCCGCTCCGCGAGTGCCGGAAACAGCTCGAATGCCAGTTCGCTGTCGGCTTCTCCGCGTGCGCCCAGACGCAGGTTGTCCTCGACCGAGAAGTCGTGAAAAAGACCGCGTCCCTGCGGCACGAACGCGACACCGGCCCTCGAGATCTCGTGCGTCGGCCGCGCATCAAGCCGCCTGTCGTCCAGCACGATGCTGCCTCCGGCTAGCGGCACCAGCCCCATGATCGTCCGCAGGAGCGTGCTCTTGCCGACCCCGTTGCGGCCCAGCACGGCGACCGTTTCTCCGGCATTGATCATGAGCGAAAGGTCTTCGAGCACGATTCCGCCCTCGTAGCCTGACGTGATGGCGCGGCAGTCAAGCATGGGCGGTACCCAGATAGGCTTCGCGCACCTCCGGCAGCGCACTGACGCTTTCGAACGGCCCGGCCGCCACGATCCTTCCCTGCAGCATCACCGCAACCTGGCAGCCCAGTGCCTCGACGAAGCCCATGTCGTGCTCGATCAAAATCATCGCCGTGCCGCTCTCTGCATGCAGCTTGCGGATCAGGTCGACCGACGCCAGCGTCTCCGCCCGGGTCATCCCCGCTGTCGGCTCGTCCAGCAGCATGAGCCGCGGCTCAAGGGCAAGGACCATCGCGATTTCAAGCCACTGTTTCTGGCCGTGTGACAGGGTCCGTGCCGGTGCGGCGGCTAGGTCCGCCAGACCGACCTGTGCCAGAACGCCGGCGCCGTCGTCTTCGTGCTCCCCCGGCGGACGTCCCCCGGTTCGCCCGGGAGCGTTCAGGGCGACGTCGAGATTTTCGCGGACCGTCAGATCGCCGAATACGGACGGCACCTGGAACTTGCGCGCGACGCCTGCCCGCGCGATCGCGATCGGATCGCTCCCGGTAAGATCGCTGCCGCCGAACCGGATCACACCGCTGTCCGGCCGCAGGAAACCGGTGATCATGTTGAAAAGCGTGGTCTTGCCGCACCCGTTCGGCCCGACAAGACAGAGCATCTCGCCGGGCGCGACTTCGAGCGAAATGTCGTCGGCGGCCCGCACACCGCCGAATGCCTTGTTCAGCTGTTCTATCGCGAGTCCGGCACCGCCCTCATCCATCAGCCCCGGCCGGACCTATGCGCTGCAGCCGGAATCGGGTGCCAGACTGCCGAGTTCCTCGACGATCTCCAGCTCGCTTGTCGCGGACTTGGCGAGGTACATGTTGAGCGTGACGTGATGATCCTTGGCGCCGATCGACATGTCTCCGGTCGGCGTCTTGACGGTGAGGCCTTCCAGGCCGTCGACCAGGGATTCCTTCTCGACCTTCCCGGACTTTTCAAGCGCGCCCTTGACCGACATGAGCGCATTGTAGTGGGTCATGACGTAGTGGGAGATCGGCGCCTTGTCGCCGCCATTGGCCTTGATGCGGGCGACGAAGTCCTTGACGCCATCGGTATCTTGCGAAGAGGCAAAGGGCACCGTCACCCACATATCCTTGCCCTTGTCGGCGCCGAAGGCACCGAGATAGGTCTCCGCGAAACCGAGGAACGCCACCTTGACGTCGTTGAGCAGCCCGAAGCTGTCGGCCTGCTTGATGAAGGTGATGCCATCGGCCCCCGGAAGGGCGAAGACCAGAACCTTGGCTCCAGAGTCCTTGATCTTGCGGATCACGGGCGAAAACTCCTTTACGCCCCAGGGTGTGAATTCCTTGCCGGCCACCGAGCCGCCGAGCCCGCCGACGATCTTTTCGGCCGCCTCGAACATCTTCTGCGGCCAGACATAGTCGGCGCCGAACATGTAGTATGACGTGCCGAAGCGGGAGTTCATGGCCGGCAGCAGTTTGGCCAGTTCCTGGTTCGGTACCGTGTTGTAGCAGAAGATATAGCGATCGCAGGCCCCACCCTCGTAGTTCGTGGCATAGAGCAGCGGTGTCTTCAGCCGCTTGACGGTCGAGGCCATGGCATCGCGCGCATTGGACGTGATCGGGCCGGTCAGGGCCAGCACGCCGTCGCTGCGGATCAGGCTGTTGGCACGCTCCACCGACGTCTTGGGATCGGTCTTGTTGTCCGCATAGACCAGTTCCAGCTTGTGGCCCAGAATACCGCCTGCGTCATTGATTTCCTTGGCCGCCAGATCGAGCCCGAGCTTGGCCTGGTTGCCGTAGAGCTCAAGGCCGCCGGAGAATGGCTGGACAGCACCGATCTTGATCGTCTTGCCCTGTGCGATCGACGGGCTCGACAGTCCCACGGATGTGGCGGCAGCCGCACCGGCAACGAATGAACGACGATTGAGCTTGAACATAGGAACCCCTCTCCTGACGCTGACAGGCGACATTATCGGATTGTGCGCATGGAAAGAGATTTGATCCGGTGGTAACGATAGAGTCAAGGAAACGCGGCGGCTTGAGCTAGGAGGGATCAGTCATGACACAGCGGGCGGCAAACGAGGCACTGGTCATCATCGATGTTCAGAACGACTTCTGTCCTGATGGCGCCCTCGCCGTAGCACAGGGCGACGAGGTTGTTCCGATCATCAACGGCCTTGCAGGCCAGTTCCGGACCAGACTGCTCACGCAGGACTGGCACCCCTCGGATCACCAGTCATTCGCCGCCAATCACCCCGGCGGTGAACCGTTTTCCCTGGTGGACATGCCCTACGGCCCGCAGGTGTTGTGGCCCGTTCACTGTGTGCAGGGCACGCCGGGAGCGCAATTCCATGACGGACTGGAGACCGACGGCGCGGATCTCATTGTGCGCAAGGGTTTCCGCGCGGAGATCGATTCCTACTCGGCCTTTTTCGAGAATGACCACACCACCCCGACCGGCCTGACCGGCTATCTCCGCGACAGGCATATCGACACCCTTTTCATGGCCGGGCTCGCCACCGATTTCTGCGTGCGGTTCTCCGCTGTCGACGCCGCAAGGCTCGGGTTCGACGTGACCGTCGTCGAGGATGCCTGCCGGGCGATCGATCTCGACGGATCACTCGCCGCGGCCATGAATGACATGGCGGAACATGGCGTGAAGATCGTGCAGAGCACGGATCTCGCCGCCTGACACCGTTTCCCTCACGCGACTTTGCTGAAATCGCTCAGCGTCGCGGCCACCGTGGCGCCCAGTTCTGACGGATGACGGGCAACGACGACCCCTGCCTCGCGGAAAATCTCGACCTTCTCCTGCGCCGACTCGCCGAAGGCCGAGATAATGGCCCCGGCATGACCCATACGCCGGCCCTTGGGTGCCGACAGTCCGGCCACGTAGGCCACAACCGGCTTTGACACGTTCTCGCGGATAAAGGCGGCGGCTTCGGCTTCCTGGGGCCCGCCGATCTCGCCGATCAGCATGACCGCATCGGTTTCGTCGTCCGCTTCGAACAGTTCGAGAATGTCGCGGAACGAGCTGCCGTTGACCGGGTCACCACCGATCCCGACGCTGGTGGAGACGCCGATCCCGAGCGCCTTCATCTGCGAGGCCGCCTCGTAACCGAGCGTTCCCGACCGCCCGACAACGCCGACCCGGCCCGGCACGTAGATATGACCCGGCATGATGCCGGCCATTGCCTTGCCCGGGCTGATCACGCCCGCACAGTTCGGGCCGACAAGGCGCATCCTGTTCTCGGCGCGGTAGCGGCGCATGTAGCGCTTCACCCGGATCATGTCCTGGGCGGGGATGCCATCGGTCACACAGACGCACAGCCGGATGCCCGCATCCGCAGCTTCCATTATGGCGTCGGCCGCGAACGGCGGCGGCACGAACACGACACTCGCCTCCGCTCCCGTTTCCTCAACCGCACCCTTGACCGTGTTGAAAACCGGCCGGTCCAGGTGCAGCGTACCGCCCTTGCCGGGCGTGACCCCGCCGACCACGTTGGTGCCGTAGGCAATCATTTCCTCGGCGTGGAACGTGCCGATCCGGCCGGTATAGCCCTGGATCAGCATCTTCGTGGAGTTGTCCAAGAGAATGGCCATAGTCTTCTCTCCCAGAAGTCCGGATTAGTGCGTTTTCGCGTCGCGCCAGGCGCCGACCACCGCCTGTGCCGCTTCTGCCAGGGTGGCGGCGACGATGATCGGCAGACCGCTCTGGCGCAGGATGTCCAGGCCCTGCTCCAGGTTCGTGCCCGCAAGCCGCACCACGAGCGGCACCGGCACGTCGACGGTCTTCAGCGCCTGGACGATACCTTCCGCGACCCAGTCGCAGCGGTTGATGCCGGCGAATATGTTGACCAGCAGCGCCTCGACGTTGTCGTCGGCCAGAACGGCCTTGAAGGCCTTGACCACGCGCTCCGGCGACGCGCCGCCGCCGATATCGAGAAAGTTCGCGGGCTCGCCGCCCTCGTGCTTGATCATGTCCATGGTCGCCATGGCCAGCCCGGCACCGTTGATGATGCATCCGATCTGCCCGTCGAGACCGACATAGGACAGGCCGCGGTCGGCGGCGAAGGTCTCCCGCGGATCCTCCTGCGACTTGTCGCGCAGTTCCGCGATCTGCGGACACCGGAACAGCGCATTCTCGTCGAAGCTCATCTTGGCATCGAGGGCCACGAGGGTGCCGTCTGCCGTCGCCACCAGCGGATTGATTTCGACCATGGTCGCGTCGAGCTCGCTGAAGGCGCGGTAGCAGCCCATAATGATCTTGGCGGCCTGCGCGATCTGCGCGGAATTGAGACCCAGACCGAACGCAATCTCGCGTGCCTGGAATTCCTGCATGCCAACGGCCGGCTCGACACTGACACGCAGCAGGGAATCGGGAGCTTCGGCCGAGATTTCCTCGATCTCCATGCCGCCGGCGGCCGACGCGACGACCATGATCCGCTCGGATTTGCGGTCGAGCACGAAGCCCAGATAGAACTCGCGCTCGATGTTGAGCGCCTCTTCCACATAGAGCCGGTAGACGGTCTTGCCCTGAGGGCCGGTCTGGTGCGTCACCAGCCGCTTGCCGAGCAGATCGTTGGCCGAGTCGGTGATCTCGCGGTCGCTCGTGCACAATTTCACACCGCCCGCCTTGCCGCGGGCACCGGAGTGGATCTGTGCCTTCACAGCCCACCGCGCACCGCCGATCTCGCGGGCCCTGTAGCTGGCCTGCTCGGGGCTGTAGGCCAGCCCTCCGCGCGGCACCGGCACATCGAAGCCGGCCAGCAGTTCCTTGGCCTGGTATTCATGAATGTCCATGTCCGGATCCTCCTCGACTGGCGTCCCGCGCTGCCTCAGGCGACGGCCGACGTCACAGCCGATGCCGCACCGATGGCGGCGTTGGTCTCGACCACGTTGCGCGCCATGCGGGCTGACGCGGCATCGATCATCTTGCCGTCAAGATCGGCCGCACCGCGGCCCTGCGCTTCGGCTTCAGCCAGTGCGGCCAGAATTCGGTTGGCGCGTTCCACTTCCGCTTGCGGAGGCGAGAATACGTCGTTCGCGAGTTCGATCTGGCTCGGATGAATGGCCCACTTGCCCTCGATACCGAGGGCCGCGGCCCGGCGCGCCGCCAGCAGATAGCCGTCCGGGTCGTTGAAATCGCCGAACGGACCGTCGATCGCCCGCAGACCGTAGGCCCGGCAGGCCACGGTCATGCGCGACAGCGCCGTGTGCCACTGATCGCCCGGATAATCCGGGTTGAGACCGCCGATGTTGACCGTGCGCGCACGGCAGCTCGCGGCATAGTCCGCGACACCGAAATGCATGGCTTCGAGGCGCGGGCTGGCTTGAGCGATCGCCTCGACATTGGCCATGCCCAGCGCGGTCTCGATCAGCGCTTCAAGCCCGATCCTGTTCCTGTAGCCCCTGGCAGCCTCGATCTGGTTGGCCAGCGCTTCGACCAGATAGAGATCGGACGGCACGCCCACCTTCGGCACCAGGATCGTGTCCAGCCGGTCTCCGGCCTGTTCCAGCACGTCAACCACGTCGCGGTACATGTAGTGGGTATCGAGCCCGTTGATTCTGACCGAGACGGTCTTGCCGAGCGCCCGCCAGTCGATCTCGTTCAGGGCGACGATCACGTTGATGCGCGCCTTCTCCTTGTCCGGCGGCGCGACCGCGTCCTCCAGATCGAGGAACACGTAGTCGGCGGCACTGGCAGCGGCCCGCTCGATCATGGACGGGTTGGACCCGGGAACGGCAAGCTCGCTACGCTGCAGCCGGCTGCATACGGGATGATGAATGGTGTGACTCATGACGATCCTCGAAGAGTGGGAATGGTCCGGTTGACTGGAGGTCGGTCAGGAACGCTCAGCTCGCCTTCGCCAGGACCGGCGCATGGATCTCGCTGTAGTAGCGCTGGGCGGCCGCGACACCGCTGCCGAATTCGATCGGAATGCCTGCATCATGCAGGGCCAGTTCCGCGCCGGCGAGCGCACTCAGAGCCATGACTTCGTTCATGTCGCCGAGATGCCCAATGCGGAACACCTTGCCGGCAACCTTCGACAGGCCGGCGCCGAGCGACACCTTGTGCCGGTAGTAGGCGATCTTCACGACCTCGGCGGCGTCGTAGCCCTCCGGCACGCAGATCGCGCTGACCGTGTCGGAGTACCACTTGGGATCGCGTGCACAGAGCTCCAGGCCCCATCCGGCGACGCCCTGGCGCACACCCTCGGCGATGCGGCGGTGGCGCGCAAAGACGTTCTCCAGGCCTTCCGCCATCAGCATGTCGAGCGACCGCCTCAGACCGCGCAGCAGGGTCGTGGCCGGCGTATAGGGGAAGTATCCGGTGTCATTGGCGGCGGCCATTGTCTGCAGGTCGAAGTAGGCCCGGCGCATGGTGGCGCGTTCCGTCTGCTTCAGCGCCTTCTGACTGACCGCGAGAATTCCGAGGCCCGCCGGCAGCATCAGGCCCTTCTGGGATCCGGTCACCGCCATGTCGACACCCCATTCGTCCATGCGGAAGTCGACGCTGGCAATAGAGCTGACGCCGTCGACGAACAGCAGGGCCGGGTGATAGGCATCGTCCAGCGCCTTGCGGATCGCGGCGATGTCGCTGCACACGCCCGTCGCTGTTTCGTTGTGGCAGGCGAAGACTGCCTTGATCTCACCCTTGACGTCGGCGGCGAGACGGCGGGCATACTGCTCCACGGGAACGCCTTCGCCCCAGGGCACGTCGATCACCTCGACGTCGAGGCCGAGCCTCTGGCACATATCGACCCAGAGATGCGAGAACTGGCCGAAGCGCGACATCAGCACCTTGTCACCGGGCGACAGCACATTCGTCACCGCAGCTTCCCAGGCGCCTGTTCCGGACGACGGGAACACGAATACCCGGGCCGTCGTGGTCTTGAACACGGCCTTCAGATCTTCCAGCAGAGGCTGCACGAAGTCGGGAAAGTCCGGCGCCCTCATGTCTTCCATGGGCAGGTCGACGGCCCGGCGGACCGGATCCGGCACGTTTGTGGGGCCAGGAATGAACAGATGCGTCACGCCGGTCATGGGACAGTCTCCTTTTTTTGTTTCCTCGAGGTGCCCGCTGCGCGGAGCACCGCTTCTTGCCGTTTCGGCGCTTCAGCAGCCGATGATTGTTCGGGTGCGAACGGGCCCCGGAAAACGATGCGGTCCCGCCTCGGAAACCGGGTGACCGTTCCCGAAGACTGCGACTGCACCGCAACCTTCCCGTTCGCAGGATTGAATTTTTCAGATTCCGCGGCCCTCGCACACACCCGCTTCGGCGTGTTGCGAAAATCTTATTGGCGGTGGGTGATCGTCCTGACGGATGGGTGCGGACCTACCCGGGCGGGTGGCCGAAGGCGCGCATGCGCGATCATCCGTCGCTTTCCGGCGACAACCGGATCCGCAGGATCAGAAGGAAACGATCAGGCGTCCAGTTCGGACTGCGAGGAATAAAGCGCGGCGGCCATTGCCCGGTTCTTGACGTCGAGCTTGTCGTAGAGATTCTTCAGATGGAATTTCACCGTGTTCTGCGAAATGCCGAAACGGCTCGCGATCTGCGTGTTGGTCCAGCC
>CBDHYJ010000051.1:0-37248 GCA_965275905.1 Hyphomicrobiales bacterium | reverse complement strand
TCGCCGGACGCGACCGGCTTAAGTCCCCGGACAAAGTCGCCGCGTTGCCCTGCGCCGCACTTCAGCCGTTTGACGGCGGCAACATCAGCCTTTCCGGAATGTCGGGGGACGCGTTCGTGATGACGCCTGAGGTTTGCCTCAGCACCAACAACATCTTCGCGCTGCATCGTGCCGCCCTCATGGGGGTCGGTTTTGCGGTTCTGCCGCGCTGGTTTGTCGAGGAGGATCTCAAGGCCGGCCGGCTGATCGACCTCCTGCCGGACTGGCGGGCGGCAACGCTCACAGTCAACGCGGCCTTCCTGCCAAGCCGGTATCAGCCGAAGAGACTGCTCGTGTTTCTGCAGCATCTGGCGGAAGAGTTCGGCGAGATTCCCGGAATTCTGCCCCCTTCCGGCTGAACCTGCGGTTCCGGATCCGCGCTTACTCCGGTTCATTCCCGACCTGTTCGAAACCGTCCTGGTGTTTTCAATTGAATTCGGGCACACATCTAATTAAATAACTAAATGGTTTTCTAATTGTGTGCCACTTGCCATGCCCCAACCCGCCGAAGATCGCTTCCTTTACCTGATCAAAAGCCGCGGCAGTCAGACCGCGGGCGGAATCGCCGAGCGCCTGGGCATGAGCGCTGTCGCGGCCCGCAAGCAACTTGCACGACTGGAAGCCGAGGGTCTCGTCACATTCGAGAACGTCTCCGGCAGTGTCGGGCGGCCCGAACGGCTCTGGTCGCTGACGGAAAAAGGCCACGCCCGGTTCCCGGACGCCCATTCCGATCTCACGCTGGAGGTGCTGCGCTCCGTGCGCGCGACGTTCGGCGAAGACGGACTTGAGCGCGTCATTGCCGAACGGGAAAAGACGACACTCGCGTCCTATGGCGGCGCCCTTTCGGACCATGACAGCCTCGAAGAGCGGGTCAAAGCGCTCACCGAAATCAGGGACCGGGAAGGCTATATGGCGGAATGGCAGAGGAATGACGACGGCAGCCTGATGCTGATCGAGAACCACTGTCCGATATGCGCGGCGGCAACGGAGTGCCAGGGCCTGTGCCGCAGCGAACTGATGATCTTCCGGGCCGTTCTCGGCGACGGCGTTTCGGTCGAGCGTGTCGACCACATCCTTGCAGGCGCGCGGCGCTGCGCCTATCGCATCTCGGCCGACACCGGGTCCGTCCGTCATGACAACCCATGAGCCAAAAGCAACCGACGCCGGATGGGCGGAACTGTTCGAAGGCGGGCGTTTCCTCAAGCTGGTGCTGCTGTGCCTCGGCGTCTGGCTGCATGCAGCAGATGCCCTGCTTGCGGCGACGACCATGCCGAGCGCGGTCGAGGAGATCGGAGGAGTCGCCTATATCAGCTGGACCATCGCGCTCTATCAGCTCGGCTCGATCATCGCAGGCGCGGTCACAGGTCTGCTGGCGGTCCGCCACGGCCTGCGGCTGACGACCATCGCGGCGGCGGCCGTCTACGCCGTCGGCTGTATCGCAAGTGCCGTCGCGCCGGACATGGCGACGATGCTGATCGGCCGCACGCTCCAGGGCCTTGGCGGCGGCTGTCTCGTCGCCGTCGCTTTTGTCGCGGCGGGCCAGCTCTTTCCCGACCGGCTGATCCCCAGAACCATGGCGGTGATCTCGGGGATCTGGGGGGCATCGGCGTTCTGCGGTCCGCTGATCGGCGGCGCCTTCGCATCCGCCGGCCTCTGGCGCATGGCCTTCTGGGCCTTCGCTGCCCAGGCTCTCGTTCTCATCATTGCCGCGATCTTCCTGCTGCGGGACAGCGCTGACGAGACCGCACAGCAGCGCAAACCTGATCGCGACGGGGCACCGGTGCGCAGGCTTGCAATCCTGTGCATCGCTGTTCTCGCCATCGCCGCCGCGGGGGCGGAGGTGACTGTGCTGCGGTCGGCCGTGCTGGTCCTCATCGGTGTCGCGGCTTTCGTGGTGTTCTTCAAACTGGACGCAAAGGCCGGGAACCGGCTGTTTCCGCGCCGGCCGCTCGACATCCGCCATAGGGTCGGCGCCGGACTGCTTATGATCCTTCTGCTCGCCATTGCCACGATGTCATTCACTACGTATGGCCCGCTGCTGATGCGCGTGCTGTACGGCATCGATCCGCTCGGCGCCGGTTATCTGATTGCCGTGGAATCGGTCGGGTGGACACTGGCCGCCATTGCGTTTGCCAGTGCGGCGGTCCGTTACGAAGGGTCGATCATCAAGGCAGGCTCCGTGCTGATCACCGCCGGTCTCATCGGCTTTGCCTTCGCCATGCCGTCAAACTCACTGACCGGTCTCTTTGTCGCCGCGGTGGCGACCGGCGCGGGCTTCGGCATGTTCTGGGGCTTCGTGGTCCGCCGGGTGGTTGCCGCGGCAGCAAGCAACGAGCGGGAGACGGCATCGTCCGCGCTGCCGACAATTCACCTGATCGGCTACGCGGTCGGTTCGGCGGCGACGGGGATCGTTGCCAATGCGGCCGGGTTCGCGGACGGCGTGACGGTGGAAAATGCTCAGGTGGTTGCGTTCTGGGTCTTCGCCGCGTTCCTGCCCATCGCGCTGTTCGGCAACATTGCGGCATGGAGGCTGGCGCGCGATCCGGCGTGACGGCCTGTCCTATTCGAGACCCCAGATAACCGGTTCGGCGAACTCGAGGCTGTTGCCGGCGGGATCACGGAAATAGATCGAACGGCCGCCGCTCGGCCACAAGAAGTCGGACTCGATCGTCACGCCTGTCGTTTCGAGACGCTGCTTCCAGTCCTCGATTTCCGCAGCGGCCGCCCTGAAGCAGACATGTCCCGGACCATCGGCACCGTGCGGCGGCACCGGCAGGCTTTGCGGCGAAGACGGCGGTTTCCTGGTTTCGGCCGGATTGAAGATCAGCAGCACCTGATCGCCGCAGCGAAAGAAAACATGCCTGTTGTCGACGCGGGTCATGCGCTCCAGACCGAGCACGTCGCGATAGAACGTTTCCGCCGCGTCGAGATCTTCGGCGTAGAGCACCGTTTCCAGTATTCCGGTCGGAGTCATTGCGCAATCACCGGCAGACGCCCGGGCCTAAAGATCGTCACGGGCCTTGCCGCCCGAGCCGAACAGCCTGCCCCAGAACCCGGTGCCCGAGTCCCTGCCCCGAACCGGCTCTTCCTCGCCGCCGATCTGCAGACTGCTGAGGAGGCGTTCGATCGGGTTGAGCGTGTCGCGGCTCTGGCCGGCCCCGGGCAGCGCCTGGACGGGCAACTGGGCGTGAGCCGGCTCCATGATGTCCCGCCAGATCCGCGCAGGCAGACCGCCGCCGGTCACGCGCCGGATCTTTTTCTTCTGATCGTCATTGCCGACCCAGACGCCGGCAACGAGCGACGACGTGTAGCCGACAAACCAGGCGTCACGGGATTGCTGGCTCGTTCCTGTCTTGCCGGCCGCGGGATGATGAGAAAGCTGAGCCGCGCGGCCTGTGCCGTGCGTGATCACGGTCTTCATCATCGAATTCATGCCGACCAGCGCCTGCGGCGTGATGATCAGTCCGGGTCCGGACCCCGCTCGCCGGTAAAGGACGTCGCCGTCCTTGGTCTTGATGCGATGGATAATGAACGGCAAAACCCCGTAGCCGCCATTGGCAAAGGGCACATAGGCTGCCGTCAGTTCGAGCGGCGTGACCTCGGACGTGCCGAGCGCGATCGACGCGTTACCCGCGAGCTTCGTCGTGATCCCCATGCGCCGCGCGGTTCGCGCGACCTCCTGCGGCCCGACCTGGTGGGCAAGCGTGGCGGCGATCGAATTGGACGAGCGCGCAAGCGCCTCACGCAGGGTCATCTCGCCGTAATACTTGTTCTTGTAGTTGCGCGGGCTCCAGTTGCCGAACCGCACACGACGGTCGACACGACGGGAGTTAGGCGTCAGTCCACGCTCCAATGCGGCGAGGTAAACGAACGGCTTGAATGCGGAGCCCGGCTGGCGGCGTGCCTTGACCGCGCGGTTGAACTGGCTTTCGGCGTATGACCTCCCGCCGACCATCGCCTTGACGGCACCGGTCGGCTCCAGGATCACGACGGCTGCCTGCCCGACCCCGGCCTTGCGACCTTCGGTTTCCATGTGCTTGGCGACCGCGGCATCCGCGATGCGCTGGAGGTGCGGGTCGATCGTGGTCTCGATGACGAGATCTGTCCCCTCGACGCCGGTGAAGGACGGAAGCAGCTCATTGATCCAGTCGACCACGTAATGGATGGCCGGAAGACGCGCCTTGCCGGCGAGTTTCGTCGGCTTGTCCGCAGCGATGACCGCCTGTCTCGCGCTGATGTAGCCCGCCTCTACCATGCCGGCGAGCACCAGTTTGGCGCGGGCGCGGGCCCGCTTCAGGTTCCGGGTCGGCGCAAAGCGGGTCGGCGCCTTGAGCAGGCCGGCCAGCATGGCAGACTCGGCAAGCGTCACGTCGCGCGCCGACTTACCGAAATAGCGCATCGCCGCGGCATCGACGCCATAGGCACCGGCGCCGAAATAGACCCGGTTCATATAGAGCTGCAGGATTTCCTGCTTGGTGTACTTCGCTTCCAGCCAGATCGCGAGGATCATCTCGTGGATCTTGCGGCGCAATGTCCGATCAGGCTTGAGAAACAGATTCTTGGCCAACTGCTGGCTGATGGTGCTGCCGCCCTGCGCAATCCGCCCGGCCTTGTAGTTGGCAACCATCGCGCGCGCCAGCCCGACGGGGTCGATGCCGAAATGATAGTGGAAGCGGCGGTCCTCGGTGGCGATTACCGCCTGGGGCAGATAATCGGGCATCTCATCCAGCCTGACCTGATCGCCCAGGAATGTGCCGCGGAACGCGAGCACGTCGCCGTTGGCTGCCAGCACCGTAATGCCGGCAGTGCGTTCGGGAAGATTGACGCTGTCGCTGTTCGTCGCCGTCATGACGACGTACGCGGCAGCACCGCCGAACAGGATCACGGCCCAGAGCGAGAGGACCGTGCCCCAATAGAACAGGCGTCGGAGACCGCGGCGCTTCGGGCGCTGCGTTGTCTTCTCTTCCTTGTCCTGCTTCTTCTTTTTCGCTGAACGCGCCATGGCCTACAAGCCATCCGTCAGACTGAACCCGTACCCACGCCCGACCCACCGGGCGCTTCCCTGATATAGGAAGCTAAGGCGGCTTCTTTAAGGTCGTGTTAACCGGCGCGTCCGGAAAGCCCCGGAAACCGCAGAATTTACCGTTTTTCCTTAAATCCCGGGACTCCCGTGCTTATATGGTGAATAATTTATGAATTCCACGTATCCGGCGAGTTTGGTCGCTGGGCGTGGTGGGGTTGGGTCAACATACATAACTGCGGGTTTCCACAACGGGGAATCGTGTTGGCCTTTCGTTGGAGAAGGGTGGTCAGCATTGGGAAGTCCCGGCTATGCGTTCCTTTGTACTGTGTGTTTTTTGTCCGTTTTTTGCGTCGCGTAATGTACCGATCCGGTCGGCATGTACCGCTGCTATTGCCACAATTATCCTGAGCGCGTTCCTGCAGGCGCCCGTTAAAGCGCAGGCGCAGACAACAAACATCATCACGTTCAACGGCGAGAAGTACCTGCTGAAGAACGGCGCGAAGTTCAGCCGGCAGAGAGACGAATTCTACTGCGCCGAACGGGACGACCCGTTCATGATCCGCAATTTTGCGGATTATGACGGCCGTAACGATCCGATGGAGTACAGATTTGTGGTCGGCTGCCGCAGTGAGGAAATCCGGGAGCAGGAGTATCGCGCCGACGGCGTATCGTCGAATACGCCGGGCACGGAAGGACCGCCTGACGGCGACGAAGGTCCTGGCGAGCCACAATAGGCGCGGCGCGTCCGGCTGCCTGCCGCATCGGAACCCGAAAGCCGTCCTCCCTTGACCGCGTGCCCCTGACAGGGACAATGGCACCGCAGCCGTGAGAGCGGGTGCAGATCCCGCCACTTTCCGGTCAAGCCGCCATCATGACAGCCAATCTTGCCCAGTCTCCGGTTCTGCGCGGCTGCCTGTGGATGGTCGGCGCGCTGCTGTCGTTCCTCACCATGGCAATCGCGGCACGGCAGCTCTCCTATCACATGGGAACGTTCGAGATTTTGTTCTTCCGGTCCGTGGCCGGGATCTTCATCATGCTGCCGATTATCGCGCGCTACGGCGTTCCGGTGTTGCATACGCAACGTCCGCTGCTGCAGTTCGGACGCAATGTGGTGCATTTCCTCGGACAGTACTGCTGGACCGTCGGTATCGCCCTGCTGCCGCTGGCTCACGTCTTCGCGCTGGAATTCACAATGCCGATCTGGGCCACCATCATGGCCATCCTGTTCCTCGGGGAACGCGCCACGTTCCCGCGCATGGTTGCCATTGCCGGCGGTTTCTTCGGCGTGCTCGTCGTGCTGCGCCCGGGCTTCGGAGTTTTCGATCCCGCCGCCCTCGTCGTGCTGACCGCCGCCGCAGCCTACGCCGTGGCGGTTGTCGTCACCAAGGTGCTGACGCGGACCGACTCGCCGCTTGCCATTATCTTCTACATGACCGTGATGCAGCTTCCGATGGCTCTTGTCCCGGCACTGTTCGACTGGGTGCCGCCGGTCTGGGCCGACGTGCCCTGGATATTCCTGATCGGCGGGGCGGCACTCAGCGCTCACTACACGCTTGCCCGCGCGCTCACGATCGCGGACGCCTCGGTCGTCCTGCCGATCGACTTCCTGCGCGTGCCTCTCGTGGCGATCATCGGATACCTGTTCTACGCGGAAGCCATTGACGCGTGGGTGTTCGCGGGCGCGGCGGTGATCTTCTTCGCCAATTATTATGCGGTGCGGAAAGAAAGCAGCGCGAGGCCGAAAGCTGACGCTCCGCCGCGCGAACGCTAGCCCTTTCCGTCAAGCTGCTGTCTGAGGCGGTCGCAATAGGCGGGGCCGTCGACTTCGAGCGTGTGACGAGGCGTGTCGAGCTGGCGGATGTCGGGTTTGGCCAGTTCCTCCGCGATTGCGGCTTCCAGGTCCTCGGGCGGTTGCCACTCCTTCAGGAGATAGGATGCAAGGATCTTCGACTGAAGCTCGGCTGCCGGCCAGATCGCGCCGATGACCTGCACCAGACCGATGAAGGCAAGCCCCGGCACTTGTGCGGGAAAGATCTTCAGGTAGAGCGGCACCGGTCCCGACGAATAGTCGACGAGCTCGCGGTCCAGGAACGGATGGGCGATCTCGTAGCCGGTGCAGCAGATGACGGTGTCGTAGGATTCCATTTTTCCGTCGGTGAAATGCACGGTATCGCCATCCACCCTGGCGATGTCAGATCGGATCGCCACGCGGCCCTGCCGGATCGCCAGGAGCAGTTCGCTGCTGATCGAGGGATGCGTCTCAAGAAGACTGTGGTCGGGTTTCGGCATGCCGTATTTGTGGTGCGGGCCGTTGAGGATGCGCAGCAGCAGCTGAAGCGCCCTGCTGCGCCACTTGAGGGGCAGGCGGCCGAACCAGCGGTAGACCAGATTGTGAATGTGATCGCTCGGGTACCCGAACAGGAACTTGGGCACGATCCAGTAGCCGCGCCTGAGCGACATGTCAGTGAACGCCGACACGCGCGCCGTCTCCACCGCGATGTCGCATGCCGAGTTGCCGCCGCCGATCACCAGAACACGCTTTCCGCGGAAGGTCTCGGCGCGCTTGAAGTTGTGGGCATGCAGCCATTCGCCGGAAAACGAGCCACGACGCTCCGGCATCCTGGGCATCCAGTGATGCCCGTTGGCGACGACGACAAAGTCGAACGGCAGGGTCTCGATCTCGCGGGTGCGCACCTGGCGCACCGTCACAAGCCAGCCTCCGTCCGGTTTCGGTTCGCAATGTTCGACCAGATGGTTCAGGCGGATGAATCGGTCGAGATCGAACCGCTCGGCATAGGCACGGAAATACTCCGCCATCTCGCTGTGATGGGGATAGTCCGGATAGTCATCCGGAATCGGGAAATCCGAATAGCCGGAATAATCCTTCGACGAGATCATGAAGGTCGACTCGGACACGCTGGAATGGCCGGAACTGTCGTCGAAGACCCAGTTGCCGCCGACAGCTTCGCCGCGGTCAAACACCGTGATGTTGTCGAACCCGCGTTCGGACAGCGTTTTCACCGCCGCAAGGCCGCTTGGCCCCGCGCCGATCACGCAGATCCGCTGGTGCAGCGTCACGATCGTCCCCTCTCATCCCACATGCTGCCGGTCTGCCACGATAGCGTGACAGCATGTCGGCCGGATAGTCCCGCTTAAGTTCTAGAGTGAGTTTGGGTTAGATCCCTGCCCAACCTCGGCGCCTTCGCCGGCTCCAGCAGCGAGGCGTAGGCGCTTCCGGTCGAAAACCCGGAGGGACCATGGTCGACCTGTTCGGAAACCGCCACAGGTGCCGCGGAGAAGACGAAAGCGGCGGCCGTCGTCGCACTCAGGAGAAGAAATCGGTACATTGCTGCCTCCAGACCCGAACGACCCGGAAAACCGCATTTTGTGCCGAAACCGGACGGATTTCGGCCAATCGGGGCCGTTCAGGCCTGTACAGCGCAATGTTCGTGCCAAGGCCGGGATGCCATAACGAAACAGCAGAATCCGGCGTGGCGACCGTCAAACGTCGAGATTGGCGACGAGCAGCGCGTTTTCCCGGATGAAATCGCGGCGCGGCTCGACGACATCGCCCATGAGGCGGGTGAACATGTCGTCGGCCTGGTCGGTCTCCCGGACCTTGACCTGAAGCAGCGAGCGCACGTTGACGTCGAGCGTGGTTTCCCAGAGCTGCTCAGGGTTCATTTCGCCAAGGCCCTTGTAGCGCTGGATCGACATGCCCTTGCGGCCAGCCGAGAAAACGGCATCAAGCAGTTCGCTAGGCGAGTGAATGCGCGCCACGGTTTCCTTGCGCCGGAGTTCCGCGGGCCTGGCATAAACCTCCTGGAGATGGGCGGCCTTGTTGTCGAGCCGACGCGCGTCCGCGGACGCGATCAGGCGGCCGTCAATCTCATAAGCCTCGCGCACGCCGCGCACATCGCGGGCGAAGGCGAGACCGCCATCGGCCACCGGCTCGCCGGCCCAGCCGCGCTCGGTTTCCTCGGACAGGATGTCGAGGCGCTTGGCAATATATTCGGCGGCCTCCCGGGCGGCCTCGGGCGTACTGAGAACGTCGGGGTTGAGCGCGCCCGCAATCGCGGCCTGCTCGACCACGAAACGCGGATAGCGGCTGTGCAGGGCGTCAAGCGCCGAACGCACCTGGATCGCCTCGTCGACAATACCGCGCAGGTCGACACCGGCGCGCTCCTCGCCATCGCCGGTAACCAGCACGGCATCCTCCAGACCGCCTTCGATCAGGTAGTCCTCAAGTGCTGAATCGTCCTTCAGATACTGCTCCGACTGGCCGCGCTTCACCTTGTAGAGCGGCGGCTGGGCGATATAGAGATGCCCGTTCTCGATGATCTCCGGCATCTGGCGGTAGAAGAACGTCAGCAGCAGGGTGCGGATATGGGCGCCGTCGACGTCGGCGTCCGTCATGATGATGATCTTGTGGTAACGCAGCTTCTCGATATTGAAGTCGTCGCGCCCGATCCCCGTGCCGAGCGCGGTGATCAGCGTGCCGATCTCGTTCGATGACAGCATCTTGTCGAAGCGCGCCCTCTCGACATTGAGGATCTTGCCGCGCAGGGGCAGAACGGCCTGGTTCTCCCGGTTGCGCGCCTGCTTGGCCGAACCACCGGCCGAGTCGCCCTCGACCAGGAACAGTTCGGACTTTGCCGGGTCGCGCTCCTGGCAGTCGGCGAGCTTGCCGGGAAGGCTGGAGATATCGAGCGCGCCCTTGCGCCGGGTCAGCTCGCGCGCCTTGCGCGCGGCTTCGCGGGCGGCCGCAGCCTCGACAACCTTGCCGACGATGAGCTTGGCTTCCGTCGGGTGTTCCTCGAACCACTGCCCCAATACCTCGTTGATCACGCTCTCGACGACGGGGCGAACCTCGGATGACACCAGCTTGTCCTTGGTCTGGCTGGAGAACTTCGGATCGGGCACCTTGACGGACAGCACGCAGGTCAGTCCTTCGCGGGCATCGTCACCGGTCAGCGAGACCTTCTCCTTTTTCGCGATACCCGATTCATTGGCGTAATTGTTGACCGTGCGGGTCAACGCGCCGCGGAATCCCGCCAGGTGCGTACCACCGTCGCGCTGCGGAATGTTGTTGGTGAAGCACATGACGTTCTCGTGGTAGCTGTCGTTCCACCACATGGCGGCTTCCACAGTGATGCCTTCACGCTCGGTCTTGATGGCAATCGGCGTTTCGATCAGCGCCTGCTTGGTGCGGTCGAGATATTGCACGAAAGCCTCGAGACCACCCTCATAACACATCTCCTCGCTGCGCGGCTCGACGCCGCGCTTGTCGGTCAGCGTGATACGGACACCCGAGTTGAGGAAGGCCAGTTCGCGCAGGCGATGCTCAAGCGTCGAATAGTCGAATTCCGTCTTCGTGAATGTCGCGGGAGACGGCAGGAAGGTGATCTCCGTGCCCGACTTGTCGCCGGCATCCCCGACAATGTCGAGCGCGCCGTCGGCAACGCCGTCGCGGAAGGTCATGGCGTGTTCCTTGCCGCCGCGCCAGATGCGCAGATCGAGCTTTTCGGAAAGCGCGTTCACCACCGACACACCGACACCGTGCAGGCCGCCCGATACCTTGTAGGAGTTCTGGTCGAACTTTCCGCCGGCATGAAGCTGGGTCATGATCACTTCCGCCGCCGATACGCCCTCTTCCGGATGCATGTCGGTCGGAATGCCGCGCCCGTTGTCGGCAACCGTCGCCGAACCGTCGGCATTGAGTTCCACGGTGACCGTGTCGCAGAAGCCGGCGAGCGCCTCGTCGATGGCATTGTCGACGACCTCATAGACCATGTGGTGCAGACCCGAGCCGTCATCGGTGTCGCCGATATACATGCCCGGACGCTTGCGCACCGCATCAAGTCCCTTGAGAACCTTGATCGACTCGGCTCCGTAACTGTCTTCCGCACCGTTTTCGTTGTCAGCCATGTGTCATGTTTCCAGTCTGTCGTCAGTGCTGCCTGCAAGGCGGGTCACCGTGCCGCCTTCAACACGGTACCGGTCGGCCCGGTCGCCAAGTCCGTCGAACAGGGCCGCATCCGTCCCTGTCATCCAGACCTGCGCGCCAAGGCCGGAAAGTTCGTCGAACAGAGCGCGTCTGCGGCCTTCATCAAGATGAGCGGCGATTTCGTCGAGAAGCAGCACAGGCGGGTAACCATCGAAGTTTCCTTGTATCACTCTTGCGTGCGCCAATACCATCGCAATCAAAAGCGCCTTCTGTTCCCCGGTCGAGCACAATTCGGCGGCCATGTTCTTGGGCCCGTGCACGACCAGCAGGTCGGTCCGATGCGGCCCCCGGAGCGTCCGGCCCGCAGCCGCGTCGCGAGACCGCGAATCAGCAAGTATTCTACGATATTGGTCCTCAACCTCCACTGCCGCATTGCCATCCAGCAGGGCCTCGATTTCCCCTTCAAAAGATAGCGCGACCCAGGGAAACGGCGAGTCCGGGGCCTGCGTCCGGCGCTCCGCGAGGATACCCGCGAGCGCCGAAATCGCGTCGCGCCGCGCCGCGGCGATCGACACCGCATATTCCGCCATCTGGGTCTCCAGGCCATCGAGCCATGCCGGGTCGGCGTTGCTTCTGTCGAGCAGACGGTTTCGCTCGCGCATTACCTTCTCGAAGGCGTTGACGCGGGTCCCGTGGGCCGGGTCGAACGCGGAGACGAGACGGTCGAGGAACCGGCGGCGATCACCGGCGGGTCCTGTAAACAGCCGGTCCATGGCCGGGGTCAGCCAGAGAATACGAACATGGTCGCCGAGCGCTCCGGAGCCGCGCACCGGACTGCCGTCGACACGGACCTGGCGGGCGCCGTTCTGCGCGTCGGCAACGAGTCCGGTCCCAAGATCAACATCGCCGAAACGGCCAGCCACCCGTGCGGCAACCGCCCAACCGCCATCGCCCGCGTGACGGGCAAGTTCGTTCATTGGAACACCCCGCAGACCGCGCCCGGGCATCAGCAGGGAAACGGCCTCAAGCAGATTGGTCTTGCCGGCACCGTTCTCGCCGGTCAGCACTATGCAGGGGAGCCGGGGCTCCAGCGACAGGCGGTCGTAACTCCTGAAGTTGGTGACCGTCAGCCGCCTAACGCCCAGAAAATGTGTGCTCTCCGTGGTCAGAGGCCCGATCTCCCAAGAAGGCGGCATGGCCGGCAGTCGCTTCGGATGTCGTGTCTGTCCCGCACTCCGTACCGCAGTGCTCCCGGCCGACCGGCGTCGATCAGACCCTCATCGGCATCAGGACGTAGAGTGCGGAGTCGTCGTCACTGTCGCGAACGATGGTCGGCGATCCGGAATCGGCGAGCAGGAATCTTGCATTCGCGCCCTGGAGCTGGCCCGTGATGTCGAGCAGATAGCGGGCGTTGAAACCTATTTCCAGCGCCTCGGCCTGATAGCCGACGGCAAGTTCCTCGGTCGCACTTCCGCTGTCCGGGTTGTTGACGGAAAGCGTAACCCTGTCGCCGTCGAGGTTGAGTTTCACCGCGCGGCCCTTTTCGCTCGAAATCGTGGACACGCGGTCGACGGCCTGGGCGAAGAGCTTGGAGTCGACCTCCATGGTCTTGTCGTTTTCCTTGGGGATCACCCGCTCGTAATCCGGAAACGTGCCGTCGATCAGCTTCGACGTCAGAACCGCGGCGCCGAAACTGAACTGGATCTTGGACTGCGACAGCGCCACATCGACCGCGTCCTCCTCGTCCTCGACCAGCTTGTGCAGTTCCAGAACGGTCTTGCGCGGCACAATCACGCCCGGCATGCCTTTGGCGCCGTCGGGCAACGGAAACTGGACCTGGGCCAGACGGTGACCGTCGGTGGCGACAGCGCGCAGCATCGCGATGCCGTCATGCTCGCACTCGTGAAGATAGATGCCGTTCAGATAGTAACGGGTCTCTTCGGTCGAGATCGCGAAGCGGGTCTTTTCGATCAGCATCTTGAGTTCGGCCGCTCCCATGGCGAACCGGTGCGTCATCTCGCCGGCGGTGAGATCGGGAAAGTCTTCGGCGGGCAGCGCCTGCAGGGCGAACTGGGAGCGTCCGGCATAAACCAGAAGGCGGCCTTCGTCGGGCCCCTGCTCGATCTCGAGTTGAGCGCCATCGGGCAGCTTGCGGACAATGTCATACATCATGTGTGCCGGCGCCGTTGTGCTGCCGCCCTGCGACACGTCGGCGGGAACCGTCTCGACGATTTCGATATCGAGATCAGTGGCCGTCAGCTTGAGCCCCCCGTCTCCTGCGTGGGCAAGGACATTGGACAGAATCGGGATGGTGTTGCGACGCTCCACGACACTCTGGATATGATTCAGTGACTTGAGCAGCGCTGCACGTTCAATGGTGACTCTCATATCTATCCCGTTTCTTCTTGGTCTGCGTTTTCCGGAACAGCACCGATCGGATGGAAAACCGCCTCGCCGGACCCGCTTCCCGTCCCTGTCAGCTACTCAACAAAAAACCTGACCGGGCGGGGGCAGAAACATACACCGGATTGCCGGGAAAATCATATCCCATTTGCGCGGATTCCGGCGATCCCGCCTCAAGAAAAAAACGACCCCCGCGGAAGCGCAACCAACCGGTTCCATACCGCGGGGGGAGGGAGGAAGACCCTATGTCCGGACTGTATCGCCGACCGGCTACTGTTCCAGCAACTGGGCCAGAAGTTCGACTTCGCGGGCCAGCTTTTCGTCCTGCTTCATCAGCTCATCGATCTTGCGAATTGCATGAAGCACGGTTGAATGATCCCTGCCGCCGAACCGCCTGCCGATTTCCGGCAGCGAGCGCGTCGTCAGCGTCTTGGCCAGATACATTCCGATCTGTCTCGGCCTCACGATGCTGCGCGCACGGCGCGGCGACAGGAGGTCGGATTTCGCGACATTGTAGTGCTGGCCGACGACACGGAGAATGTCGTCGATCTTGATCCGGCGGGCCTCGTGCGGGCGCACCAGATCCCGGACAGCCAGGGCCGCCATGTCGACCGTCATGGCACAACGCGCGAGTTGCTGATTGGCAATGATCCGCGTCAGCGCGCCTTCCAGTTCCCGGCCGCCGTTCTGGATCTTGTTGGCGACATATTCAAGAACGTCCTCGGAAATGTCGATCGAGGCATCACGGCGTCTGGCGTGTTCGAGCCGCATGCGCAAGATTGACCTCCTGAGATCAAGTTCCGCAGGTTCGACGTCGACGACCAGCCCGCCTGCGAGGCGCGAACGCATCCGGTTGTCGATGCTGTCCAGCTGTGCCGGCGGCAGGTCAGCGGCGATGATGACCTGCCGCTTGCTGTCGACCAGCGAATTGAAGGTGTGACAGAACTCCTGCTGCATCTTGCCGCCCTGCAGGAACTGGAAATCGTCAATCAGCAGAACGTCGACGCTGCGGAAGAAGTCCTTGAAGGCCAGCATCTCCTTGGCCCGGAGCGCTGCGGCGAAATGGTACATGAACCGTTCCGCCGTCAGATAGAGAACCTTGCGCTCCGGCGCGCGATCGCGCACACGCCACGCGATCGCGTGCAGGAGATGCGTCTTACCCAGGCCCGCCGCACTATGAATGTAAAGAGGGTTGAAACTGACCGGCACACCGCTTTCGGCGTCCGCCGCACGCAATGCCGCCGCGTGAGCCAACCCGTTCGACCGTCCGACAACGAAGGTGTCGAACGTCATGTAACGATCGAGAGGGGAACCCCGCTCGGCCGACAGGTCCGCAGGCGGATGCTGCTGCTCGAAGTCAGCCGCCGGTTCCTGCGGCTCCTGCTGCTGCTCCGCTTTCCGCTGCGTCCGCGCCACGGGCCTCACCGGCGCGCCTCGCGTTCGCACCCGGATGTCGACATCCGTGATGCCGTCCAGTTCTCCTGCCCAGATGCGGATCAGCTTGTCGCGATAATGCGACTGAATCCAGTTCTTAAGAAATCTCGTCGGGACCGACACGACAATCGTGCTGTCCCGGTGCTCGACCGGCTCCATTCGCGCGAACCAGCTCGAATACAGGTCCTCACCTAACTCTGCGCGCAACCGCTGCGCGACCCGTTTCCATATCTTCTTGAGCTCCGCGTATTCATCGTACACCGCCGCATCCTCTGAAGTCTCATCCGCGACGCCCCGTTCGGTCGAAGCGGCAAGCCGCTCCCTGCGATGTCGAAGACCACCATTGGCGCGCGCCCCAGCTTCCAATGCTGCAACTTCGGAAATTGCCGCTTTCGTCGCGGTCTTGGCCCCCACTTGCATAAGTGTCCTTTCCATAGCTCCGCATCTCGTAGCGAACACCGGCAGCCGATGTTCTTTTGTTGCCTCTATCAGCCGCCGTCAGAGACAGCGACGCTCCTGTTCCGTGGCCCATATTCCTGGTGTCCACGGCAATCGAGTACTCGCACTCAACTTGGCACAGGAAGACTTCTCCACTGCACCTCAGCGGTACAGCTTGATGTTGGTCGGAACCGCCGACCTCTTCGAATTCCAAAGGTGGCCTCACCACTTAAAGCAGAACTGGCCAGCCCCCCTGTCGCGCCTTGCGTTCGGACAAACTCCACCCAGCCGCCTGAATCGTAGTACAGGCGAAGTATTGTTAGACAGAACTACACATGGTCGAACAGTGGTTGGAAAAATATTTCAGGTGATTTGACTCTTCCTCACCCCGACCAACTTCCACTGCACGCAGGTTACTCGCGTAATTCTTTGTTTTTCACTGAGTGGCGCCCGGAATTAACGTTGGGCACGAGGAGGAATGTACACATAGCCGAAACCGCTGGCAATAGGTGAATCGACATAGTCAGTATACTGACTTTTATTTTCCTGTAAATTGGCGCTGCGCGGATCGGCCAAAACGAGCTTCAAGCCATTGATGAGTCGAAATGAATCCCAGACTCGGGCAATTCGCCCAAAAGCTCGGCTTTTTTCCTAAATTCTGCCACTTCCTCGCCCCTGTGCGGCGCAAATGCAACAGTTTTCAGGACGTCAAAATCGGCACCTTCGATAAGACATTGTTTTAACGCCAAAATCGCGCGATATAATCCGTATACGGATTTAATACATCAATTGAATTTGCCGCCGGCTATGCTGCACAGCGGCAAATTGTGGCGGGCCGCCCGGAGCAGATCCGGGCTAAGAGCTTATGCGGAAAGCGCTTTAACCCGCTTGGACAGGCGGGAGATTTTACGCGACGCAGCATTGGCGTGAAAGATGCCCTTTTGCGCGCCCCTCATGATTTCGGGCTGTGCGGCCTTCAGAGCTTCGGAAGCCGCCGACTTGTCGCCGCTCTCGATCGCTTCTTCGACTTTTCGGATATAGGTGCGAATACGGCTGCGGCGCGCCCGGTTGACTTCCGTGCGCCCCCTGATCTTGCGTATCGCCTTCTTTGCAGAAGGTGTATTTGCCATCGGAATGGACCTTCGTGTCTGGCTATGAATTGTGTTGTGGGACCGGCGAATTCGCTGCCTCGCGCGGGCTTACCGCCCGGATCGCCGGATCCTGCGTGCGCGGGTTATAGCCAGCACTCCCGGCGCCGTCAACACATGTGAAGCAGCCCCGGAAGACGACCGGCCCGAAAGCCCCTGTTCAGGTGTTGCGGAAGCTCGGCGTCCGCTTTTCGACAAATGCCGCCATGCCTTCCTTCTGGTCCTCGGTTGCGAACATGGCATGGAACAGCCGGCGCTCGAAGCGCACGCCTTCGGACAGGGTCGTCTCATAGGCGCGGTTCACCGCCTCCTTCGCCATCATCGCGATCGGGGTCGAAAACTCGGCGATCTTGTCGGCCGCGCCGAGGGCTTCCTCCATCAGTTTGTCGGCCGGCACCACCCTGCTCACCAGCCCGCTGCGCTCGGCCTCTTCGGCGTCCATCATGCGGCCGGTCAGGATCATGTCCATGGCCTTCGACTTGCCGACCGAACGCGTAAGACGCTGCGTTCCGCCGACACCCGGCATGACGCCAAGAGAAATTTCCGGCTGGCCGAAACGCGCGGTATCGGCAGCGATGATGAAATCGCACATCATGGCAAGTTCGCAGCCGCCGCCCAGAGCGTATCCGGCAACCGCCGCGACAATCGGCTTGCGGCAGCGCACCACCCGCTCCCATGCCCCGGTGAAGTCCTCCTTGTAAGCCTCCATGAAGGTCTTGGTCTGCATTTCCTTGATGTCGGCACCCGCGGCAAAGGCCTTCTCGTTGCCGGTGATGACAATGCAGCCGATCCCGTCGTCGGCCTCGAAATCGTCCAGCGCCTGGCCAAGTTCGGCAATGACCTCGCTGTTCAGCGCATTGAGCGCCTTCGGCCGATTGAGCGTTACGACACCGACATGCCCTTTGGTGTCCACGAGGATCGATTGATATGCCATACGCGCATTCTCCATTGCCAATTGCGGCCGGATCCGACCGGCGGGCTGTTATTTTGCCGCCTCTTTCTCCCCGGTTTTGTCACCTTTGGCAAGTCGGGCAGTAGAAGGTCGACCGGTTGTTCTGAACGATTCTCCTGACGGTGCCGTGACATCCCTCACGGGTGCAGTCCCGGTCCTCGCGGTCATAGACCGCGAAAGTATGCTGAAAGTAGCCGAGTTCACCGTCGGCACGGGCATAATCCCTCAGGCTCGATCCGCCGGCACGGATCGCGTCGCTCAGCACCGAACGAACCGCCTCGACCAGGCGTTCGGCGCGCACGCCGGCCGTGCCGTCCGCAAGGCATGCCGTATTGGCGAGCCGGCGCGGAGACAGTCCCGCCCTGAAAAGCGCCTCGCAGGCATAGATATTGCCGACACCGGCAATGATCTTCTGATCAAGCAGGGCGGCCTTGAGGGATGTTTTCTTGCCTCTGAACGCAGCAGCGAGTGCGTCCGGGGTCAACGCGTTGCCAAGCGGTTCGACACCGAGATCGCGGATCATCGGGTGGTCGTCGAGCGACCGAACGTCGGTGAGCAGCATAAAGCCGAACCGGCGCGGATCCGTATAGACGATGCGGGTGCCGTCATCGAGATCGAACACGACATGGTCGTGAGCGCCGCCATCGGCACCGGTTTCGTGATGGAATTGCCCGGGGCTGTAACCGGTTTCTGGCCGGTGAATCGTGAAGCGGCCAGACATGCCGAGATGCATGATGAGGATATCCCCGCCCTCCAGCCTGACCAGAATGTATTTCGCGCGCCTGCCCATGCCGGTCACCCGGCGTCCGGTCAGACGATCCACAAAATCCGGGGGGAACGGAAAACGGAGATCGGCGCGGTTCTGGCGAACAGTCCGAAGGACCCGGCCTTCCATGACCTCGGCCAGCCCGCGGCACACGGTTTCAACCTCTGGGAGTTCAGGCATCTCTCGAATCTGGCCGTCGGTGTCACCTGGAAAGAAATGGCGTTAACGACGCGCGGTATATCACGTCGCAGGGGCGTCCGACACCGTAGCGCGGCGATGCGCGCTGCGCTATGGTCGCCGGCATAATGCGCCAGCCAGACAAACCTGAAAATGCGCCCGCAGGCGACACGGGCACGGATACTCATTTCGGCTTCACGCGCGTCTCCGAGGACGACAAGCAAGGCCTGGTGAATGACGTCTTCGAGAAGGTCGCGGATCGTTATGACATCATGAATGACCTGATGTCGGGCGGTCTCCACCGGGCGTGGAAAACGGCCATGATCGACTGGCTGTCGCCGCCGCGCAGCGAGCGGGCCTTCGCGCTGCTCGATGTCGCCGGAGGCACCGGAGACATCGCCTTCCGGTTTCTCGACGAGGCCGGCCCGAATGCCCATGTCACGGTCTGCGACATCAACGAGGCCATGCTCGGCGTGGGCCGGAAGCGGGCCGTGGATGCCGGCCACGACCCGTCCTGCACCTTCGTGACAGGCAACGCCGAACGGCTCGGTTTTCCCGACAAGACGTTTGACGCCTATACGATCGCCTTCGGCATCCGCAACGTTACCCATATCGACCGGGCGCTTGCCGAGGCCTTCCGGGTCCTCAAACCGGGCGGCCGCTTTCTGTGCCTGGAGTTTTCGGCCGTGGACATACCGGGTCTTGACGCTCTCTACGACGCCTATTCCTTCACGGCTGTGCCGGCACTCGGAAAGGCGGTCGCCGGCGATGCCGCCCCCTACAGGTACCTGGTCGAGAGCATCCGGCAGTTTCCGGATCAGGATACCTTCGCGGACCTGATCAAAGCGGCCGGTTTCTCCCGCGTCGGCTACCGGAACATGAGCGGCGGTATCGTCGCCATGCACTCCGGCTGGCGGATCTGACCGGAGCGGCCCGTCCGTGATCGCCGCCGCTGCACATATCTTCAGGCTGTTTCGCGCCGCGCGCACGTTCGCGCGCCATGACGTCGTCCCGGCCGAGCATCTCGCGGAGCTTCCCGGGCCGGCGCGCCTGGGTCACCGTGTGCTCAAGATCGAGTTGCCCTGGGGCGAAAAGACCTCGACCGACAGCAAGTCCGGCGGTGAACGCCTGACAGAAGCCCTTACCGAACTTGGCCCCAGCTATATCAAGCTCGGCCAGTTTCTCGCGACCCGGCCCGACATCATCGGTCCGGGCCTTTCGCAGGCCATGTCGAGTCTTCAGGACCGCTTGCCACCGTTTTCCAAGGATGAAGCGCTGCAGGAGATCCGGAGGGGACTGGGGCAGGATGCCGAAGACCTGTTTGCGGAAATAGGCCCGCCGGTGGCCGCCGCTTCGATCGCGCAGGTCCACCGCGCCACGACACGCGAAGTAGACGGCGCGGGAGAGGATGTCGCCGTCAAGGTGCTTCGCCCCGGCATCGAGAAACGTTTCGCGCGCGATCTCGACAGCTACTTCTTTGCAGCCCGTCTCATGGAACGCCTGCACAGGCCGTCCCGCAGATTGCGTCCCGTCGACGCCGTCGCGACGCTCGCCCATTCCGTACACCTGGAAATGGACCTTCGCATGGAGGCCGCCGCCATATCCGAAATGGCCGAGAACACCGCGGATGATCCCGGCTTCCGCGTGCCGAAGGTTGACTGGGCGCGAACCGCCCAGCGGATCCTGACCCTGGAATGGATCGACGGTATCCCGCTCAACGATGTCGGCGGCCTGACCGAGGCCGGACATGATCTCGAACAGCTCGGGGCGACAGTGATCCAGTCGTTCCTGCGCCACGCCATGCGCGACGGCTTCTTCCATGCCGACATGCATCAGGGAAACCTGTTCATTGACCCGGACGGCACTCTCGTCGCCGTCGACTTCGGAATCATGGGGCGGCTTTCGCCGAAAGACCGGCGTTTCCTCGCCGAAATTCTCTACGGCTTCATCAACCGGGACTATACGCGCGTCGCCCAGGTTCATTTCGACGCCGGCTATGTGCCGCGCACTCATTCGGTCAATACGTTCGCCCAGGCCCTGCGTGCCATCGGGGAGCCTCTGATGGACAAGGAGGCGGAGGAAATCTCCATGGCGCGGCTTCTGGGCCAGCTGTTCCACGTGACCGAACAGTTCGACATGCAGACCCAGCCGCAATTGCTCCTGTTGCAGAAGACGATGGTGGTTGTCGAGGGCGTCGCCCGTTCGCTCAATCCGAGACTGAATATGTGGACCACGTCCGAACCGGTCGTGGAGGAGTGGATGCAGGCCAAGCTCGGGCCGGAAGGACGGATCCAGGAGGCCGCGGAAGGGGCTGCGGTTCTCGGGCGGTTCGTCGGCGGGCTGCCCGAACTCCTTGCCCGCGCAGAACGTACCGCCCATATGATCGAGGAGATGGCAGACGGCGGCGGGCTCAAACTCGACCGGGAAACGAGCGAGGCCATCGCCAAGGCGCAGTCGAACCAGGGTAGTGCCGGACGCTGGGCCCTGTGGGTGGCGGCAGGCGCGTTGGTCGTGATTGCGCTGACACAGGTTTTCTGAAGCCTAAACCATGCTGCGAGCTTGCCATCGCACCGGCGCAAACGTCGTGGCATACTGAGAGAATATGAATTTCAGCGGCTCCAGCGCCCGGAGAACGAGATCAAACCCATGCTGGACGGCAAACGCATACTCCTGATCGTCGGCGGCGGCATTGCCGCCTACAAGGCACTCGAACTCGTCCGCAGGCTGCGAGAGCGCGGAGCATCCGTACGCGCGATACTGACCGCCGGCGGGTCCAATTTCGTGACGCCGCTGTCGCTGGCAAGCCTGACCGGTGACAAGGTCTACGAGAGCCTGTTCGACCTGACCGACGAAGCCGAAATGGGTCATATCGAACTGTCGCGCGATGCCGACCTGCTCGTCGTCGCCCCGGCCACCGCAGACATCATGGCAAAGATGGCTGGCGGCCTTGCAAACGACCTCGCGACCACGGCCCTGCTCGCAACCGACACGCCCGTCATGATCGCCCCGGCCATGAATGTGCGCATGTGGACCCATCCGGCAACGCAGCGCAATCTCGCCACGCTGAAGGATGACGGTATTTCCGTCGTCGGGCCGAACGAAGGTGACATGGCGTGCGGCGAGTACGGCCCCGGCCGCATGGCCGAGCCGCACGAGATTCTGGCGGCGGCAGAAGCGCACTTCGCGCAGAACACCGACAGGCCGCTTGCCGGCCGAAAGGTCCTGGTGACGGCCGGACCAACGTATGAGCCGATCGACCCGGTGCGCTACATCGCCAACCGGTCGTCGGGGAAGCAGGGTTACGCCATTGCGGCCGTGGCCGCCGCTCTGGGTGCGGAAACCGTGCTCGTCTCCGGCCCGGTCGACCTCGAGGCGCCCGCAGGCGTCACCAGAGTTTCGGTCGAGTCCGCCCGCGAGATGCTGGAAGCCTGCCGGAACAGCCTGCCGGCCGACGCCGCCATCTTTGCCGCGGCCGTAGCCGACTGGCGAACCGACAACGAAGCCTCGTCCAAGATGAAGAAGTCGGAAGGCAAGGTGCCGTCACTCTCGTTCGTCGAAAATCCGGACATTCTCAAAACGGTTTCCAGTCTGGGCGAAGGTCGCCCGGCACTCGTGGTCGGCTTCGCGGCCGAAACCGATACGGTGATCGAACACGCGCAGGCAAAGCTTGCCCGTAAAGGTTGCGACTGGATCGTGGCCAATGACGTGTCTCCGGACACAGGTGTCATGGGCGGCGACAGCAACACGGTTCATCTGGTCACAAAGGCGGGTGTCGAGGACTGGCCGACCCTGTCAAAGGCCGATGTCGCCCGGCGGCTCATGGAGCGGATAGCGCGTTCGCTGCCGCCGACCGCGAAAGCCGCCGAATAGCCCCACACCTGATCCGGAACCCTGCTGCCATGACGACATCCGTAGACATCAAGGTGGTGCGCCTTGCCCACGCCCGGGGGCTCGACCTGCCCGCCTATCAATCGTCCGGCGCTGCCGGCATGGACCTTGTGGCAGCGGTTGCCGAAGATGGCCCGGTCACGCTTGCGCCCGGCGAACGCGCGATGATCGAGACCGGGCTGACGATGGCACTGCCGGAAGGGTTCGAAGCGCAGGTGCGGCCGCGGTCGGGGCTAGCGGCGAAACACGGCGTGACCGTGGCCAATGCCCCCGGCACAATCGACGCCGACTACCGCGGGGAGGTCAAGGTCATCCTGGTGAACCTCGGCCCGGAGCCTTTCACGGTCGAACGGGGTGCACGCATTGCACAGATGGTGGTCCAGCCGGTCGTGCGTGCCGTGCTGCACGAGGCCGAAACGCTCGACGAAACCGATCGCGGGACCGGCGGTTTCGGCTCGTCGGGCGGTATGGGAAACGGATCATGACAGTTGCTGCGCGGACAGTGTCGCGGACATGCTGAACGACGAGGAAATCGAGCGCTATCAGCGCCACATCCTGCTGCGAGACGTCGGGGGCCCCGGTCAGCAGAAGCTGAAGTCCGCGCGGGTACTCGTGATCGGCGCCGGCGGGCTTGGCTCGCCGGTGCTGCTCTATCTTGCAGCGGCCGGCATCGGGACGCTTGGCGTCATCGACGACGATACGGTGGCCCTTTCGAACCTGCAGCGTCAGGTGATCCACACAACGAGCGGCGTCGGCACCTCCAAAACGCAAAGCGCCGAAACGGCCATCGCCGCGCTCAACCCGCATGTCGAATTTGTCGGGCACAACATGCGCCTGACGGCGGACAATGCCATGGAGATCATCTCCGGCTACGACGTCGTCGCCGACGGCTGCGACAACTTCGCGACACGGTTCCTGGTCAACGATGCCTGCTACCTCGCCAAAAAGCCGCTCGTCTCGGCTGCCGTCGGCCAGTTTGACGGCCAGATCACCACGTTCCGCGCCTTCGAGGACGGACCGGACGGCAACCCGGGTCCGAATTACAGGTGTCTCGTGCCGGAAGCCCCGCCGCCCGGCGCGGTGCCGACCTGCGAGGAAGCCGGTATTCTGGGGGCGCTTACCGGCATAGTCGGTTCGCTGCAGGCGCTGGAGGTCATCAAGGAGGTGCTCGGCATCGGCGAATCGTTGAACGGCCGCCTGCTGATCTACGATGCGATGGAATCCCGCATGCGCTCCATCAGGCTGCCGTGGACGCCCGACAACCCGCTCAACGGCGAAAACCCGACCATCACGGACCTGTCGGTGCACAAGGTTCCGGCCTGACAATCCATGGGCACCTCCCCCGACAATGCGAAAACGACGATCTGCCTGCTGGCAGACGCTCCGGACGTAATTCCGGTTCTGGCGGAATTGTTTGCCGCCGAATGGAAGCCCTATTACGGATCCGAAGGTCCAGGCGATGCGACCGCCGATCTGACCGGGTGTCTTAACCGCGACGAAATCCCGCTTGCCATCGTGGCGTTGACGCCGGACGGCGCACCTGCCGGCACGGCCGCCCTGAAAGCAAATTCGGTCGGCGATGAGCTCGACGGGGGACCATGGCTCACGGCACTTCTGGTCCGTCCGGACTGCCGGAAACGGGGAATTGGAAGCGCCCTGATCGAGGCGATCGAACGTCAGGCCCGCCGGCTCGGCCATTCCGGCCTGGTCTGCTCCACCGATCGAGGCGAGACTCTCCTGCAGCGTCGGGGATGGCGCAGGATCGGCGAGTCGCAATCTCTCAGGGGAACTGTCCCGGTCTACCGTCTCGAGTTTTCAGAAGCGCCCTGAACTCACAGCATTGCCGGCAGGACGCGGTCGGGCGGCGTGTGTCCGTCGACGAAGGTCTTGATGTTGATGATGACCTTCTCGCCCATGTCGATGCGGCCCTCCATGGTCGCGGATCCCATATGCGGCAGCAGGACCACCCGCTCGTTCTGGGCGAGCTTGGGGTTCACGGCCGGCTCGTGCTCGAAGACGTCGAGCCCGGCGCCGGCCAGCTCACCTGCCTCGAGCATGCGGGCCAGGGCGTTTTCGTCGATCACCTCGCCGCGCGCGGTATTGACGATGAAGGCCTCCGGCCGGATGAGCTTCAGCCTGCGAGCGGACAGCAAGTGATAGGTCGCCGGCGTGTGCGGGCAGTTGACCGAAATAATGTCCATGCGGGCGAGCATCTGATCCAGGCTCTCCCAGTAGGTCGCTTCCAGTTCTTCCTCGATCGCCTGGGCGACGCGGTGCCGGTTGTGGTAATGGATCTGAAGCCCGAATGCCTTGGCGCGGCGCGCCACCGCCTGTCCGATGCGCCCCATGCCGATGATGCCGAGCCGCTTGCCGAAGATTCTGTGACCCAGCATCCACGTGGGCGACCAGCCGCTCCAGTTGGTCTCCTTGTCCCTGAGGATGGCGGCGCCCTCCGACAGTCGGCGGGGAACCGCGATGATCAGCCCCATGGTCATGTCGGCGGTGTCTTCGGTCAGCACGCCCGGCGTGTTCGTCACGGTGATACCGCGTGCGCGGGCGGTTTCGACGTCAATGTTATCCACCCCGGTGCCGAAATTGGCGATCAGCTTCAGGCGCTCGCCGGCCTGGCTCAGAACGCCGGAATCGATCCGGTCCGTAACCGTCGGCACCAGAACGTCGGCGCTCTTGACCGCCTCCACCAGAGCGGCCTGGTCCATGGGCGTATCGTCAATATTCAGCCGGGCGTCGAACAGCTCGCGCATGCGCGTTTCCACGATGTCCGGCAGTTTTCGCGTGACGATCACGAGGGGTTTGCTCGTCGGCATGAAGCCTCCCAAATTCGGCGCTTAAGGCTCGATTAACCGAAACGATCGACACTCATCGCATGTCGATCCGCAGCGGGTAAATTCTTTCTCACCTTCTCTAGCAGAAGGGCTGCGGAACACAAAGGGGGCTTTGCGGCAAGGGGATTCGGCCCGGGCGATAATCATGCTTCGTCCCGGGGCAAACCCCCGCTATAAGACGTCGGTCGTGACCATTCGAGTCGTTTCGGGATATTTCACGAGAGATTGGCGTTGAGCAGGTTCATGTTCCAACGTACCGCAATTCCAGCCCTCATCCTCACAGCGTTTTTCGCGGTAGGCATGGTGCTGTTGCTGCCGCGCGACAAAGCTACCGCGGGCGACGAAGACGCTCGGGACTCGGGCAAGCTGGTCCTTGCCCAGGCACCGCAGGTGACCGGCCCGAGCGGGCTGCCCCTGCCGCGGTTCGTCAGCCTGAAGACCGACAGGGTCAACGTGCGGCGCGGACCGAGCACGACACACCAGGTGGTCTGGGTCTTCGCCAGGAAGGGGCTGCCGGTCGAGATCATCGCCGAATTCGAGAACTGGCGCCGGGTCCGTGACAGCGACGGAGAAGAAGGGTGGGTCTTCCACAGCCTGCTCGCAGGCAAGCGCACCGCCCTGATCGCCCCCTGGCGCAAGGGCGAACGCATCACGCTTGTGGACGGTGCATCCGACGCTGCCAATGCTGTCTTCGTCGTGGAAGCCGGAGTTCTCGGGCAAATCGACAGATGTGACGGAAAATGGTGCCGGTTCACAACCGCCGGGTTCACCGGCTGGGTCATGCAGGAACTGCTTTGGGGCGTGTATCCCGGCGAGATACTGGGATAGGCCTGGCGCCAATAACGGCGCCAACAAAAAAGCGCGGAGGCATGCCCCGCGCT
This sequence comes from Hyphomicrobiales bacterium, assembly GCA_965275905.1. Taxonomy (GTDB): domain Bacteria; phylum Pseudomonadota; class Alphaproteobacteria; order Rhizobiales; family JAJFHC01; genus CBDAQD01. Next base: position 11,309 of record CBDHYJ010000051.1, on the reverse strand, counting down.
TCGAACCCGAATTTCCGCACTGGTGCGGCTGGTATCAACTCGGTCGCTTGTTCACTCTCACGATGACATCGACGCGCGAGATCTGCGTTCCTTCCGGCGCTTCCGGAATATTTATGACGCGCAGATCGCTGCCCGGAATATCCATAAGCGCCGCTTCGCTTTCGATGTAGAAATGGTGATGGTTCGAGGTATTGGTATCGAAATAGGTCTTCGATCCCTCGATCGCCACTTCGCGCAGCAGACCGGCCTGCGTAAACTGGTTCAGAGTATTGTAGACGGTCGCGAGCGAAACCCGCACTTCGGCGACAACGGCTTCTTCATGAAGATCTTCGGCCGTGACATGCCGATCGCCCTTGCCAAACAGGATTTCCGCCAAGGCAACACGCTGGCGTGTCGGACGAAGCCCCGCAGACCGCAGGCGCGATGTAACGCCGGTCTCTTCCATAACGATATCTAGATCATCACGCATCGTTTGCGTTCCACCATTCGGATACGTTACTCGTTCCCCAGAATTCTGCAGAAAAAGTCCAGCAATCCTGTCTCCAGTCAGCATCGCCGCGCTCTTCCAACACTGGAATATAGTGTTTTTGCAAATCTTTCGCAATTATGCACGCGAAATGCACACCAGCGGTTAATTTGCCGCAATCAGGGCGTATCGCTTCCCGCGTAGCAGAGGGTGTGATAGGAAGCGGCAATCGAATTGAGAGTACGCTGGCAGGCGCAGGAGTATTCCGTATTCTTCGGAGCAAACGGGTTTCAGGGGCAGCGGCATATGACACAAAAGCAATCAAGCTACGACTACGAGGAACTTCTGGCATGCGGACGGGGCGAGCTGTTCGGTCCCGGCAACGCCCAATTGCCGCTTCCTCCCATGCTCATGTTCGACCGGATCACGCATATTTCCGAGGACGGCGGCGAACACGGCAAGGGGCAGGTCGTTGCGGAACTCGACGTGAATCCCGATCTGTGGTTCTTCGCCTGCCATTTTCAGGGCGATCCGGTCATGCCCGGGTGCCTTGGCCTCGATGCGCTTTGGCAGATGACCGGCTTTTTCCTCGGCTGGCTGGGCGCGCCCGGCCGCGGGCGGGCGCTGGCCACGGGTGAAGTAAAATTCACCGGGATGGTTGTACCCTCCGTCAAGAAAGTCGAATATCAGGTTGACCTGAAGCGCGTCATCAACCGCAGGCTGGTGTTGGGCATCGGCGACGGCGCGTTAAGGGCGGACGGCGAAACAATCTATACGGCCAGCGATCTGCGGGTCGGTCTGTTCACCTCAGACGAGGCATAGGCCCCGCGGGCGTTGAATCCGGACAGGAGCGAAAATCCATGCGGCGCGTCGTTGTTACAGGAATGGGCATTGTCTCCAGCATCGGCAATACGGTGCAGGAAGTGCTGGCGTCGCTGCGCGAGGCCAAGTCCGGAATCGTCAAGGCGGACGACTACGAAAGACTCGGCTTCCGCTGCCAGGTGCACGGCGCGCCGGATCTGGATCCCGAGGACGTGCTTGACCGCAAGGAGCGCCGTTTTATGGGATCGGGCGCGGCGTGGAACTACATCTCCATGCAGCAGGCGATTACGGATTCCGGCCTCCAGGAAAGCGAGATTTCGCACGAGAGAACGGGCCTGATCATGGGCTCAGGCGGTCCCTCAACCCGGGCCATCGTGGAAGGCGCTGATGTCACGCGCGAAAAAGGTCCGAAAAGAGTCGGCCCCTTTGCCGTTCCGAAAGCCATGTCGAGCACGAACTCCGCCACGCTCGCAACGCCGTTCAAGATCAAAGGCCACAACTATTCGATCTCTTCGGCCTGCGCGACATCGAACCACTGCATCGGCAATGCCGCGGAGATGATCCAGTGGGGCAAGCAGGACATCATGTTCGCCGGTGGCGGCGAGGAACTGGACTGGACTCTTTCCGTCCTGTTCGACGCGATGGGCGCGATGTCGTCTCGCTTCAACGAAACCCCCGACAAGGCGAGCCGCGCCTATGACGCCAACCGCGACGGTTTCGTGATCGCAGGCGGCGCAGGTGTACTCGTGCTCGAAGAGCTGGAACACGCCAAGGCACGTGGTGCGAAGATCTATGCCGAGGTCGCCGGATACGGCGCGACCTCCGACGGTTATGACATGGTCCAGCCGTCCGGCGAGGGTGCTGCCCGCTGCATGCGGCTCGCCCTGGCGACCGTGGACGAGCCCGTCGACTACATCAACCCGCATGCCACATCGACGCCAATCGGCGACATCCGGGAAGTCGAAGCCCTGCGCGACGTCTTCGGCGAAAACATGCCCGCAGTGAGCGCGACCAAGTCGCTGACCGGTCATTCGCTCGGTGCTGCCGGTGTCCAGGAGGCAATCTATTCGCTCCTGATGATGAACAACGGCTTCATCTGCGAGTCTGCAAACATTGAAGAACTGGATCCGGAGATGACGGACGTGCCGATCGTCCGGGAACGGCAGGACGACAGGGACCTTAACTGTGTCATGTCGAACAGCTTCGGATTCGGCGGCACCAACGCTACGCTCGTATTCAAGCGATACGCGGCGTAATCAAGGGGAACCCGCGGCGGTGCGGGACGTTAGGGCTAATCATCTCCAAGAGTAAAGTTCATGTCGGATATTTCTGAAGTTGCGGCAAAACCCCTCATGGCCGGCAAGCGCGGCCTCGTCATGGGCGTCGCCAATGATCACTCAATTGCCTGGGGCATCGCCCGAACCCTGGCCGCTCACGGCGCCGAACTGGCCTTCACCTATCAGGGCGAGGCATTCGGGCGGCGCGTTCAGCCGCTTGCGGAATCGGTCGGAAGCTCCATCGTCGTTCCCTGCGACGTCGAGGACATCGCGACCGTCGACCAGGTTTTCGAAACGCTGAAATCCGAATGGGGCAGCCTCGACTTTGTCGTTCACGCCATCGCGTATTCCGAGCGTAATGAACTGAAAGGCAAATATGCCGACACGACACGGGACAACTTTGTGCGGACCATGGTCATTTCGTGCTTCTCGTTCACCGAGATCACCAAACGGGCCGCCGCACTCATGCCCGATGGCGGCTCCGTCGTCACGCTGACCTTCGGCGGCGCGACGCGGGTCATGCCGAACTATAACGTCATGGGCGTCGCCAAGGCCGCTCTGGAATCGAGCGTCCGGTATCTTGCCGCCGACTATGGCGCGGAAGGCATCCGGGTCAACGCGATTTCCGCCGGGCCGATGCGCACCCTGGCGGGCGCGGGTATCGGCGATGCGCGCGCCATGTTCAACTTCCAGAAGCAGCACTCGCCGCTCAAGCGCACGATCACCCTCGACGAAGTCGGCGGTGCGGGGCTCTACCTGCTCAGCGATCTTTCCGGCGGCGTCACCGGAGAGGTTCATTTCGTCGACTCAGGCTACAATGTCATTTCGACACCGCGTCCCGAGGATCTGCGCGCCGAAGAGCAGGACGAAAACGCCGGGCTCCGCGACGCCGCCCAATAGGGTTTCACGGCCGGGGCGGATGTCCCTTACGCCTTTGATCTCTGCGATCTTTTGCGGGATACTGCCGTCGCTTGCGGGTCGCACCTGTCGCGCGCGCCATATGCTGTGGCCGCCTGCGGCAGGACATCGACGGAGAAGACAACAAAAATGAATGACGGCCCATACGCTCCCCGCGACTGGGACTCGCACCCGCCCTATCTCTATCCGGACTACAAGTCGACCGGCCTGCGCGGGCCGACCAAACCACTGGTGCCTCTGGATCAGTCGCTATCCGAGTTGACCGGCCCGGTCTACGGTCATGACGTGGTTGGCGAGTTCGATCACGACCTGACCAGGAACGCGGCCAGGAGCGGCGAGCCCTTGGGCGAACGCATCATCGTCACGGGCCGGGTCGTGGATGAGGGCGGCAGGCCGGTGCCGGACACGCTGGTCGAAGTCTGGCAGGCCAACGCCGCCGGACGGTACATCCATAAAGTCGATCAGCACGATGCTCCGATCGACCCCAACTTTCTCGGCGCCGGGCGGACGCTGACAGACGGCGACGGGCGCTACCGCTTTCTCACGGTGAAACCCGGAGCCTATCCCTGGGGCAATCACGACAATGCCTGGCGCCCCAATCACATCCACTTTTCGCTGTTCGGTCCGAGCTTCGCGACGAGACTGGTCACGCAGATGTACTTCCCCGGCGATCCGCTGCTCGATCTCGATCCGATCTTCCTGGGAACGCCGGCGGACGCGCGCGACCGGCTGGTTTCAAGGTTTTCACTCGATGTCACGGAGCCGGAGTTCGCACTGGGTTACGAGTTCGACATCGTGCTCCGGGGAACCAGTGAAACGCCGATGGAGACTTGAGCCGTGATGAAAAGACAGACTCCATCGCAAACGGTCGGACCCTACTTTGCCTACGGCCTGACACCGGAGCAATACGGCTACGACTTCTCAAGCATCGCCGACGGCGATCTGACAACCGAGGATACCCAGGGCGAACGGATCCGGATCGAGGGACGCGTGTTCGACGGTGCGGGCGAGCCGATCAGTGACGCCATGATCGAGATCTGGCAGGCCGATGCAATCGGTCGCTATGCCCATCCGGCGGACGATCGGCCGTCCAACGAGACCTTTACCGGTTTCGGCCGTACGGGAACGGGAACCGATCCTGAAAACCGTTTTGTTTTCAATACGATAAAGCCAGGCGCCCCGGCTGACGGCGAAGCCCCGCACATCAACGTGATCGTGTTCATGCGCGGGCTCCTGAACCATGCATTCACGCGGATCTATTTCGCAGACGAGGCCGAGGCGAATGCGGGCGACTCCGTGCTGAACGCGGTCCCGGCCGAACGCCGCGAAACGCTCGTGGCCAGACGTGAGGACCACGCCGGGGAGCAGGTCTACCGTTTCGACATCCATATGCAGGGTGAACGGGAAACCGTCTTTTTCGATGTTTGAATTCTGCGCGCCGGGGCATTAGGACATCACCCAAGAAGGACTGGCGGGAGAAAGCCCAGATCATGAGCACACCCTGTATCATCACCGTGGCGATTACCGGTTCCGTCGCGCGCAAGGAACATAATCCGGCCGTGCCGACAACGGTGGCCGAGCAGGTCGAGTCCACGCACGAGTCGTTCGAGGCCGGCGCTTCGCTGGCCCACGTTCATGTGCGCAACGACGATCAGACCCCGACGTCCGACCCGGACAGGTTCGCAGCCCTCCAGGACGGGCTGAAGAAACACTGTCCCGGCATGATCATCCAGTTCTCGACCGGCGGCCGGTCCGGCGTCGGCGCCGAGCGCGGCGGCATGCTGCACCACAGGCCGGATATGGCGTCCCTGTCGACGGGCAGTGTCAACTTCCCCTTGCGGATCTACGAGAACCCGCCGGAACTGATCCGCGACCTGGCCCAGAAGATGCTCGACTATGACGTCAAGCCCGAGATCGAAGTGTTCGACCTGTCCATGCTTTATGCGGCTGCCGCACTGGTGGAGGAAGGCCTGATCAAGGCGCCGCTTCACGTTCAGTTCGTCTTCGGCGTGAAGAACGCCATGCCGGCCCTGCGCCAGGTTCTCGAATTCCAGGTCGCTGAACTGAAACGGATGATGCCCGAAGCGACCTGGACCGCGGCAGGAATCGGCCGGCACCAGCTCGAGGTCAGCGAATGGTGCTTGGAGATGGGCGGCCATTGCCGTACTGGGCTTGAAGACAATATCCGCTGGGATAAGAGCCGGCTCGCCGCGAGCAACGCGGAACTGGTCAAGCGCACCGCGGACCTGTGCGACCGCTTTGACCGAACCGTCGCAACAGTAGACGAGGCCCGGACCCTGCTTTCGCTGCCCGCAGCCGCGGCGTGATCGCCCGGAACGACGACCGGCACTTCGTCAGCAAGAGTCTCAAGAGCCCATGAGTCAGCAACAGTTCACCACATCCCTGCCCGGGATCTCCGCAGGCATAATGGCCATGACGTTCGTCGTCGCGCTGTCAAACTATGCCGTGCAGTTTCCCATCAATGACTGGCTGACGTGGGGGGCGCTCACATATCCCGCCGCCTTCCTCGTCACCGATCTCACCAATCGCAGCCTGGGGCCGAGGGCCGCCCGGATCGTGATCTGCATCGGATTCGTGCTGGCCGTGATCCTTTCGGTCTGGCTGGCGACACCGCGCATTGCCCTGGCCTCGGGCACGGCGTTCCTGGTGGCGCAGTTGCTCGATGTCGCCGTGTTCGACCGGCTTCGTGCCGCCGTCTGGTGGCGCGCGCCGCTGATCTCTTCTGCGATCGCCTCGACGGTTGATACGGCACTGTTCTTCTCGATCGCTTTCGCCGCCACGGGGCTGCCGTGGGTGACCTGGGCGCTCGGCGATCTCGGCGTCAAGATGCTGATGGCCGGGTTGATGCTGGTGCCGTTCCGGCTGCTGATGCCTGCGCTCGCGCCGCAGTTTGTGGACAACAGCCGCTGAGCAGAATGGGGACGGCATCCGGCGCACTTACCGCTTGAAGGAATCATGCGCCGGCCATACTCTGCGTCTTGCAGACGGTTCCGTGCCGGCAAGATCGCCGGGACGGTGAAAAGGGAACGCGGTGAGGTTGAATTCGACCAAGTCCGCGGCTGCCCCCGCAACTGTAAGCGGAGAGATGACCGCCGCCAAATGGCCACTGGGAAACCGGGAAGGCCAGGCGGACATTCCAGACCCGCAAGCCAGGAGACCTGCCGCTGCATTCGACAACCACCGGACGGGGTGTACCGGAAAGGAGTTTTGATCATGCAGCCCATCAAATTACCCGGCAGCCCGGTCATGCCTTTCGTTGCCCTGAACCATGAGGACAACGAACGACATGGTCACGACAACAAACGCCGCCACTGACACGGCCCTGACGTCCGCACGCCGGGCCGGCGCAAACACCAATTGCCTGATTGCGGAGCGCTTCCTCAGACGCTTGAGGGAGGCGGTCCGGAACGCGATCCAAACCGGCGTCGAGGATGACTTCTCGATTTCCGGCGAAGTCGAACTGCCCGGCAGCCTGTTCCGGGGAGTCCTGATCTTCGAGGCCGACCGGCGCGAATGCCGCCTGTTGGCGCCCGGACAAAACAACGGCCGCGCGGTCGTCAGCGTAAGGACTGGTCTCTGAACGAATATCCGCGGAATTCCCGCAGGTCAGGGGTTCCGCGGCTGCCAGCGCAGTCAGGCGCGCCGGGCTTCGGCAGCGACGCCGGCTAACCAGCATGCTTCAGAGCGACCACCTCTTCACAGGGTTCATCCCGGGACGACTTCCCGGGCAGCAACTGCCGAAACTCCTGAACGTTCGCCAGCGTTCTTTCGGTACTGTTCAGGATCGCCCTGGCGTAAGTCTTGTAGTAGGCGTCACCGAGGGGGCCGAGAATTTCATCGCGCAGTGCCTCCGCGATGGTGGTTATTGCCCTTAGAGCCTCCTCGACCTCCCGACTCATGTTTTCGACAGCGGCCGCATCAACTCCGTGCACAGCGTCTGTTCCTCCGGACTGCTGCTCGCAGTCCTTAGCCGCGCGGATCAAGCTGATGGTTTCCGTGATGTCTTCGCAGGTCGAGACCGAGCGGCCGTCGGGAATCGGCTGATGCGAAACGGCGATGATACGGCCGTCGCGCAGGTTCTGCTGGTAGGTCGACGGTTTATCCGACTTGGACTGCCGGACCCGGTCGGAAAGCAGCCTATGGGCATCCTCATCGGAATAATTGCCGAGGGAAATGCTGTATTCGAGGATTTCCCGGATCGAGATTCCCGGCCGCACGACATCGGCGGAAAACCCGTAGATGTCGCGGTACTTCGCATTACACGTGGTGAGATGCCCCTTGCTGTCGAACAGGGCAATGCCGTGCTTGGCGTTGTCGAGAGCCAAGCGCATCAGTTGGGTTCTGAGGCGCAATGTCGCCGTAAGGCTTGTCACTTCGCGCTGCTGTTCAAAATCGGTTCTGTATCTGTGCATCTCATTCTGCGCATGCCGGATCGCGCGCGTGAGAAACGGAACCGAGAGTTCTCTCAAACTGACAATATCTGAAACGCCCTCCGGCATGATCTCTCGCTCCCAGACCTTGTCGTCGGTCTTGTTCACTAGAATGACCGGAGTGTCGACGCCGGAATCCCTGATTTCGGCGAGTTGCTTGAGATCACGCGCCGTCAGCAGGTCTTCATCCAGGAGACAGACGGCATGGCGTTTCGACCTCAGTTCACGGAATCCCTCCTCAATGGCGGAAATGCAGACCGGCTGAAAGCCGGGATTTGAGATTCCGGCGACATAACCGGCAAGTCGTTTCGCGCGGCTCTCGCTGCGGTCAATGACAAGGCAAGTGTTCTGCTGTTCCGATTCGGAGGGCATTACTCTGCGGCTCCCCAAGGCCAGTTGCGCCAGAGGCTCGGTTTTCCTTCCGCAGATTGATTAAACATATCAGCAAAATTTTATCGGGACCTTAACGTTGCCGAACCGAGTCGCCCTGACGGTCGCGGCGATTTCGCCGTTTTCCAGCGCTTGAACGGAGAAGTCCAACAATTTCCCGGGACCGTTAAAATTTTCCCGTTCCGCTTTACCGTCGTGCAACGCGCCGGGTCTAGCTTGCCGGAAATTCACGAGACGGACGGTAAACAGCCATGATCGAACTGCCAAATCTGCGGGTGGGTCGATTAACCTGGAGGATTTCCGGCATCGCGGCATCGGTGGTGACGGTGATTGCGGCCTGGGCGGCAATCCGCAGCGTGGCGGAATGGCAGGGCCTCACGACGATGGTGCACATGCTGTTCCTCAGCCTGCTCTGCGTCGCCGCCGCCATCGTCGCCAGCTTCTGTTTCACGCACCATCACGCGCACGACGACCCGGACGAGCGCACACGACGTGACCGGCGCGACCCGCGCTGAAGCCACTGTTCAAGGCCTCACCGGTTGTCGTAGTCTCTGCCGTCGCAAATCAGGAGCGGGGAGTTCTGGCGTGAAAATTCTGGTACACGGTGCCGAAGAGATGGCCCAGGTGCAGGGTCTCGAAACGGTCGGCGCCGACATAGAGATCGGCTTCGCCCCGGACGAGGCAAGCCTCGGCCAGGGTCTGCCCGGAACGGACATCCTGCTTGGCTGGGATTTCCGCGGCCGCGATCTCGCCAACCAGTGGGTCCGGGCCGACAGTCTGAAATGGATCCACTGGGGCGGTGCCGGTGTCGACGCAGTACTGTTTCCGGCGCTGGCGGACAGCGATGTCATTCTGACCAACTCGCGCGGCCTGTTCGACCGCGCCATGGCGGAATACGTGCTCGGATACATGCTTGCGGAAGTGAAGGGGTTCCGGACGACCCTGAAGTCGCAGGACGTGAGCGAATGGAATTATCGGGGCACCGTCAAGCTCGCCGGCTCCAGAGCTGCCGTCTTCGGAGTGGGCAGCATCGGCCGCGAGATCGCGATCCTGCTGAAGGCAGTCGACGTGGAGGTTACGGGCGTGGGCCGCAGTGAACGGACCGGCGATCCGGTGTTCGGCACCATCCGCGGCCAGGACGATGCGCGGGCCGTGGCGGGCGATGCCGACTGGGTGATCGGCGTGCTGCCGGGCACCGCGGCGACGGAAGGCTATTTTGACGCCGGACTGTTCGGTGCCATGAAGTCCTCCGCCCGGTTCATCAATGTGGGCCGCGGCACCGCCGTCGACGAGGACGCGTTGATGGCCGTGCTCGGATCGGGTGGCGTTGCGGGCGCCATGCTTGATGTTTTTCACGAGGAGCCCCTGCCCGCTTCCAGCCCGCTGTGGCAGACGCCGAACCTGTTCGTGTCGCCGCACATGTCAGGCGACTACACCGACTACAAGGCCGACGTCGCCAAGCAGTTCCTGGAGAACCTGAGGCGGTACCGGGCGGGGGAAGACCTTTTCAACGTCGTCGACAAGAAACTGGGGTTTGTTGCGAGTTAGCGACGGCTCGCGCCGGTTGTCCGGGGCGTAAGGTGACGCCGCTTCGGCGCCGCGAAATCAGAGGCGATTTCTCTCGCTGACAAAAAAAGAGCGCGCCCCGGAGGGCGCGCTCGTCATTCGTTCGACCTGACGGCCGGAAGGATCAGCCGGCTTCCTTTTCGGACTCTTCCTGCTTGATCTCCTCGCCGGTCTCCTGGTCGACCACCTTCATCGACAGGCGGACCTTGCCGCGGTTGTCGAAACCGAGCAGCTTGACCTTGACCTCGTCGCCCTCGTTGACGACATCGGTGACCTTGCCGACCCGGCGCGGGGCCAGTTCGGAAATGTGCACCAGGCCGTCACGCTGGCCGAAGAAGTTCACGAAGGCACCGAAGTCCATGACCTTGACGACCTTGCCGTCGTAGATCTCGCCTACTTCAGGCTCGGCCACGATGGAGTTGATCCACTTCAGCGCCGCCTTGATCGAGGCGCCGTCGCTGGAGGCCACCTTGATCGTGCCGTCGTCGGAGATGTCGATCTTGGCACCGGTCTCCTCGACGATCTGGCGGATGATCTTGCCACCCGACCCGATGACGTCGCGGATCTTGTCAACCGGGATGGAGATCTGCTCGATGCGGGGAGCGTACTCGCCCATCTCCGGCCGGGCCTCGGTGAGCGCCTTGGCCATCTCGCCCAGGATGTGCATGCGGCCGCCCTTGGCCTGCTCCAGGGCGATGCCCATGATCTCCTCGGTGATGCCGGTGATCTTGATGTCCATCTGGAGCGACGTGATGCCCTGATCAGAACCGGCGACCTTGAAGTCCATGTCGCCGAGATGATCCTCGTCGCCGAGGATGTCGGACAGGACCGCGAAGCGGTCCTCTTCCTTGATCAGACCCATGGCGATGCCCGCCACCGGCCGGCGGATCGGCACACCGGCATCCATGAGCGCGAGCGATGTGCCGCAGACCGTCGCCATGGACGAGGAGCCGTTCGACTCGGTGATCTCGGAGACCACGCGAAGCGTGTAGGGGAACTCCTCCTTGGGCGGCAGCACCGGGCGGATCGCGCGCCAGGCGAGCTTGCCGTGGCCGACTTCGCGGCGTCCGGTGAAGCCGACACGGCCGGTCTCGCCGACCGAGTAGGGCGGGAAGTTGTAGTGCAGCAGGAAGGATTCCTTGTAGGTACCTTCCAGTGCATCGACGAACTGCTCGTCCTCGCCGGTGCCGAGCGTGGTGACCACGATCGCCTGGGTCTCGCCGCGCGTGAACAGCGCCGTGCCGTGCGTGCGCGGCAGGATGCCGACTTCGGCGACAATCTGGCGGACCGTACTGAGGTCGCGGCCGTCAATGCGCACCTTGGTATCCAGGATCGAATTGCGGACGATCTTCTTTTCCAGAGACTTGAACGCCTCGCCGACCTGCTGCGGGTTCTCTCCGTCTTCGGAGTCCTCCGGGC
>CBDHYJ010000050.1:0-115222 GCA_965275905.1 Hyphomicrobiales bacterium | reverse complement strand
ACCATGTCAGGCAATGCGGTTGAATCCTGTAGACAAGTGTCTATTCCGCTTGTCCGGCTGCAGCGTCCGGCGTGGAGACCGGAAATCGGCGACAACTGGACGAATGTCGAGGATGAAGCGGCTGCCTGCGCCGCGATCGCCGCCGGCGCCACGGCATTTCTGGCGCTTGGAAGCCAGTATCTCGCCCCATTTGTCGCGCGCGAAGACCTGTCCTACGTCGTCCGCATGATCGATCCGCCCTCCGCGCGTCCGCCGGGAAACTGGGTTGTCATCACCGGCAAGCCGTCCGCATCGGCAGATGAGGAGGCAGCGCTGTTTTCCGCGCACGGAATTTCGCACCTGGTCTGCCGCAACAGCGGAGGCATTGCAGGTTATGCCAAGATCGCCGCGGCCCGCGATCTGGGCCTGCCGGTGGTCATGATCGAGCAACCGGAACTGGTGGATGGTGACGCGCTCGGGACGACAGATGAGGTTCTGGCGTGGCTTGACGGGGCGCTGGGGTAACGGCGAACGATGGCGTTTCCCGGGGAACGCAACCACCGAATGTCATGCTCGTGTACCCGCCTTCGCGGGCACAGGCTCGACGCGAGCATCTACGGCCGGAGCATCAGACCCTCGGGTCAAGCCCGAGGGTGACATCAAAAAGGACGAAACGGGCTTGATTGCAGGCTGCTGCCTCCAGAATCACAACAGCCGCCGGCGCGGTTTCGCGTCGGCGGCTGGAGCAGGGTTTCCGGAAACTGCAGTCTTCCGGACTGCTCGGACTTTCTGGCTGATTAGCGCGGAATGTCAGCGCGGCACAGGCCGATGTCTTCGAGCATGAAATCGTTCATATCTTTGAGCTCGGCACGGATACCGCGAAAGTTGGCCCATTTGCGGTACGTTGCGATCATGTTGTTCATTGTCATGTCTCCTTCCAAAAAGGCCCTTGCCGCGATCGCGTTGGGGGACATCAATTTCGTTGGTCGTCATGTAGTAGCGATCGTTGCGCTGCACCAGAGCAATTTTTGCAATCCCCCCATGCAATTTTTGCAGAGCTCGATTCCTCGGAAACCCGCCGACTCTGCGGTCTTTCGCCTGACATAAATAAGCGCTACGATTCCCGACAGACACGATGCCCGATTCCAGCGAACACACGCCCTCGACAGCCGGCTTCCAGCCGCCGGAAAATCTCGTTTCATGGGCCAGCGCATTCGACGACCCCGACGCCGCGGTGGACAGGCTGTGCAGCATCTACAGCGACGCGCAGTCGCTTCTGAAGGCGCATTTCGACCGCTTCGTTGCCGGGGAGAGCGGGCTTGAGCGTGTCGATGCGCGCTATCCGTATCTCTGGATCAACGTGCCGCCGGGCAATCACCAGAAGGTGAGCAGCCTGTCCTACGGTTCGGCTCCGGACGCCGGGTGCTACGGCATCACGGTCACCCATCCGCATCTGTTCCGGGACTACTACCGCGACCAGATCACCCTGCTCATGCGCAACCACGACGTGCCGGTATGGGTCGGCATCTCGCAGCGCCAGATCCCGCTGACATTTGCGCTGGAAAACCTGATCCTCGACCTTCGCCAGGATCAGGTCGCCGATCTCACCCGGACGTTCCATATGCCGGATCTGGCCTCGATCGACGACTCGGTCGCCAACGGCACATACCGGCCGCCCGAGGATCTGCGGCCGCTCGCCCTGTTCGATGCCGAGCGGGTCGACTACTCGCTGTCCCGGCTGCGCCACTATACCGGCACCCGTCCGGAGCATTTTCAGCAGTTCGTCCTGTTCACCAACTACCAGCGCTACGTCGACGAGTTCATCGAGTACGGGATGAAGGAGATCGAGAGCGGCGACAAGTTTTCCTGCTTCGTCGAGCCGGGCGACAGGATCCGCTGCAATCCGCGGGTGACGGACGCCACCTCCTCGGGCGCTCCGGTGGCCAGCCTGCCCCAGATGCCCGCCTACCATCTGGTCCGCGAGGACCGCATGGGGGTCACACTGGTCAATATCGGCGTCGGGCCGTCCAATGCAAAAACGATAACGGATCACATCGCCGTCCTGCGGCCGCACTGCTGGATCATGGTCGGGCACTGCGGCGGCCTCCGCAACACCCAGCGTCTGGGCGACTATGTGCTCGCGCACGCATACGCGAGACTCGACCACGTACTCGACAATGACGTGCCGCTGGAGGTGCCGATCCCGCCCATTGCCGAAGTGCAGCAGGCGCTGACCGCGGCCGTGGCCAGGGTCACCGGCATTTCCGGCAAGGAGATGAAGCAGCACGTGCGAACAGGCACCGTGGTCTCGACCGACGACCGGGACTGGGAGCTGCGCCACGACTCGCTCGCCACGTTCTTCAACCAGTCGCGCGCGATCGCCATCGACATGGAATCCTCGACCATCGCCACCAACGGATTCCGGCTCCGGGTGCCCTACGGCACCCTGCTGTGCGTTTCCGACAAACCGCTGCACGGCGAGATCAAGCTGCCGGGCATGGCCAATGCCTTCTATGCCGAGAGGGTCAGCCAGCACTTCCAGATCTGCCTCGAGGCCGTGGACATGCTGCGCGAAGGCGTGGTCCACCAGTCACTGCATTCGCGCAAGCTCCGAAGTTTCGACGAGCCGCCGTTCCGCTAGAAGCAGAGGTAACGCCGGAATCAGCAAGGTGAACCGGACTCTTCGCCAGAATTGGCGCGGGCCTTCCAAGGATCGGGCCAACGTTCACGATTACGCGTTGGTCATGAAACGTCCCCATTTCCGATGAATGCTAGGAATACGAGAGTTGGCGCGTGTTTCTATCTACCCATAGTTGCGTCTTCGCTGCCTGAAAGAGTCGAAAGATCAAACAGTTGCCACTCGTGAATCCTGGCGGGCCGCGAATCAGCACGTTGAGGTTGTGTCATGAAACCGGCCAAATCATAGCCGCTTGCAGGATATGAGGGTGTGCTGATGGAAATCAGGATCGATTTCGACGAAACCAATCTCTACCGCGCAATGGACGACAGTCTCGGAGCTTTCAACCAGCCTGAGTCGGACTGGGAAGACTCGACGTTCACCGTCATCCTCGAGCGCGATGACGGCGGCATCGCCGGCGGCGCCCGGGGCCTCGTGCGCATGGGCGTGGTCGAAATCCGGGACCTGTGGCTCGACGACGAACTGCGTCCGCTCGGCTTCGACGCGCAGATCGTGCGGACAATCGAGTCCGAGGCGAGACACCTGGATGCCCGCAAGTCCCTGCTCGACACATTCAGCTTCAAGGCGCGCGATTTCTACGAGAAGCTGAATTACGTGTGTTTCGCGGAGTTCAGCTACCCGAACGGCGCGACGCGCTATTACCTGTCACGGATGCTGTAACAATCCGGTTCGCCGGTCACGGAGACCGCGGCGTCCATGCGCGCCGGCGGTCTCCATGCATGCGTGTCATTCCACAGTGATGCTGATCACTTCGGAAACGACCGGGGGGTTGTGGGGAATGTGGTCCTGGTCGGCCAGGACAAGCTGAAGCGTATGCGTGCCGGCAGGCAGGTCGAGCATTGTCTCGGTCTGGCCACCGCCAAAATGCTTGTGGTTGTCATCCGCCGGGATGTTGTTTGCTGCCTCTTCCGCACCGTCTGATCCCTTGCCGAAGGGCGCGCGATTGATGAACAGGTGGTGATGTCCGGTGCTGTCCTGCTCGATGCCCGCCGGGGCAATGCCCATGCCCGAGAGCCCGAATATGACCTTTACCGGCCCCTTCACCTTGTCACCGTCCTTCAGATTGACGAAATATACTTTTGCCCCTTCCGGCGAAGGCGTTTCACCTGCCAGGGCATTGCCTGAAATCATCAGCGCGGCAACCGCGATCGTTGTCAGCAGTCTCTTCATTTCCGTTTCCTCTCTTGAGCACTTGTCATCAGCACTTGGTCGCCGCAATCGGACGCGGCTATGATGAAACACGTCATATCGGCGGATTATTCGGATGGTGTGGAAAAAAGAGTCTCACGAAGAGGTGAGAGACGGACTGAGCCCCCTGTTCCCGAGGCTGTGGCGCTACTGCGTGGTGATAACGGGCAACCGCGAACGGGCCGATGATCTGGCCCAGGCCGCCTGCCTGCGCGCGATCGAGAAGTCCGAACAGTTTGAGGCCGGCACGAACCTCGACCGCTGGGTTTTCCGGATTGCGCAACGGATCTGGCTTAACGAGCTGCGCGCGGAGTCCGTGCGGCGCGGGGGCGGCATGATGACGCTGGAGGAAATCGACCTTCCGGACTCGAAACCGGGCCCGGAATCGAATTTATTGGCGCGTGAGGTGTTAATGGGAGTACTGGCTTTGCCCGAAGCGCAGCGCGCGACTGTACTGCTCGTCTATGTCGAGGGCTACAGCTACAAGGAAGCTGCTGATGTGCTGGACATACCAATCGGGACGGTCATGAGCCGGCTGGCGGCCGCGCGCAGCAAGCTCGCGGGCCGGTTCGGCGAAAAAGAGAGCAGTGTCGGATGACAGATCGTCAGGACTTCAGCGACGAGGAGCTCACCGCCTATCTGGACGGTGAGGCCGGGCACGCGCCGGTACAGCGGATCGAACGCGCGCTCGACCGTGACGCATCGCTGCAGGAACGGCTGAAAGCGCTGGCCGTCGACAAGCTCCAGCTTAAGACCGGATTCGATGAGCTTCTTGAAGCGGCACCGGAAGCGCCGGCCCTCTCCATCCCGGCGCATCATGATGCTGCGAAACCCTCCATGGCCTGGCGGTCCATTGCCGCCACAGCCCTGATCTGCCTCATGGTCGGATCCGGCGCGGGCTATCTGTTCGCGCCGCAGCCGGACAAAGGCTGGGCCAGTTTCGTCGCCTCCTATCAGGCGCTCTACGTCAATGCCACCCTGGCGGCGATCGAACGACCGGAACCGGTTGCGGCCGCCGAACTCGAAAGGGTTTCCCAGGCGCTCGGGAAGGATCTGGAGCTTGCCGCGTTCCAGCAGCAAGACCAGCTCGACTACAAGCGGGCGCAGGTGCTGGGCTTCAATGGCCGGCCGCTGGTCCAGCTTGCCTTCCTGTCGAAGGTCGGCGCTCCGATCGCGCTCTGCATCATCAAGGCGGATGGCGGCACCACGGAGATCACCACCTCGACCATGCAGGGGATGCGCACGGCCGCCTGGGCCAAGGACGGCTACAAGTATCTGCTGATCGGCGGGACCGACGCCGGGCTCATCGAGAACGCCGCAAAGCACTTCGCTGCAAGACTCTAGGCTTCGATTTGCCGAAGCAAACAGCCTATGCGGAACCTGCTTCTGCCTTCCGCTTCGGGCGAAGCACGTGGACGTGTTCGGCATCGTAGAGCGCGGAGTCACGGAAGTCCTGCGCGCCGAGAGCGGGCCCGACCAGCACGAGCGCGGTCCGGGTGAGCTTGGCGGCGAGGACCTTGGCGCGGATGTCGGCGAGCGTGCCGTGAATGAAAGCCTGGTCCGGCCAGCCGACCCTGTAGGCCACGATCACCGGACAGTCCGCGCCGTAGAGCGGCGCCAGATCCGCCTCGATCTTGTGCAGGTTGCGGATCGAGAGATGAATGGCGAGCGTCGCGCCCGACCGGCCGAGTTCGGCAAGATCCTCGCCCTCCGGCATGGCGGACGACTTCATGGACGTGCGCGTCAGGATCACGGTCTGGCAGATTTCCGGCACCGTCAGTTCGGTCCCGAGCGCGGCGGCGGCCGCGGCAAAGGCCGGCACGCCCGGCGTCACGTCGTAAGCGATGCCCAGCGCATCAAGCCGCCGGATCTGCTCGGCGATGGCGCCGTAGAGCGAGGGATCGCCGGAATGCACGCGCGCGACATCCTCGCCACGATCGTGGGCCGCGGCGATCTCATCGATGATTTCGTCCAGCGTCAGCGGGGCAGTGTCGACGACCAATGCGCCTTCGGGCGCACCGGCAATTACCTCCGGCGGCACCAGCGATCCGGCATAAAGGCAGACCGGACATTCGGCGATCAGGCGCTGGCCGCGCACGGTGATAAGATCGGGCGCGCCGGGGCCTGCGCCGATGAAATGGACCGTCATTCGGCCGCTCCCTTCTCCAGCTTGGCGGCGTAACCGCGCGGCGTGTACACACTGAGCGTGCCGTCGCCGCGCTCGAGGACGCGGGTTTCGGAAGACCCGACGACAACGACGGTCAGCATGTCGACATCGTCGACGTCCAGTTCGGAAAGCCGCACGACGCGGCAGGCCTCGCCGTCGCGCCCGAGATTCGTCGCCAGGATCACCGGTGTGTCCGACGGCCTGTGTTTCATGAGAATGTCCCGGGCGCTGGCAAGCTGTGTCCGCCGCCGCTTCGACACGGGGTTGTAAAATGCGATCACGAAGTCGCCTTCAGCGGCCGCCTTGATCCGGCGCTCGATAACGGGCCACGGCGTCAGCAGATCGGACAGCGATATGGTGCAGAAGTCGTGCCCCAGCGGCGCACCGGCACGGGCGGCGGCGGCCTGGAGCGCCGAGATGCCCGGCGCCACGACCGTCTCCGTGCGCCAGGCAGCCTCGCTTACGCCACCTTCGTTCGCGGGCCGGTCGAGCAGCTCGTAGACGAGGGCCGCCATGGCATAGATGCCCGCATCGCCCGAACAGACCAGTGCAACGTCACGCCCCTGCCCCGCCAGCTCCAGCGCATGGCGGACACGGTCTTCCTCGCCACCCAGCGGAAAGTCGTGCCGGGTCTTGCCGTCCGCAAGGTCTCCGAGCAGATCGATGTAGAGACCGTAGCCCACGAGATCCGTGCTCTGGTCTACAAGCGCCGTTGCCTCGGGGCTGCGCCAGGAGTCGGCACCGGGCCCGATGCCGACGACCGCCAGACGTCCCCGGGCGCGACCCACCGCCGACGCGTCGACCGGGGCCGGTGCCCGCGCGACCGCGCAGGTCGCCCGTTCCGACTTTCGCTTGGCGACGATGAGGTCGCCGTCCGCTCCCGCCGCGGCGAGTGCCGCGCCCTCGGCGACACCGTGGCAGCCGACCTCGGCAAAGACGATATCGGAGGGCGTCGCGAGACGCGGTGTCTCGGATTCAAGAGTATCCGCGCTGAAGAACCGCGCCGGAACGCCCAATGCTCCGGCGACTGCATGGACCGCCGCTTCGTCGGCCTTCACATCGATCGATGCGACAAGCGCCACGGACCCGCGCGCAAGGCCGGCATCGTCAAGCGTCTCGTTCACAAGCCCGATCAGTTGCTCCGCGTCGCAGCCCCGCTCGCACCCGATACCAACGGTCAGCACTTGCGGGTGGTAGACAAGTTCGCCGTCGTCCGGCACGCGCTCCTTTTCGGTTACCGAAAGGCGCGCAGCGCCGTCGGGGTTGAGCGGAATGCCGGATGCCTCGATCCACGGCGCCGCCCCTTCCAGCCGCGCCGAACCGCCGGCCAGAAGGCCGGCCATGACCTGCTTCGCAGCCTCCGGATTGGCCAGCGCCCAACCGGGCGGTGGATCGTCGAGCGCAACGCCGAAGCGCAGATCACCCGCGGTCGTCACCGCCGCGTGAGCGTCGAGCGCTGTTGCAAGTTCACGTGCCAATGCGTTAGCGCCATGATGTCCGCCCAGAACGGGAACGACACTTGCGCCGTCTTCAGAGACGGCAAGGACCGGCGGTTCCGCCTGCTTATTCTCCAAAGCCGGCGCAAGCAGGCGGACCAACGCACCCACGGAGAATACGGCGATGATCGGCCGGCCATCGGCAAACACTGCACGCAGGTGCGCGCCGGTGTCCTCAAAGGTCACATCGCACGTCTCGACCCGCCCGCCCAGACCGTGGATTTCGGCACCGCCGAGCGCGTTCCGGATGGCTTGCGCCGTTTCGAGTGCGGAGGCCGTGAGCGTGACAATCGCCGGTGTCTTCATGTCTGCCACGGCTCGCCTCCCCGGTAGACCAGGATCATCGAAAAATAGGGCGCCCGGTCCGCGTCAAGATCGCCGAGAGGGATTACCTTCTCATTGCCGAGCGTCGCGCGCTCCACATAACCGCAGGCGTCGGTCAGTCCGAGATCGTCCAGCACGCGGCGGACCTTCGCAAAGTGCCGTCCGACCTTGATTATGGCCGCGGCCTCCGAGGAAGCAATACGTTCACGAAGCTCCGGCTCGTCCAGCGGCGCCGGAATCACACTCAGGACGTCGTTGCGGGCCGCGAGCGGACGGCCGAAGGCCGCAGCGCATGCGGTCAGCGAGGACACGCCCGGGACAACCTCGACATCATGGGTCTCCGCCAGACGCGCGAACAGATACATGAACGAGCCGTAGAAAAACGGATCTCCCTCGCATATGACCGGCACATCGCGTCCGGCATCGAGATGGGCGGCGATCGTTTCCGCCGCCCGGTCGTAGACTTCCTGTGCTGGAAAGCGCTCTGTTTTCATGGGAATGACAATCGGGATTTCCTCGACGCCATCCGGCAGATGGTCGGCAACGATCGAACGCGCAAAACTGTCGCCGTCGTCCGGTGCGGGATAGGCCACGACGGAGCAGGACTGCAACAGCCTGTGCGCCTTGAGCGTCAGCAACTCCGGATCCCCCGGGCCGACACCCAGTCCGTAAAGACGGCCGGATCCGTTCTGACCACGCGGACTCATGGTTTCACCGCCTGCCACTGGGTCACCGGCATCATCGGCCGCCAGCCGAGATAGGGTCCGACCGGATCGGCACGCGATACGGCGACACGGACAAGCTCGCCGCCGTGCGACTCGCGCAGGGCACCGACCCGCGCTTCGCCCTCCACCGTGACAACGTTGGCCACTATCCGCCCGCCGGGTTTGAGGGCCGTCCAGCACGCTTCCGCGAGACCTTCGGTCGAGATGCCGCCGCCAATGAATATGGCGTCCGGCTCCGGAAGCTCGTCCAGGGCAGCGGGGGCTTCGCCGGCGACAATCCGAAGGGCCGGTGTCCCCAGAGCCAGGGCATTCGCAGCCGCCATGGCCCGACGGTCCCCGTTGCGCTCGACGGCCACGGCGCTCGCACCCCGCGCGGCGCGCATCCACTCGATCGCCACCGACCCGCATCCGGCGCCGACATCCCAGAGGCATGCGCCCGGCGTCGGACCGAGGGCGGACAGGGTCATTGCACGGACCTCGCGTTTGGTCATCTGTCCATCATGTTCGAAGGCATCGTCGGGGAGTCCGGGCACACACGGCAAATGTCTGGCGTCCGGACCGGCCACGCACTCGACGGCGATCGTATTGAAGTCGGCATTCACGCCGTCCGGCCATTGTGCGGCGCTTGACGACAGGATCCTTTCGGCCTCGCCGCCCATGTGCTCCAGCACCGTTATCGTCGATCCACCGTAGCCGCGCGCGCGCAGCAGGGCTGCGAGCTTGCCCGGGGTCGATCCGTCCTCGCTCAACGCTATCAGCCTGGCGCCCGGCTGGACATGAGGATGAAGAAGTTCGAGCGGCCGTCCGTGCAGCGTGACCACCTCGACTTCTGCCATCGGCCACCCGAGCCGGGCACAGGCGAGCGAGAACGCCGAAGGTGCCGGGACCACCGTCATTTCATCGAACGGAATGCGGCGCGCCAGCGTAACGCCTATGCCATAGAACATGGGATCACCGGTGGCGAGAATGCAGAGCCGTTGCCCACGCCGGCTTTCGATCTCGTCCATGATCTGCATGAGCGGACTCGGCCAGGGACATTTCTCGCGGCCGTCGTCAGGCAGCATGGCGAGATGACGCGCACCGCCCATGAATGCGTCAGCATCGTCGACCAATGAGCGAGCGGCGGCCGGAAGGCCATTCAGGCCATCGTCGCCAACCCCCACAACTGAAAGCCACCGTGTCATTGCGTGTCATCCCGGCACAGCGCATTGACCGCCGCCGCGGCGAGCGCACTGCCACCCCGCCTGCCTTTCAATGCGATGAACGGAACGCCGCGCGAATTTGCCGCGAGCTCAGCCTTTGATTCCGCAGCGCCGACAAAGCCGACCGGAAAGCCGAGGATCGCAGCCGGCCTCGGTGCGCCCTCGTCGAGCATTTCGAGCAGTCGGAACAGTGCCGTCGGGGCGTTGCCGACGGCAATCACCGCACCCTCCATATGTTCGCGCCAGAGATCGACCGCAGCGGCCGAGCGTGTCGTCTGTCGTTGCCGGGCGCGCTCGGGCACAGACGGATCGTTCAGAGTGCAATGCACGGCATTGCCTGCGGGCAGACGCGCGGACGTGATACCAGCACGCACCATTTCGCAGTCGGCAATCACCGGCGCCCCTTCGCGCAATGCCCGACCGCCGCTGGCCACCACGTCAGGCGAAAAGGCAAGGTCTTCCATCAGGTCCGTCATACCGCACGCATGGATGAGCCGTACGGCTAGGCCCGCAACGTCCCCGGGCAGCCCGTCAAGCGACGCTTCGGACCGCGCGGTCGCAAAAGACAGGGCGTAAATCTCGGCAGGGTCCTTCAGGTATTCCATTGCAGTACCAGCGGCAGTTCCCTCAGGCCCTGCCCCGTTTTATGCCGTCCGGTCGCGTCTATGGCGGATCCGGTTCCACAGCCAACCGAGGCCGATAGCCGCGATCACGCCAAATGCGGCGACCGCCAGCCAATGGCTGTGCCCGTGACCGGCTTCCGCGACATGACCGCCATGCGCCCATGAGGCCGAGCTGGCCGCGACCAGGCCCAGAACACTCAAAACATTACACGTCAGGAGCTTTTTCATGATTGCTATCCCTCGCTTTTGCACCTTGTCAAACCTTAGCGAGGCAGCATCGGATAACGACCGGTGGACCAGTCGCTTCAGACAGCTCCGGCGTTGACCCCCGGATTGGGTCGGTCGCACCGGACTCGCTCTCAGCTCCTCAAGGAGCGCCATCATCGCGGCGACTGTAGGATCGCGACCTATGGCGGTCAAACCAATTCGCGACGCCAGAAGGTGAAAAACGTCAACAAAACGGCGGTCAGCAGCCTCCGATCGAAGTCGGATCGGTTAAGCGTTCGTCAATTCCTGTTTCGTATACTCTCTGAGGGCATCCTAGGAGAGATAACCGCGACGGCTGCCAGGGCGCGGCGCGGTGAAGGTATAGTTAAGGGGAGTACACATGGGCGCGAAGTCCCGACTTGAACAACTTGAAGACGTGCGCGGGTTTCTGAAGAACGATTGCGCCGGGGATCTCTCGATTGCCGATGTCTGCAAGCTTGCGGAAGTTATGGTCGATTCAACGCAATCCTTCTTTGCGTCGCTCGATTCGGTCATTTACAGCGAGATTCGAGAACTCTCCGCCTATATCGAGAACGCCCAGGAAGAGATCAGTGCGCTGCAGCCGAACGACCTGCATCAGCAGAAGATCCCTGACGCCGGCAAGCAGCTCGACGCGATCGTAAAATCCACAGAAGACGCCACCAACCGGATTATGGAGCAGGCCGAGAAGATCATGGCCGCCAATCCGATGGAAATGGAGAGTTACCAGCAAACCGTCAACGACGCCGTGATGGAGATATTCGAGGCCTGTTCGTTCCAGGATCTTACCGGCCAGCGGATCAGCAAAGTTGTCGAGACGCTCCAGCATATTGAGACGCGCGTCAGCAAGTTCGCCGAAGCTGTCAAGGTGAAGGACGGTGCCCTCAGACTGTCCGAAGATGAACTGGCCCGCGAGCAGCGCGCCGCAGAGCAGCTGCTGCACGGTCCGCCGCTTGAGGGCGAAGGCGTGACGCAGGACATCGTGGATCAGTTGCTTGACGCCGCGCCGGCCGCCGCGGCCGCGGAGATCATCGACATGCCCGTGACCAGCGAGCCGGTAGCAGAAGCAGAACCCGAGGCCGATTTGAGCGATCTGCGGGCTTCGATCGACGAGGTCGAAGTCGCGGCTGAACCCGCCGAAGACGTCGAGACCGGATCGGCGATGGCCGATGCCATGGCGGCAGAGGAGTTCGCCACCGTCGAGGACCAGGCGGACGAGGCCAGGGCGGCCGCAGAGCAGGCAGCGGCCGAGGAACAAGCGGCCGCGGAGAAAGCCGCCGCCGCAAAAGCGGCTGCAGAGAAGGCTGCCGCGGAAAAGGCTGCGGCCGAAAAAGCGGTCGCGGAGCGAGCTGCGGCCGAAAAAGCGGCTGCAGAGAACGCGGCTGCTGAGAAAGCTGCCGCTGAAAAGGCGGCTGCGGACAAGCAAGCGGCGGCACAGAAGGCTGCGGCAGACAAGGTCGCCGCCGAGAAGGCTGCGGCAAAGAAAGCCGAAGACGATAAGGTGGCTGCCGCCAAAGCAGCTGCGGCCGCGATGCCCAAGCCGGAACTCGAAGAGCTTACGGAACTCGACGCCGGGAAGGAAAACTCCCAGGACGACATCGACGCGCTGTTTGCCTGATCGATCAGTCGCCTTTGGACGCCTGACCCGGACTCAGAACTCAATCCCCGCCTGTGCCTTAACGCCGGCGCGGAACGGATGTTTTATCTGGGTCATTTCGGTGACCAGATCCGCAATCTCGATCAGTTCCTCCTTGGCGTTGCGTCCGGTGATGATGACGTGCTTGTCTTCAGGCTTGGCCTTTAGCGTCTCGACAATTTCCTCGATCGGAAGGTAGTCGTAGCGAAGGACGATATTGAGCTCGTCCAGCAGCACCATCTTGTATTCCGGATTCTCGATGTACTCCTTGGCAAGCTCCCAGGCGGCCCGTGCGGCGGCGATATCGCGCTGCCGGTCCTGGGTTTCCCATGTAAAGCCGTCGCCCATCTTGTTGATCGAGACCAGTTCGGGGAAGTTTTCCAGAACAGTCCGCTCGCCGGTCTCCCATTTGCCTTTGACGAACTGGATGACCGCGACCTTCTGACCATGTCCGATGGTCCTGAAGACCATGCCGAACGCGGCTGTCGACTTGCCCTTACCCTTGCCGGTGTGAACGATCAGCAGACCCTTCTCGATCGTCTTGGTGGCGATGATCTTGTCGCGCGCGGCCTTCTTCTTGCGCATCTTCTCGGCATGGCGAGCATCAAGCTCCGCCTCGCTCATGTTATCCAGTTTCTTGCTTTTTTCGGCAGCCATTGCAGCGTCTCCCATCGATGTCGCGCGGCATGCGCGGTCCTATTCCGTCACTGTCCGGCAAGCCGGTCAAGATCGTATCGCGCGCTGTTCGACTTCGCCGACCAAAGCCCGCGCTCCAGCGCCTCGCGCAGCCGGTCCGCCATTTCGCGCAGTGCATCCGGGTTGGCCTCTGCCATGAATTCCCGAACCTCGTCGTCGACGACGAAGGCCTCGTAGACCGCCTCGAAATGATGGTCGCGGACGGCTCCGGTCGTGGCGGAAAACGCAAACAGGTAGTCGACCGTGGCCGCGATCTCGAAGGCCCCCTTGTAACCATGGCGCATCACGCCGCGGATCCATTTCGGGTTGACGACTCGCGCGCGCACGACACGTCCGATCTCCTCTTCCAGCGTGCGCACAACCGGCCGCTCGGGTCTCGAATGGTCGTTGTGATAGACGACGGGGCGGGCACCCGAGAGGTGTTCAACGGCCGCGGTCATGCCGCCTTCGAACTGGTAATAATCGTCGGAGTCGAGCAGGTCGTGCTCGCGGTTGTCCTGGTTCTGCACAACAGCCTCGACCCCCGCCAGACGCCGCGCGAACAGGTCCGGCTCTGCCCGGCCCGCCGCTCCCGCGCCGTAGGCATAGCCGCCCCAGACGAGATAGGCCCTGGCAAGATCGTCCGCCGAGCTCCAGCCCTTCTCATCGATCAGGGCCTGAAGGCCGGCACCATAGGCGCCGGGCTTCGACCCGAAAACACGGAAGCCCGCCCTGCTCTCGGCGTCGGCGGGATCGAGACCGTCATCCCGAAAGCCCCGCGCATCGGCCGCCATGCGTGCGGCAATGGGATTGCGGTCAGCCGGCTCGTCAAGGGCGCCGACCGCCCGCACGGCGGAATCGAACAGATCGATCTGCGCGGGGAAGGCATCGCGGAAAAAGCCGGACACACGCAGGGTCACGTCGACGCGCGGGCGGTCCATGACACTCAGGGGCATGATCTCGAAGCCGGTCACACGCCGGGATGCGTTGTCCCAGGTCGGCCGCGCCCCGATCAGGGCCAGAGCCTGAGCGATGTCGTCGCCGCCGGTGCGCATGTTGGACGTGCCCCAGGCGGACAGACCGATCGATGTCGGCCACTCGCCGTGATCCTGGCGATGGCGTTCGACCAGAATGCTCGCCGATTTCCATCCGAGCAGCCATGCGGCAGGCGTCGGCACCGTTCGGCTGTCGACGGAGAAGAAATTGCGTCCCGTCGGCAGGACGTCAAAGCGCCCTCTCGTCGGCGCACCGGAGGGCCCGGGTTCGACGAAGCGTCCGCCGAGCGCCGTCAGCGTTCCCGCGATCTCCCGCGACCCGCAATCGAGCACCGCCGGCCGCATTGCGCCGGCCACATGCTCCAGCACTTCGCCGGACCGGGTCCATTCCGGCTCGACGGCTTGCCGCCCGGCCACGAGTTCGCGCGCGAGAAGTTCCAGGCGTTCGACCGTGTCGCCGTTGCTGCGCCAGTGATCCGCGGACACGCGCCGCAGCTCTTCGGGCCGCGGCCCGGCCCAAGGCCCGGCCATGTCACAGTCCAGAGGATCGAACTCGCCAAATCCGAAATCCTGCGCGAGCGAACGGATCAGAGACGCGTCGGCCCCCTCGCCCTTGCCGCGCGGCACGCGGGCCAGCGCCACCAGAAGGTCCGTTGCAAGCTCGCCCTCGGGCGAAACGCCGAAGACATGCAGCCCGTCGCGGATCTGCATCTCCTTGAGCTCGCAGAGATAAGCGTCGAGTTTGGCGAGTGCCGTGTCGTCGGCGTCCGACCGGTCGATGCCGCAATCCGAGTCGAGCCCCATGGAGCGGACCAGATCGAGAATCTGTTCACGCAGCAACATCAATCGCCTGGGATCGACGCCTGCCGCCTCGTAATACTCGTCGACCAGGGCCTCCAGATCCTTCAACGGCCCGTAAGATTCCGCCCGCGTCAGCGGCGGCGTGAGATGATCGATGATCACCGCCGAAGTGCGCCGCTTGGCCTGCGTGCCTTCTCCCGGATCGTTGACGATGAACGGATAGATGTGCGGCACCGGCCCGAAGACAGCCTCGGGAAAGCAGCTTTCGGACAATGCCAGCGCCTTGCCCGGCAGCCATTCCAGGTTGCCGTGCTTGCCCATGTGGATGACCGCATGAGCATCGAAACCGGTCCGGAGCCAGGCATAAAACGCGAGGTAGCCGTGCGGCGGCACGAGATCAGGGTCGTGATAGGTTTCCTTGGGATCGATGTTGTAGCCGCGGGCCGGCTGAATGCCGATTGCCACGTTGCCGAAGCGAGACAACGGCAGTGCGAAGACGCCTGTCCCGCCGCCTTCGTCCGCCACAAAGAACGGATCGTCTTCGGGCCTGCCCCAGCGCTCCGTGACCTGCGTCCGGACCGCCTCAGGGAGGTCGTCGAAAAACCGGATGTAGTCCTGAAGCGCCAGTGTTTCCCGGATCTCCCGATCGGCCGTCGCCGCATTGGTCGGACCGCGCAGCAGGTGTTCGACGATGTCGCTGCCGGTCTGCCCCGTCCCATCCGTCGCGTACCCGGCATCAGTCATGGCCCGGAGCAGCGCTGCAGTGCCGGCCGGCGTATCAAGTCCGACGCCGTTGCCGATACGCCCGTCGCGATTGGGGTAGTTCGCCCAGATTACAGCGACCCGGCGATCCGGCTCCTGCGTCGACGCCAGCCGCGCCCAGTTCGACGCCAGACGGCAGACGAACCGTACGCGGTCCTCAACGACGCTGTAGGCAACGACACCGAACTGCGTGGCCTCATCGAAGCGCGCCTCGGATTTGAACGAGACCGCCCGTGTCAGAACCCGGCCGTCGACTTCCGGCAAAGCCACGTTCATCGCGAGATCGCGCGCGGACAGGCCGTTCTGGCCATCGGCCCAGGCCTCTTCGGTTCCGCCTGAGAAAACGACCTGAAGGACCGGGCAGCCGGACGCGTCAAGCGGGCTGTCACGATGGCCGTCCACCGGGGACGACACGGCAAATCCGGTGGCATTGAGCACGACAGACGGCGGCGCTTCCCCGAACAGGGTGGTCACGGTTGCCGCCGACACGGGATCCTTGAGACTGGACACGTAGACGGGAAGCGGGTTCAGTCCTTCCTGCCGCAGCCCTTCGACCAGCGCATCGACCGGCGCCAGGCTGCCGCCCTGGACAAGCGCCCGGTAGAACGTAACCGCGACAACGGGGGCTCCCGGTTTCCAATGCGTCCGGACCGCCTCGAGATCCGGGCGGTCGAGACCGGGCCAGTAGAGACCGGCCTTGAGCAGCGGCGCGGGTGCCGCCGGCGGAGGTTCCTCGCCAAGCAGATGACGGGCGTAGAGCAGAAAATTCTCGGCATTCCCGGGACCGCCGTGCACCAGGTACTGCCAAAGGGCAAAGCAATGTTCGGTGGAAAGGGTCGAGTAATGATCGAGGTCGGGGTCCGGCTGATCGTCGCCGGGCACGACGGCAAGGGCGACGCCGTTTTGCGAACAGACCCGGTGGAACTGCTCCAGCCCGTACGGCCAATAGCCGGAACCTCCGAGAATCCTGACCACCACGAGACGCCCGCCGGCCACCGTCTTCTCGGCATAGACGTCGACGGACATGTTGTGCGTGAGCGTCATCATGTTGGCCAAACGCAATCCGGGCGCGTTCTCGCCAAGGCGCTCACGGGCCGCCGCCAGCGCGGCAAGCTCCGTGTCCGCCGCCGAAACGACGATCACATCGGCCGGCGACTGGTTGAGATCGATCGCCTCGCTGCCGTCGGAAACGGTGCCGGGTTGCGCCTGAAGCAGATGCACGGTCAGGCTGCTCCGAGCCGGGCTGAAATGACGTCGCGGTCAAGACCCGTCTCGCCAATGACAACGAGACCGGTTTCCCGCTTCTCGTCGTCACGCCATTCGCGGTCGAAATAACTGTCGATGCGCCTGCCAACCGCCTGAACGACGAGGCGCATGGGTTTACCTGTCACGGCGACGAAACCCTTGAGACGCAGAATGTCGTGGTCGGCAATGACGGATTCGAGATTCGTCTTGAACGCGTCGACATCGTCAATCTGGCCAAGCGTCACGGGAAAGGTGTCGAACTCGTCGTGATCATGATCGTGTTCGTGATCCTCACCTTCGTGATGAAGCTCGTGATGCGACTTGCGCGCCTCGATGTCGTCCTCTGCGCCGACGCCCAGTCCGAGCACGATGTCGGCGCCGAGTTCGCCCTGTTTCGATTTCACCACCTTGACCTGTCGCGCCACCCGGCCGGTGACATCGCTCTTCACGGAATCGAGCGTCGGTTCGTCGACGAGATCCGTCTTGTTCAGGATGATCATGTCAGCACAGGTGATCTGGTCCTCGAACAGCTCCTCCAGCGGGCTTTCATGATCGAGAGCCTCGTCGGCCTCGCGCTGGCGGTTTACGGCGTCCTCGTCATCGGCGAACCGGCCGTTTGCCACGGCATGGCTGTCGACCACGGTCACGACGCCGTCCACCGTGACCTGTGTGCGGATCTCGGGCCAGTTGAAGGCGCGGACCAGCGGCTGGGGCAGTGCCAGGCCTGACGTCTCGATCACGATGTGGTCCGGCTTTTCCTCGCGCTCGAGCAGCGCCGTGATGGTCGGAATGAAATCGTCCGCGACGGTGCAGCAGATGCAGCCGTTCGTAAGCTCGACGATGTCCTCCTCGCGGCAGGTCTCGTCGCCGCATCCGCGCAGCACATCGCCGTCGATGCCCAGATCGCCGAACTCATTGATGATGAGCGCGATCCTGCGGCCGTTGGCCGAGGCCAGCAGATTGCGGATCAGCGTGGTCTTTCCGGCGCCCAGGAAGCCGGTCACGACGGTCGCCGGGATCTTCGATGCAGTGGTCATGTCTGTTGCTTCTCCAATGGTCCGGGCGTCGCCTGCCCGGCTGATTGATCACGGGATTTCAATGTGAGCGGCAGGCCGGCCGCCATGAAAACAACCTGCTCGGCCTCGCCCGCAACCGCCTGATGGATCCGGCCCGCGTGATCGCGAAATTCACGGGCCATGGCGTTTTCGGGAACAATGCCGAGCCCGACTTCGTTCGACACCAGGACGACGGGGCCCTGCAGCGCCGGCAGGAGGTTCACGAGTTTTCCGGTTTCTGCCCCGATGTCCGCGTCCCGGAGCATGAGGTTGGTCAGCCACAGGGTCAGGCAGTCCACCAGGACCGCGGTGTTCGGCCCGCTTGCGTCCTGCAGGGCCGCGCAGAGGTCGACCGGCTCTTCTACGGTACGCCAGCGATCACCGCGGCGTCGGCGATGTTCAGCAATGCGGTCCGTCATTTCGCCGTCGCCGGCGGTGGCCGTGGCGATGTAGACGGGATCGCGGCCCGACTCCTCCACAAGCTGCTCGGCAAGCCGGCTCTTGCCCGAGCGCGCGCCGCCGAGAACAAACGTCGTTCCGCTGCCGAGGACAAGCGTCATGGCGCGAATCCGCGTGTTCCGGACCCGTACCGGGCGAAGCGTAAGCGGGATGTACCGACCGCATCAGGGCCAGCGGTATTCAAGGCGAGCATCACAACCTCCGTGCAGGCTCGGTTTTCCGCTGTCCTGAAGCGACAGCCCGAATGGCAGGTCTCCTGGCTCGTGGGTCCCTGGCTCAGCCCGCCTTCCCGGTTGCCCAGTGGCTATTCGGGCGTCGCCTCACCACACTACAGTCGCGGGGTCGGCTGCGTTCAGAATCCCCTGTTGGGTAGATCCCGTCGCATTCCCTTTTGATCCTCCGGCCTTTGGCCGTATCAGAGGAACCATTCAGCGATGGAGTAATCCATTCGCCTCCAAGCGATGTCAATCAAAAGCTGCGCCGGCGGGAAAACCTATCGGGCAAGTTTCAGGAGGCTATCGACGTCAAGTACGTCCTCGAGACTGGCAGCGAGTTCGTCGAGTGCGAGGTCGACGCTCCGGGCATATCCTGTCCCGCTTTCACCTGAAGCCCCGAGCCGCTCCAGGAAATGGCGCCGGAAAGCGTCCTCACCGAACAGTCCGTGCATGTAGCACCCGGAAATCCGGCCGTCCGGCGACGACGCTCCATCGGGCCTGCCGTCAATCGTCAACACAGGCCGGTCGCAGTCGGCCCCGCTTGTTCGCCCCATGTGAATTTCATAGCCGGAGATCTCATGGTCTCCCTCGATGCTCCGGCCGGTGACGTTACGCACGACCTTGCGCGGTACAAGCTCGGTGTCGACATCGAGCAGGCCCAGTCCTTCCGCATCGCCGGCAGGCCCTTCGATGCCGTTCGGGTCGCTGACGCGCCGGCCCAGGATCTGGTAGCCGCCGCAAATCCCCAGAACACTGCCGCCGCGACGAACGTGAGCGGCGATGTCGACATCCCATCCGCATTGCCTCAGGTCTTTCAGATCGCCGATCGTCGACTTGCTGCCGGGCAGAATTATCAGATCGGCATCGGCGGGCAGCGGATCGCCCTGTTTCACCATGCTCAAAGTCACATCCGGTTCGTTGCGCAGCGGATCGAAGTCGTCGAAGTTGGCGATTCTTGAGAGCACGGGAACGGCGATATGAATTCCGCCCGCGTGCCCGTTGCTCATGCGTTCCAGGGCGACCGAATCTTCCGCCGGCAGCCGTCCCGCCTCGGCAAGCCAGGGAACGACGCCGAAGGACGGCCAGCCGGTGTATCGCGTGATCTCGACAAGACCGTCGTCGAACAGGCTGACGTCGCCACGGAACTTGTTGATGATGAACCCGACGACGAGGTCGCGGTCTCCCTTCTCCAGGATCGCGTGGGTGCCGACGAGACTGGCGATCACACCGCCCCTGTCGATGTCGCCTACGAGGACAACGGGCGTATCCGTTCTGGTCGCGAACCCCATGTTCGCAATGTCATTGGCCCGGAGATTCACCTCCGCCGGACTGCCGGCCCCCTCGACAATGACAAGGTCGGCGTCGCTGCCCAGAATGTCGAAGCTCTCCGTTACCGCATCGAGCAGTTCGCCCTTGAGTCTCTGGTAGTCGCGCGCTCCTGCCTGGCCCCTCACCTTGCCGTGCACGACCACCTGGGAGCCAGAGTCCGTTTGCGGCTTCAGGAGAACGGGGTTCATGTGGATTGACGGGTCGACCCCGCAGGCCAGGGCCTGCAGCCACTGCGCCCGGCCGATCTCGCCGCCATCGCTGGCGACAGCAGCGTTGTTCGACATGTTCTGGGGCTTGAAGGGGCGCACAACATGGCCCCGATGGCGGGCCGCACGGCACAAGCCTGCGACAAGCACGGTCTTGCCGACGTCGGATCCGGTCCCCTGCAACATGATCGCGCGCGCCAAATCACTTAACTCCAGGCTGATGGGCAGGACGCCGTTTCATGGAGCCGACATAGCAGAACGGATGGTATTCAGGCGACAAATTCCGGCGTCCGCATTTTTGGAATCTGGTTAATCATGCGCTAAGAAACCGGAACTATCCTTAATCTCGACTGCGCATTTTGCACACCGCGACGGGCGAACCTGGCGCGAAGCAAAGGGGTATGCACGATGGCAAAGGCTCATTATCACAAGAATCAGCGGGTTTACGTGAAACCTGTCGGCACCTGGGCGCTGATCGAACATGTCGTTCCGCAATGGGCGAAGGGCGTCGAGGAACCGATCAAGGTTACCTACGACTGCGGCCTCGGGCGCAATTTCGGCGCGGACGAACTCCAGGCCGAGGAAGTCGCCGCGACCAGCGACGTGAACGGCGAAGCGATCCAGTGGCGGCTCGTTCGCGGCCAGAACAAATGGCAGTCGTCCGAGGAATCGAGCGATCATCCGTTTCCGGGTACCTACCCCATCGTCGTCACGGGCGAACGGGACTGGGGCGGCTGGCGCGTACCGGCGTCGGAATACGATCTCGATCCCAGCCGCATCGAAGCCCAGGCCAGGGTCATCGCGAATTCCCTGTCCTGCGTGCATCTGCTCCGGGAACTCGTCGACCTCGCGGCCGAAGCCCCGGAGAACCTGTCCAACCAGATCATGGACGTGGTCCAGCAGGCGCGCGACGTCATCAAGAAGATCGAGGAATAGGCACCGGCCAGGCCGGACCCGCCTTAAACTTCACCTTCCCGCTTGTTCGCCCTTAGATAACTGGCGGTCGACCGCCCGTCGCCGGACACGACATGCGTGTCGACACCCTCGATGATATCGGTGTTCTGCGCGCTCACGATCCGCCAGCCGTCCACGTCTCGCTCGGCGACAAGGCTCATGATGCCGCGCCGTTCGCCTGCCGGAGAGCCGTCGGGCGCCGTCTGACCAGCCATAGCCCACCTGAAGTGGACCACGCAGGCGGCCGGCACCAACCGGCGTGTCTTTACCCGCTCGACCGTCATCCGGGCATCCGTAAATATGCGCTCGAAACCGTAGGCGTGAGCCTTCTCGATGGCCCGGCGTTTCTCCCACCAGAGCCCGACGACATTGACGAAGTCGGCATCCTCCGCGAACAGAGCGGCAAACCGCGCGGCGTCGCCGGCATTCCATGCAGCAGCGATCCCGGCAGGCAGATCCCCGGCTTCAGTGATACCGGTCATTATGCTGAGGAGTGGCCATTCGGCAGGCCGATCTGATCCGACGGCTCGGCAAACAGATCGACCAGGATCGGCCACTGTTCCAGGCACGCCGCAGTCTCCGGAAACGCATCGGCACGGAATCGGCCGCTCTCCCAAAGAGCGGTGCCGTCGATCATCACCGTCTGATCGAGCACCATCCAGCAGATTTCGCCCGGCGCATAGTCGCCGCAGGTGTGAAAATGCAGAAACCTCGGATTGGTGAACACCGTGTTAGACCAGCGGTCCGGATCGTCGCCGGCATTCCGCGTGTAGGCACTGGCGGGATGAAATCCGGCATGCCAGGAATGCACGACGTCGCCGTCGATCCCGAACTGGTCAGAAACGGTCCTGTAGTGCTCGCGCACACGGCGGACTGTCTCCGGGTTTCCCTCGATATCTCCGAGACGCCCGCGCTCGACCGTGGCGTAGACGGGCTGGTCTATCTCCACGTGGGCCGGTTCGTACACCTTCGAACCCGTCGGCGTCAGGTAGTGCGCGAGCGCGACCCGGCCGGAGAAGAGGCCTGCATCGACGGGCTGCGGCACCCCGAGCGGGAAGCGGCGGACGGAGACATCGGCACGTTCCTCCCGGGCCGCGGCCGGCACGCCGCCTGTAAGTTCCGTGCCGAGCGGGCAGGTTATTTCGATCGCCCGGGCTCCGAGCAGGACATCGTCGATCGCATCTTTGAGCGCTTTCAGTGCCCTGTGATCGGCGGTGCCGTATGACGAACCGAGCATTGCGGAGTCGCGGATATAAGACATGACGACCGTCTTGCCCGGCTCAGGCTCGGCGAATCGGTCCTGGTCACCAATCCGGGCAAAGAAAATCGTGCAATCATATTGCGCCACCGCCTCCGCGACGGCCGAACTGCGCGCATTGCCGGGGCCGCCAACCGAGAGGCGCGACACCTTCATCCCCATGGCTTCCGCTTCCCGGGCGACGGCGGCCGGTGCGTCGCGATCGTACCAGCCGAGTTCCGGCCACTCGCGAACGATGAGCAGGTCGGCGCCCTTCTCAAGACCGGCACAATTGACGAGCATGTTCCTTGCGCCTTCCGCGCAGCTTTTGCGGTCTTTCATCGCCGGGCCTCGGCCTGAACGGTGAGAAACGTGAACACGTCCGAAATGACCTCTTTGAAACCGTGCCGCAATTCCGCGTCGAGACTCAGACTGTCGCCGGCCTTGAGCGTGATCGCCTGTTGACCATACCCGTAGATCGCCTCGCCCTCGACGACGTAGATGTAAACGACGCCATGACCAACATAGACCGGCGGCTTGGCATTCTGCCGCACCAGCGTAACGAGGCGGGCCTCGAACTGCATGTCCCTGCGTGTATGAAACGCAAGATTGACGAACTCATGACTGTGACTGTCGGTCAGGCGGGTGGACTTCAGCCCCTCGCCTTTTTTCACATGCGTGAAGTCGGCATGACTGGACCCGGTTTCCCTGAACAGGCTCACGAGCGGCACATCAAGCGCTCTGCTCAGTGCATTCAGCGTCGCTATGGACGGCGACACAAGACCGTTCTCGATCCGGCTTACCATGGCAGCGGAAATACCGGCCTGTTCCGCGAGTTGACGTGCTGTCAGGTCACGATCCTCACGCAGGTCTCTCAATGCAGACCCGATCGCGAGATCGATGGCGTCTCCTGGCAAACTCTGCGTGCGGCTGCTCATGGATGTGTCAGGCCCGGTAGGAGAACGCCTTGCCGAAACGCCATACAAGGTAGTCTCCGCAGGTGATGGGCTCTTCGCCGGCCTCGTGGTCCTCACCAAAAATCTCGCGGGCGTCGATCAGCGTCTCCGGATCCGGGTCGAACGCCAGCACGAGCGACAGACGTTCGGAACCTGAGCTGTTGACGACGCGGTGCGGCGTAGATTTGTAGGCGCCGTCGGTCCACCGGGCCAGGAGGTCGGCGACGTTCACAATCAGTGTGCCCTCGATGGGCGGGGCATGAATCCAGTCGCCATTGACGTCCTGGACCTGAAGACCCCCGACCGAATCCTGGCAAAGCACGGTCAGTACGCCGAAATCCGTGTGCGGCCCGACTCCGAACTGCTGGTCGCCCATGTCTTCGGGCTGTGCCGGGTAGTAGACGAAGGACGCCCGGCTGAGCGGCCTGGAGCACGTCTTCAGAAAGAAGTCTTCATCGAGGTCGAGGCCGAGCGCGAATCCCCGCATCAGATGCCGCGCGACATCGTGCGCGTGATGAAAGTAGGCCATGGCATTGGTCTGCATTTCCGGGACGAAAGCCGGCCAGCGGTTGGCACCGCGCAGGGCATGATCCTCGGGCGTGTTGCCGTCTTCGTCCTGGTAGCCCCAGATAAAGCTCTCCTTCAGGTCCGCTCTGGCGTCGTCCTGCATCTTCGCGCCGCCGCGCCCAAGCCAGCCGCGATGGCGCTCCGAGACACGGATCGTCTCCTTGTCTGATTCAGACGCGCGGAACAGCCGGTAGGCAGACACCCGGGCCGACGCGATGATGTCATCCGGAATTCCGTGGCCGCTGACGTAGATGAAGCCCAGCCCCTGACTGGCGGCATGAAGCGCCCGGGCAACGCCCTGCGGATCGCTGCCATCGCGCAGCGGGCTAATGTCAATGACCGGGATGATATCGGTATCTACTGTCTTGGCCTGGGCGTAAGCCATTGCGTGTTCCTCATGCCTTTTATATTTCTTGCATAATAAGCAATAAATTGCATGTGACGCAACACTTCATGTTTCCGCGTAGTAGCCGACGACATCCCCATCGGTGGTCACGCCAAGACCGTTCAGCAACCGGTTGGCGTAGCAGAAATACCCGATGATCTGGTTCGCCTCGAGCACCTGGCCATCGTCCAGGCCCGCATCGATCAGCACATCGACGTCGCCCTTGACCATCTTTCCGGGGGTCAACGTCAGTTTTTCCGCATATTGAAGCAATGCCAGTTCGGCGCCCTCGAAAACATCCTGCGGCCGGCGCGCCTTCAGGGCCTGCTCGATATCCCGGGCCCGTGCATCGTTGCTTATGAGATGCCGGGCGTTGGCCCAGTGGTTGGCCAGCGAATAGGGACATTCATTCAGCATCGACACGTATGAACCGATCACCTCCTGCAGCCACACGGGAAGTGTATTCGCGTCGTCATGCAGAGCGGCGCGGTAGAGCATCACATGTCCGCGCATCGTGTTCGGACGCAGCGAGTGCACCCGCATGACGTTGTCGACCGTGCCGTGCGGGGTGCGCGCAAGCTTCAGAGCGTCGAGCAGATCCGCGTCCGCATCTTCGTCCCCGATCATCTTTATCCATGCCGACATGGGGTGTGCCTCTATTGCCTTTCGTCGACCTGCATCCGCCGCTCCAGCCAGCGCACGCCGGCGGACACGATGAGGATGAGAACCAGATATTCAAGAACCAGCACCGTGTAGATTTCGAGCGGCCGGTATTCGGAGACCACGAGCTCATTCGCCTTGCGGGTCAGCTCCTGCATGCCGATCACGGAAACCAGCGACGACATCTTCAGCATGTAGACGAGCTGGTTGCCGAGGGCCGGCAGAATGCGCCGGATCGCCTGCGGCAGGATGACAAACCGCATGGTGTCCGGATAGCTGAGCGAAATCGAGTGCGCCGCTTCGTACTGTCCCTTGGCGATGGACTGGATGCCCGCGCGGAAGATCTCCGCCTCGAAGGCGCTGTCCGACAAGGCCAGCGCGATGACGCCGGCCCAGAAAACGCTGATCGAGATACCCGTCAGTTGCGGAAGGCCGTAGTAAACCCAGAGGATCAGGACGAGGATCGGCACCGCCCGGACGACTTCGACGTAGAGCCGGTTGAAGCCGCGCAGGTATGACCTTTCGGACAGGCCCGGCAGGGCGACCAGCAGCCCGGTCACGATCGAAATGGCAATCGCGGTCAGCGACAAAAGCACGGTGTAGTAGAGGCCGCTCAGAAGAAACTGGAGATTGTTGCTGCCGGCCGTCGTCGTCGGGTTGACGACGTACCAGCCCCAGTCGCCCGAACAGCCGGAAAGCGCCAGAAGGCAGACGCCGCAGATGACCAAGATTCTCATGCGCCCCTCCCCTAGTGCTGCAGGATCTTCTGAAGGAATTCCTGGCAGCGCTGACTCTCGGGCGACGAGAAGAATTTCTCCGGTTCCGCCACCTCGACGATCTCGCCGTGATCCATGAACACCATCTTGTCGGCGACCTTTCGCGCAAAGCCCATCTCGTGGGTCACGCAGATCATAGTCATCCCGCTGCCCGCGAGTTCGACCATGACGTCGAGGACCTCGTTGATCATCTCCGGATCGAGCGCCGAGGTGGGTTCATCGAACAGCATGATCTGCGGCTCCATGCAGAGCGACCTTGCGATCGCGACACGCTGCTGCTGCCCGCCGGACAGCTGGCGCGGATACTTGTCGGCCTGTTCGGGAATATGAACGCGCTCGAGATAACCCATCGCGCGCTCCCGGGCTTCCGCCTGGGGAATCTTGCGTGCCCTCACCGGACCAAGGGTCAGATTCTCGAGCACTGTCAGATGAGGAAACAGGTTGAACTGCTGGAACACCATGCCGACCTTGGCACGGATCTTGTTCAGGCTGTCCCTGCTGTCGTTGAGCTCGACATCGTCGACGATGATCGATCCGTCCTGGTGTTTTTCCAGCCGGTTGATGCAGCGGATAAGGGTGGACTTGCCGGACCCCGATGGTCCGCAGACCACGATCCGCTCGCCGAGCGCAACGTCGAGCGACACATCCTTCAAGGCCTGAAACGCGCCGAAATACTTGGATACATTCGAGATTCGGATGACCTTGCCGGTCTCACTATCCTGCATTTCCCCTCCCTCGAACAGCGAGGCAACTTGACCATGTTGTTGCGCTCCATGCAACAAATTTAGTTTCTTGCAATTCCGCTGTGGCCACGCGATGATACGGTTACAGCTGACTCAGGGAGGGTATCTATGCGTTTGATAGGAATCGTTCTGGCTGCGCTGGTGATGGTCGCGGGGACCACTCAGGCAAGTGCGCAGTCGGCGCTCAAGGACATTCTCAATAGCGGTGTGCTCAAGGTGGGCACCACCGGTGACTGGAACCCGATGACCATGAAGGATCCGGCCACAAACACCTACAAGGGTTATGACATCGACGTCATGACCGAGCTGGCCAAGGATCTCGACGTCAAACTCGAGTTCGTGCCTGCGGACTGGAAGACACTGGTGAGCGGCGTCACGTCGGGCAAGTACCACATGACCGGCTCGGCCTCGATCTCCCCGGCCCGGGCGAAGGCGGCCGGCTATTCGAGCAGCTACTTCTCGCTCGCCACGGTGCCGCTGATCCTCAAGAAGAACGGCGACAAGTTCAAGGACTGGGCCGATCTCGACAAGCCGGACGTGGTCGTTGCCGCGACGCTTGGCACAACACAGGAAAAGCAGGTCAAACAGTTCTTCCCGAACGCCAAGCACAACATCGTGGAAGCACCGGCCCGCGACTTCCAGGAGGTGCTTGCAGGTCGTGCCGCGGCCCACATCACGTCCAATGTTGAAGCCAACAAGCTGGTGGAGAAGTATCCGCAGATGATGATCGTTCCGGTCTCCGCGCCGAAGGCGCCGACCCCGATCGCCATGCTGCTGCCGCAAGGCGACCAGGTGTGGATCAACTACGTGAACACCTGGATCGCGCTGAAGCGGGAGCGCGGCTTCTTCGACACGCTCGGCAAGAAGTGGAAGCTGCTCAACTGAACTGGATATGACAGCGGGGCGCTTCGGCGCCCCGTTTTGTTTGCCATGCTCACGGTCTACGCCATACCCGTCAGCCTCTATTGCGCGAAGCTGCGGATCCTGCTGCGCCACAAGGACCTGGCGTGGCGCGAGATCCCGCCGCCCGGCGGTTACGGGTCGGACGAATACAAGCAGACGGTCCCTTCGGGCAACCTGCCCGCGCTGGTTGACGGTGACCTCATGATCGCCGACGGCGAGGCCATCGCCGAGTATCTCAACGAAAAGCACGCCGAACCGCCCATGCTGCCGGCTGATCCGGCGGAGCGTGCGAAGGTGCGCGAACGGTCGCGCTTCCACGACACGCGGCTTGAGCCCGAGGTGCGCAAACTGTTTCCGCATTTGGCTGAGTCAGCGCGCGATACGCCGGTGTTCGAGAAACAGTCCATCGCCATCACCGCGCGCCTCGCTCACCTCGGCAACATGCTCAAGGCGGCACCGCCAAAGCCGGAACACGGGCTGACACTGGCCGAATGCGGATATCCGATCACGTTCGCCTGGCTTGACGGGCTTGTTCCCAAGCTCGGGCTGGAGATCACGTGGCCCGAAGCCGTGACCGCCTACCGGGCTCAACTCGAAGAGCATCGCGCGGTCGCGAGTGAACTCGCCGAATACGGGCCGAGGTTGACGGAATGGCTGAAACACCGCGCGGAAGCGTAAGGCTGCAACTCGTCACGTGGCGGGAGGTCGAGTCCTACCTCAAGACCTCGGACGGCATCATCATTCCCGTCGGATCGACCGAACAGCACGGCCCCATGGGCCTGATCGGCACGGACGCTCTCTGCGCGGAGGTCATTGCGGACGGGGCGGCGAAGCGGGCCGGCGCACTGGTCGCGCCGACGATTGCCTATACACCGGCTCCTTTCAATACGGCCTTCCCGGGGACGGTCTCCGTCTCCGTGCCGGCGTTCGAAATGCTGGTCGGCGAGATTTTCGAAGGCCTGTCAGGTCAGGGCTTCCGGCGCATCTACGTCCTCAACGGTCACGGCGCCAATCTGGAACCGTTGCAGCGATTGGCAGACCGGCAGACCAGCGCCGCCATGCGGATCAGGAGCTGGTGGGATTTCGAGCCCGTCAATGCGCTGCGCCGGGACCTCTACGGCGACTGGGAAGGCATGCACGCCACGCCGTCCGAGGTGGCCATTACGCAGGCGGCCCACCGGATCGTCGAACCGTCCGCCGAGGCCGAGGCACCGCCAGAAGCGCTTTCGCCTGAATACATCGCCGGACATGCCGGCGACCGGCACGGACCGCCGGACGAGCATCGCGCGCAATTCCCGGACGGCAGGGTCGGGTCGCACTCGGCGCTTGCCACACCGGAACACGGGCGGGCCCTGCTCGAGGCGGCGGAAATTGCGGTCGCCGAGGATTTCACAGCGTTTGTCGGCAGCAGCGACATCTGACACGTGGTGTGTGTTCGCGGCGCGCGCAGGTATCCTTGAGCGTTCGAAAAAGGCTGTGGTAGTTTTCGGCCGCAATCATGGAAAACGTCCCGCCGCAAAACTCATTTGCAAGTGCCGATGAAGACGGCATGGACAGCACGGCCAATCCGTTTGACCGGGACGCCTCAACGCCCGAAGCGCAGGGCGTTGATTCCCGTGGGCTGATCCGGGCGGTCCGTCGCATCAGGGACGAACCGGTCAACCTGCATAGTCTGATCATGATGCGGAACGGCCGCGTGATTTTCGAGTTTTACCTGCCGCCGTATGACAGGGACACGCTTCACAATGTGAAGTCGGTGACCAAGAGCATCATGTCCGCTCTGGTCGGCATCGCGCTTAGAGAAGGCATTCTCGACAATCTCGCCCGGCCCGTTCTTGACTATTTCCCGGAATACGTCACCGGTGACATGGACCGGCGCAAGGCTCAGATCACACTGCGGCACCTTCTGACCATGACCTCGGGACTGGACCTCGACGAGAACGGTCCCGTCATGACCGGCATTTTCGCCAGCGACGACTGGATAGAAGCGACCTTCGCGCGGCCGATGTCGGAGGATCCCGGAAGGCGTTTCGAGTATTGCACGGCGCTGACCCATGCAATGTCGGGTGTATTGAGCCGGGCCGGCGGGCAAAGCCTGTTGGAGCTCGCCGACCGGTATCTCTTCGGCCGTCTCGGCATCAACGGCGTGCAGTGGCGGCAGGACCCGCATGGCCATTACTTCGGCGGGTCCGAACTCTTCATGACCCCCCGGGACATGGCGAAAATCGGCCAGTTGTTCTTCAACCGGGGACGATGGGACGGCGAAGAGGTCGTGCCCGCCGAGTGGGTTCAGGAGTCAACCGGCGACCGGATGGCGGGCATTGAGGCGGAGGAAGGCTACGGCTACTGGTGGTGGCAGATTCCTATTGATGAGACCGGTTACAAGGCCGCCGGCTGGGGCGGCCAACGGATATGCGTTCTTCCGCGCTGGAACATGGTTCTTGTTGCGACGTCGTCAGATCCGGACGGATTGAACAAGGCGCTCGAAGCCTTCGACTTCTCGTCGATCGGAAACCAACCCCTGCCGCCAAACCCGGCCGCCGAGCGCAACCTGGAGTCTCTCTTGGCGGACGTTGAAAACCCGGCGCCTCAGCCGATTACCGACCTGCCCCTCCTCGCCGGAGAAATCTCAGGACACACCTACGTTCTGGAAAGCACGGACCAGCCGCTTCCCTACGAGACCATCGCATTCGGCTTCACGCGGCCGGACGACGCCTGGATAATCCTCGGCACCGGCGAAGGCACCTACCGTCTCGCCGTCGGACTCGATGGCTTGTATCGCGTGTCGCCGACAGGAGACTTCGGCAGGATGCCCCGTGACAACCACATCGCAATCCGGGGAAAGTGGACCGTTGATCGGTCGTTTGCCATGGACTGGCTGGAAGTCGGCGACCCCAACCTCGTGCGCCTGGACATCAAGTTTTCCGGGGATCGTATTGACCTGTCGGCACATATCGAGCCGGACGGCACTCAATTGACGTTGAGCGGAACCAGACCGCCTACATAGCGACGCGGCTCAGTCCGGTAGCGAGGAGAACAGCATGACCGTCAAGAGGATCGTCGCGAACATCGGCACCGATGACATCGCGCGTGCGAAAGCATTTTACGGTGAAATCCTGGACATGGACGTCGCCATGGATCTCGGATGGATCGTCACCTTCGCAACGGATGCGCATACCACGCCACAACTGAGCGTAGCGGCGGAAGGCGGCTCCGGAACACCGGTTCCGGACCTTTCGATCGAGGTCGACAATTTCGATGAAATCCATGCGCGGATCACTGCGCAGGACATTCCTGTCGAATACGGCCCGGCAATCGAGCCGTGGGGCGTCAAACGACTCTACGTCCGCGACCCCTTCGGCCGTCTGATCAACATACTCACGCACGTCTGAGCGCCAACGATCGATGCAAGACACATCGCGACCGCCGGCCAAGTTCAGCAAGAACGATCAAGTGCGTTTGTTCGGATTGTGCGAGACAAAGCGGTGAATGCCGAGTGGAGACCGTTGTGACCGTCGTTGACCGGGCAATCTGGCAGATCGAGATGAGACTGCGTCGGCCATTGTCGCTGACAGAGCTGTCAGACTTGTGCGCCGTCAGCCCATTCCATTTGTCTCGGACGTTCCGGTCGGCAACCGGACTTTCGCCCATGGCCTATCTTCGAGCGCGGAGACTGTCTGCCGCCGCCGAAGCTCTGGGTACCGGAAACGAAGAAATCCTCACGATTGCGCTGGATGCGCAGTACGGCTCGCACGAGGCATTCACAAGGGCCTTCGCAAGCTATTTCGGCTTCTTGCCGAGCAGCGTGCGCACCGCCCGATCCACACAATCCCTCATCCTCATGGAGCCTCTCGAGATGAAAAAGAGCCTGCTTGTCGATGTCGCAGCCCCTGAGATCAGGGAGCGCGACGCCTTTCACGTCGTCGGGTGCAGCATCCGCTGCACATTCGAAGACATCAGTTCAATTCCGTCACTCTGGCAGACATTCAATGAACGGGCGAACGAAGTCCCATACTCGGCCGGCAACGCAGCCTATGGCGTGTGTTGCGACGCCGATGAGGCAGGATGGTTTCGCTATGTCGCGGGTTTGGAAACGACAGCGGCCGTGGACATTCCATCAGGAATGGACTCTGTCTCGGTCCCCGCAGGTCGTTATGCGGTTTTTACTCACTCCGGGCATATCGCCGATCTGCCGAAGACTGTCTACACGATCTGGAACAAAGCTCTGCCGGACGCCGCGCTCAAGCCCAGGGAAGCTCCCGATTTCGAACTCTATGACGAACGCTTCGATGCCTCGACGGGTCGCGGCGGTGTCGAAATCTGGATTCCGGTTGCCTGAACCTAACTTGCTACGGCGAAGAGAAGATCCCGGGTTGCCTCGTCTGCCGGGAACAAGAGTTCGACCTTGAGGTCGGCGAGCGCGATATCCTCGGCCGTTCCGAACTGGGCGATGGTCGAAAACAGCGACAGGGACAATCCGCCGGCCTGATAGCGCGCCGGAATCACGGCGGGCAGAACACCGGTGTCTTCCTGTCCGTTTTCCTCCATAGCCTCCGCAAGTGCGTCCGCAGCCTTGTCCAGAACGTCATCACCGCCGAGATGCGCGCTTTCCGTGCGCAGACGCACAGCCACATGGCGGGCCACTTCCGGCCAATTAAGAACCGATGAGCGCACGGCGTCGGATTGCGTGAAAGCGTCGAGCAGGCTGTCGCCGACAGTGAGCCCGAGCCCTGAGAACAGCATCGAGGCGGATCTGTTCAGCCTGACGAGCACCCAGTGGCGGTTGAGCGCCATCGCCGGAAACGGGTCGTGCCGGTCCAGCGTCCATTCGACAGCGGCCCGCACATGCGCCATGTCATCGCCGTCCAGATCCCTGGTCCGGTAGGCCGGTGCGTAGCCGGCCGCGTTGAGCAGCGTGTTCCTTGCGCCGCGCGGCATTTCCAGCGTCTCGGACAGTCTAAGGATCATGGACCGGCTGGGTTTCGCCCGCCCGGTTTCCAGAAACGAGATATGCCGCGCGGACACGTCCGCGGCCAATGCCAGATCGAGCTGGCTCATGCGGCGCTGTGCCCGCCAGTCCTTCAGAACGCCGCCGAATGTGCTGTCCATGCCATGAATACCCCGTCTGTTCCGCACCGGCATTGTAGTCGATGCAGCGTCTGAATCACTTACCTCCGAGGTAATTGCCGGGCGCCGGGTGCCCGCGCTACCTGTCTCGCCACGTCAAACGCAATGGAGCAGAGACATGGCCAATCAGACCACCCTCACCTGGCTGAAGATACTGGCGGGCGTCGTCATTTTCTTCGGCGTTTACGTCGCTCTCGCAGCCCATCCGGCGACCGCAGGACTTGTTGCTCCGGTCGTCGACATGATCGTCTGGCCGATCGACGGTGCCGAAACATTCGCGGCCTCAGAAGCCCGGCTGATCTCGGCGATCGGCGGCGGCGTCATGGCCGGCTGGGGCGTGCTCCTGTGGCTCGTCGCAACCCGGCTATACCTCCGCGAACCGGCACTCGCGAAGTCGATGATCCTGTGGAGTATAGGCGTCTGGTTCGTCGTCGACAGCGCCGGCTCGATCGCTGCGGACGCCCCGTTGAATGTGCTCCTGAACCTGAGCTTCCCGATTGCGTTCGCCGCCGCCTTCCTGCCGTCGCGGCAGGCGGCAAACGCCTGACAGACTCACAACGCCGCGCCGGGGAACCCGATCGGTTCAGATCCGTTCTTCGGCGCGGCGCTTCAGTCGTTGAACGCGCGCGACAGCTTCGACCGCGACAAGGGCGATCAAGGCCGAAGACATCAAGGCGCAGCCCTCAAGCCCATAGGTCTCGAAGACCGGACGGAATCCGGTGGTTCCGGCAAAGACGCACAGATAGGTGACAGCGCTGTAGAGCCCCATGATCGCGCCGCGTTGCGCCGGGTCGAGTGCGCCGAG
Source organism: Hyphomicrobiales bacterium (assembly GCA_965275905.1). Lineage (GTDB taxonomy): Bacteria > Pseudomonadota > Alphaproteobacteria > Rhizobiales > JAJFHC01 > CBDAQD01. The sequence continues at coordinate 82,083 of CBDHYJ010000050.1, read as the reverse complement.
CCGCCCGACGACGAGGTTGAGACCGACATGATTTGCAATGCCCCAAAGGAAACATAAGGCAATGACCAGGCCGTAGGCTCCCGAAGTCAACGCGATCCCGAGGTAAACCAGGGCAAGCGCTGAAAATGCGAACGGCGCGACGTTGTCGGATCCGTACCTGTCGATCCTGCTGTCAAAGACAACAGCGGTTCCGAAACCGACACCGTAGGACAGCGGCACGAGCCCGGCCGCCGCGGTGGGATATCCCAGCACGCCTTCGACATGAGCACCGAAATAGGCATAAAGACCATAGAACGCGATCATCTTGGCCACGCAGATAGCAAGAACCCGCGTGACACCCGGCACTTTCAGCGCTGTCAACGGCGACGTCGCAACACCGCCGCTCACACTAACTCCCCACCCGCCTGTCCGGGCAATGCAGATGGCAATCAGAACCGCCGAACCCGTGAGCGTGGCAAACACTCCGCGCCAATGAACGAAATCCGCCAATAGCGCCGAAAGACTCACGCCTGCAACCAGGCTTAACGTCCAGCCGGCGAGGACCAATCCGAGAACCTCGCTTTCGCGTCCTTTGGGCGCAATCTGCGCCGAGAGCGAGTAGATGGCCGGCAACGCGGCTCCGGCGGCAAGTCCGGCCATGGTCTGGGAGAGGAAAGCATCCACAGTCCCGGAGCGAATGCACTCAGCCCGAGCGCCGCCGCCAGCACCGCCATCGCGCGCAGAAGCGAGCGTTCAGCCCCGATCCGGTCCGCCATTGGCGCAAAAACCAGTGCGCTGAAAGCGGTTCCGAGACCGTAAGCGGCCGCAGCGATCATGACGTCCGCGGCGCTGCTGCCGGGAAAGGACGCGGCGACCGCGCCGGCAATCGGGCTCAGAACGAGCGAATTGGAACCGATGATGGCGATGGACGCTGTAAGCAGGAGGACGGGCCGGGACAACATGGATACTGGCTTTCTTTTCATTCTGGCGATATATCTAAATGCAGAACTAAATTCTGTGAAGAGTTGAAAATGCCGAATGAACGAAAACAAGATGAGGTTCGAAACCCGGGTGCCCGCGCCCGGGCTCTGGACGCGATCGACCGAAGAATATTAGGCGAACTGGCGCGTGACGCCGACCTGAGCTACGGCGAACTTGGCGACCGCGTCGGACTTTCACCACCGGCCACCCACGAACGGGTCAAGCGGCTGAAGGCCTCCGGACGCATCCGGGGAACGGTCGCCATGCTGGACGGCACGGCGACAGGCAAGCCGCTGCTTGCGTTCATCCATGTCGATACGACCGGCTGGGGCAAATCCAAGGAACTGATGGAACTCGGTGATTTGCCCGAAGTGGAAGAAATCCACTCGGTCACGGGCGATACCTGCATGCTTCTGAAGGCCAGGTTCGAGAGCAGCCGGGCGCTTGAAGGTCTGCTGGCCCGGCTTTACGACATGCCGAGCGTGAAGGGCACGCGCACCTATGTCGTGCTCTCCACCTATCTCGAGCGCCCGTCCCAGGCCGGCATCAGCGAGGAACTGCTGGACTCAACCCATCCCTGACCGCCTGCGCCGGGCAACATTGATCGGGCTGACGACCGGTGGTACCGTTCGGTCGCCGTCAGGGCGGCATCCGGGTCCGCGGAAAGCGTTACGCACCTTGAAGACACCATATCGACTTTCGGTTTTTCTCCGATTGCCCAAGCAGCGGACCATTGGGCCAGATCAAGAGGAAAGCCGATGACCACAGACATCACCAGACTGCGTGCCGCTGCCAAGCAACTCAAGAAAGCCTTTGCCGCCGGAGACCCTGACGCGGCACGGCGCCTGCAAGCGTTCGCCCCGGACAAGGACCAGCCGAAACACGCCGACTTTCTGCACGTGATCGCGCGCGAGAACGGCCACGACAGCTGGCCCAAGCTGAAGTTCGCTCTGGAGTCGCAGGCCATGACGCGCGACCAGCGCGCGGAGCGCCTGAAGATCGCACTCTATTTCGGGCAGCCGTGGGTCGCCGCAAGACTGTTGGAGGACGACCCCTCGCTCGCGTCTCACAACCTCGGACTGCAGATTGCACTATACGATGCCGAGGCGGTCGAGGCGGCGCTCGCCGATCCGTCCAGAGCCACCGAGAAGATCGGCATCCGGTCGCCGATCCTGCACCTCGCCTATTCCAAGTACATCCACATGGCTCCGGAAAAGCGCGGCGACATGCTCCGGATCGCGGACCTGCTGGTGGCGAACGGTGCCGACGTCAACGACGCCTATCCGTATCAGCCGGGCTCAGAGCACGAGATCTCGGCGCTCTACGGCGCCCTGGGTCACGCCAACAATCTGGCGCTCGCGGAATGGCTGCTCGAAAACGGCGCCACGCCGGATGACAACGAAAGCCTCTATCACGCCACCGAGCTTGGCCATCATGACGGCCTGAAGCTGCTGATGAGGTTCGGCGTCAAGACCGCGGGAACAAACGCGCTTCTGCGTGCACTCGATTTCGACGACCTGGAGGCCGTGCGGCTTCTGCTCGACTACGGTGCCGACCCGCAAGAGAAGGTTCCGGATCATCCCAGCGGCGAGCCGGTCCCGACGCTGCCGGCCCTGCACCAGGCGGCGCGGCGCGGACGGGCTGGCGAAACCGCGCGGCTGCTGATCGAGTACGGCGCGGACCCCACCACCGTCTGGAACGGCCACACCGCGTACGGTCTGGCCCGTATCTACGGCAACGACTCTTTTGCCGGCGCGCTTGAAGACATGGGTCACGCATCGCGACTGACACCTGTCGAGACTGCACTGGCCGAGTGCGCCGCGGGCCGGATTCCGCCGGACCGGCTCAACCTGTCAGACCTGAGTGACGAGGCACGCCGCCTGTTGAACAGGCTTGCGGCAGAACCGGGCGCGCTCGATCACATCAAGGCGCTCGTGGGCGCCGGTCTCGATCCGGATACCAGAGAAGAAATGGGCATGTCGCCGCTGCACTTGGCCGGCTGGGAAGGCGTGACCGATACGGTTGCCTATCTGCTGACGCTCTCGCCCGACCTGGAATACGAGAACGACTACGGAGGCGACGCGCTCGGCACCGTGATCCATGGCGCGGAATTCTGCCCCAACGCGGCGGAGCGCGATCACATCGCCTGCGCCCGGCTGCTGCTTGATGCCGGGTCGGAACTCAGACAACGCGAGATCGACGGATGCGGCAGCGAGTCGATGGCGGCTTTCCTCGAGGACTGGCAGAGTGGAAGCACGGAAAACGAGTGAGCAATAACCGGCCATATGACGCCGTCATCTTCGACCTGCTGACGGCGCTGATCGATTCCTGGTCGCTGTGGAACAGTGTGGCCGGATCGGAAGATGCCGGGCTCAGGTGGCGTAAGGCCTATCTCGAACTGACCTACGGGGCCGGTGTTTACCGGCCCTACGAGGTGATTGTGAGAGAAGCCGCGACGATCGCCGGCCTGCCGGACAGGGCGGCCGACGATCTCGCGGCGCGCTGGGAGGAATTGAAGCCATGGCCCGAGGTCCGTTCCGTCCTCGATCAGCTGGCGGCGGAGGTGCCACTTGCGATCGTCACGAACTGTTCAGAGCGTCTCGGACAGGCCGCAGCGGAACGTGTTTCCGGCCGGTTCGATATTGTGGTGACGGCGGAGGCAGCCGGTTACTACAAACCCCGCCCCGAACCCTACGCAATGGCTATCAACACCTTGCGCATCCCGGCGGAACGCATCCTTTTCGTCGCCGGCTCGGCCGCCGATGTTCCGGGCGCATCTGCGGTGGGGATGCCGGTCTACTGGCATAACCGGATTGGGCTCAAACAGACTGGTGACGTGCCGCCGGCCTATCTCGAAAGTTCGCTCGACCGTTTGCCTTCCATCGTGACGGGGCAATAGCGAAAGGCGCATTGAGAGTCTTTCTCAGACAGAACTCTTTGTGAATCGCCAGCGACGGCGGCGTATGCAAAATTATGACGGAATATCGCCGATCTGCCAGCCCGTCGCCTGCGTATAACGCAACAGGTCTGACCGATGTCGGCAACAACAAAAAGGGACGACATGAAGCGTTCGCATTCCACCGGCTCCGTCTTGCGGGTCGGCGACTGCCGAGGTGACAGCGTTTCTTAGAGCCGAAGTGTCGAACCGATAAATGTGAGCACCATGCGTTTACTGCGGACCCTGTCATCCTCCGATCCGACGACGAAATCGAAGCGTACCCCGGCCCACTGTGCACTTGTCCTGATCGCTGCCGCGATGGTTGTCATGATCCTCGGGCCGGGGTCCGGGCAGGCCGCCGGCATCGCGTCTCCGCAGCAGACACGGGCCGCCATCGAGCAATATCTTACGGCAGGTGAACGCCTGCCGCTTACGATCGAGCGGGTGCGCAGTGTTCTGACACGTCATTACCTGGAGTCCGGCGGCACCCTGCTCTGGGTCGGAACGCCCCGGCTGCAGCAGCTTATCGACCGTGTCGCCGATGCGGAGATCGACGGTCTCAAGCCGCAGGACTACGCGCCGGACTATCTGGTCAAACTCCGCGACGCCGCGAAGCTCGAACTGCCCAATCACGCCGCTTATACCGAACTGATGTTCAGCGCGTTCTTTCTGACCTATGCGGCGGATCTCAGGGTCGGCCGCTTCGTTCCGAGCAAGATCGATCCGGAACTTTTTCTGGACCGCAAGACGATTGACGGGCCATCGACACTCGCGGCGCTGGCCCGCTTCGAGAGCGTCGAAAAATTCATTGCCGCGTTTGAACCGAGACGCCAGGAGTATCGGGCTCTCAAGGCCATGCTTGCCTATTTCCGCCGGCTGGAGCAGTCGGGCGGATGGCCGGTCGTCGAGCCGGGCGAGGTGCTCAAGCCCGGGATGGACGATCCGCGCGTTGCCCAGGTCCGCAGCCGGCTCCTGGCCTCCGGCGCAATCAGGTCGACCGACACTGGCTCCACGCTCTATGACGACGCGCTGGTGCAGGCGGTCGAACACTTCCAGAGACGTCATGGACTGGACGCCGACGGTGTGATCGGGAAGCAGACGCTGATCGCCCTCAACGTCCCTGTCGAGGACAGGATCAATCAGATCGTTGCCAATATGGAGCGCTGGCGTTGGATGCCGGAGGATATGGGCGACGATTACATCATGGTCAATATCGCCGGCTTCGAGCTCCGCCGGTTCAGCCCGGACCGGCCGGTGCGTCGCATGAAAGTGGTGGTCGGAAAGACTTACCACCGGACGCCGGTGTTCAGCGACCGTATCCGGTATCTGGAGTTCAACCCGACCTGGACGGTGCCCCACTCGATCGCGACGAAGGAAATGCTGCCGGTACTGCGGCGGGACCCGTGGCACTACGCCAGCAAGGGGTTCGACCTGCTGCAGCGCGGAGCGCCGGTCCCGTGGTCGGGAATTGACTGGTCGCAGTATTCCAAGGGCAACTTCCCATACGTGTTCCGACAGCAGCCCGGCGAGACCAATGCGCTTGGCCGTGTGAAGTTCATGTTTCCCAACAAACACAACGTGTACCTGCATGACACGCCGTCGCGCGGGGGATTCTCGAAGAGCTTCCGGGCCCTCAGCCACGGCTGCGTGCGCCTGAGCGAACCGATCAAGTTCGCCGCCGAGGTGCTGTCGACGAAGAAAGGCTGGTCGCGTGAGAAGATCGACGCCGTTCTGGCGTCACGAGAGACGACGCGTGTCAACCTGGACAAGCCGCTGCCGGTGCATCTCGTTTATGCCACCACATGGCTTGAAGACAACGGCACCGTGCACTTCCGGGCGGATGTCTATGGCCGCGACAAGAAGCTCTATCGCGCCCTGTTCGCAAAGCACACGCCCTGACCGCCCGAAGACTGCTCTCAACACGCTCTCAGATTTCCGGTAAGTCTTGCCTTCCCCGAACGCGAGCGAGGTGACCGGCGTGTCCAATAACAGCGGCAGTCAAGACGAGGGAACACGGAAGAGCTGGGACGCCAATGCGGCGCTCTGGGTCGACGCGGTGCGGGAACGGCGGATCCAGAGCAGGAACACCGGCACCGACGAAGCGATCGTCGATACGGTCAGGCGGCTCGATGCAAAGCGGGTGCTCGACGTCGGCTGCGGCGAGGGCTGGCTGGTGCGACGGCTGGCACGGGATGTCGGCTGCGAGGCAGCCGGGGTCGATGGCAGCGCGGAGCTGATCGCGGCGGCTCGCGGCGAAGATGACGCCGGCACATATCATCACCTGACCTATGATGAGATTGTCGCAGAGCCTGCCCGGCTTGGCGGACCATTCGACGCGGTGATCTGTAACTTTGCCTTGCTTGGCAAAGACATCGGGCCGTTGCTGAAAGTTCTTGCCGGATTGCTGGCATCGGACGGCACGCTGGTCATTCAAACCCTCCACCCCTGTTTCGTGCACGGCGACTACGCTTACGCCGATGGCTGGCGGTCGGAGACTTTCGCAAGTCTCGCGACCGGCAACTGGCAGCCCATGCCCTGGTACTTCCGGCGGCTCGAAACGTGGACGACGGAACTGAACGCCGCAGGCCTGCTCATCAGGAGATGCAGGGAGCCCGCCGACCCCGAAACCGGCGAGCCGCTGTCCCTGCTTCTGGAGTGCGTTCCGGCCTGAAGCGGGCCGGACGTCAGGCCGCCTTCTTCATGAGCATCGAAAGATGCGAGTTCCTCGCCAGGAGAAAGCTCCAGAGCCTGCTGTCGTAATCCGCAGGCGCGGCGCCGGCAACCGACGGACGCTCCGACAGCGCCAGGCGCCACGCCATGGTCTTCGGCTTGTCTGAAAGGATCCCAAAATCGGCGATGCGATCGAAGCTGTCGAAATAGCGGAACACGGGACCGAACGCGGCATCGACCAACGAGAAGGAATCTCCGGCGAAATACGGGCCGTCACCCAGACGATTCTCGAGGCGGTTTTCCAGGCGAGCGAACTTGCCTTCGAGCGACGCGGCCTTTGCGTTCAGCCCCGCTTCGTCCCTGGCGGCATAAAACCCCCAGATATCGGCCAGAACGGACGATCCGAACTCGATCCAGGACCGGTGCTCCGCACGGTCGAGGGCGTGCGCGGGATGCAGCGGATTGGGTTGGGTCTCCTCCAGATATTCAAGGATGACCGCCGACTCGAAGACCGCGGTATCGCCGACCTTCAGGACCGGTGTCTTTCCCAGCGGCGAAAGCTCAAGAAACCAGTCCGGCTTGTTCGCCAGATCGACATCGATGCGATCGAACGGGGTCCCCTTCTCCGTCAGCGAGATGACGGCGCGCTGAACATAGGGGCAGAGGTGATGACTGACGAGCGTAAGGGACTGTGACATCGTTGAACTCCTGATCGGGATGGAAACTACATGCGTTTGCATTGAAATATATGCAAGTGCATTGAAATGTCAATCTTGATGCATTTGCATGAATGTGTATGTTCAGGATCATGTCGGCCACACAATCAGACCCGGCTGCCCTGGCATGGGCGCGCCTGTTGCGCGCACACAAGCGGGCCCTGTCGGTTATCGAAAGCGATCTGAAGGCAGCCGAACTGCCACCGCTGCCCTGGTATGACGTGCTGCTCGAGCTTGACCGTGCCGGTGAAGCGGGCCTGCGCCCGTTCGAACTGGAACGGCAACTCGTTCTGCCGCAATACGGACTTTCCCGCCTGCTCGACCGGATCGAGAAAGCCGGCTACATCGAGCGCCGGCCTTGCGAACAGGACGGACGCGGGCATGAGCTGGCGATCACCAAGGCAGGCCGGGACACTCGACGCCGGATGTGGACCGTCTACTCGAACGCCATCGATCAGGCGGTCGGCGCGCACCTGTCGGACGCAGAGGCAACCCGGCTCGCCAAGCTGCTCGACAAACTGATCTAGATGCGTCGTTCGCCATCGGAAAAGACCTGGGTCCATTCGAGGATCCGGACCGCCTTGCGCAGGCCGGTCGGCCAGAACGGATCCTCTTCGACCAGAGCCTGAACCGCATCACGATCTTCGGCCTCAACGATCCACAGACCTCCCGCCCCTTCGCCGGTAGCGGCATCCTTCAATGGACCGGCAGATTGAACCGCTTCGCTGTTGCGTTCGAGGAAGGCGAGATGGTTCGGCATGAACCGGGCCCGCATGTCGGCGCGATCGGCATTGTCTTCGAAAAAAACGGCGAAAATCATGGGCTCGGCTCCCGTTTGGCGATTGACGAAGCCGATCATGATCCTGCATTCTTGACGTGCATATGCCAATAATTGCAACATTGTGCTGCAAAAATGCAGGATACCGACTGGAACGACCTGAAATATGTCCTGGCCGTATTCCGTACCGGAACACTGGCCGGGGCCGCGCGCAGCCTGGAAGTGAACGAGACCACGGTTGCCCGCCGCGTCGCGCGTGCCGGCGAGCGGATCGGCGCGCGTCTGTTCGAGCGGACAGCAGGCACTCTGCGCCCCACGGCTGAAGGCCTTGCCGTGATCGAGAGCGCGGAACGGGCCGAGCATGAAATCCAGACGGCCATCTCCACGATTTCGGGACAGGATGCCCGGATTGCCGGAACCGTGCGCATCACGGCAGTGCCCATGGTCGTCAACAGGATCCTCGTGCCGTCGCTCGCAGAACTGATCCGCATGCACGCGGACCTTCGTGTCGATCTGATCGCCGAACCGCGCGATCTCAGCCTGACCAAACGGCAGGCCGACATCGCGATCCGGCTGGCGCGGCCAAGCAAGGAACCGGGCGTGCTGACACGCCGGCTGGGGCAGCTTGACTACGGTGTCTACGGCCCAGCCGGGCGACCGGCGGAGTCCCTGCCCTGGATTACCTACGAAGACGGCATGGCGCATCTGCCGCAGAACCGGTGGATGCTCGATCGCCAGAGAAGCGCACAGACAAACGTTGGCGCGAACGATGCGGAAACCATCATCGAGAGCGTCAGGGCCGGGCTGGGCAAGTCGCTGCTGCCGGTCGCAGTCGGAGAGCGGGAACCCGATCTGGTGCGCCTGGACACCGGAGAACCGGCGCTGTCGCGCGAGATCTGGATCATGGTCCATCCGGACCTGCGCGGACTCAAACGTGTCGAGGTGACGATGGACTGGCTGGGCCGCACCCTCGGTGACAGGTGAAGAGATCCGTTTACCGGAATGCCGGGCCTATTTGACCGGCCTCCACTTTAGCCGATCCTGGTCCCAGACGAACCTGGCAATGTCCTGCGGGTCGACGCCATCGCGACGCACGGGCGCGAATTCCAGAGTTTCCGGATTCCACCTGAACGTGGACCACCTGCCGGTTGCACTTTGAATTGAAGCTCTGTGAACGGCATCGCCGTCTGCCGTGAACGTCGTCACTTCGCTGCTCACCGCCCCGGATGCCGCGAATTCGTGGACGATCAATCGTCCCGTTTCCCCGTTGGCGTGAAACCTGTCGCTGATCCTGAGCTGCAGCAGCCTTTGCGTGGCCCTGTCGGAGACCCTTGTGTGTATCGTCACGCCCGCCTTGTTCCTGAATTCCTCATAGAGTTTGTCGCGGATCGTGAACCTGATGAGGCTGTTGCCGCCGGCAAGCCGCATTACGCTGAAATTGCTCTTACCGCTTGCCTGAGTCCGGTCAGGGTCTGCGACGATCAAGTCCGCAAAATAGTCCTGCGCCGTGGGTTTCGGCTCTGCACTCGACGCCGGCCGGCTCTTTTCTTCAGCAACCGCCGGGCCGGCGGACAGCAAAGAGGCTGCCGACATTGCCACAATGAATGCACTTTTAAGTGTCTCCCGGGCCGGTCTTCCGCAGCGGTGACGCGCTGACCGGCCCAGCCGCTCCCAAGCCGGACTTAAAGAAATGTGCTGCACGTTGTCTGATCTCCCAAAAGGATCACGTATCCGGCGGAAAATGACACCGTGAACCTGCCTTGTCCCATCACTTCTTATCCAGGCCACTCCCGAACGCGGCAGTGAATTCCCTGCCGCTTGCCGTATGATGCCGGGAAATGAGCAACATCATTACGCCGAAAGTCGCGCAGGAAATCGTCTCCCACGAAGCGATCGTGCGCGAAGCCTACCTCGACAGCGTCGATGTCTGGACGTGGAGCGTCGGGATCACCGACTCGTCCGGTCACGCGGTCTATCCCCGATACGTAGACAATCCGCAGACGATCCGGCACTGCCTGGACGTGTTCCTTCGGGTGCTTCAGGAAAAGTACAAGCCGGATGTCGACGCGGTGTTCTCAGGCCATCCGCTCACCGAGCAGCAGTTCGCGGCTGCGCTGTCATTCCACTACAACACGGGCGGCATCCGCCAGGCGGCGTGGGCGAAAGAATGGATGGCGGGCGACATTGCCGGAGCGCGCGAGAGCTTCATGAACTGGCGCCGGCCGCCGGAGATCATTCCCCGGCGCCGGAAAGAGCGCGACCTGTTCTTCGACGGCGTCTGGTCGGGCACCGGCACGGCACTGGTGATCCCTGTCCGCAAGCCGTCACACAAACCCGACATCGCGGCAGCGCGGCATGAGGACATCAGCGCAGCGCTTCAGGAAATGCTTGGCGGAGGGACCTGAGCTGCTGCTGCCGATCCGCCGTCATTCCCCGGCAATGTCCGCGAGCCCCGGCCCCGCATTCTTGTGCATTTCCATGACGCCGCTATGCTGTTGCATCGGGCAGGGAGTAAAGCCACGCGATGTCAGACAGTAACGCCGCAGAACCAAGGCACGGCTCAGCGCCTATGGTTGTCGTGGATAACCTGCACAAGAGTTTCGGCGACCTCGAAGTGCTCAAGGGTGTATCGCTGACCGCGCGCGAGGGCGACGTGATTACGCTCATCGGCGCCAGCGGCTCCGGCAAGAGTACGTTCCTCAGGTGCATCAATCTTCTGGAACTGCCGTCGCAGGGCAGCATCACGGTCAACGGCGAAGCGGTGCGCTTCAAGCCGCCGGCCGGCGGTGTCTTGATGCCGGCGGACAAGCGGCAGGTGGAACGGCTGCGGGCCCAGCTCGGCATGGTGTTCCAGAGCTTCAATCTCTGGGCCCATCTGACCGTGCTGCAGAACGTTATCGAAGGACCGCTGCACGTCCTCAAGCTTCCCAAGGCCGAAGCCCTTGAGCGGGGTGAACGCATCCTCAACCGCGTCGGTATGTGGGACAAACGCGACCAGCATCCCGCGTTTCTCTCCGGCGGTCAGCAGCAGCGCGCCGCGATCGCCCGGGCACTGGCGATGGAACCGAAAGTGATGCTGTTCGACGAACCGACATCCGCGCTCGACCCGGAACTGGTCGGCGAAGTCCTCAAGGTTATCCGCGGCCTGGCTGATGAAGGCCGCACCATGATTCTGGTCACGCACGAGATGAAGTTCGCCCGCGAAGTCTCGAGCCACGTCATGTTTCTGCATCAGGGCGGCGTCGAGGAACAGGGCCCGCCGGAGAAGGTTTTCCTTGACTCTGACAGTGAGCGTTGCAGGAATTTCGTGCAATCGGTGCACTAAGTCGTGCCGGTACAAAGAAAAATCGTTGTGTCCACCCCTGAGGGAGTAAGAGGGAGTACGTTATGAAATCCGTGTTCAAACTGTTTTCGGCAGCGGCGGTCGCCGTTGCCATGAGCGCTACCGCCGCCGTGGCCGACATGAAGATCGGTGTCGCGGCCGAGCCCTACCCGCCGTTCGCCGAAAAGGGCGCCGACGGCAACTGGAAAGGCTGGGAAATCGAGATCAGCAAAGCGATCTGCGCCGCAATGAACGAGAAGTGCGAAATCGTCGCCGTGGCCTGGGACGGCATAATTCCGGCCCTTCTGGCCAAGAAATTCGACGTCATCATGGCCTCGATGTCGATCACCGACGAGCGCAAGAAGACGATCGACTTCTCCGACAAGTACTACAACACGCCGGCCGTGATCGTGGCACCGAAGAACTCGAAGGTCGACGGCACGCCCGAGAGCGTCAAAGGCAAGATCGTCGGCGTCCAGGTCTCCACGACGCACGCCAACTATGCCGAGAAACACTTCGAGAAAACGGCGTCGAGCGTGAAGACCTACAGCACGTTCGACGAGCACAACCAGGATCTGGTCGCCGGCCGTGTCGACGCAGTGGTGGGCGACTCGCTCGCCATGCAGCCGTTCCTTAAGAGCGACGCCGGCAAGTGCTGCGAAGTCAAGGGCGAGCTCAATGACGTGGCGGTCTTCGGACCGGGCGTCGGCGGCGGCATGCGCAAGGGCGAAACCGAGCTGATGGAAAAGTTCAACGCGGCCATCAAGAAGATCCGCGAGGACGGCACCTTCGACAAGATTTCGAAGAAGTACTTCGACTTCGACATCTACGGCGGCTGACGATCGTCGTCGCCTATGACCATATGACTGTCCGGTCCGCCCGCATCTGCGCGGCGGGCCGGCGGTTCTGACCGGCGCGCCAGGGAGGGGACCCGGTGGACGCGCTCATCAGCGGCCTGTCACTCGACCTGCTGTCCCTGTCCCCACCGGGCTGGGGCGGCAACCTTCTGCGCGGCCTGCTCAGCACGTTCCAGATTGCGCTTGGCGCCTATATTCTGGGACTCGCGATCGGTCTCGGCGGCGCGCTCGGCAAACTCTACGGCGGCCCAGTGCTCAGATGGTCGCTAGAGATCTACACCACCCTGATCCGCGCCGTTCCGGAACTGGTCCTTATCCTGCTGCTCTATTATGCCGGCACCGACCTGTTGAACCGGGTGCTTGAGGGTTTCGGTTACGAGCGCGTGGACATCGACGGCCTGATCGCAGGTATTTATGTCATCGGCTTCGTCCAGGGCGCCTATGCCACCGAGGTCATGCGCGGCGCGATCCTCGCCGTGCCGCCCGGCCAGATCGAGGCGGCCCAGGCCTTCGGCATGAGCTGGGTCAAGCGCCACCGCCGCATCGTTATTCCGGCGATGATTCCGTTTGCCCTGCCCGGCCTTGCCAATCTCTGGCTCATCGCCACCAAGGACACGGCCCTGCTCGCGGTCGTGGGCTTCAGCGAACTCGCACTTGAGACCCGACAGGCCGCCGGCGCGACCAAGGCCTATTTCCTGTTCTACATGTGCGCGGGCGCGCTCTACCTGATGCTGACACTTGCCTCCAATGTGGTCTTCCGCAAGATCGAAGCCCATTACCGGCGCGGCCAGCCGGATCTGGCCTGAGGGACGCGCATGCTGCAGTGGTACTGGCTTCCGGAGTACATGCCGAAATTCGCGCAGGGGCTTCTGCTCACCCTGGAACTGCTCGTGCTGTCGATTTTCTTCGGCATGCTGCTCGCCATTCCGATCGGGCTGGTGCAGGTCACGGGACCGCGGCCGCTGGCCTGGCTCGCCAAGGCCTTCTGCACGGTCATCCGCGGCACGCCGCTTCTGATCCAGCTGTGGCTGATCTACTACGGCCTGGGCTCGCTGTTCCCGTTCATCCCCGGCATCCGCGAAAGCATGCTGTGGCCGATCCTGCGCGAGGCTTTCCCTTACGCCCTCTTCGCCTTCACGATCTCGGTCGCGGGATACGAGGGTGAAGTGATGCGCGGCGCCTTCCGCGGCGTCCCCAAGGGTGAACTCGAAGCCGCGCGCGCCATCGGCATGCGGCCCTTCACCGTGCTCAGGCGAATATGGCTGCCGCGCGCGCTGCAGAACGTGTTCCCGACGCTCGCCGGCGAAGCCGTGCTCACACTCAAGTCGACGCCTCTGGCCGCTACAATCACCATTTTCGAGGTCTACGGGGTGAGCTCGATCGTACGCCAGGAAACCTACAGGATCTACGAACCGCTGCTGTTCGTTGCCGGGATCTATGTCTGCCTGACCGGGGTCATCGTGCTCCTGTTCCGCTGGGCGGAGAACCGGGTCCCGCGCACACGGCCAAGCTGAACCCGCAACCCGCAATCGCGCTGCCTCTCGCCGCTTGATCTCTCGACGACGACGTTCCGCTGCGATTGCGGCTTTCAACCTTGATGGGGATTTATTCGATGCCGAAACACGAAACACTCACGCGCGACATGCCTGTTGTGCCCGAGCAAACCGCCCTGCTGATCATCGATGTGCAGAACTATTGCGCGCGGCGGGACGGCGGAGAGTTCAGGGCCGTTCCGGACACGGACATCGAGAATACATACGCGCATTACTTCGAGCAGATCGGGCAGACCGTGGTCCCGAACATCCAGCGGCTTCTTTCGGCGTTCCGGGGCGCCGGGGTCGAGGTCCTCTACACAACGATCGAGTGCCTGACAAAGGACGGACGCGACCGCAGCCTCGACTACAAGATCTCCGGATTCTGCATCCCGAAGGGTTCATGGGAAGGCGAGGTGGTCGACGAGATTGCGCCCAGCGACGACGAAATCGTGTTCCCCAAGTCCTCGTCGTCAGTCTTCGTGTCCACGCATATCGATTACGTGCTGCGCAATCTCGGTATCAGGCAACTGGTCATCTGCGGACTGCGGACAGATCACTGTGTCGAAAGCGCGATCCGCGATGCCTGCGACCTCGGCTATCTCGTCACCCAGGTCACTGACGCCTGCACGAGTTTCGATCAGGACCGCCACGACAATTCACTGCGCACGATCAGCGGATACTGCCGGCAGGTCACGACCGACGCATTGCTGGCCGAACTCTGACCTCCTGGTCAGCCGCGCAGACGGCGCCGCCTACTATCGCACCCGGCAGCCGTACTCCTGCATGCAGCCGTCGTATTTCGGATCCGGATATCCCCACTTCAGCTCGCACATGTGGGACGTGCGCGCGCAACGGCCGCCATAGTCGAACCCGTTGGCGGTGCTGTCGTCGAAATAGGTCTGGGAGAACGCGGTCGGCGGACCCCTGTAGCGACGACCGCCAAAGCGGTTCTGCCGGAACAGATACTCGCGCAGCGAACGTCTCGGGCGGGCCGGCGGTTCCCGCCAGACCTGACTTGTCCCGGGCTCGCGGGGCACGGGCGGCGGATCGGCGACGCGAAGAACGTATGAACTCTGCGGAACGGAATCATGGAGTGAAAAAGAAACAAAGGAATGTGCGCCGGCGACGGCCGGGTTGTGCGACAGGGCGAGCGCGCCCGCCGCGAGCAGGCCGATTCCGGCCAACCGCTGAAGATGCATGGCAGCCTCTCAATAAGTCGGTGTAATGGAATCGTTGTTGCACAGAACTGCGCCGGAATTGCGGTGCCGCCCGGGCAATTCCGGCGAATTGCCGTCAATGCCGTGACGGTCCGCCGCATTGCCGCGCGCGGGTGTGGCGCACCTCACCTTTTTCCTTGCAGTTGCAGTGCGGTTCACCCAGAACTTGCCCACGATCCGGACGCAGCGTCCGGCAAGATCATAACAATGTCCGGCCTGTGCCACACAGGTTGCCGCCGAGAGTTTTATCACCATGAAGACCGACACGCCCCGCCCGATCCATCTCAAGGACTACCGCCCGCCTGCCTATCTGATCGATACGGTCAATCTGGATATCCGTCTCGCGCCGGAGGCGACGCGGGTGCGTTCAAGACTGAGACTGCGGCCCAATCCGGAAGCGGAGGCGGACGGCGCGCCGCTCGTGCTCGACGGCGAATTGCTCGAGCTCAAGGGCCTGCGGCTGGACGGCATTCCCCTTGCCCAGGGCGACTATGCCCTGTCGGACGAAGCGCTGACCCTGCACAAGCCGCCGCAGGAGCCCTTCACCCTCGACATCGAGACCGTCTGCAATCCGTCCGCCAATCTCGCGCTGTCCGGGCTTTACCGTTCCGGGGGCAATTACTGCACCCAGTGCGAGGCGGAAGGTTTCCGGCGCATTACCTATTACCTCGACCGGCCGGATGTGCTCGCGGTGTTCACCACCCGGATCGAGGCCGGCCGTTCCGAAGCGCCGGTCCTGCTGTCGAACGGCAACCTCGCGGAGCGGGGCGCGGTGGACGGGACCGAACGCCATTACGCAGTCTGGCACGACCCGCACCCGAAACCCGCCTACCTGTTCGCGCTCGTGGGCGGCGACCTGGCCTGCGTCGAGGACACCTTCACAACCGCATCGGGCCGGGACGTCGACCTCTGCATTTATGTGGAACACGGCAAGGAGGACCGCTGCGACTACGCCATGGATGCGCTCAAGCGCTCCATGCGCTGGGACGAAGAGGTTTACGGGCTCGAGTACGATCTCGACATTTTCATGATCGTGGCCGTCAGCGACTTCAATATGGGCGCGATGGAAAACAAGGGGCTCAACATCTTCAACGACAAGTATGTGCTGGCACGCCCCGACACAGCGACCGACGCGGACTACGCCCATATCGAGGGCATTATCGCCCACGAGTACTTCCACAACTGGACCGGCAACCGGATTACCTGCCGCGACTGGTTCCAGCTCAGCCTGAAGGAAGGCTTGACCGTCTATCGCGACCAGCAATTCTCCGCCGACATGCGGTCCAGAGCGCCGTCGAACGCATCAGTGATGTCCGCCAGCTGCGCATTCGCCAGTTTCCCGAGGACGCAGGGCCCCTCGCGCATCCGGTCCGGCCGGAATCATATGTCGAGATCAACAATTTCTATACGGCGACCGTTTACGAGAAGGGCGCCGAGGTCATCCGCATGATGCACGCGCTGCTGGGGCCCGAAGACTTCCGCAAGGCGATGGATCTCTACTTCGAGCGGCATGACGGAGACGCGGCAACGGTCGAGAACTTCGTCGCCTGCATGGAAGATGCATCCGGTCAGGACCTCGGTCAGTTCCGACGCTGGTACAGCCAGGCCGGCACGCCAGAAGTGGCGGTATCCTCGACATATGACAAGGGTCGTGGCGAATACTCGCTGACCGTCACGCAGATGAGTTCGCCATCGCCGGGTCAGCGCAAGAAGGAGCCGTATCACTTTCCGCTTGCTCTCGGACTTCTGGATTCCGCCGGCAATGACCTCCCGCTCAATCTGGACGGCCACGGTGTCCTCAACCGTCCGATCATCGACATCAGGGATCGTGAGCAGACCTTCCGGTTCACCGGTTTGCCCGAGCGCCCGGTGCTCTCGATCAACCGCGGCTTCTCGGCTCCGGTAAACCTGACGAGCAAAAGCAGCGAGGCGGATGCGCTCGCGCTCATGGCCGGAGATACCGATCTCTTCAACCGCTGGGAGGCTGCGCAATCCTATGCAACGACCCTTCTGATCGACAGGGTCGGCGATCTGCGTAGCGGCGGATCGCCGTCCGGCGGTGGCCGGTTAGCCGAAGCACTGGAGACCCTGGTCACGGACCGGTCGCTCGACCCGGCATTCGTGGCCCAGATGATGACGCTGCCCGGCGAGGCGGATCTTGCGCGTGAAATCGGCGAGGACATCGATCCAGGCGCGATCCATGCCGCACGGCTCGGCCTTCAGACACTGATCGCCGAACGATTGAGAGATCAGCTCGAAGCGCTATACACGGACCTTGAGTCTTCCGATCGCTACAGTCCGGATGCCGCGCAAGCCGGCCGGCGGTCTCTGCGCAATGCCGCGCTCGGTTATCTCACCCTGCTGCCGGGCGGGCCGGACCGGGCCTATCGCCAGTTCGAAGCGGCCGCAAACATGACCGACCGGATGGCGGCTCTGGGCGCACTTGCCCCGACCGAGTCGGACGAACGCGTTCGCGCGCTGGACGCATTCTACGAGCAGTGGCAGGGCGACCATCTCGTGGTGGACAAGTGGTTCGCGCTCAACGCCATGTCGACGGCGACAACCAGTGTGGAAGACATCCGGTCGCTCATGGAGCATCGCGCATTTTCGATCACGAAACCCAACAATGTCCGCGCCCTCCTGGGCACGCTCGCCGGCGCCAATCCCGTGGCCTTTAACCGGCCCGACGGAGAAGGTTACCGCCTGATCGCGGACACCGTGCTTGTGCTTGATGAAAAGAATCCCCAGGTCGCCGCAAGGCTTGCCGGATCGTTCAAAAGCTGGCGGGTTCTGGAGGCCGGCCGCCAGGCCCATGCGAAGGCCCAGCTCAAGAGAGTGGAAGCGACGGAAGGGCTGTCCCGCGACACCTATGAAATCGTCTCGAAATCGCTCGGATGAGAATTCTACGAGTCGAATCAGATACCTAGTATCCTCGGGGTCCGTATCACTTCGTTAACGAATTGTTGATACTGGACAAATCAGCCCAACTTCGAATCAATAGGGAGATGATTCGGGGGTGGGGCTGGCCTTCGACAATTGGCATTCGAGGGGACACTGAGACTTGGCGCGCGCTCAGCTAGGCGAGCTGTTTTCCAAGACCCGCAGCGTTGACCTGCCGGTCAGCATTGCCGTGTACAAGCGACTCAGCTTGTCGGAGCCGGCGCTGCGCAGGCTGATCCGGATTCTCGTCATCGTCTTCCTGCTCGTGCTCGGCGCGTCGATTGCGGCACACCTGCATATCCGCCGGGATGCAGCGATCTCCGGCGGCCTGACTCATGCCGAGGTGATCACCGACCTCGTGGCGCGAGACCTTTCCGCCCGGCTTTCGTCCGGTCTCGGTCCGGGCGCCATTCCGCCAGTTCCGACGACGCGCGACATCACCGAGGTGCTTCCGGCGAGCGCCACCGATCTGGAGCGCATATTCCTGGTCACCGATACCGCAGGCACGATCCGGGCCACCGCGCCCAAGAGCGTCGCCTACGAGGGGGTCCGTCTCACCGACCTCCTGCCGCCGGCTGTCCTGCGGGACAATTCCGGCCGGTTCATAGCGACACTCCTGCACAATGATGTGGACGTCTTTGCAACACGCCGGAACCTCGGCGGATTCCCCGGCCAGCTTGTCGTACTTCAGCCGCCGGGGGCACTGGCTGCCAGCTGGCGCGAAGACGTGCGGATCTACATCACCCTTTTCCTGTCGACCGGCCTCGTTCTGGTGCTGATCACCGCCGCGTTCTACTGGGAAGCAACGCGGGCGAATACGTCCGACGAAACCCTGCGGGTCGCAACGCAGCGCCTGGACAAGGCCCTCGACCGCGGCCGCTGCGGGCTCTGGGACTGGGATATTTCGCGCGGCCACATCTTCTGGTCGCAGTCCATGTTCGAGATGCTGGGGATCGATGTCAGCGGGACGTCGGAAATGCTGTCCTATGGCGAGCTCGTGGACCGTCTGCACCCGAATGACCAGTATCTCGACGGGCTTGTCGAGAAAATGATGCTCAACGGCGAGGTCGCGTTCGACCGGGAGCTTCGTCTGCGCCACGCGGACGGTCACTGGGTCTGGCTGAGAGCACGCGGCGAACTGACCACCGCGCCCGGCGACCACGCGCCCCATCTCGTCGGTATCGCGATCGACATTACGGAACAGAAAGACGCTGCGGAGCGCACCGAGCAGGCCAACATGCGGCTGCGCGACGCCATCGAGACCATCTCGGAAGCCTTCGTTCTCTGGGATCCGGACAACCGCCTGGTGATGTGCAACAGCAAGTATCAGCAGTTTCACAATCTGCCTTCGAGCGCGGTCCTGTCCGGCACCCGGTACGAGGACGTGGTCCGCAACGCCAAGGAACCGGTGGTGCGCACCCGCATCGCCGTCAACGAGAATGATCCGGAATCCGGCAGCACGTTCGAAGTCCAGATCGCCGACGGCCGCTGGCTCCACATCAACGAGCGCCGGACCAAGGACGGCGGATTCGTAAGCGTCGGCACGGACATTACCTCGCTCAAGAACCATGAAGAGAGGCTGATGAAAAGCGAGCGCGAGCTGATGGACACGGTTCGCGACCTTCAGAAATCCCGCGCGACGCTGGAGCATCAGGCGCAGCAGCTGGTCGACCTTGCCGAGAAGTACTCCATGGAGAAGACCCGCGCGGAAGCCGCCAACCGGTCAAAGTCGGAATTCCTCGCAAACATGAGCCACGAACTGCGGACACCCCTGAACGCCATCATCGGGTTCTCGGAGGTCATGGAAGCCGGCTTGTTCGGCCCGCTCGGTGCCGAGAAGTACATCGAATACACCTGCGACATCAATCGCAGCGGCCAGTACCTGCTCGACGTGATCAATGACATTCTCGACATGTCGAAGATCGAGGCCGGGCGCATGACGCTGGATCTGCAGGAATGCAGGTTCGAGACCCTGGTCGAGGAAAGCCTGCGGATCGTTGCGCCGCGCGCGACGGAAGAAGACATCGAGATTTCCTCGACCGTGGCCAGTGGCGTCGGCGTGCACGGCGACCGCCGGGCGCTCAAGCAGGTCATGCTCAATCTGCTCAGCAACGCGATCAAGTTCACGCCGGCCGGGGGCAAGGTGAAGGTCGACGTCACGAGCAACAATGACCAGCTGCGGGTCAGCATCGTCGACACCGGGATCGGCATTCCGGCGCAGGACATCGAGAAACTCGGCCGGCCGTTCGAACAGGTCGAGAACCAGTTCACCAAGTCACGAAGCGGCAGCGGCCTCGGCCTCGCCATCTCGCGTTCGCTGGTGGAACTGCACGGCGGTTATCTCAGTATCGAAAGCAAGGAAGGCTTCGGCACGACGGTGAGCTTTTCACTGCCGCTGAAAGGGCTCCAGGCGCGTTACGAGAAGGCCGTTCAGGACACCGGCGGCCTCGCCCCGACCAACGCCTGACGGCAACACAGCGTTAGCCCGCCGTCGCCAACGCGACGTGTGCGGCCGGTGTCGATCCGCAACACCATCTCCCCGGTTACATGGCTGATTTCGGAAGGCGGCCGGCAGGCTCGCCGTTCAGTTCACCTTAGGCGCGTCTGAAGTCGAGGTTTTCTTCCTGGCCGGCTTCTTCTTGCGCTTGCTGCGGGCAAGGCGGTCGGCCACCTGCCTGCGTTCATCCGCCGTCATGGCCGCGAGAACGTCAGTCAGCATGGCCCGTCCGGTGTCTCGCATGGCGAACCGCGCATCCTGGATGGCGTCCAGAGCCCGTGTCAGCGCCACCTGGTCGGTCGGCTCCACTCTCAGGACCGCGATGAGTTTGTCCCGTGCCACGGTCAGGGCTTCGCGCTGCGGCTTCAGCTTCGGGCGATAGGTCCTGACGATCTTGCGCAGCTCCTTGCGCCGTTCCTTCGGAAGGGCTCTGAGCAACCTCCGGCTGTCGCCAAGCGCATCCACCAGCGCGGGCGGTCCCGCGCGGCGCACGACTTCGCGCTGCTTGACCGTCTTCGAGGCGATCAGGCCGACGATAAAGGCATTGATCGCCAGCGAGAGGATCAGACCGATCCCGAGCCAGCGCACCGCGCTCCGGTCAGGACCGGCGGCCGGTGGCTGTTTCGCTTCAGATTGCTCCTTTGACTGCTCCCTGCCGGATGTCATAAGTCATCCTCCTCCGACCCGTCTTCCCCGGATGCGAGATCGAGAACGCCGCCGTCCAGATCCTCGACATCGGCTGCCGACCCGGCCCAGTCGCCCAGATCGAGCGGATCCGCGATGTCGCTGGACCCCACAATCACGCCGAGAAGCAGCGAAGCGGCAGCCCAGCCGACCATGGGCCGGAACGGGAACACGGACGTTTTCGGCGCAACCGGATCGCTGCCGCCCTCGGACCCCGGCGCGAACGCGATCACATCAGCACCCTTCCCGAGGCCGGCCGCCGCGAGAACGCGTTCAACCGAGCCATCCGGGGGCTCGGGCTCGTCCACCAGATCGAGCAGCGCGTCCAGGGCGCGTTCCTCTCCGGCGTCCGCGACGGCGGCTTCCATCTCGTCGAGAATCGCCATCAGCCGGGCACGCTCGTCCGGCGGCCACCGTTCCGGGTCGGCACCGTAGATTGTCAGCACCTCGGCGAGGCGCCGCTTCAGACCAATGTCGTCCTTGTCACTCATAACGTCCCCGTCGGATCGCCATGTGCCGCTGTCATCAGGCCGTTTACTCCTCCAGTGTCATCAAGAGATCCTGCGCCTCGTGCTTGAGCTGCTGCTTCAGCCCCCGCCGCGCGCGGGCCAGAAGCGACTCCAGGGCGTCCACGGAAATCTCCATCACCGTCGCCGCTTCACGGTTCGACAGGCCCTGGTAATAGGTCACCACGAGCGCCAGCCTCTGCCGCTCCGGCAACTGCGCAATCGCCGCCTCGACTCGCGCCGCGACCTGATTGCAGGCAATACCGTGTTCCGGTCCCGCGTCCGGATCGGCACGATCCGGTATCGTGTCCACAGGTGTCGGGACCCTCTTGCGCAGACGGTCGATGCAGGCATTTGCCGTCACTCTGTGCAGCCAGGTCGTGAACCGGGCCTTTTCCGCCTGCCAGGCTTCCGCCCGCCTCCAGACTTTCAGGAACACCTCCTGCGCGGTGTCCTCCGCTTCGCCGTCGTCGCCAAGCATACGCCGTGACAGGGCGAACACGACCTTGAAATGGATCGAGACAAGCGTCGCGAATGCTCGCTCGTCTCCCTCGCGGATGCGCGCCATGAGCGCCACATCGCGATCCGCCCCGCCTGAATCCGGCTCCCGCACGCCGGGCGGCCCAGTCCCTCGGTCGTCGTATTTCAAACTGGCCTGCCCCATTGTCGACGTTCAGTTGTTTGCCGTTGTTCCTGTCCTCTTTTTTCTCAGGGCACGCTGGTCGCGCCGAAACTTGCGGATTTCCTCGAAGGTTATGCCACCGTCCCCGTCGGCGTCCACATCGGCAAACATCCGGCTCGTGTTCGCCTCGATTTCGCTCGTGCTGATGGCCCGGTCCTTGTTGGCATCAAGACGCCGCAAAAGCCGTTCGCGACGTCGGACAATCCGCTCCATCAGGAGCTGGTCGATTTCCTCCACGGTAACCGTCCCGTCACTGTCGCGATCGAGGCGCGCGAAGCGCCGGATCGCCAGGCCACCCGCCTCCTCTTTCGTCACCCGCTGGTCGCGATTGGCATCGGCGCTCTTCAACCACCGGGAGCCGATGGCATAGTCGGCCGCTGCGGCCAGGTCGATCGAGCCGATCGTCACGAGGCCGGCAATTGCCACGGCGGAGATATTCAGGCCAGGTCGCAAAGTGAACATGTGCGTCGCTCCAGTCAGAGTTGGCTGTCTTGCCTGCGGAGTGTTCCGTTACGCCACGCGGCTCCGCGAACCGTTTCATTAGCCTTGAAACGGAGCAGCGGCCTGAAACCCGTCGGACGCGGGCAAGAAATCGGCGCTGATCTCTGAATTGGTCGGGCGTTTCGCCCGGAAAACTCTAGGTCTTTGCGGCAACCATTTGATCAAAAACGGCTTTTACCTGTGCCTGCGCATCGCCCAGCGTGGCCTCGAGTGCGGGAAAATCCGGGGCATTGCCGGTCCTTGCCAGCAGGGATTTGAGCCCCGCGGGCGCCGACGCGGGGTCAAACCGTCCGGCGACGCACAGCCTCAGCACCTGCGTGAGGCTGTGGAACAGTCCGCAGGCGTTGCCGAGAACGGCCTCCTGTTCATCGGACAGGGCACCGCAATCCCGCAACCGCGCCAGGGCACGGCCGGTGTTCGGATCCAGCGCCTCGGAATTGTCGTGCGCATGGACGATCTGCAGGTACTGTGCGGTGAATTCCAGGTCGACCAGGCCGCCGCGGACCTGTTTGATCTCCCACAGGTCGTCCGTACCCTTCTCCCGCTCGATGCGGGCGCGCATCTCCGCCACCTCCCCGGCTGTCGCATCCGGATCGCGCGCCTGCGTGAGCGCCGCCGAAACGGCAGCGTTGAACCGGGCCGCCAGTTCGGGATCGCCCGCCACCACTCTCGCCCGAGTCAGAGCCAGTTTCTCCCAGACCCAGGCCGAGTCGCGCTGATAGTCGACAAAGGCGCCGATGCGGGTCGCCACCGGTCCCGAATTGCCGGACGGCCTCAATCGCATGTCCACTTCGTAGAGACTGCCTTCGGAAGTCGGCGCCGACAGCGCGGATATCAGGCGCTGCGTCAGGCGGGCATAGTATTGTGCCGCCATGAGCGGTTTCGCGCCGTCGGACTGGCTGACATCGTCGTCGAAATCGTAGATCAGCATAAGATCGAGATCGGACGCGGCAGTCATTTCTCCACCGCCCAGCTTGCCCATCGCCACAACCACCACCGAGCCGCCCGCCAGCGTGCCGTGGCGCTGCTCCATCTCCGACGCCACCACATCGAGCAGGCCGGCGATCTCGGCATCGGCGACCGCCGAGTAGGCCGCGCCCGCTTCGGTGGCATCGGCGGTGCCGGACAGAACCTGAACCCCGATCCGGAATGTCTGCTCCTGACCCAGCACCCTTGCCAGATCGAGTGCGGTCTCCAAGTCCGGGGCCGCGCGAATTGTTTCGGCCACAATGGCGTCCATCTCGGCGCGATCGGGCAAAGCGCCGAAGAAGCCGGGGTCAAGCACAGCATCGAGGATCTGCGGCCGCTTGCTGAGCATGCCCGCGAGCCTCGGCGCGGTCCCGGTGATGCCGGCCAGCAATTCCATGAGTTTCGGGTTTGAAACCAGCATGGAGAACAACTGTACGCCGGCGGGCAGACCCTGCAGAAACCGGTCAAAGGCAATGAATGCCGCGTCCGGGTCGGCGGTACTGCCGAGCGCGCGCAAGAGCACCGGCATCAACTCGGTTAGGCGCTCTCTCGCGCGCGCACTTCGCGTGGCGCCGTATCGTCCGAAGTGCCAGCCGCGCACCATCGCAGAAACGTCCGAGGGCCGATCGAACCCCATCTGCGACAGAGTCTCGATCGTGTCCGGATCGTCCTCGCCACCTGTGAAGACGAGACTGCCAGTCTCGTCGCCAAGGCTCGGTGCGTGTTCGAACAACGCGGCGTAATGGTCCTGGACCGTGTCCAGGTGATCGAGCAGGCGTGCGGCAAACATGTCGCGGCTCGGGAATCCGGCAAACCGGACGAAGCGGCTCAAGTCTTCGACCGTCTTCGGCAATGAATGGGTCTGCTCGTCCGCCTGCATCTGGATCCGGTGCTCGATCATGCGCAGGAACAGGTAGGCCTGCTTCATGTCCTCGGCGGTGGCGGCCGTAATCCAATCGCCCTCGGCAAGTACGTCCAGCATGACGAGTGTCTTGTTGCCGCGCAGTTGAGGCGCCCTGCCCCCGGCGATCAGTTGCTGGGTCTGTACGAAGAACTCGATCTCGCGAATGCCGCCGCGGCCGAGCTTGATGTTGTGCCCGTATACGGCGATCTCGCCGTGACCCTTGAAGGCGTGGATCTGGCGCTTCATGGAATGAACGTCGGCAATCGCCGCGAAGTCGAGATATTTGCGCCATATGAACGGCGCCAGGCGCTTCATGAATTCCTCGCCGCCGGCAATATCACCGGCCACCGGGCGCGCCTTGATCATCGCTGCACGCTCCCAGTTCTGGCCGAGACTCTCGTAGTAAACCGCGGCCGCCTCGACGGCGATCGCCACGTTGGTCGCGCGCGGATCGGGCCGGAGCCGGAGATCCACCCTGAAGACATAACCGTCGCCGGTCCGCTCCTGCAGGATCTTCACAACGCCCTTGGTGATGCGTACGAAGAGTTTCGAGGGCTCGGTGCTGCCAGAAAGAGGCGCAACCTCGGGGTCGTAGAACACAATGAGGTCGATATCGCTGGAGTAGTTGAGTTCGAACGCCCCGTACTTTCCCATAGCGAGCACGATATAGCCGCTGCCGGGACCGGGGTTTGACGGGTCGGCGATCTCCATCGTGCCGCGTGCCGCCGCGCGGGCAAGCAGCCAGTCAACCGTCGTTCCGAGTGCCTCGTCGGCAAACCGGGACAGGGCCTCCGTGACCTCGATCACCGACCAGAGCCCGGCGATATCGGCGATGCCTATGGCCAGATGAACCTTCGCCTTGGCAATCCGGAGGCCCGCCATGAGGTCTTCTTCGGTTTCCGCGCTCCGCAAGGAGCCGGTGTCCTCGATCAGCCGCGAAACAACCTCGTTCGGGTCACCGGTCAGGACATCCGCAACGACCTGGGGATGGCGATTGGTCAGGGCCGTCAGGTGCGGTGATGCGCAATAGACCGACTCCAGCAACCGCATAACGGCGGCATTCTGGCGCGCGATGGCGCGCAGGGCGTCAAATTCGCTGCTGCTTTCGGCATCGTCGAGCCAGTCGGACAACAGCCGCCGCGCGGCCTCCGGATCCGACGGCTCCGGCAAGGTGATCAGGTTTTCAGAAGCCTGCTGGGACATGGATACGAATCTCGCTCTCGTCCCATGCTACCCCACTCGCGGCGGCGTTAGGAATGGCTCAATGGCAGGCGCAGAACGGACCGCAGGCCCGGATTGTTGTCTTCCAGGACGAGATTGCCGCCATGCAGCTTTGCTATGCCCTGGACCAGGCTGAGTCCGAGCCCGCTGCCCGGCCGCGACCGGCTTTCGTCAAGCCGGACGAAACGTTCGACCGCCCGACCCCGGTCATTCGCTTCGATCCCGGGGCCGTTGTCTGCCACAATCAGATCGGCGGATCCGTTCCCGGCAGCCGCGGACACCGTAAGGCGGATCTCACCGTTTTCCGGCCGGCCGTATTTGAGCGCATTATCCAGGAGATTCGATGCAGCCTGGGCAAGCAACTGGCGATCCGCATCGACCGTGCATGGACCGTTGCCGATAAAGACCAGTTCACCGCGCGCCTCCTCGACCAGCGGTTCGTAGAGTTCACTGACTTCGCGGAAAACCTCGGCCGCGTCGATCCGCTCCATAGCCGTGCGCGCCTCGCCTGACTCCGTGCGCGCAATGCTCAACAGCGCATTGAAGGTCTTGAGAAGCTGATCGGCCTCCGCGATCGTCTCCTCCATGACCACTCGGTGATTTTCCTCCGGACCGGATCTCAATGCGTCTTCCAGACGCGCGCGCAGTCGCGTCAGCGGAGTCTTGAGGTCATGGGCAACGTTGTCGGAAACCTCGCGCATCCCTGTCATAAGGCGCTCGATCTGGTCAAGCATGTCGTTCAGGCTGCCGGCCAGGCGGTCGAGTTCGTCACCTGTTCCGGATACCGCCATGCGCTCGGTCAGATCACCTTGCATGATCGCCCGGCTGGTCCGGCCGATGGCGTCGATGCGGCTGAGGAAGTTCCGGCTGATCAGAAGACCGCCACCGATCCCAAGCAGCAGAGTCAGGCCGACCGCCCAGAAAATGGCCTGCCTGATCAGCGTTACGAAGAAACGCCGGTCGTTGACGTCGCGGCCGACGATCAGGACGAAGCCCTGCTGCAGGCGGAACAGGTAAGCGCGCGCGTCATGGCGCTTGACGCCCTGAGGCGTGGCGACCGCGTAAGGAAACTCGACCCAGCCTTCTCCCGACGGCTGGTTCTCGGGCAGATTTGAAATATTGCCGGCAATCTTCTGGCCGGCCCGGTCCGTCAGAAGGTAGATGCTGCGGCCCTCTTCCCTGCTTCTGCCCGCAACCGTGCGGGCCAGCAGGTTCACTCCGCCCTGCTGGTACTGTTCGGCAAGGCCGGTGATCTCGGCGCGGATGGTGTCGTCGGTCTGGCGCTCAAGCAGTCCCGCCGTGCTCCAGTAGACGTAGCCCAGCACGGCCGCAGAAGAGACAACAAAAAGCACAAGATAGAACGCAACCATCCGGAAGGTCGACGTATGCAGGATACCGGGTTGAACTCTATTCCGGATTGCCACGGATCGTATATCCGGCGCCGCGAACCGTGTGCAGCAGCGGCTCGCCGAAATCCTTGTCGATCTTGGCCCGGAGGCGCGAGATGTGAACGTCGATGACGTTGGTCTGGGGATCGAAATGATAATCCCAGACATTCTCCAGAAGCATTGTGCGGGTCACGACCTGGCCGGCGTGCTTGACGAGGTATTCCAGAAGCCTGAATTCCCGCGGCTGGAGTGTGATTTCGGTCCCGCTGCGGCTGACGCTGCGCGACAGAAGGTCGATTTCGAGATCGCCGACCTGGTATCGGGTACGGGTTTCCTCAAGCGCACCGCGGCGGCCGAGGGCCTCGACGCGGGCCAGAAGTTCGGAAAAAGCATAAGGCTTGGTGAGATAGTCATCGCCGCCCGCACGCAGACCCTTGACCCGGTCATCGACCTTGCCGAGCGCACTGAGGAACAGCACCGGCGTGGTCACTGTCTCCGCCCGCAGGGTTTCGACAACCGTCAGGCCATCCAGCCTGGGCAGCATGCGGTCTACGATCAGCACGTCGTACGTCCCGTCGCGCGCAAGGGCGAGGCCCGTCTCGCCGTCAGCCGCGTGGTCGACGACGTGCCCGGCCTCCTTCAGCCCTTTGACGAGATAGGCCGCCGCTTCCCGGTCGTCCTCAATCACAAGCGTCTTCATTGCCTGTTGGCCGTACCCGCCTTCCGATGATGATTCTCTTCCCGGCCATGGTACAGCCTCAAGCTCGGCCGGACCAAGGATCTGTGATTTTGTCATGGCGCCCCCGTTCCCTCCGCTAATGACCCGCTCCAGAAGCCAGCACGGCCGCCCCGGTGTTTTCAGCGGGGCGGCCTTGCCCGAGGAGTGGTCCAATGCCGTATCCGACACCACAGATGTTGAGTGAGTAACGGTGCGAAACGGCGGTCTTGAAAAGGGCCGCGCCGGCAACCGCCCGAGGGGGGAACCGATGCCAACGATTGCCGACGCAGCCTTCCGGACATGTCGCGAAATCATGACCGGATTTCCGGATGTCCGATCCTGAACGGATCAGGCATCCCTGAGAGGTATCGCAACGAACCGCTGCTGGTCTCCGCGCGACGGCCGGACCAGGAAGAGCACGCTCTTGCGGCCCTGTTCCTGGATCGCGTCCAGACGCTTGCGGACGTCACGGGGACTGTCGACGGCCTTGCCGGCGACCTCGATGATCCTGTCGCCCGGGCGAATGCCCTTGCGTGCGGCCGGACCGTCCGGATCGACATCGGCGACAATCACGCCATCGTCACCGTCGCCCGCGTCGGTGCGCGCGAGGCTCAAACCCAGGGACGTCAGGCTGGCCTTGGCCTTCGGCGGCTTGCCCGAGGACGCCACCTTGTCCGATCCGGGCAGAAGTCCGATTTCGACCGTCTTGGTCATGTTCCGGCCGTCGCGCAGAAGCTCGACTTCCGCGTCCTTGCCGGGATCGATCGCCGCGATCTTGCGGGCCAGGTCCCGCGGTCCCTTAACGGTGTTGCCGTTGACCTTGAGAATGGTGTCGCCGGTCCTGAAGCCGGCCTTGTCGGCGGGCGAGTCTTCGGTGACCCGCGTGACCATCGCGCCGTCCGCGCTTGCGAGTCCCAGGCTCTCGGCGATGTCTTCGGTCACCGATTGAATGTTCACGCCGAGGAAGCCGCGCGTAACCTTGCCGTCATCCTTGAGGTCGGCAACGACCCGCTCGACAATGTTGGCCGGAATGGCGAAGCCGATGCCGACATTGCCGCCCGACGGCGAGAAGATGGCGGTGTTCACACCGACGACATCACCGTCCAGGTTGAAGGCCGGGCCGCCGGAATTGCCGCGGTTTATCGGCGCGTCGATCTGCAGGAAGTCATCGTAGGGGCCCGAACCGATCTCGCGGCCGCGCGCGGAGACAATGCCGGTCGTGACCGAGCCGCCGAGACCGAAGGGATTACCGACCGCAACCACCCAGTCGCCCACGCGGGCCTCCTTGTCGGCGAACGTCACGGCCTTGAACTTGCCGCTCGACTTGATCTTGAGCAGCGCCAGATCGGTCTTGCTGTCCTGGCCGATCAGCTCGGCGTCATAGGACTTGCCGTTGGTCATCTTGACCTTGATGTTGTCGCCGCCGTCGATGACATGATTGTTCGTCACGACAAAGCCGTCTTCGGAAATGATGAATCCGGAGCCCTGCGAAAGCGATCGCCGCTGGAACTGGCGCCGGCCTTCAGGTGTGTTGGGCTGGGCAAACCTATCGAAGAACTCGCGGAACGGATGGCCCTCGGGCAGATCCGGGAACTGGGGCATGTTGCGCGAGAAACGCTGGCCGCGCTGACGCTTGCCCTCGACCGTGATGCTGACGACGGCGGGCCTGACTTCGTCGACCAGGTCGGCAAACTGTGTCGGCTGATACTCGAAGGTGCGGGCCTGGGCCGCGGCCAGCGCCGGGACGCTGCTCGACGTCAGAGCCGGTACGGCAAGGGCGCCCGCGCCAACGACGCCGGCAAGTGCCAGCGCGATGCCGACGCGGCGGGCCCCGCGGTTATGGGGGGTGGTGTGTGACATCTGGTGGTCTCCCATGTTCGATCAAATGCTTGAGCGAATATGGGGTGGGCCACCTTACATGCACCTTTCAGGGGCATTAAATATCGGTAATGTCGGCTTCGAGGGGTCAGAAAATGCGGATTGAGGTCCCGCCGGAATTTGAGAATCTCTGCAGTATCTTCCATCAGGACATCCCGTCGACGCATTCCACACGGGATGAAGCAATTCAGGCTCTGATCAATGGTCTCACCGAGCATGAGAAGACCACAGTCTATGATTTCCTGAACAGATTATTGAGCGGGAGATACTCGACGGCAGAAATCAAAGGAACCTGGCTGCGAAACCTGGACGAGGCCGGTTTTCGAAATGCCACAGCCGCATACGGGTTCACAAGGCGCATGCGCGCCTGCCGCCCGGATGCAGTCGGTGCGGCCGGGACCGCATCGTTCACGGATGCTCGTGGCCAATTTCCAGACGAAGGCGCGTAGGATTTTGTGCATCGGACAAACAAAACCGGGCGGTGACCGCGTTTTTGCGGCGCTCCCGGTTGCAATGGCTGACGCGAATTGATTACATCAGAACGATTTTCTCTCCACGATTAATGCCGGTGACGAAATAATGCCCGTGGAAATTCGTCATATCCGAGCGTTTCACGCTGTTGCGGAAACGCTGAGCTTTCGCCAGGCATCGGAACGCCTGGGCGTCGCGCAACCAGCGTTGAGCCGGACGATCAAGGCCCTGGAGGACGCCCTGCAAACCGACCTGTTCAGACGGACAACGAGGGTCACGCGCCTGACGGACTCCGGCAGGATCTTCCTGAAGCACACGTCAAGCCTCGTTGCCGACCTCGATCACGCAATAGATCAGGCGCAACAGGCCCACATCGGCCTTACCGGCGAACTCCGGGTCGGTTTCAATGATCATGTCATCACGAACTTTCTCCCTCAGGTCGTTCGACGGTTTCGGTCCGGCAATCCTCACATAGAGGTCACCCTGATCGACGAATCGACACCCCAAGCGCTCGAGATGGTGCTGGATGAGCAATGCGACATCGCGTTCATCGTCGACCAGCAGTTGCCCGCCGAACTCGACCAAATCCTGGTGCGTGAGGAGCGGGTTGTGTGCGTCCTGCCTTCGTCGCATCCGCTGACGCGCAAGAAACGTGTCTCTGTCACCGACCTGGCGGATGAACCGTTTGTCATGGGCCGATGGGAGACCTGGAAGACGACCGCCAGGCCAATCCGCAATTTCTGTATCGCGCACGGCTTCGTTCCGAAGGTCATTCAGGAAGCCGATCACAGCGACGGCATTATGGGACTGGTTGCGGCCGAAATGGGCGTAACGCTCCACGTCGACAGTGCGCTTGTTCATTCGATGAGGGGCATTTCGGTCCGGCCGCTGCACGAGCGCCCCCCGGAGCTCCGGACTTCCGCAATCTGGCGCAGGGACTGCCGCGCCGCCTCGCCCGCACTCGATCAGTTCATTCGCCAAATCGCTGAAGTCGCGTCTGAAGAAAACAGCGACGCCGGGTAGCCGCTGTCCCCTCCAGACGGAATCCCTCGCAAACAACAGTCACATCAGCCGGCGGGCCGAATGCCTTCGTCATAGAGATGACAGGCTACCCGGGACCCGGACGAATCCGGGATCAGGTCCGGGGCTTTGCGCGAACAGACGGCCAGCGCGTCCGTACAACGCGGATGGAACCTGCAGCCGAACGGCAGGTCCAGAGGATTCGGAACGCCGGCGTCGAGCGCTGGATCGGGCAGTTGCCTGCCCGGTTCGGTTGTCAGAACCGAGTTCAGCAGGACACGGCTGTAAGGATGTCGCGGAGCTGAAAAGAACGCCTCGCCATCAGCTTCCTCGACGATGCCACCGAGATACATGACCGCCACACGGGTGGCCATGTGCCGGACAACCGCAAGGTCATGAGAGATCAGGAGGTATGTAAGCCCAAGCTCGTCGCGCAGATCCTTCAGCAGGTTGAGGATCTGCGCCTGCACCGAAACGTCGAGCGCGGAGGTGGGCTCGTCGCAGATGACAACTTCAGGCCTCGTCACGAGTGCCCGGGCAATGGCGACGCGTTGCCTCTGACCGCCCGACAGATCGCCCGGCAGGCTCGCATGAACACGGCGCGGCAGGCCCACCATGTCGAGCATCTCGACGGCACGCGCCTCCTGTTCGCGCCGGTCTCCCATTGCATGCACGCGAAGCGGCAACGTGACGATGGAGAGCACCGTCTTGCGGGGATTCAACGACGAGTTCGGGTCCTGAAGAACAACCTGGATCTTGCGCGCGCGTTCGCGCCGGTCCATCGAGGCGACCGGCCGGCCACCGATAAGCACCTCGCCCGCGGTCGGAGGCTCAAGCCCCAGCAGGAGGCGGGCCAGCGTGGACTTGCCACACCCGGACTCTCCCACCAGTCCGAGCACGGTTCCGCGCTCCATTTTCAAGTCAACGCCGGCAACGGCGGAAAGTATCGACTTTTCGGCCATCAGGCCGTGCGAGATCGTGTAAGCGCGATGGAGCGCTCGCGCCTCAAGGACACTCTCCGTCATCCAGACCACCGGTGAAAGTTTTCGCGGGACTGCGCCGGCGAGAGCAAGCACCGAAATATATGGCCCGGATCCGCTGTAGCCGTACCGACTGCCCCACTTGCACAGCGATCGAAGGCGTGGGGACAACGGTTAGCAAAGGCACAGCCCTCAATGTCACCAATCAGCGACGGAACGACGCCCGCAATTGTTCCGAGTCGCTCATCCGGCTGTCCTGTTTGCCGTGCACCTGGAAGGCAGCGCAACAATCCCTGCGTATAAGGATGACAAGGGTTGCTGAAAATCTGCTGTGTTGGTGCGGATTCGACCACAGATCCCGCATACATCACGAGGACTCTGTCTGCCATCCGGGCGATGACACCGAGATCGTGCGTGATCAGAATCACTGCCATGCCGAACTCGCGCTGCAGCCGCTTAAGCAGCGCCAGCACCTGGGCCTGGATAGTGACATCCAGGGCCGTCGTGGGCTCGTCGGCAATAATGAGATCCGGCTCGCACATAAGGGCCATTGCGATCATCACGCGCTGCCTGAGACCGCCGGAGAGCTGATGAGGATATTGGCTCATGCGCCGCTGCGAAGGAGGTATGCCAACCTTTTCAAGCAAATCGGCGGCACGCTCATGCGCCGCCGCGCGGGTCCCGCCCCGATGCCTGAGATAGACCTCCTCCAACTGATCCCCGATCGTGTAGACCGGATTGAGAGACGTCATGGGTTCCTGGAAGATCATCGCAATGCGATCGCCACGGAGCCGGTTCATCTCCTTCTCGGAAAGGCCGGAGATCTCCCGTCCGCCGAATTCCAGTCGGCTGACCTCGCGCCGGGCCCGTTTCGACAGCAGATCCATGATGGCAAGCGCCGTCATCGACTTGCCGCAGCCGGATTCTCCCACGATCCCGAGTATCTCGTCCGGTTCGACATGAAAGCTGACGTCCCGGACGGCATGGAGCACACCGTTCGCAAGTGGAAAGCGTACATTGAGTCCGTCCACGTCGAGAATCCCGGTCATCCGCGGTCTCCTGCAGCGAGAAGATCGCGCAGCCCGTCGCCGAAGAGATTGATCGCCAGGGCGAGCCCGAACAACGCCGCACCGGGGATGTAGAGAAGCCAGGAATCGAAGAACAGATATTGTCGGGCCTGAGCCAGCATGAGGCCCCAAGACGGCGTTGGCTCCTGGACCCCGAAACCCAGAAACGACAGCGCTGCCTCAATCAGGATGGCGTAGGCCATTTCGATGGTGCCGATCACGATTACAGCGTTGACGAGGTTCGGCAGGATTTCAGCGAGCAGAATGTACCCGGTTGAACATCCGACACTGCGCGCCGCCAGCACATAGTCCTGACCCGCAGCCTGCTGTGTGGCGCTTCTCACCACCACCGCAAAGCGATCCCAAAGAAACAGACTGATCGTGAGGATCGTCCCGATAATCGATGTGCCGAAAACTACGACGACCGACATGGCGACCAGGAATATCGGCAGTGCCAGGCGGGTATTGATGATGAACATGATGACCTGGTCGGTCCGGCCACCGAAATAGCCGGCGACAAGCCCCAGCGCCGTTCCGATGAAGCCAGAAATGAGCATCACCGAAAAGCCGATGATCAGGGAAATGCGTGCGCCGTAAATCAGGCGCGAGAGGTAGTCCCGGCCATAGGCGTCGGTGCCCAGCGGATGGGCAGCGTTGTGGCCATCAAACAGGATCGGCGGCAGGAGCCGCCGCGAGAGATCGTGTGCATACGGATCGTGAGGGGCAATGAGCGGCGCCGCCACCGCGATGAGCAGAACTGCCAGCAACACCGCTGCGCTGATGAACACACTGGGGTTGCCACGTGCACGATACAGCAGGCCACCGGATCGCGATGCAAGTTGCGGTTCTTGTGACTGCTGCGCCATGCCGCGTCCTTCAACCTATCCTGATGCGCGGGTCCAGGACCGCATTCAGCAAGTCGGCCGCCAGAGTGAGCAAGACATAGAAGACAGAGATGACCAGCGTTATGGCCTGCACGACAGGCAGATCGGATCGCACCGTCGCGTCATAGCTCAACCAGCCGATGCCCTGCAGGGCAAAGATCTGCTCGACCACGATGGACCCGCTTAACATCGCCCCGAACTGCACGGCTGAAACCGAGACAACGGGGATCATGACGTTGCGCAGTGCGTGCTTCAACAGGATGCTGGCCCGGCTCAGGCCCTTCGCGCGGGCGGTGCGGATGTAGTCCGAGTCGAGAGCGTCGATCATGCCGGCGCGTGTCAGACGCATGATTGCCGGCGTGGCAAAGTATCCCAGCGCAATGGTGGGCATTATGAAATGCTGCCACGTCGCGTTGCCCGAGATCGGAAACCATCGCAGGGTTAATCCAAAGAACACGATCATCACGAGTGCGAACCAGAAGGTCGGCATCGCCTGCCCCACCACAGCAATCACAAGCGATAGCCGGTCGATGATGGAATTCGGCCGGATGGCGGCAAGAATGCCAAGTGGAAGGGAGATCAGCAGCGCAAATCCAAGAGCACTCGTTCCCAATATGACCGTAATTGGGAGACGGGCGATCAGCATATCCGCGACTGGCTGCTGATAGTGGTAGGACCTGCCGAAATCACCGACAAGAGCCCTGCCGCACCAAGCAAAGTACTGCTGATAAAGCGGCCGGTCGAAACCGTAATGCGCCCTTATGCGGGCGATGTCTTCGGCCGAGGATTCCTTGCCGGCAATCGCAATCGCCGGATCTCCGGCCAGATGCGCCAGCAAGAAGATGAAGATGGATACGACCAGAAGGGTGAGAAAGGCGCTGAACAATCGTTTCAGGACAAAGGTGATCATCTGGGGATCGCTGCTCTAGCGCCACACCTTTCCGGCGATACGGAGAAAGCTCTCCCCCAAGATATTCCGCACCGCCTGTTCTTCGTAGCCGTTGGCAATCATCATCTCCGTGAGTTCGGGAAGCTGTTCGGGCTGGAAGAAGCTGTTCATGTTCTGGTAGTTGCCGTGCACAGGCACCTGGACACCTGCCATATACCGTTTCTCGGCCTCCACGTCGTAAACGTAGTCGAGCCCGAGCGCGATGTGCTCGGTCCCGATCAATTCCGCATAATAGTCGATTTGACGAAAGAACGTCTCGGTCGACGCGTCATCTTCCCCCATGAAGATCCCGACGCCGACCACACCGACCAGGCCGCCGGTCGCGGCGCAGGCCTTGGCCTGGTCATCCCGGATGTTGCGATCGTGGTCCCAGAGTGATCGAGGATTGGAATGAGAGAAGATGACAGGCTCGGTCGAAACTTCCATAACATCCATAGACGTCCGGTAGCCGGTGTGACTGCAGTCGACGATCATGCCGACCCGGTTCATCTCCTCGACAAGCTCGACGCCGAACTGGCTAAGCTTGCCGTCCGTAGGTTCGTGGCAGCCGTCGCCCACAAGGTTCTTCCTGTTGTAGACCATGAGGATCTGCCGGACGCCGAGCTTGTAGAGCGGCTCGACGACGCCAATGTCGCCGGCCAGTGCATTCGTGCCCTGGAGGTTGAACGAAACAGCAAGCTTTCCGTCGCGCTTCGATGACAGGATGTCGTCGACCGACTCGACCAGGCAGAGGCTCTCGGCACGATCGGACACGTAGCGCCGTTCGCGCGCTATCGATTTGAAGACTTCGGCCTGCGACTCCGAGTCCGAGGCCAGCGTCAGGGAAACGAAGTTGAATCCGCTTGCCCCGAACCGGGGAAGCGTCTGGTCGCGCAACTCCCGGCTGCCGATCTCGATCCAGGGCAGTGTCAGATCGCAGACGATCGCTTCGCTATGCAGGGCCGCCGCATCGACTGTGTCCAACGTCTCTCCGCCATCGCGGACATTGCGCTCATCCATTGGATGCATCCCACTGATTTCATTGCAGAAGGTCGCGATGCGCGGTATCGGCCGCGCATCGCCGGGAGAGACTATTTCCAGCTGTATTCGTGAAAGCGCAGGACTTCGTCCACGAAGGGCATGAAGTTCAGGTTCTTGTCGTAGCCATAGCTGCGAACGCCCGTATAGAGCGAAACAACGTAAGACTGGTCGGTGATCCGCTTGATCGCCTTGGCATAATACTCTTTGCGTTTCTCGGGATCCGTATTCGTGTCCGCGACGTTCAGCCACTTCGTGACGTCCGGATCCCGGGCGAAGTCATCTGCATTGCCACTGAAGAAATAGCTGATTATGGCTGCCGCATCGGCAAGCGAGTTGGAACCCCAGTTGGTCAGAAACACGGGCGCCTTGTTCTTCGCCAGCGCATCGGCATAGGCCTCCCACGGCAGCCGGTTCAGCTTTGCCTTTATGCCCACCGCGGCGAGATCACCGATGACCGCCTCGGCTTCATGCGCCGGCGCTTCTGCATAGAGGTCGAGTTCAAACCCATCCGGGTAACCGGCCTCCTTCAAGAGCGTCTTGGCAGCATCGACATCGTAATCATAGCTGACAGCCGCAGAGGCGATGCAGCCGAACTGTTTGGGGTGACACGGCGTGTCGATGACTTTTGCCGCGCCGCGCATCAGGTTGTCGACGATCGACTTGCGGTTTATGGCATGACTGATCGCCCGACGAACCCGGACATCGGAGATCGGCTTGACGCCGGACCGTCCGGCGGCGTCGAGACCGATGTAGTAGATTCTCAGAGTCTCGGCCTGGGAAGCCGTGACATCCGCATTGCCCTGGAGCTTCTCGACCAGATCGGTTGTCAGATCCGGCGTCATGTCGATGCCGCCGGCCAGCAGTTCGGCGACCTGTGTCTGAATGTCCGGTATCTCGCGAATGACGACGTTCTTGATCTTCGGTTTGCTCTTCGGACTGCCCCAGTTGTAGTCATCGTTGCGGACCAGCGTGTATTCTTCGCCGGGCTTCATCTTCACGACCTTGTACGGCCCCGTCCCGACAGGGTTGGCGGACATGCCATCTGTGCCGACCTTCTCGTAATACTCGTTGGGATAGATGGGCAGCGGCCCGGTGAGAAACTCGATCGCCTGCGGAAACGCTTCTTTGGTGTGAATGCGCACGGTGTACTGATCGACCTTCACCGCCTTCTCTATCCAGCTTATCAGCTTGCGGATCTTCACGCCGTCATCGGAAGACATCCGGTTGTAGGTATAGACAACGTCGTCGGCGTCGAACGGCTCGCCATTGTGGAACCGGACACCCTTGCGGAGTTTGAACTCGAGCGTCTTGTCATCGATCCAGACCCAGCTCTCGGCCAGATTGCCCTTGTATTCCGAGGTCAGGGGATCGCGTTCGATCAGCGTGTCCCAGACGCTCTTGGTGAACCAGATGCCGGCACGGGTATTGCCGTAATAGTTGTCGGCATTGTGCATGACACCGTTGGCACCCCATGCAATCCGCAGCGTGTCGTCTGCCTTGTCCGCTCCGGCACTGCCCGAGCCGAGCGCAACGGCGACTGCCATGGTCAGTCCAAGGAACTTGATGCGCTTCATGTCTTTCCCTCCCTGTCGCGTGCCCCGCAAATTCACGGTCGCGGAGACATTGCCGGAAAGGATAAGGCAGGATTAATGGTCAATTCTAATATCAAAATGTCATCAATTATTGCATTCTGAGCAATAATTGATGACGACGGCCAGCCTGCAGCCGATCCACCTTATTGGCGCTCAAGGTACTTGCCTTCGCCTGCAGTGGCGCAAGCGACGTGTGACGGTAGTATGCCGATCGGGCCGTCCACGAAAAGTCGGCGCGGTGCCGGGAAGATCCTGAGATCGGGGCAAGGCAGATACCGGCGGACAACCCATAGCCGCTTGCCGGATTACCGTGATGAGAGAGCGACCGTGTCGGCTGCCAACCGCTAATCCGCCAGCCGGGTCACGATGGCCGAACTGGCCTCCAGCGTGCGGTGGACCGGGCATTTGTCCGCGATTTTCAGCAGTTTTTCGCGGGTCTCATCATCCACATCCCCGTCGATGGTGATGATCCGCTCGAAACGGTCGATGCGGCCTTCCCTGCCCTCGCCGCAGTCCGCGCAATCCTTGGCATGGACCTTGTCGTGCAGGACCTGAACGGAGAGGCGGTCAGGTTCGAATCCCTTGTGATCGGCATACATGCGCATCGTCATGGTCGTGCACGCGCCCAGCGCCACGGACAGGAAATCGTACGGACTGGGTCCGGAGTCGAGACCGCCATAGCTTTCCGGCTCGTCGGCGAGCAGGCTGTGGCGGCCGACACGGACGCGCTGCTGGAACTTGCCGAGCCGCGTCTCGCGCACGAAGGCTCCTGTTGCATCCCCTTCATCCTCCGCAGGCACCGTCTCGGCTTCGACAAAGCGAGACGCCCAGGCGTTCAGGATGGTCGCGACATAGATGGCGTCGGCGCGCCGGGACAGCAGGTGATCGGCATCGTCGAGAGAGATAAAGCTCTTGGGATGTCTGGCGGCTCCGAAGATGGCGGCGGCATTCTCTATGCCGACGGTCTGGTCGCGTGGCGCGTGGAACACGATGAGCGCGGCCTTCAGCCCCGCGATCCGGTCCTCCAGGCGCTGCTTCTCGACATCCTCGAGGAACTGCTTCCTGATCGTGAATTGCCGTCCGGCAAGGGTGACCTCGGCTTCGCCCGCGCTTGCGATCTCGTCGATCTTGGCACCGAAATTGTGCACCACGTGGCCTGCGTCCGCTGGCGCGCCGATGGTCGCGACCGCGCGTACTTCCGGGACGTCACCGGCGGCGGCAAGCACGGCCGCACCGCCGAGGCTGTGTCCGATCAGGATCTGCGGCGCCTCGTAGTTCTGGCGCAGGAAGTCTGCGGCCCTGAGCAGGTCCTCGACATTCGAAGAGAAGTTGGTGTTGGCAAATTCGCCTTCGCTCGCCCCGAGGCCGGTGAAATCGAAGCGCAGAACAGCTATGCCGTGCGCGGCAAGTTCGCCGGCAATGCGCGCCGCGGCAAAAATGTCCTTAGAGCAGGTAAAACAGTGGGCGAAAACGGCGTAGGCCCGAATGGGGCCGACGGGCAATTCCAGCAGGGCAGCAAGCGTATCGCCCTGACTTCCGGCAAAATTGACTTTCTGTGATGACATGACTGTCCACCTCCCTCCGCTGATGTCCTCAGTATGCAGATAAAGGAGCCGATTGGCGCGAATTCAATGCACGGATTGGTGATCGCTCCGTGATGGCAAGCCGATCATGGCAGCCTGACATTGTTGTCAAACCGCAAAAGCAGTCTCGGCAATGTCGGTCGCCACTTCAATGAAACTCCTTACAAGCCGGAGATCGCGCTTGTCGGGAGGCGTCACGAGGCAGTTCCCGTAGGTCTCGCGCATTTCCTCAACGGTGATCGCAACGAGATTGGTGGATGGGAAAAGACTGTCTTCAAGCATCAACCCGACACCCACACCGTGGAGGACCGCCTCCTTCACGACCGGGAATGTGGTTGTCTTGATCACCCTGGAAAACGTAATGCCGAGTTCGGCCGCCTTGCCGCGGACAACGCGCTGGGTAAACGAACCGTCCTCGGGAAGGATGATCATCTCATGCTCCAGTTCGCGTAAGGAGAGAGACTTTCGTCCCGCAAGCGGGTGATCGCGCCGCACGTGGGCCTTGTATCGCGTCGTGCCGATCCTGCGGACGTAGAAGCCCTCGACAGCGTCCGGCTCGGTCACGACCGCCACGTCGACTTCACGCTCCCGCAGCTGGTGCATCGCCCGCGTCCAGTCGACAAGGCTGAATTTTATCTGCACCTGCGGATAAAGAGCCGTATAGCGCGCGATCATCGGCATGGAGGGTCTCGGCGCATTCGCGATAACACGGAGATGACCGGTCGAGAGTTCGCTGTAGTCTTCGATCTTTTCCTCGATGAGCTGTTCAAGCGTCCGCAGGCGGTCTGAAATCTCGAACAGTTCGCGTGCCGCTGTTGTCAGTTCGAGACCATCGCGGCGACGGACAAAGAGCTGCGCACCGACGATCCGCTCAAGCTTCGCGACGTGCTGCGTTATCGAAGACTGGGTGACGCCCAGGACGGCCGCCGCCCTGGAGAAGCTGCGTTCCCGTGCTGCGTGCGTGAAGGCGGTGATCTGATAAGGGCTTGGTTTCACTTGACGACTCTGTTCCGGACTCCGCGGCACGGATCTGACGCTCTGTGGATACTGTTGTGAACATTAGTGACACTTATATGACGTCACATCGCTGTTAACGGTTCTTGTTACTCGTTCCGCCTCAATCAGGCGCAGTGAACAGGCGGAACTCGTCGATGGCGACCATTGCACTTTCCGGGATCGAGAAATCATTCGGCGAGACCCGCGTGCTGAACAGCATCGATCTGACCATCGAGGACAGCGAATTTCTGACGCTCGTCGGACCGTCCGGATGCGGCAAGTCCACGCTTCTGCGCATTCTGGCGGGCCTGGAGGCCCAGGACACCGGCGACGTGCGCATCGGAGACCGGACGGTAAACACCGTCCGCGCGGCCGACCGCAACCTCGCGATGGTCTTTCAGTCCTACGCGCTTTACCCGCACCTGACGGTGGCGGAAAACATGCTGACCCCGCTGCGGCTGAGGGACCTGAGCTTCGGCGAAAGGCTGCCGATACTGGGTCCGTTGATTGCGCGGCAGAAGCATCTGGACCTCATGGATCAGGTCAGGCAGACCGCCGAGATCCTGCGTATCGAGGCATTGCTCGACCGCAAGCCCGGCCAGCTTTCCGGCGGCCAGCGGCAACGCGCGGCACTCGGACGGGCGATGGTGCGCAAACCGGTCGCGTTCTTGATGGACGAGCCGTTGTCCAATCTCGACGCCGCGCTCCGGGTGCATATGCGCGCAGAACTCGCCGAACTGCACCGCGCGCTCGGCGCAACGTTCGTCTACGTGACCCATGACCAGGCCGAAGCGCTCACGATGTCCGACCGAATGGCGGTCATGATCGACGGCGGGCTGCTTCAGCTCGATGCGCCCGAAGAGGTATACGGCAACCCAAGCGACCGCCGGGTGGCCGAATTCGTCGGCAGCCCCAAGATCAACATCCTGCCGGGCGCGGTCGACAGCGACGGGCGCGTGACCGTCCTCGGCGCGCCCCTGAACAGGCGCCTGCCGGCCGAAACGAAATCTGTGCACATCGGAATCCGTCCGGAACATCTCCTGCCCGCCGACTCAACCGCAGGCAACGACGTCTGGCCGTTCACCGTCACGCATAAGGAAAACCTGGGCGCGGACTTCTTTCTCTACGGACAGCTCAACGGCACCGGACATCGCGGCATTGCGCGCTTCCTGCCCGAAGACGCCGCTTCGATTTCCATCGGTTCCGAAATTCATCTTAGCGCCCGGCCGGGAGCAGCCATGGCTTTCGCGGAGGACAACAGTCGCCTCATGTTTGCGGGAGCCTGACGGCATGGCGGCGCACAAGACTGCGGCCGGCTATTGGTTCGTGTTGCCGGCGATCATCCTGATGATCGTGATTCTGATCGTTCCGGTCTTCATCGCCGCCGGGCTGTCCTTCACCGACTACTCCCTTGGAAACACCAGTTTCAACTGGGTGGGCACCGAGAATTACGAGCGCATGGTCGGCCGGTCGACCTACAAGAAGATGCTCTGGGCGACGGCAACCTACGTCCTCTTTGTCGTGCCCGTTTCCGTCGCGCTGGGGCTCGGCGCTGCGATCCTGATCGGTTCGGTCCGGGTCGGCGGCGATTTCTACAAGACGGTCTACTTTCTCCCCGTGATGGCGGCATTGCTCGCCATGGCGATCGTCTGGGAGTTCACGCTGCACCCGACCATCGGCATCATAAACGACACGCTGACATCATTCTGCGGCTGGTCCTGGCTTCATGCGTGGGACTGGTTCGCACGAGGCTGCGAGGACAGCTTCCCGCTATGGCTCGGCAACAAGCATTACGCGATCTGGACGATCTGCTTTATCGGGATCTGGCAGGCCTTCGGGTTCAACATGGTGCTCTACCTGGCCGGCCTGACGTCGATTCCGCGTGAGCTGTACCACGCCGCCGAAATGGATGGCGCCAGATCGGCCTGGGACCGGTTCCGGCTCGTCACCTGGCCGATGCTCGGACCAACCACGGTGTTCGTCGTCACGATCACAACAATCCGCTCCTTCCAGGTGTTCGATACGGTCGAGGCACTGACGGAGGGCGGGCCCTCGCGATCCACCTACGTCATGATGTACGCCCTGTTCGAGAAGGGCATCCGTGAAAACCTGATCGGGATCGGCTCGGCCATCACGATCGTATTCCTCGGCTTCGTGCTGGTGCTGACATTCCTCCAGCACCGGCTGGTCGACCGCAAGGTCCACTACCAATGACCGGGCGCGCGACGATACCCGGCGAAATCGGGAAACACGCCGTGCTTCTCCTGGGTGCGCTCGTCGTCTTCCTCCCGTTCTACATCATGCTGTCCTACTCGCTGAAGTCACCCAGCGAAATCGAGCGAAATGTCGGGGGCTTCTTCGGTGCACAGGCGCCCATGGCCGACGAGCGATGCGTCAAGCTCGGCGAGCCCGACCGCGACGACATCGCCGCCGCCCGGTCCCGTTTTCCCGGGCTGGATGACAGTGCCGTGCGCGCGGCGATCATGGAGGAAGTGACTGCCGGCTGCACGATGCGGCCCGTGGTCTTCAATTACTCGAAGGCTTTCAGCGAGGCTCCGTTGCTGCGTTACCTGCTGAACGGCGTCATTGTCACCGTCTCCATCTTCCTGATCCAGGTGCTGGTTGCCCTGCCCTGCGCCTACGCCCTTGCCAAACTCCGGTTCTGGGGGCGCGACGTCGTCTTCGCCCTCGTCCTGTTCTGCCTGCTCATTCCCGTCCACGCCATTGCACTGCCGCTTTACATCATGCTCTCGAAGGTCGGGCTGACGAATACCTATGCCGCACTGATCGTTCCGTGGACCATATCCGTGTTCGGCATTTTCCTGATGCGCCAGTTCTTCATGACCGTGCCTGACGACCTGATCGATGCGGCGCGCATGGACGGTATGAACGAGTTTTCGATTGTCTGGCGCGTCATGCTGCCGACGGCCGTTCCCGCACTGCTGGCCTTTGCCATCTTCTCGGTTGTGGCGCACTGGAACGATTACTTCTGGCCGCGCATCGTTATCACCGGCGATCGCGACCTGTTCACGCCCCCGCTCGGCCTGCGCGAGTTCAAGGGCGATGCTGACGGCAGTTTCTGGGGCCCGATGATGGCTACGGCGACAATCATTGTCACCCCGCTCATTGTTGCGTTTCTGCTCGCTCAACGCCGCTTTATCGAAGGGATCACACTCACCGGAATGAAGTAGGTGAGCCAGAGTTCCCGGACAAACATGGTTCGGGGGGAAATCGGCGCCAGCCGAAAAGACCGGGACGCTCCGGGCTGTCTGCCAACCGACCGGAGCGCCCCATCAAGCAAAGGAGACACAGTCGTGAAACGAATGCTCACCCTCGCCGCCATCATGGTGGCAGGCTTTACCGCTACGGCGCAAGCCGAGGATAAGGTCACCATCGAATTCGCTTATCCCTATTCACATCTGTTCGATGTGACCTACAAGGCGATCATGCCGAAATTCAATGAAGCGCACCCCAATATCGAGATCAAATTCCGCGCCACTTACGAAAGCTACGAGGACGGCACGAACACGATCCTGCGCGAAGCGGTTTCCGGTAACCTTCCGGATGTCACGATGCAGGGACTGAACCGCCAGGCCATTCTCGTCGAGAAGGGGATCGCCAAGTCGCTCGAACCGTTTATCGCCAAGGAGCAGGACTTCGCCAAGGATGGCTATCACGCGGCCATGCTCAATCTCTCGACCTTCGGCAGCAAGGTTCACGGACTGCCGTTCTCGGTTTCGCTGCCGGTCGGCTACTACAACATGGACCTGTTGAAAAAGGCCGGCATCACCAAGCTGCCGACGAACTGGGAAGAGGTCGTGGACGCCTGCAAGACGA
This sequence comes from Hyphomicrobiales bacterium, assembly GCA_965275905.1. Taxonomy (GTDB): domain Bacteria; phylum Pseudomonadota; class Alphaproteobacteria; order Rhizobiales; family JAJFHC01; genus CBDAQD01. The sequence continues at coordinate 37,803 of CBDHYJ010000050.1, read as the reverse complement.
TGAAGGCGAAAGGCGTCAAGAACCCGGTCTTCTGGGGCTGGAACATCACCGGCAACTGGTTTGCCCAGGCCCTGATGTGGACGCAGGACGCCCCTATCATCAAGGCCGGTCAATTCAACATGGCCGGACAGGAAGGCCTGACCTCGCTGGAGACAATGAAGAAGATCTTCCGCGGCTGCGACATGAAGAACCTGAAGTGGAAAGAGGCTCTTGCGTCGTTCTCTGCCGGCGAAGTCGCAATGCTGTACTGGTCGACGTCGGCCCTCGGCGCTGTCGAACGGGCGAAGGGTGACTTCGAACTGAAGACCGGTCCGTTCCCGGGCATCGCGGGCAAGCCGAAAGGCCTGCCGGCCGGCGGCAACGCGGCCATGCTCGTATCGCAGTCGGAGGATCCGAAGAAACTTGAGGCAGCATGGGCCTGGCTAAAGTTCATCACGTCCGGTGAAGGCGCTGCGGCTGTCGCCCGCACGACCGGTTACATGCCGCCGAACAAGGCTGCCAACGAGATCATCCTTGCTGATTTCTACAAGCAGAACCCGAACAAGCAGACCGCCGTCGATCAGCTGCCGCTGCTGCGCGACTGGCTTGCCTATCCGGGCGACAAGGGCCTTGCGATTACGCAGGTCATCTATGACGGCATGGAGAGCATCGTCACCGGCGACCAGGACGACATGAAGTCTCTGCAGAAGGAACTGGTGGAAGAAGTCTCCGACATGCTTCCGTCCGGCTCCTGACACACCGCGCCCGGGGCGGAATTCCAGTTCCGCCCCGTCTCCCCTTCAAGTCGCGCCAAACCCCACCGAATCCGGGCGCCAGCCAGCGGAAACGATCATGAAGCTCATTCAACTGACGGATATTCACCTGACCACGCCCGGCGAAACAGTCAGCGGCCGTGACCCGAATGCGAATTTCGAGCGCGCGCTCGCGCACGCACTGGAGCATCATCCCGATGCCGAAGCTGTTGTCATCACAGGCGATCTTTCGAACTGGGGCGAACGGCCCGACTACGAACGGTTGAAGGCCCGCATCGGGCAGATTCCCATTCCTGTCCATCTTGCGATCGGCAATCACGATGACCGCGAGACTTTCCTGGATGTATTTCCGGATCTGGCCGATACCGACGGCCATGTGCAGAAACGTTTCGATCTTTCAGATGCGACCGGCATCCTGATCGACACCTGGGGTCCGGAGACCCACGCCGGACACTATTGTGCCACCAGGTGTGCCTGGCTGGACTCGGCGCTGCGGTCGGCCGAGCAACGGGTCTTCCTGTTCATGCACCACAACCCGATTCCGACGCATGTCGGCCCCTGCGACGAGATCATGCTGCTTGATGCCAAATCGTTTGGCGCGGTGATCACCGCTCACCGCGAGCGGATTGCCCATATTTTCTTCGGACATTGCCACCAGCCGCTCACCGGCTCCTTCCATGGTGTCCCGGTAAGTGCGCCGCGAGGAACCAATCACGCCGGCTGGGCGGGCTTTGCGGAAAGGAAGGTGCTGCTCGGCTCCAATCTCCCGGAAGCCTACGCCTTGATCATCACGGACGGTCCGTCCGTCACCGTGCATATGATTGAATTTGGCTACAATGGCGAAATTCGCGTCGAGGGGCCGCCCACCTACCAGGCCTGGTCGCGAGAAGCCCTGGTCGGCTAATTGCCGGTCAGGCCATCTTGCGCACGCGGTCGCCGGCCGAAACGGTGCCTGCCTGAACCACCTTGGCGAAAATGCCGCGCAGACGCTGCTCCTTGCCGAGCGGCGAGTTCATGTGCTGAGCGGCCGCAACGCCATAGCGCGACACGAACTTCTGGCACGGCCCATGCCACTCTGCCGTGACTTCAAGCACCGCTGAGCCGATCGCCAGACGCTGCCCCGTCGGCAAGTTCGCCTTCGACAGATCGAGATCGACATAGAGATTATCTCCCGCAAGCGGCCACCGGTCCCGGCTTCGGGCAAGAAGGTCGATGAGGCGTGCATTGATCAAGCTGATCTGGACATCGGGATGGGGACTGCCGTCGGGCAGACTGAGCCAGCAGCCGCCGGCCCAGGCATCACCGTGCACCCCGCCCTCGGCGCTGACATCACAGCTTTCGACCACGCGCCTCTGGTCAACGCCAGGGCGAACGACGATCATCTCCAGAGCACCGTTGTCTTGCGGAGACGACTGAACATGCGGCAGACCCGCCTCAATCTCGGGTCTGGAGAGATGCTCGCCGATTGTTGATGTATCTGACATCGCCGCACGCCTTTGTCGGTTGAAGGTGGAGTGATAGGCTCTCACCCAGGACGGTAGTGCGCCCGCGACGCCTCGACAAGGCCAAAGCGGTTTGCCCGACGGGCCGCTTCTGTGTCTCCGGCTTCCCGCGGAAGCAGTTGAGATTGACAGAGGTCAAGGCCGCTCAGCCTCAGACGAAGGACGCTCCCGGGCATTCACCCGAACGGAGATGGTCCATGGCGGCTTTGTTGGACCGGAGAACATTTCTGCTTGGCTCCACCGGATGCCTCGCAACGTCGGCACTTGTCGGCTGCGCCGGCGAACGGGACTCCTACCGCGCCGCACTTGCCGAGATGACGCGCCCGCTGCCGGAAACCCCGCAACTCCAGGATCTCATCCGGTTCGCCACGCTGGCGGCAAACGGCCACAACACCCAACCCTGGAAATTCCGGATCCGGGAGAACGCCGTCGAGATCCTGCCCGACCTGACGCGGCGGACACCTGTCGTGGACCCGGATGACCATCATCTTTACGCAAGTCTGGGATGCGCGGCGGAGAACCTGATGCTTGCCGCGAGGTCACGACGGTTCTCCGGCGATGTGGTCTTCGACAGTTCAGGGGACGGTCGGGCGCGGGTTTCGCTGGATGCGGACAGAAACCGCCAGTCCGACCTTCTGCAGGCGATAACCGTCCGCCAGTGCAGCCGCACGGCGTACAATGCCAAGCCTGTATCGACAAGAATCCTTGAAAAACTGAAGCGCGCGGCAACACGGTACGAGGTCGACGCAGTCGTCGTCACCGACAAGGTCAGAAGCGAAGAGATCCTGAGCTTGGTCATCGACGGCAACAGCCGCCAGGTCGATGATCCGGCCTTCGTAAGGGAACTGAAGCAGTGGGTGCGGTTCAATCCGTCGACGGCGGCCCGGCTTCGCGACGGACTGTTCAGCGAGTCTTCGGGTAATCCGGCCCTTCCCGACTGGCTTGGCCCCCCGCTCTTTGACTTCTTCTTCAGCAAGGAGGCGGAGAACGAGAAATACGTCGAGCATGTCCGGACTTCGGCGGGCATCATCGTCTTCGTTGCCAGCACCGATGACAGACAAGGCTGGTTCAATGCGGGCCGCGCATACCAGCGTTTCGCCCTCAGGGCGACGCTTGACGGATTGAAGAATGCTTTTCTCAACCAGGCCGTAGAGGTTCCCGCCGTGAGAAGCGAGCTTCAGGCACTGTTGGGTATCGGAGGCAGAAGACCCAACCTTGTCGTGCGCTACGGTTACGGACCGTCGATGCCGCGGTCTCTGCGCCGGCCGGTAAACACCGTCATCGTGTGAACCGATCCGGGTCTGGATCTCAGCAGTCGATGTCTTCGCCCTGCTGGCGCAGCGCAATCGCCCGCCCGACGAACTCGTCTATTCTGGTCGCCGACACATCGACCGACTTGCTGAACCGGATGCATCCCTTGCCGATGTTCAGCCCGTCGAGCAGATCGCCGCCGGGATCGATCCTTTGGGCATTGCCGACATAAAGGCTGACATAGTGCTTCTGCGCATTGAGATGGAAAACCGTACCGCGCTCGTCGCTGTAGCTCAGCATCTTGTAGTTGATGCCTTCAATCAGGTGAGGCGCCGCAGCAAACAGGATCTGCCGCAACTCCAGGAGTTTCTCGCGGCGCCAGTCGTCGTCCAGATCGCGCAGGTACTCTTCAGGTGTCTCCGCATCATATTGCATTCCAGCCTCCTATACCTGGCACCGGACGATCAGGAGTGGAGCGTGCACGCCACTCCCGATCGTCATGCCCGGTCCGCATAAACATGGACGTCCTCCACATCGAGGAAGCCGCCGGACTGCCGGGCCCAGAAACCGGCATAGAGCCCGCCTGTGGCCAGCAGTTTCTCGTGCGTACCCTGCTCGACGATGCGGCCCCGGTCCAGCACCACGATCCGGTCCATGCGCTGGATCGTGGACAGCCGATGCGCAATCGCGATCACGGTCTTTCCGGCCATGAGTGTTCCCAGGGCGGACTGAATGAGCGCCTCGGCTTCGGAGTCCAGGGCCGAAGTCGCCTCGTCCAGAACCAGGACCGGCGCGTCCTTCAACACTGCACGCGCCAGCGCGATGCGCTGACGCTGGCCGCCGGAGAGCTTCACACCGCGCTCGCCGACATGTGCGTCGTAACCGCGCCTGCCCTTCATATCCTCAAGCTCGCCGATGAACTCGTCGGCATAGACCAGCCGGGCGGCTTCGCGCATCTGCGCTTCGCTCGCCTCTGGACGGCCGTAGAGGATATTGTCACGCACCGATCGATGCAGGAGTGCCGTGTCCTGGGTTACGACCGAAATCGACCGGCGCAGCGAGTCCTGGGTGACGCGCGCGATGTCCTGGCCATCAATTTCGATGCTTCCGCTGTCGGCGTCGTAGAACCGCAGCAGAAGATTGATCAACGTGGACTTGCCCGCGCCCGAACGCCCGACGAGGCCGATCCGTTCGCCGGCCCGGATATCCAGATCGACACCGTGCAGGCCGCCTGCCTCGCTCTCACCGGCCTCTCTGCCATAGCGGTGCGTGAGGCCCGAGAAGCGGATCGCACCGCCGCGGACGCCGAGTTCGCGCGCGTCCGGGACATCGACAACGCCATGCGGCTGGGAAATCGTCTCCATGCCTTCCTTGATGACGCCGGCATACTGGAACAGCTGGGACGTCACCCACATGATCCAGCCGGTCATGGCGTTGAGACGCAGGGTCAAGGCAGCGGCGGCGGTCACTGTCCCCAGCGTCGTCTCCCCGGTCTGCCACAGCCAGACAGCGGCCCCCACGGTACTGACAATCAGCGTGCCGTTGAGCGTGGCAAGGCCGGCCGTCATTGTGGTCATGAGCCGCAACAGCCGCGAAAAACGCAGCCGATGCATGCGCATGGCGTTGCGGGCATAAGCCTCCTCGCGGGTGGCATGCGCGAACAGTTTCACCGTATGGATGTTGGTATAGGCATCGACGATGCGGCCCGTGACCAGCGACCGCGCGTCCGACAGCCGCTTGGAGGCGGCGCCGATGCGCGGGATCAAGGTGCGCAGCAGCCAGAGGTAGACCGCCAGCCATGCCATCAACGGAATGATCAGCCGCTCGTCGGCGTTCGCCAGGATCAGCAACGCACCCAGAACATAGGCAACGGCGTACCAGATCGCTTCGAAGGCCATGTAGGCGGAATCCTCCACCGCCGGACCCGTCTGCATGACCCGGTTGGCGATGCGGCCCGCAAAGTCATTCTGGAAGAACCCGACGGACTGGCCCAGTAGATGCTTGTGCGCGCGCCAGCGGACCTGATCGAGCAGGTTGACGGACATGCCGTGGTTCAGCAGGCCGATGTTCAGAACGATCACGAACGGGCGAACCAGGAGGATCAGCAGGACGACGGCCGCGAGTTCCAGGCCGTGTCGGGGAAAAAACGCCTCGGTCCCGCTCGCCGTCATCAGATCGACCAGCCGTCCGGCATAGAAGATCAGGCTGGTCTCGACCAGCGCCACGGTGAAGCCGGTGACGGCGACAACCGACAGCACCTTGCGGAAAGGCCGCAGGTGGTCGAGCAGAAAACGCCAGAAGCGGTCCGATGGTGCGGCGCCGGTGTCCGGGACGAAAGGGTCAATCAGGGATTCCAGATATCTGAACATGCTCTTACGCTCTGTGACGGATCGGACGGCAGGACGCCTGGGCGTGCTGCGGCCAAAATCGTTTTTTTTAACGTGAAGATTGATGGAAACGCCGGCTTGCGCCGGAGCGAAGGCGACGGGGCCCTCTTAGGGCGCGGTCACCGGGAGAGTAGAAGGGTGCGCGTCATTTCCATCTGCATGCTCCAATTTCTTGGGTGGGTGAGTGGTACACTGATTTGCCGACCATGTCGACCTCACCGTGACATTTCCTAAGTGATCTTCGTGGCGGCTCTGTGACACAGGACAGATATGTTAGCGTGTTCTGGTCTGTTCAACCCCGACCCAACGAGCGGAACAGAAGACAAATGAGCAAATTCGACTGGCATAGCGACCCGATCGCCAGAGACACGCCAGTGACGGCCGGATACCGGAACACGCAGAACGTCCGGCGGTTTCTCAAGGCACAGTGCGGTGAGTCCTTCACGTTCGACCGCCCCTTCATGCAATGGATCAAGGACGGCTCACCGAAGACGATGGGCGACGTGGCCGACGAATGGAACCGGCGCCGATCGGGCGCGGGACCGTCCTAGAACCAGGCTGAAACCTGTCGAAAGCCGTTCTGTGGACGGTTGGTAACGGCCATGCGAAAATAGCCAGTTGCAGCAACTGACTGATTTTGGCCGGCAACGGCCGTGTCTCATGAGTGATACCGACACCCGAACACGTACCAAGGTCAAACCGAAGACCCAAAAACCGCGGCTGCACAAGGTGATCCTCGTCAATGACGACTACACGCCCCGCGAGTTCGTCGTCCTCGTGCTCAAGGCCGTGTTCAGAATGGGCGAGGACAAGGCGCACCAGGTCATGTTCACGGCGCATACGCGCGGCACCTGCGTCGTCGCCGTCTATACCCGCGACATTGCCGAGAGCAAGGCCACCGAAGCCACCGATCTCGCCAAACAGGCCGGCTTCCCGCTGATGTTCACGACCGAGCCGGAAGAGTAGCCGCCGGACCACCGGTCAAGGCTGTAGCCCGAAGTTCCTCTGATAACGTCCCTTCTGCCGGTGGCGGCCGAGTGCAGCTTCGACCACGGCAGGCGGTGTGCGGTCCTCGTCGGTCGCCAGCAGCGCCGAGAGCAACGGGCCGGACAATCGCGACGTCCACCACGTCAGGAGCGGCGACAGGATCAGGCCCATGAGAATCGGGCTCATCCAAAGTGCCACGTGGGGGGATATGTGCAGGGCAAACAGGGCGAACGCCAGGCCCGTTGTGACATGCCAGCAATGATACCGAAGCGAGGCGATGAACGAGACCGAATGGCCGTCACGCTGTTGCGCGGCCCAGCCGGAGTCCCTGCCCCGGAAGATCTCCCAAAGCGCACGGAGCTGATTCAGCATCAGGACCGGCGCGAGCAAAGTCGACATCACCACTTCCACGAGCCAGCCGAAGACGAGCAGAACCTTCTGTGGCAGCCGCATCGCACGACGATCGGAAAGCGCCAGCACAAGGCCCAGAAACTTCGGCATGAAAACGACCGCCAGAGTTGCCAGGAGCACAAGCAGCGCAGCTTCGGGATTATAGGTCGGCCAGACCGGGAACAGCGTTTCCCACTTCGGAAAGTATTCGGGCGTGCTGGCACGGGCACTGTAGGTGAGCCATAGGCCGATCAGCAGGGCGGCGGCCCACAGACCGGAAGCGACATAGGCAAACACACCGAGTGTAAGATGCAGACGGCTGAACAGCGGGAGCCCGTTCGCCGCGACGATCCTGGAATGCTGAATATTGCCCTGCATCCAGCGACGGTCCCGGGTCGACATTTCGATCAGGGTCGGCGGACAGCCTTCGTATGAACCCCGCATGCTTGTAACGAGATGCACGTCCCAGCCGGAACGCCTCAGCAGTGCCGCCTCAACGAAATCGTGGCTCTGTATGTGCCCGCCCAACGGCGCGGATCCGGGCAGCTTGGGCAGCCCGGCGGATTCGGCGAACGCCCGCGTCCGAATGATGGCGTTATGACCCCAGTAGTTGCCGTCCGCCCCCTGAAACATGGCATAGCCGGTGGCGGCCAACGGACCGTAGTAACCCGTGGCAAATTGCTGTAGGCGCGCAAAGACCGTCTCGCCGCCGACCAGCCGCGGCGCCGTCTGGATCAGGCCCGCATCGTCATTGCGCTCCATCGCGGAGGCAAGCTGCACCAGCGTCCGGCCCGACATAACGCTGTCAGCATCAAGAATGACAAAGTGGTCATAGCCCCGCCCGAACCTGATGATCCAGTCCCTGACGTTGCCCGCTTTCTTGCCGACATTGTTCTGCCTGTTGCGGTAATAGACCGGCCTGTCTGCCGCAACTGCCTGATTCAAAGCAGAAAAGACGCGTCGTTCCAGATCGCGCGATTGCGCTGTGCGGCTGTCGCTGAGGACAAAGAAATCGAAGGCATCCGCACGGCCCAGCGCCCATAACTGCTCGGCGATCGCCTCAATGACGGCGGCTATGCGCTCCGGATCTTCGTGATAGACAGGAAACAACAAGGCGGTTCGCCGCGCCAGCGGAGGCGCGCCCTCAGGCAGGCTGATCGAATCGTATCCGCCGCGGACCAGGATGCCTATGGTACCGGCAATCGCGACGGCGCTGCCGAAGGCAACCCAGGCGAAACAAAGGCTCGACAGCAGGATCAGGACTGTCTGCGGGACGGCTGTGGTCACCGAAGTCAGAGCCTGATGCAGTCCCCAGGCAAACACCACCGTCGCCGCAATCGTGAAGGCCAGAATACCGGCGCGTGTGAGTAACGTCGTTGCGGATCGGCGTCTGAGGCCGCCCGGCCGGGAACGTGAACCGGCAAACTCCTGCCACAGCCGCTGCACCGGCATGGACAGCGGCTGCTCTCTGGGCAACGCCGGAGCGGCGGCGGCAAGAGAGAACTCGGACGGCTCAAGTCGCTGGTTCATTAATTCGATACCCACCTGTAGAGCCAGACTTCCGGAGTGCGTCCATTTTGGCGATCGATTGAAAGACGCAGTTCCGCAGTCCTAGCCTGTTTCGGATCGAACAGGAAAGAAGTACGAATGCCGCCACTCTCCGGATTGCGCTGAATGACCACGTCACTGATCTCACCGGCGCTGGCCGTCAGGCGGGCATCAGGCAATTCGGACACGTTCATGATCCGGTCGGCCACATAATCGACGACGAAGCGCACCTTTCCCCTGGTCCTGTTTTCTCCGAGAGCGGGTCCGCTATGGGTCGTGTGAACCCAGGGACCGCCGCCACGCGCCGGAGACAGGTCCGGCCAAAGCATCCTGTAGGCAAACCGCCGAGGCTTGCCCGCCTTGATCGCGTCCGCCGGTTGCCAGTAGGCAACGATGTTATCGTGGATCTCTTCCTCGGTCGGGATCTCGACCAATACGACATCGCCGCGACCGAATGGCGCTGCCGGTTCGACCCAGACACTCGGACGCTTGTGGTAGCGTGCCTCCAGATCCTGATAGGCCTGGAAGGAACGGGTCCGCTGGATCAATCCGAATCCCTCCGGGTCGTTATCCTGAAACGCGCTCACCTGCAATCGCCGCGGATTGGCCAACGGTCGCCAGAGCCTTTCGTCCCGTCCGTTCACCATCGCGAGCCCTTCAGCATCGTGTACCCGCGGGCGAAAGTCACTCACGCGCATGGCGTCGACCGGCGATTTCAGATGCATGCTGGTCAGCGGCGCGATACCGAAACTCTTGACGGTCTTGCGTGCGAACAGCGTGTGGTCCACGTCAACGGAGGTAACCTCCCCGGGCGTTATGACAAATCGATACGCTCCGGTCACAGACGGACTGTCGAGCAGGGCATGGACGACGATCCGCCGCGCGCCCCTTGCCGGTTTTTCCACCCAGAAGGCGCGAAAGAACGGGAATTCCTCACCCTCCGGACTGGCTGTATTGATGGCCAGTCCACGCACGGAAGTGCCGTATAGCTGACCGCGAGAAACCGCCCGAAAGTAGCTTGCGCCCTGAAAGACGATAATCTCGTCGAAAATGTCCGGCGCGTTCATCGGTCCGTTGATGCGGAAGCCGGACAGGCTGACCTCGGCATCCTCAGGCAGCGGAGACGCTTTCTCGCCGAATGTGAACAGGCCGACGTCGGCCTTGAAACGCCGGGCAATGCCATCATCGACGAGGTAGAGAAAAATCGGCTGCTTGAACAGCCATCCGCTCGGGAGTACGTGCAGCTGGAATGCAATCCGGTCATCGCGCCAGATCGCCGCATCCCGTCTGAAGCGAACGTCGCGATAGGCGTCGTACGTCGAATTGGCACCCGTTGCGGCCCCGATCTCCGGCAATGCTTCGTATGGTTCGGCGGCAAGCGCCCTGGCAATTTCCATCACCGTGTTCGCTGTGAACGTCGACACGTCCGGTGCGGGCGCGGCCTCGAGCAGACGGGATTCGGCGGGAACCGCACCGGCCAGCAGTACAAGCGTGAGTCCGAGTGCCCGCACGCCGCGCAACGCGCCTGCGACCGCCAGAGGATTCTTCGACAAGGTACTGCCGGACAAGGTACTTTTCGACACCACAATTCCCTGCGAACTCGCCGCCACTGCTCTGTTTCTTGTTTCGGCGGACGCAGCTTTCTAACCAAGAGATTTAGGCAGTGTTAGGGCATGGCCACGCCTAAATCTGGGCTGGTTTACCATTCACCGACACCCTGAATTCCGTCTTCAGGTGATTCATTACGCGACGTTTAGCTGGTCAAAATTTTTCAACAAAATCATATGGTTGAATTCTCGCACTGACACCGCACCTCTGCAGACCCTGGCATACGCACAACCGCCTCCGGCGCGACAGTCGGTCTCACTAGTGGAATTTCTTAAAGTGATTTCGAGCAAGAGTGAATTTGGGTCAGATTGAACCGTTCTGCCGGATTGCGTTTTTGTCAGGATCGAGGGTTTTGGCGAAGGCCATACCGGGGGGTACGGTCGAGACAAAACCCGACGGGAATGGCAAAAAGGCATCCGGCCCATAGGGTTGGTTCAATCTGACCCAAATTCACTCTGGTCCCTGGCAAGCGCCATCCCGATGGAACGCGGCCCGGTCGGCTCGAACCCGAATTGAGCATAGAGCCTGTCCGCCGGGATGTCCGCGATCAGGCTGACATAAGCAGTCGCCGGAACATTGTGCCGGAGATATTCCACGATCGCGCTCATGACGGCCTTGCCAAGCCCGTTTCCCTGGTGGTCCGGATCGACCGCAATATCGACGACCTGAAAGAAGCAGCCGCCATCGCCTATGACCCGGCCCATGCCGACAGGCTTGCCATCGAACAGGACGGTGACGCCGAAGACAGTGCCTTCAAGGCCCTGCTCCGCCGCAACGGTTGAAAAAGCCGAGAGGCCGCTGATGTTTCTCAGACGGAGATAATCATCCACGCCGGGAACGGATTCGACCAGATCATATTCACCTGACTGAATGCTGTGCATCGCGACTTCCGGGTCCATGGCGCGCAGCGGCGGAAGATACCGGCTGAAACTCTATTGCCGATTTTCGTCGCGCGCCAGCAATTGCGCGATGCGCTTCGACTCCTCTTCGCTCAATGGCGCCGGTGCCTCCTGAGGCAAGGCCGATCTGGCGCGGCGTACAAAGGCAAAGACGGCAAGCCCGCCGATCAGAAGTATCAGCAACGGGCCAAGCCAGAGCGCGAGCGTGTGTGCGCCGAAGCGCGGTCTGAGCAGAACGAACTCGCCATAACGCGCAACGACAAAGTCGATCACCTGTTTGTCCGTGTCCCCGGCGGAGAGCCGTTCGCGGACCAGAATTCGCAGGTCACGGGCGAGCGGAGCGTCGGAATCATCGATGGACTGATTCTGGCACACGAGGCAGCGCAGTTCCGCAGACAGTCCGCGGGCGCGCTCCTCCAGCTTGGGATCCTTAAGGACTTCGTCCGGCTGGTAGGCGTTCGCCGGAGTGGCCATTACAAGAACCAGCAGGAAGATCACAATGCTCCGGGCCATGGATGTCATGAGGCCGCCGCCGGCGCGGCGTCCCTCTTGCGGCGCGGCGCACCGACGCGATACCTGCGGTCCGACAATGAGATCAATCCTCCGAGGAACATGATCACGGTTCCGAGCCAGATCAGCGGTGCGAGCGGATTGAAGTAGACCCTGACGGTCCACGCGCCGTCCTTGTTGCGGTCACCCAGCGTCGCATAGAGGTCACCTGTCCAGAACGGATAGATACCCGCTTCGGTCGTAGGCTGGCGCGTCGCCGTATAGACGCGTTTTTCCGCAACGACCGTAGTAATGCGCTCACCGTCGACGCTGATCGTGAAGCGCCCTGCGTCGCCGGTGAAATTCGGGCCGGTCAAAGGCGCGACGCCTTCGAAGATAACGTCAACGCCGCCGACGGTAACCGTCTGGCCGGGTTTCACGAGTTCGACCTTCTCGTCCTGCCAGGCGGTGATGCCGACAATGCCCAGCACCATGACGCCTACTCCGGCATGGGCAATTGCCGTGCCCCAGGCCGAACGCGGGAGCCCGCGGGCACGCCGCCAAACGGTTCCGAGAGGTTCGGAGAACAGCTTGATCCGGCCGGCAATCTCGGAAAATGCTCCGGCCACCAGCCAGACGGCGAGACCGACGCCAAGCGGTGCAAGCACCGGGCCCCGGTTCATGAAGGCATGTGTCGCGATTACGACCACGATGACAATTGCAGCCGCCACAAGCAGGCGCTGCGCGACGCCAAGAATGTCGCCTCGCTTCCAGGCCAGCAGCGGGCCGAGAGGAATGAGGAGCAGAAGCGGCACGACCAGCGGAATGAAGGTCGCGTTGAAGAACGGCGGACCAACGGAGATCTTTTCGCCCGTGACCGTCTCGAGAGCCAAGGGATACAGTGTGCCGATAAAGACTGCCGCACAGGCCGAACACAGCAGAAGGTTGTTGAGCACAAGCGCGCTTTCGCGGCTTATCGGCGCAAATACTCCGCCGCCTTTGAGGCTCGGCGCCCGCCAGGCGTATAGTGCAAGCGAACCGCCTATGAAAACGCACAGGATACCGAGAATGAAAACCCCGCGGGCAGGATCAACCGCGAATGCGTGAACGGATGTCAGCACCCCCGAACGCACCAGAAACGTGCCAAGAAGCGACAGGGAGAACGTGAGAATCGCAAGCAGCAGAGTCCATGTCTTCAGCGTGTCGCGCCTCTCCACCACGATGGCGGAATGCAGCAGTGCGGTGCCGACCAGCCAGGGCATGAACGACGCGTTCTCGACCGGATCCCAGAACCACCATCCGCCCCAGCCAAGTTCGTAATACGCCCACCAGGACCCCATCGAGATTCCGACCGTCAGAAACATCCAGGCCAGCAGGGTCCAGGGCCGCACCCAGCGTGCCCAGGCGGGATCGACCCGCCCCTCGATCAGGGCGGCGACCGCAAACGAGAAGGCCATGGAAAACCCGACATAGCCCGCATAGAGCAGCGGAGGATGAACGGCCAGCGCGGGATCCTGCAGGATCGGGTTCAGTCCCCTGCCCTCGAAGGGTGCCGGATCGAGCCGCACGAACGGATTGGACGTAATGACGATGAAGAGCAGAAACGCGACGCCGATCATGCCCTGCACGCTCAGCACCCGAGCCCGAAGCCCCGCCGGCAGCGTGCGTCCGAAGACCGCCACGGCCGCGCCGAACAACGCCAGGATCAGAACCCAGAGCACCATGGAGCCCTCGTGGTTCCCCCAGACGCCCGATATCTTGTAGATCAGCGGCTTTGCCGAATAGGAGTTGTCCCAGACGTTCTTGACCGAGAAATCCGACGTCACGAAAGCGACCGTGAGTGCCGCAAAGGCAAGGACAATGAACAGAAACTGCAGAATTGCAGATGGAACAGCCGTCTGCATCATCGCGGCATCGCCGCGCTGGGCGCCTACAAGCGGGACAACGGACTGGAAGACGGCGAAGGCCAGCGCCAACACCAGTGCGAAATGCCCAATCTCGGCGATCATGCCGCCAATCCTGACCGGCTGCTATTCACGGGTGCTGCCCTTCCATTGCCCCTGTTTCTTCAGCATGTCCGCCACTTCGGGCGGCATGTAGTTCTCGTCGTGCTTGGCCAGAACGCTGTCTGCCTCGAATGTGCCGCTCGCGTTCAGTTTGCCTTCGGCGACCACCCCCTGTCCTTCGCGGAACAGATCCGGAAGAATCCCGACATACATGACCGGGAGCGTCTTGTTGGTATCGGTGACAACAAAACTTACCGCCTTGCCCTGACCGCGAACCACGCTGCCATCCGCGACCAGCCCTCCGAGCCGGAAGCGTTCGCCCGGCTTGATCGACTTCTCCGCCACTTCCGTTGGGCCGTAGAAGAAGACGATCGTGTCCTCAAGCGCGACGAGGACCAAAGCAATGGCAACACCAAGAATACCAAGGCCGGTCGCAATTACGGCAAATCTTCTCTGCTTACGGGTCATGACATTTTGTCTTCTGTTTCTGCCCTGGACCTCATTGACCTGCGTCAATCTGCATGCTCCGGCCAAGTTCCTCAATCCGGGCCAGAGCGGTCGGTGTATCCGCGAATTTTGCCTTCGCTGTGGCCAGGGTCGAACCCGCCTCCTTTTTGCGACCGAGAACGGCCTGAGCCTGAGCCAGTCTCAGCCATTCTTCAATGGCACCGCCCTCGGTCGATAATCGCTGCGCAAGCCGGTCGACCATTCCCTCGATCATCTTCTGGCGCTCTTCCGGCGCCATGTCCTGCGCGGCATTGACTGTGTCCCGTGAAAGTGCCGGAGCCGTGGCGACGGGACTGCGCCCCTCGGCCCGGGCAATCTGCGACTCGACCGTACCGCGCCAGGCGGCGTCCGCGGGCGCATCAGCCAAAAGCGCCCTCCACGCGGCGATCGCCTCGTCCTTGCGCCCCTCCTGGAATGCGGCAAGTGCCAGGAAATATCGCGGCTTGGGCTGTTCGGGCGACAGGCGATTGGCCTCGGTAAATGCCTCCAGTGCATCGACCGTCACAAGACCCTGCTGCGACAGCATCAATGCCTCGCCGTAGCTTGCGTAGACCGCCGCATCGGGCGGGCCGAGGTTGAGGACGCGCCGGAATGCATCGGCTGCATCGGCGTATCGCTGAAGGCGCATATAGACCGGCCCGATAACCGACCAGCCTCTGAGATCGTTCGGATTGTTTCTGAGATGCGACTCAACACGCGCGAGCAGTTCCGGCATGCTTCCGGCTGCAACAGGCGCCTCAAGGCGCTTGGCGAGAGGCTGATCCTGCAGCATCGGCGAACCGGTGGACAAATAGACCGAAAGGCCAAGCACGGGAACGAGCACGACGGTCGCGATCGCCGTAGCGTTCCGCAGACCTCCGCCGGACGCTCCTGACTGCCCGGCGCCTTCGGCCATTCGGCTGTCCGCAGCCAGCAATCTCCTGGAAATCTCCCTGCGTCCGGCTTCAGCATCGGCTTCGCTGACGACGCCGCGTGCGAGGTCGCGTTCGAGTTCCTGAAGCTGGTCGGTGTAGACTGCAATGTCCTGGGCCGCGTCATTTGCGCCAGACAAATCCCGCCCCTTGCCCGGCCGCAGCAAGGGCCACAGGACGGCGGCGAGTCCGACCGCAGTCATGACAGCAAATATTATCCACAGCAGCATTCGCGCCATCATTTGCGACGCGATGGTCAAAATCAATGTAACTCATTGTCTTTACACGCGTCCGTGTGTCGCAGTTCGACCACCCCATGTCGCAAAAAAATAGAGCCGGCGTGGGCCGAATGGTAATGTCTGCTCCAATTTCAAGCCTGCCGGAATTCGCCCAAATGCCGCTATTTCCGGCGCTTATCTCAAGGAAAGTGGTGCGCATGAAACGCTATTCGTTCCTTACGCTCGCGCGCAACGCAGTGAATTACCACAAGGACTGGGGTCCGGCGTGGCGCAGTCCCGAGCCCAAGTCCGAGTATGACGCAATCATAATCGGCGCTGGCGGGCACGGCCTGGCGACGGCTTACTACCTTGCGAAGGAACACAAGGTGACGAATGTCGCCGTGCTCGAGAAGGGCTGGCTCGGCGGCGGCAATACCGGCCGAAACACGACCATCATCAGGTCAAACTATCTTCAGGACGAAAGCACGGCGATCTACGAACTTGCGCGATCGCTTTACGAAGACCTGTCGCTGGAACTCAATTTCAACGTGATGTTCTCGCCGCGCGGTCTGCTGATGCTCTGCCAGACAGAACACGAACTCCGGGCGATGAAGCGGACCGCTCACGCGAACCGGCTCGGCGGCATCGAAGCGCGCATGATCGACAGGGCCGAAGTCAAAAAGCTCGTCCCCATCATCAATGACCGCGACGACTGCCGGTATCCGATTCTCGGCGCCTACTATCAGCCGCGCGGCGGAACAGCCCGGCACGATGCCGTCGCCTGGGGATATGCCCGGGGCGCGGACGCACACGGCGTGGACGTCATCCAGAACTGCACGGTCACCGCCATCAACCGTGACGGTGGCAAGGTCACCGGCGTGGAAACATCAAGAGGGCCGATCAAGGCAAAGAAGATTGCCGTGGTTACCGCAGGCAGCACCAGCCTGCTCATGGACATGGCCGGTGTCCGCATGCCGCTTGAGAGCGTCAGCCTTCAGGCGCTGGTTTCGGAGCCGATCAAGCCGGTGATTGATGTAGTGGTCATGGCCAACACCGTGCACGGCTATATGAGCCAGTCGGACAAGGGAGAGCTCGTCATCGGCGGCGGTGCCGATCCCTACAACAACTACACCCAGCGCGGCAGCTTCCCGGCGATCGAACACACGGTCACGGCTCTGGTCGAGACCTTCCCCATCATCAGCCGGTTGCGCATGCTCCGGCAGTGGGGCGGTATCGTCGACATGACCGGCGACCGCAGCCCGATCATTTCCATGACCGACGTCGAAGGACTGTACGTGAACTGCGGATGGGGCACCGGCGGATTCAAGGCGATCCCCGGTTCGGGCTTCGTCTTCGCGGATACGATCGCCAACGGCCGCCCGCACCCGGTCGCTGCGCCGTTCAGTCTCAACCGTTTCATCGAAGGCCGCCTGATCGACGAGAGCGTCGCCGCGGCCGTCGCGCACTGAGGACTCTGCAATGCTTGTTATCCACTGCCCGGTCTGCGGCGTCGAAGGGGAAGAGACGGATTTCCACTACGGCGGCGAGGCGCATATCAAACGGCCGGCGACCGAAGATCCCGAGAACGTGTCCGATGAGGCGCAGCGCGACTATCTCTATATCCGCAAGAACCCGCGCGGGCTGCATTTCGAGCGCTGGCAGTGCGCGCGCGGTTGCGGCAAGTGGTTCCACGCCGCACGCGACACTCTGACGATGGAATTCAAGACCTATTACTTGATCACGGAGCCGGCACCGCAAATCGACGCCGGATCTGCTGCAGGGGCATCCGAACAGAAATGAGCGCAAAACCGTATCGACTGCCCGCCGGAGACTTCGGCGGACGCGTTATCGACAGAGCCAAACCGGTTTCGTTCAGCTTCGACGGGACCAAGCTGACCGGTTTCGCCGGCGACACGCTGGCCTCCGCGCTGTTTGGCAACGGCATCCGCGTCGTCGGGCGCAGCTTCAAGTATCACCGTCCGCGTGGCGTCATCGGATCCGGCGCGGACGAACCGAACGGCCTCGTCGGCGTGGGCGAGGACGGCCGGCAGGAGCCGAATCTGAGAGCGACCCAGGTGGAGCTGTTCGACGGTCTGGTCGCCACGAGTCAGAACAACTGGCCCAACCTCTCCTTCGATATCGGCCAGGTGAACAACTACTTCTCGCGGCTGATCCCGGCCGGCTTCTACTACAAGACGTTCATGTGGCCGGGGAAACTGTGGCCGGTCTATGAGCATTTCATCCGGCACGCGGCAGGGCTCGGGGTTGCGGCAAAAGAGTCCGATCCGGATACCTACGAGCAGTTTCACGTCGAGTGCGACGTGCTCGTGGTGGGAGGAGGCGTTGCCGGGCTCGCGGCCGCCCAGGCAGCCGCGGCGACCGGCATCCGCGTGATGCTGGCGGACGAACAGCCGCGCCTCGGCGGATTTGCGGACAGTGCAGGCGGCACGCTTGACGGCAAGCCTCAGACCGAGTGGGTCGCACAGGCGGCAAAGTCACTTGGTTCCGCCGGCAATGTCCACGTCCTGACGCGGACGATCGTCGCGGGTCACTTCGATCACAACTGGCTGCTGCTGCTGGAACGCGTCTGCGACCACGACCCGGACCTCGGCCGGGCCGGCGCACCGCGCCACCGGCTGTGGAAGGTCAGGGCGAAGGAAGTCGTGCTTGCGTCGGGTGCGATCGAACGTCCGCTGACCTTCTACAACAATGACCGGCCCGGCGTGATGCTGGCATCCGCGGCACGCGCCTTCGTCAACAGATACGGCGTCACGCCCGGCTCGCGCGGCATCGTCTTCACCAATAATGACGATGCCTACCGCACCGGCATCACACTCGCGGATGCCGGCGTTTCCGTTCCCCGCATCGTGGATATCCGGGAAAACCCGGAAGGTGAACTGATCGAAGCGGCGCGCCAAAAAGGAATCCAGGTTTCCACCGGCATGGTCGTCACGGGGGTGGAGACCAGTCTCGGCGGACTGGGCATCGAGGCGGTCAAACTGGCGAAGCTGCGCGGCAGCGGCCGCCTTGAAGCACCGGAAGAGAAGGTCCAGTGTGATTTCGTCTGCATGTCCGACGGCTGGAATCCGGCTGTTCATCTGTACTGCCACTCCGGCGGCAAGCTGCGGTTCGACGACGCGCTGTTCGCATTCCGTCCGGACCACACACCTCACCGTCTGCGCGTTGCGGGTGCAGCCGACGGTACATTCGATCTCGCATCGATTGTCGAAGACGGCTTTGCGAAGGGCGACGCGGCGGCAAAGGATTCAGGCGCCGCGGGCAAGTCTCGCAAGGCACCGGCAAAACCGGCCGCTTCATCAGAGTCAGAGGACGCCCTGCAAGCGCTCTGGTTCGTGCCAAGCTTCGGCAAGGCAAATGAAGGCAACAAGCACTTCATCGATTTCCAGAATGACGTCACGGCGGCCGACCTGGAGCTCGCCGCCCGGGAGGGATACCGCTCGGTGGAGCACCTGAAGCGCTACACCACGCTGGGCATGGCGACCGACCAGGGCAAGACCAGCAATATCAATGCGCTCGGCATCATGGCCGACGTGCTGGACCGGCAGATCCCTGAAATCGGCACGACCACGTTCCGGCCGCCATACACGCCGATCTCCTTCGGCTCGATCGCGGGCACGAAGGCAAGAAACCTGTTTCAGCCAATACGCCGCACGCCGATCTGGTGGTGGCATGTGGAGCACAAGGGCGATTTCGAACCGGTCGGCCTGTGGCGGCGTCCCTACTGCTACCCGCACGGGTCCGAAGCCCGCAGGACAGCCGTCAACCGGGAGATCATGGCGGTGCGCGAGCGTGTCGGTCTGATCGACGCGTCGACCCTCGGCAAGATCGAAATCAAGGGACCGGACGCGGGCGCCCTGCTCGACCGGATCTATACCAATGCGTTTTCAGGCCTGAAGCAGGACCGCTGCCGCTACGGCCTGATGATGAACGAGGACGGATTCCTGTTCGACGACGGCGTGACCGTCCGTCTCGGCGACGACCATTTTCTCATGCACACGACGTCGGGCAACAGCGACCGGATTCATGGCTGGCTCGAGGAGTGGCTGCAGACCGAGTGGATGGACATGAAGGTGTTCGTGACACAGGTCACCGAGCAATGGGCACAGTTCGCCCTGGCCGGCCCGCGCGCCCGCGCCGTGCTCGGCAAACTCGACAGCTCGATCGATTTCGACGGCGAGGCGTTTCCCCCGCTGGTCATGCGGGCAGGAACACTTGCCGGGGTTCCGGTGCGGGTATTCCGCATCAGCTTCTCCGGCGAAATGTCCTACGAAATCGCAACGCCTTCGGGATTTGGCCGCAGTCTCTGGGACAATCTGCTGAAGGCCGGCGAGGAGTTCGGGATCGAGGTTTACGGAACGGAAGCCCTGCACGTCCTGCGCGCCGAAAAAGGCTTCATTGCCATCGGGGATGAGACCGATGGAACGGTCACACCGCTCGATCTCGGCCTCGACTGGGCGGTTTCGAAGAAGAAGCCGGACTATATTGGAAAGCGTTCGCTGCAGAGGGCCTGTCAGTCGGCGCCGGATCGCAAACAGCTCGTTGGTCTGCTGACAGACGATCCGCAGACGGTACTGCCGGACGGCGCCTATGCGGTCGAGGAGGTCAAGCCGAAACCGCCGATGAAGATGATCGGGCAAGTGACGTCGAGTTACTACAGCCCGACGCTCAAACGCTCCATCGCCATGGGCCTGATCCGCAACGGCCGGGACCGCATGGGCGATACCATCAGCTTCCCGCTCGAAGACAAGGTGGTGACCGCCAAGATCGTCGACCCGGTGTTCTACGATAAAGAAGGCAAGCGTCAAAATGGTTGAAAACAGGCGTACAAGTCCGCTTTCCCACCGCTCTGGCCTCGGCCCGGCCACCGGTTACGCGGTTGCGGTCGAAGAGGTGCAGGGGCGTGGGATGATCGATCTGCGCGGCAATCCGGACGATGCATCGTTCATGGCTGCGGCGCAGAAAGTGCTCGGCCTTGAGTTGCCGACGACACCCCGCACCAGCGCCAGCAAGGGCAAGATGGCGGTGCTGTGGCTGTCTGTTGATCAGTGGCTGATCACGATGCCGATCGACGGTTGCACCAAGATCCTGGAGTCACTTCAAGCGGAGTGCGAAGGCTTGTTCGCACTGGCCTGCGACGTATCCGATGCCCGGGCGATAATACGGCTCGAAGGCGATGGCATTCGCGAGGTGTTGATGAAAGGCACGTCGGTCGACATGACCAGGCCCGATTTCGTCAAGGGCACGGTCCGGCGGCTGAATTTTGCCGAGATTGCGGCGATGTGCCATGTCGTCGGCACGTCACCGGATGTGATCGACCTTTACGTCTTCAGGTCCTATGCCGACTACACCTGGGAGTGGCTCGAAGCGACCGCTACGGAAGCGTCCAAAGTCTCGATCTGGAAAGCGCAGGAGATCGCGGCGGACTAGGACCGCCGCAGTCTCCCAGGACGCCTCGTCACCTTACAGGTCGAGGCTGTCGAGCCAGTCGAACAGTTTCTCGAAACCGCCGAACGGGAAGAAGTGGACCTGCGCGATGCCGTGACCACGGCCGCTTGCGGCTGCCTCGGCAAGGCCGATCAACGTGTCGTCCGGAGTCGAAACCGTCATCAGTTTCGTGATGTTCAGCGCCTGTTTCTGGATGATCTTGATCGAAGGGCCGACACCGCAGGTCAAAGCGTATTTTGCCAGGGTCTTCACCGTCGCCGGTCCCGGAAGACCGACATGGATCGGAAGGTCAATGTTCTCCTCGGCAAGCTTGCCCGCCCAGTCAATAACCGGCTGCGCGGCGAAGACGAACTGGGTCACGAGGCGCGTGCTGGCGTCGGTGCGGTCGGTAAACGCCTTCTTGAGACGCAGGGCTTCCATCAGGGCCGCCTCGCCTGCCGCGCGCTCGATGTCGGCATTGCCTTCCGGATGGCCGGCAAAACCGAGACTCGTGATTCCGAAGCGGTCGAAAATTCCGGTGTCCAGCATGTCCATCACGCTGGCAAACTCGCCGACGGGCTTTTCCGCGCCGCCGCCAACCAGCAATGCATCGGTGATGCCGGCTTCGCCGACGAAGCGCGATACCAGATCCTCAAGCTGTCCGGCACCATCGATCAGACGCGCCGGAAAGTGCGGGACGGGAGTAAAGCCCAACTCCGAAAGCCTTGCTGCAGCGCGAATCTGGTCGGGCGCATCCTCCGGCCCGATGCAGGCAATATAAACACGGCTGCCGGCCCGCATCCGGTCCGCAAGGATCGGGAACTTGTCAAATTGCCGGGCGGTGACTTCCAGCGACTGCACGCTTAGAAAAGCGGCCAGCTTTTCCTTGTCCGAAGACGCCGCGCTTACAGTATCCAGCGCGCTGTTGAAATCGGCAGACCGCGGCTGTTTGCCACCGTCGAGGACCACTTGTTCCATGTGCGCTTCTCCCGATTAGAGGCACCCGCGTTCAATTGCGCGCACACTGATGCCTGAAGGACAAAAAAACGCGTTCGGAAACGACCTTTGTCCCTCTAATTTCGACATGGCGAAAGCGCAAATCCGGCACCTGCCGTGAATAAGGCTTTCTCGTCGCTATATGGGTATTGTCGCCCACAGGGGTTACCCCATCCCTAATCCAGAAATCATCTCGGCTTTGGCAATATGTCCAATGCGCCGTGACACCGCCCAAGTGCTGCAGTTTTCGCCGTTGGCAGGCCGAAGCCGGACGCATGACTTGCGATCCCGCGGTTAACCAGACGATGGTCCGGAGTTACATTTTCATTTGCGTCGGATTGCGAGCAACGGCATGCTCCGGAGTCGGGTCGGCGTTTCGCGGGAAAACCGGAATCGGCAGCAGCGTGCGTAACCCGCCAACTGGCATTCTGAGAGAACGGAGCCCATGCTCGGAGACGCGCCACGCGAGTTGCCTCAACGGTTCGCCTTTATATTACTGCCGGACTTCTCGATGATGCCGGTGACAGCGGCGATTGAGCCTCTCAGGATTGCCAATCGGCTGACCGAACAGAATCTCTACAACTGGCAGATGCTGACGGTGGACGGTTTGCCGGTGGCCGCATCCAACGGCCTTGAGATCAGTCCCGACGGAAGCCTCGCCGATGCGGTCGAACGCTCGACAGTCGTGGTCTGCGGCGGCGTCGACATCCAGAACCACACAAGCAAGACGCTGCTCAACTGGCTTCGGAAAACGGCGCGCCAGGGCGCGGATATCGGGTCGCTTTGCACCGCTTGTTATGTCCTTGCGGAAGCGAGTCTGCTGGACAACTACCGCTGCACGATCCACTGGGAAAACATGCCCTCATTTGTCGAGGCATTCCCGGAAATCGAGCTCAGCGGAAGTCTCTTCGAGATTGATCGCGACCGTTTCACCTGTGCCGGCGGCACGGCGGCGATAGACATGATGCTGGCGGTCGTCTCGACACAGCACGGATCGGAACTGGCGGCGTCGATTGCCGAACAGATCATTCATTCGCCGATCCGCCACCACAGTGAACATCAGCGCATGTCGCTGCCGGCCCGGATCGGAGCGCGTCATCCGAAGCTGATCGGGATCATCGAGCGGATGGAAGAAAACCTCGAAGAGCCCTTGAGCCCAAGTATTCTCGCGCGCGAGGCCGGCCTGTCGACCAGGCAGCTCGAACGCCTGTTCCGGCGTTACCTCGACCGATCACCCAAGCGCTATTATCTTGAGCTGCGTCTCAAGAAGGCGAGATTGCTGCTCCTGCAGACAGACATGTCGGTAATCAATGTCGCGCTGGCTTGCGGGTTCTCGTCGCCATCGCACTTCTCCAAGTGCTACAGGGCATTTTACGGCCGTACGCCCTACCGCGAACAAGGGGTGCCCGCCGGACCTTCCAAACAGCCTCATACCCAGTCCGCGTGAGGACACGTGGCGTCTTCAGGCGGAGTCTTCGCTGGCTTCGTCCCGCTGCAACGCAGCGCGTCCGCGTCGCCTGAGCAACTCGGCAACTTCCAGGCCGAAGAACATTTCAGTGAACTCACAAACGTTCTTCATGTAGGCGTCAGCGCACTTCAGCTCTTCGCCCTCGCTGCGCCGGACGTCTTCGATCGTGATCTCGCCGATCGACTCGATGAAGGTCGACAGTGTTGATCTGATGCTGGCGTAGTCCGCATTGATCGGGACCTGACTGAGATAGGGGCGCACCGCCAGCAGCAGCTGGATCACGAATTTTGCGTCGGCCACGGCATGCCGGTCGGGCCAAACGATCGGTACAAACCCGTCATTGCCGACGCGGCGCCCTTTGCGGTACAGCGCAGTCTTCGCGAGCCTGGGTGCGCCGCTGATCTCCGTCCTGATCGCGGAAGCCAAAGCGTTTCGGATGGAGATGATGCGCCAGCCCCACGGGCCTTTCATGTCGACGTCTATGGTTCCGACGAAACCGTCCGCTATCTCGAAATAGTGCGAGAGAAAGCGGTCGACCAACTCGATAGGCGCGCGCGATGCGATAGCCTGGAGCGCACCGTGAGCGGCGACCTCCATATCGTGCAAAAGGCATTCGCACACGATCGCCAGTTCGGAAGACCTGATCGATGTATCGTCGTCGGTACCGGCAATGCGTACAACGACCTTCAGCACGTCACTGCGCCGCCGCATTCTCGCAGCCGCACTCAGGAGTACCATGTAGGCGTGCCCAGGCGCTCTGGCCGCAACTTCCTGATAAAACTTTGCGAGGGCCGATTCCTCGCCCGGTCCGATCTTGTCGAGGTGCTTAGGCAAACGCTTGCGCACCTGCATGACAAGCTTGGGCTCGCTCAGAATGCGTGCGATGTCCGCTGCATCCTCGACCACTCTCTGACCGCCGAGCTGTCCGGCGAGACGGAGATAGTCGCGGTCCCCGGGGACGAGGCCCCTCAGAGCCTCACCGATCGCGCTGGCGCAGACACGGTGTATTTCCAGCGACGTCGCGAGCGCGCTTTCCGAGTTTTTCTCGACGATTGCAGCGCGCAACGAGTCTCCGAGATGCTCCACTTCCGACGGCACAAGGTCGGACCCCAGCCATTTCCAGATTGCAGGCAGTGACGAACGGGAGATTCTGCCCGGCTGTTTTTCTTCCGTCGAATTGTCCACCAGGAGCTCTTCGAACGGATCGCAGAAGACACGAAGCGGAGAACCGATCCGATCGAATTTTTCGCCTTCTTGAAAAATCGCCTTTCTGGCGTACTTCAGGACAATGTCATGGGCGAAAGTGCTGCCACCCTTGAGGCGATCGAGCTCGACCTCTCGGATCAGGAAACGCGCGGCAGCCGGCGTCAGCGACGACAGATAGGACTCAAGTTCCTCCGCCTTCATGGTACTCAGATTCGCTGACGACATTTCCTCGCCCCTAACCGAGCGGCCGGTCAACATTTCCAGCCGCGACCCGGATTCGGATCAACACCGGATAATGACGAGAATCGCTTAACAATCCGTTGCAAACTGTCGAGCAAAAGGACAGCGCCCCGATCACCAAAAACGCCTTCAATCGAGGTTTTGGCTGATGATGGCGCGCCCAAAAACGCAGGGCCAAAATGAAAGACGGACCCCGAAATCGGGGTCCGTCTCCGACAAAGTGCACGCCTGCGACCGGGGGCAATTAGGCAGACGACACTTCATCAAACCGTTGTCGGCACAATCTGACGGGTGATGGGTTTTCTCAAACCGCTAGAGCAACTTCCCCCTTAAACTCACGCCTCTCCCAATCTACGCGAAACGCGTTGATACCAGCAAATCCGATAAATGCCAAATTTCCAGCAACAAGAACAGCAACGCTCATCCATCTATAAGGATCATAATATAGCTAGAAGCAAAATTAATAGCCGAGACTGATTTTAAGACAGAATTCCCAAAGACCTGCAACCTCCCACTTCAACTCACCTATGCACCCGGGAGCAGCAATTCAACCCGCAGTCCGCCAAGCTCTGAGTCGTGTAACTCAATCTTTCCGCCATAAAGCGTAACCAATTCCACCACAATCGACAGCCCCAGTCCCGAGCCTGGAGTTGTTTCATCCAATCGACGCCCCCTCTTCAAGGCGTCGGCTTTCTGGTGATCTTTAAGGCCGGGGCCATCGTCTTCCACGACGAGTCGAAGCCACGACCGCCCGGTCGCCGGATCACCCGCAGAAGTTTCGGCAACGTCGGTATCGCTTGTGACACTTATTTTGATCACACTCTTTGCCCATTTGAAGGCATTCTCCAACAGATTGCCGATAGTCTCTTCGAGATCCTGCTTTTCTCCTCTGAATTTCTTCTCCAGGTCGCAATCCACATTGACGGTGAATGTGCTGTCCCTGTTCAGGCGCGTCAGCGTCCGGACAAGTCCGTCGACGACCGGCCGGACCTCGGTGATCGCGCCGAGCGCCCGACCGCGAGCGGCCATCCGTGCACGATCGAGGTACAGATTCACCTGATCGCGCATCATGTCTGCCTGCTCCTCGATTTTGCCGGCGAGGGGGTGTTGGCTCGATTGTGCCTCGTTGATGATCACGCTCAGCGGTGTCTTGAGCGCGTGCGCCAGGTTGCCGACGTGGGTGCGCGCGCGTTTGACCACCGCTTCGTTGGCCTCGAGCAGGGCATTCAGTTCTTCCGCAAGCGGTTGCACTTCGTCGGGGAACGTGCCGCTCAGCCGGGTCTGATGCCCGGTTCTGATGTTGCTCAGGGACTGCTGGAAAATCCTCAAAGGCTGCAATCCGAACCGAACCTGGATCAGCGCCGCGAGAACGACGCCGAGCCCCATGATCGAAAGCGCTATAATGAGTGTGTTGTTGAACGTCGAGATTTCCGCTTCAAGCTCATCGCTGTTGCCTGCGACCGTGAAAGAGTACGGTTCGGTCGATCCGGCGAGCTGGATATCCTGCTTGATGACGCGAAGGCTCTGATCCTCCGGCCCCTTCAGATAGAAGCGTTTCAACTGCCACGCCGTCGCATTGTCGGTGGCGTTCTTGTCCAGGACCAGGGTCTGATCCAGCAGCGAACGCGATGTCAGCATCGCGCTCGCCTGCGCACCGCGGGCACCGACCTGCCAGTACCAGCCGGACAACGGCAAGTCGAAACGGGCGTCACCGACACTGCCGGCCTCGGTCAGAGTTCCGGATTCATTGAGTTCGATGTTGGCGATAAGGCCGTCAAGATACGCCTGCAGCCTGGCATCGAAGTTGCGCTCGACGGCACTGCGAAACAGCGACGACAACGTGATGCCGGTGAACAGCAGCACGATAACGCTCCAGACGGCTGCAGAGGAAATCAGCCGGAATGCGAGCGAGTTACGACGCATCATCCGGTTTGGCAAGGCAATATCCGAGCCCGCGGACGGTTCGAATGAAGTCCGTGCCAAGCTTCTTTCTCAATCGTCCGACAAAGACCTCGATGGTGTTGGAGTCACGATCGAAGTCCTGATCATACAGGTGCTCAACCAGTTCCATGCGGGACACCACACGACCGTCATGGTGCATCAGATAGGACAGAAGGCGGTACTCCAGCGATGTCAGCTTCACACTCTGGCCGTCGAGCGTGACGCGGGCGCTTCGGGTATCAAGCTGCAGAGGGCCGCAGGTCAACTCGCTCGAAGCGTGTCCGGCACTGCGCCGCAGCAGAGCACGAACGCGCGCCAGAATTTCCTCCATATGAAACGGTTTCGAGACATAATCGTCTGCGCCGGCATCGATGCCCGAGACCTTGTCACTCCACCGGTCCCGCGCGGTCAGGATCAGCACCGGCATGTTTTTTCCGTCCCGACGCCAGTTCTCAAGAACCGTCACGCCATCCATCACCGGCAGACCCAGATCGAGAATGACCGCATCATATGGTTCCGTATCGCCAAGAAAATGCCCCTCCTCACCGTCCTTGGCAGCGTCGACCGCGTAGCCGGCCTCACTCAACGCGGCCACAAGCTGGCGGTTCAGATCGTCGTCGTCTTCAACGACCAAAAGGCGCATAGAACATCTCCTTGCAATTCCGAGGACATCAGGAACGCCGTGGTGCAACAGTTATCGGCCGGCCCTGATCTCGACCGGGATCTGCCGATTTCCTACTCTGAAAATTATCTTCCAATACACCGCGTTGCCGCGATGAACCATTCGCCAACCGACGGCCCGCGCCGACGGCGGCAGGCCCAGCCGCCGCTTGGCGCGGGCTATGGCCCGCGCTGAAGGGCGACGCCTGGAGATCTCGTGGCGAAACTTGCGATGCGGCCTGACAAAGTGCCCTGGCGGCACAAATGCGGGGGGTGGCAGAACAATATGCGGCCGGAAAAATCGCTTGCGTTGCGCAAGTGCATCGTCGGGCGCCGCCGTGAAAACGAGCGTCGCCAAAACCAGGACGATGCAGACCGCAAGTTTGCTCAAGTGTATCATCTCGGGAAACTTACAGGCGCGACCTGAACCCCGCATGAACCGTCAATTCATCACAAATAGCATCTTTCGGCCGGGTATTGAGACTAATTCCGTCCGGTGACGCGGGTGATAGATTGAGGCTGATGCTATTCGCTGACGGTGCGTTCAGCCAAATTGCCCTGATTGTCGACATTCGCCGCCAGCAGATCGTTGCCGCTGACCGGGTCGCCATGGAAATACCGGCCGAACTTGAAGCCGACCGCAAACACGACGGCTATGCTGACGATAAGAGTGGATGCGACGAGCAGCGGTCTGCTTCTGGACTGTCTTCGCTGGCCGAACAGCTGTTTCTTCCGTGTCGTTATCGGTACCGACTTATGGCCCCACGGATGAGAATTCATCACCAACACCCCTCACCTGACACTACGCACTGCTTATTTCGTTCTTTTTGGCCTGCAGTTTCCTTCCGCCGCGCTTCACGCTTGATTCGAATCTTAAAGGAATGATCGGACGAGGCAAGACGGATTGTCGCAGGAATCGGATTTATTGTTAAAATGCCGGGATAACTTGAAGTCACTCCGCCGTCGACACGGGCCAGGAGACAATGTGGCCCTCGATATCCTCGTCGCAAAGCTCATCCTCCGATATTGCGCGTCCCCGTACGGAAATGCCGGCTTCGTGCACGCTCCGGGTAGTTCCCGATACGAGCGGATGCCACCAATTCAACTCCTTGCCCTCGGCGACGAGCCGGTAGGCGCAGGTTGGCGGCAGCCAGTCGATCCGGTCCATGGTTTCCGGGGTCAGTGCCACGCAGTCGGGGACCCTGGCGGTCCGATTGGCATAATCACTGCAGCGACACGTCCCGAGGTCCAGCAACCGGCACGCTACATCGGTGTAGTAAACCTCCTCGTCCTGGTGTTCGCTGTGGGATTTGTCACAGGAGCCCGAGCGACCGGACGTTTCCGGGCCGGAGTCGTCAACGAGCTTGATCAGGCAGCAGCGTGCGCAGCCGTCACATAGCGACTCCCACTCCTCATCGGACATTTGCGCCAACGATTTCGTGCGCCAAAACGGTTCGTCATTTTGTCCCATTTGCACTATATTATCAGTTCAACGTAAAGATGGTGGGCGCGAGAGGGGCGTCAGCGGTGTTTGTACTGGAATTGTCTGGTTCATAATCTTGTAGACCGCGTATGACAGGACGATATGTCCAGGTGAAACACATTGGCTGAGAAAGGACGCCTCACACCTGAGCGCCAAGTATGCCCTTTGAGGCTGATTTGGCGAATCGACGGCTGGGCAAAGAAGTGACGTGTCAGATTCGCGAAATAAGGACCGGATAAACGAGCGCCTCTACGAGGTGGACTCATGGTTGAATTCAACCGTGTACGGCCTTTGGTCGTGGATCGGCCGGATCTGGGGCGGATACGCCGCCATGCTCGGCCGGCTACGCATACGCGGCGTCCCGAGGCTGGCGACTGAAATCATCTCCGACGGCGCAACCCTGGGCATGATCTTCCTGGTCGTGCTGCACCGTTATGGTCTTCCCGATTTCGACGGCAGCGGAGACGTCTGGAACCAGGGCCGCAAGGTTGCCGTCACATTTACCGATTCCAGCGGACAGATCATCGGCCGACGCGGCGTACGCCAGGACGATGCCATCCCGCTCGACCAGATTCCCCCAAAGGTTATCCAGGCGGTGCTCGCCACGGAGGACCGCAGGTTCTTCGATCACTTCGGACTGGACTTCCAGGGCACGCTTCGCGCGACTGTCGAGAATGTCCGGGCCCGCGACGTGGTCCAGGGCGGCAGCACCATTACGCAGCAGCTGGCCAAGAACCTCTTTCTGACGCCTGACCGGACGTTTGAACGCAAGCTGCACGAGGCATTCCTGGCGCTATGGATCGAAGCCCGGCTCAGCAAGGAACAGATCCTGAAGCTTTATCTCGATCGCGCCTATCTCGGCGGCGGAACCTACGGGGTCGAGGCGGCGGCCCAGTACTACTTCAACAAGTCGATCCGCGATGTCAGCCTGCCCGAGGCGGCGATGCTTGCCGGCCTTTTCAAGGCGCCGAGCAAATATGCACCCCATGTCGACATCAAGGCCGCCCACGCGCGTGCCAACGTGGTCCTTGAGAGCATGCTTGCTTCCGATTTCATCAGCGAAGGCGAAGCGTTTGCCGCGCGCCGCGAACCGGCCGAATTCGTGAAACGGGAAGGGTTCGAGACTCCCAATTATTATCTCGATTTCGCTTACGTTGAGGTTCAGGAGCTCATCAAGAGCTACAAGCTTGCAGGGGAATTCAACCTCGAAGTCTCAACGACGATCGACCTGCGCCTGCAGAAAATTGCGCAGGCCACGGTCAACAACATGATCGACGTCAACAAGAAGTCGGCGAACGTATCGGAAGCCGCCCTCGTCTCGATGACCCCGCAAGGCGCCGTGAAAGTCGTCGTCGGCGGACGGGACTATGACAGCAGCCAGTTCAACCGGGCCACGGACGCGAAGCGGCAGCCCGGCTCGTCATTCAAGCCATTCGTTTACCTGGCCGCGCTGCGGTCGGGCATGCGCCCGACGACGGTGCTTTCCGATTCTCCCATCACCCTCGGAAACTGGTCGCCCAAGAACTACACGCGGACCTATCGCGGTCCGGTGACACTGCTCACGGCACTGCAGAAATCGATCAACACGATCCCGGTCCACATCGCGCAAATCATCGGACGGCGGAAGATCCAGGAAACGGCGCAACTGGTTGGATTGCAGTCGAAAGTCGCGCTGAACCGGTCGATGCCGCTGGGCACGGGCGAGGTTACGCTCATGGATCTGACCGGAGCGTATTCGACATTCGCCAATGGCGGGACCGCGAACAGGCCTCATGCGGTGCTCGAGATCCGGCGTCCTGACGGAACGGTGCTCTATAACCGCGAGCGGAATGCGGCCCAGAGCCTGCGCACCGTGAATCCCGTCTATGTCGGCGATCTCAACTATATGCTGAACCAGGTCGTGCTCGGCGGCACGGGCAGGCGCGCTTTCCTGAAAACGACACCGGTCGCGGGCAAGACCGGGACCACTCAAGGGTACAGGGACGCCTGGTTCGTCGGTTACACGGCACGCCACGTGACCGGCGTGTGGTTCGGCAATGATGACTTTACGCCCATGCGCCGGGTGACCGGCGGGCGGCTGCCGGCGCAGGCCTGGCACGACTTCATGGCGAATGCCGAACGCGGCGAGAGCCCTGAACCACTGCCGGGCGTCACGGTGACCAGTCAGTATCAGGAAGTCGACGAGCAGTTCGACGAGACAACCGAACTCGCCCTGCTGGAAGCCAGCAGCCGCGACCCGGTGGTCAAGGTCCTGTACAACATGGCCGGACTGTTTAAAAACGCGGAATCAAAAACGTCGAGCGAATCGACTTATAATTCCTTTGATTCATACGCCGAATTCAGAGGCAACAGCGACGACAACCGTTATCGGACCAAGCGGCGGCGCAGCGCACCGCCCAAGAAGATCATCCGAGACATCTGGAACGCACCTGTTGGTTCGGGCGGATACCGCTAGTCGGAAATTGGAGCGCGGTGCGGCTTTTAGTCCAAATCTTTGTGTTCATTGTCGGCGGAACCAGTCTCGGGTACTGCACGGCCGACTATGCGATGACGAACGGGATCCGCGCGGTCGCCGTGACCAACGGCCCATGGAAAACCTGGCCGTCAGTGGCACAGCCGAATGCCGACCCCTATACGCGTGCACATTTCGCGGAGACCGGAAAGCTGACGGTGACGGCATTCGAGGCGATCACGTTCCGCGCGGTCAACGACAGCGAAGCCCGACCCCTGGACGGTTCGTGTGACTACACGATAAAGGTCGACCAGCCGCCACCGGCCCGGTGGTGGTCCGTCACGCTTTACGGCGAAGACCGCAGACCTGTCGCAAATCCCGCGGAACGGCACTCATTCAACAGTACGAACACCCTGCGGAACACCGATGGCAGCTTTTCGATCACCGTGTCGCACAGGGTAAACTCGGGGAACTGGTTGCCGTCCGTCGACGGCGATGACTTCTTCCTTCTGTTCCGGCTCTACAACGCCGACCAACGCATCGCCAACGACATCGCCAATGCCGTGTTACCTCAGATCGTCAGGGGCGAATGCCGATGAGAAGCTGGATCTACTGGGGTGTTGCAACACTCATGCTGGCGACGATCGTGCACCTTGCCATGGTGCTGTTCGCACCCGTATTCGACGTCGGACGCAGGATGGCGCAATTCGAAACAGCCGCTCCGCTGAACTCGCTGCGGAAGATCGATGCCATCAGTTCGGCCGGCGACATTCTTGTCGAGCCGAGCCCCGACATCAGCTACGCATTCTGTCGCTTCGATGTCTCGAACGGGCCTTTGAAGATCGAAGCGCAGGTCCCGCCCAGTTACTGGTCCGTCAGTGTGTATTCCGATACCGGCGACAACATCTACACGATCAACGACGCACAGGCCGGGGTAGAGCGCCTCCGCCTGCTGATCGTCAAGGCCGCGGGATTGGGAGAAGCCGACCAGGCGACGCCTCATCCCGAGCAGAATACGCTCAGGTTCACTTCTCCGGCGAAGTCCGGCCTGATCATTTTCCGTGGTTTCGTGCCCGACAAGAGCATGCGCGGCATTGTCGACAATGCTCTCTCGTCGGCACAGTGCGAACCTGTCGAGCAAACCGAGAGCAGCTGAAACAAGCGGTCGGACTCAGATCCTCCGTCCACCGTCGAGCCTGGGAATCCGGCGCGTTCGCGATGAAGGCTTGTCTCCATTGCGCACATAATCGCCGGGAAACGCCCAGACGCGCGTCTGTTCCTGTATGATCTCGACGAGGCCGGCGAGCCTGTCAATTGCGGCGGTCACCCTCCCCTCCGGAATGGCATCCGGGTATTCGAGGATGCTGCGGCGCAGCTCAAGACGATACTCGTCAACACGATTGCGAACGGCGAGCACCGTCTGATTCACAAGCCTCCGGTTCTCGTTGATTCTCCCGATGGCGTTGTGCAGATCGCTGGAGGGAACATCTTCGTGTTTCAGGATCGCGCGACGGCGACGCGCGTCGGCGGCGTAGACCAGTTCGACACTGTTGCCAAACTTCCGGAAATCCCAGATGTCCGCACGAACCACATTCAACAGGGTGTACGGTCGGCGGCTCGGCGGCTGACGCTCATAGGCGCTCTTGCCCGTGTTGTTCGCAATGCGCCTGTTCTCCTCATACCGGCTTTCGGCGATGCCGAGATCCTGCACGCCCGAGGCGAGATACCGGTCAATCGACTTCTTCCGGTCCACATGGATCAGGTTATGACTCAGCGCGCGCATGCGCTCCTCGTCGGCCGTGTAAGGATATGTCGAGGTGACCTTGCCGCGGAGATCGTGGGCCGCCGCCCGGATCGCCGGAATGACTGTATCGTGAAGATAGGACGGTTGCTGGCGGCCGAAATCGCCGGTCGGCGCGCACCCGGCGGCCATCGCCGCAAGGGCAGTCGCCACAGCAATACACACTGCGCGCGAGCGGGGTTGCTTCGCATTCAAGCCGGGCATGCGATCGGAATTCTCAGTAATGACGGCCCCGAACGTCCGCTCCGGCATGCCTTTCGGCGACGTGAAGCGCGCCGGAGCCTGCCGGTCCGGAAGAGCACTCCGTGACTCAATCTTCGGCCTTGGCGTTACCGACTTTGGTTCGCCTGCCGGTTCGAACCGCCACCCGGTCCGCAAGACTGAAGTTGTCCCGTTCGATACGCACTCCGGGGAATATGATTATGTCCGCAGGGCCGGCTTGTTTTTGAAGGTCGTCTGGTTGCCTGTCTGCAGCGCGAAACTCAAGAATGTCGGCCATTTCATCCTCCTGGCCCCCGCATTGAAACCGGCAATCAGCCCATATGCCCGTACGGAGACTTTGCAGATTGATGGCAGCGATTTAAGCCAAGTTATGGTTAACAAACGCCTAAGGCTCGTTTGTACAGGTGTTGCAAAGATGTCCCAATAAATCCACGCCTGCCGTTTACCGATAATCTACCGTTGCCGTGTAAAACTCATTCCGATGGACGACCGGGTGAGCTGCGAAATTATGGAAAACATGTCCGAACACGACGCCAGACTCGAAAAAATGGTGCAGTTGGTTGATCTGGCTTCTGAACCGTCAAGTGACCGGCGGCGCGAATTGCTGCGCGAGATCACCGATGTTTTTCTCGATAAGCCCGAAGCCTATAGCGAGACGGAAAACTGGTACTTCGGCGACATCCTGGGCAAGGTCGCCTACGAACTTGAGACCGAAATGCGCCGTGAGCTGTCCGAGCGTCTCAGCGGCCACGAGGCGGCACCGCGGGAACTTGTCAACAAACTGGCGCGCGATGAAATCGCCGTGGCCCGTCCGGTTATCGAACGGAGCCCGGTCCTTAGCCAGGACGATCTCGTCAAGATCGCGGAAGTGCAGAGCCAGGACCACCTCATGGCGATCACCAAGCGCTCCGACATCGGCGAACAGGTGTCCACAGTGCTTGTCGATCGCGGCGATGACAATGTCGTCAAAGGTCTGGTCGAGAACAAATCCGCGGTTATTTCCGAAGGCTCAATGAAGGTTGTCGCCGACCGCGCCGAATCGAGCCAGGCGCTCCAGGCGTCCCTGCTCAGGCGGCCGGATCTGCCTTACGATCTCATGAAGGGCATGGTGGCGAAACTTTCCAACGACATTCGCGAAAAGGTCCTTGCCGAAAGCAGCGATGTCGATCGCAGCCGTCTTGAGAATGCGCTGCAGGAAGTCACCGCGATGCAGGAGAGCAAGCTCGACCGCCGGCGCAACCAGCAAAGCAAGCCGGAAGTCGTCATCAACGATCTTGTCGCCAACAATTCGCTGACGCCCCAGAAACTGATCGGCTTCGCGCGCGAACAACGGATTCCGGAGTTCGTCTGCGGACTGGCCAAACTGGCGAACATCGATCTGGAAACCGCAGAGAAGGTTACCCTTGACCGGAGCGGCGAAGGTCTTGCCCTGACCTGCCGCGCGGGCGGGCTGCCGGTCAACCTGTTCGCGGAAATGATGCATGCCCTGAATCCGCTGGTCCGCCGTTCTCAACAGGACATGACCCAGCTCGTCCAGACCTACGAGCGCCTTGCCGTCCCGACTGCACAGCGAATTCTCCGTTTCTGGAGAGTCCGCCGCTCCGTCTCGGATGACACCGCGGCCTGAGCGGCGTCCGCGCACGATCACTCGTTCAGAATATTGTCCAGATGGGCTTCGCCTGAGGGACTCTCGATTTCGACAATCCAAAAGTCCGGATCGATTGCGCTCTGCTTCAAGAAGAACTCAGCCGCCTCGGCATCGGACACGATTGCGGCCCGCGTCGCAACGCTCCACTGACGTTCGCCGTCCGCGTCATGCACGCCCGCAATGGCTGGCCCGTAGATACTCACCTGCCCGTCGAGCCGGTTCACGCTTACATAAATGATGCCGGCGTCGGGATCACCACGACGCACTATCGCCGCCCATAC
This sequence comes from Hyphomicrobiales bacterium, assembly GCA_965275905.1. Classification (GTDB taxonomy): domain Bacteria; phylum Pseudomonadota; class Alphaproteobacteria; order Rhizobiales; family JAJFHC01; genus CBDAQD01. Next base: position 2,505 of record CBDHYJ010000050.1, on the reverse strand, counting down.
ATTGTGGCTGTTGAGTCTTCTCAGGAAAGCTTTGACCCAGACTTCGGATTTCAACCGAAGCGGAGACGCTGAAGGCCAGTCCTCAACCGGCATTGAGCACCGACGTTCCGGTCACCTTGCGCAATTCGTCTACGAGACGGTCCGTGATCAATCCGGTCGACGGCATTCGACGATCGCGCTCGAAGCTCCGGATGGCGTCCCTGGTCTGGTTCCCAAGATGCCCGTCGACGGGACCGGGGTTGTAACCCAGTTCGGAAAGTCCGTTTTGCACCAGCAAGACCCGAGGGTCGGCATCTTCCGGCGGAAGCGGGGTCTTGATCGCTTCGGCGATACGTCTGTTGAAGCGAATATGATCCAGGAGTTGGTCCGACGCGGTCCCTGTCACGGTCAGCCCGTGCAGCCGCTCATATGCGGCGATCGCGTCGCGCGTCTTCGGCCCCTTGAGGCCGTCAATCGTATCCGAATAGATGTTGAGATGGGCGAGTTCGATTTGCACGTCGCGCACCAGCTTGTCCGGCTTTGGCTTGGGCGTTATGCGCTCGGCTCCCGGCAAAGGACGATTGTAAGGCCTGACCAGCACAGAATTGCCGCCCACCCGGTCGGATAGAGTTGCGATCAGGGGCGCCGGGTGGCGGCCGCTTTGCCACGACACCGCGTTCATCACGATGACCACCAGAAGGGTCACCATGCCTGCCCCAGTCACGAGCGCTAACTTTCGTCTCACCGCTGTTCCTCCTCCAAGAGACTTAGCGGGTCATGTTGCGGGGGCGTGAAATCCGCACCCTGAACTTCGCACAAATGCATTCCGCACCGTTCATTCAGCTCACATCGCGCAGCAGACCGGCCCGTCCCTGCTCCGGCTCGCTGGCGGTTGAAGGCGCATCGATTTCGAGCGCGCTGGGCTGCGGCAGCGTAATCGCAACGCGCGTGCCATCGCCAACCCTGCTCTCGATCGAAATCGTGCCGCCGTGGAGTTCGGTCAGGCCCTTTACGACGGACAGCCCAAGCCCCGTGCCTTCATGATGCCGGTCCAGACCATTGTCCGCCTGAACGAAGGGATTGGTGATTTTCGGCAGCACGTCCGAAGGAATGCCGATGCCGTCGTCGGAAACACTCATTTCGACCATTCCGCCGTGCGTATTCGTGCTGACCACCGCCCGTCCGCCAGATGGCGTAAACTTGATCGCATTCGACAGCAGGTTCAGAACAATCTGCCGCAATGCACGCGGATCCGCATTCACTTCAAGTTCTTCGGTGGCGAAATCGGCAACGATTTCCACGCCGGCCTGTTCGGCCGAGGGCCGCATGATGCCAACCGAGGATGATACGACCTCATTCAGATCGAACTCCGAAGTGCAAATCTCGAACTTTCCGGCCTCGAGGCGCGACATGTTCATCAGATCGTTGACAACGTTCAGCAGGTGATTGCCGCTTTCATTGATCAAGTCCGTATACTCAACACGCTGCTCGTTACCCTCGACTGCGCCGAGTTCACTCTTCAGGATCTCGGAAAACCCGATGATCGCATTGAGCGGCGTGCGCAGCTCATGGCTCACCTTGGCCAGGAATTGCGTCTTGGCGCGGTTCGCCTCCTCCGCTTCGTCACGGGAACGAACCAGCTGGAACTGCTGTCTCTTGCGATCGGTGATGTTTCGCGTGATGGCGACAATTCGGTCCGCCCGGCCCGGCATGGCCGGCTCAGGAAGCCGGCGGCATCTCATTTCAACCCAACGGAAGTCCGATAGATCACTGATTTCCGCAATCTGTCCGCGCGCCACGCGGAATTCAACCGTGGCCGGCTCATCGGTTTCGATGGCCGTCGACAACGCCTGCAGATAGCCGATCTTGTCCGCCACATGAACCTGATCAATCAGGCGTTGCCCGAGCACGTCGCCGCAGTTTTCACCCAGCACGGACTCCAGTGCGCCGGAGACGAACGTGACCGCGCCGTCCTCGTCGTGACAGGTGATCAGATCCGTCGCATTGTCGGCCATAAGGCGATAGCGCGCTTCGCTGCGTCTCAGAACGGTCATGGATTTCTCATGAATGTCCTGGATGCTGAGGGCAAGACCGCCGGCATATATCAGCGCGGAGCCGACACCGATGACACCAAGTGTCGCCGGGTTGGCGAACACCAGGGGCGCCGGCAGCAACGCCGCCAATCCAGCGATGCCCAATGCCAGCAGCACGGTAGCGCTCAACGCCACAGCAGCGGCAACGATCCGCCTCGAGCCGGAAAGTGCCGCCTCGACCGGCACAACCGCCAGCCAGACCAGAATAAAGGACGCAAGACCTCCGGTTACAGACGCCACACAGCCTACCAGCAAAGCCAGACTCATGGCCGACATGAGGTGTGCTACGGCCAGCTTGCCGCTGCGGGAGAGAAAAAACGCCAGCGCGAGCGGGGATATCAGCCACAACAATGCGAGCGCTTCAAACACGCCCGGCATTCCGGCCACGTAGAGATAGACCGGCACCGCCAGAGCCGCGACAAAACCGCCGCAC